>JAISTQ010000064.1 GCA_031272505.1 Propionibacteriaceae bacterium
GGGCGGGAGTTGGTCACCGCAGCCGACCTTATCGGCAACATCGGCCTGGGCGCCGTGTACGGGACGGCGTCGGATAACGATGGCATGATCTGGCTGGGCGGATTGGGCGGCAGCGGCTATAGCGCCACCGGCTTCACCAACACCAACACGGACAAGTCGAGCGGCCTCCGGACCATCGATTCGGCCTGCGCCAACACCTACTATGTCGCCGACGACGTCAAGCTCCGGTTCGCCTATCCGGCGGGCAAGGAGCAGGAGCCGGTCGAGCACTACTACTACCCGATCGGCGTCGACACCGCTACCGGCGAGCCGCTCTACTCCAACGGCCGCAACGACGGCTCCGGCGTCTACGACTACAACTGCGGGCTGTCCCTCTACTCCGACGGCCGCACCGACCCCCGGGACACCAACGAAATCGTCAATGACCTGACCAGCATAGTCCTCGAACCGGACTACAACCTGGGCGTAGAGTACTTCGCCGCGTTTTTCCGCGGCGGCAGCAAGTTCCTGGGCAATCCGTCGCACCGGTTCTCCCAGCCGTTCGTCCGCACGCTCTCTACCGACAGTTACACCTACGACCGCGCCACCGCTTCCACCGACAGCAGCGACCGCGCCAAAGAATCCGACCTGCACCCCGGAGACCAACTCCCCAGCACCGAGGTGAGCTTCGTCTCCAACGGCGAAACCAACGGCACCTTGCCAAGCTTCACCGACACTGACGGCACCGCTGACGGTTACCTCACCCCGGACACGTCGAAATCCGTGTTGGTGGATTCCAAGGGCCGGACCCCGGCTGATCCGTACGACGACTCGTCCTACTGGTACACCGCCACCCGATCCACCGTCGCTGACGACATCGCCAACTACACCGGGTCATACACCCCGGCAGGCGGCTCGGAAGCGATCGAGTACCCGGTGAACGGCTGGGGGTTGGATTCCACCTACGGCCAGTGTTACAACTCTTACGGCGTGCTGCAGACCACGCTCACCTCCAGAGCCGACTGCCTGGCCTATACAGGTTATACTTGGAGGCTCTCCGGCGCCGACCAGGATGGCAGCCCGGCCACCTCGTTCGACCAGCGCCAGTACGCCGAGACCGCCACCACCAAAGTCGCTGTCTCTGGCACCCCCGAGGGTACTGTGACCAGATACCCGATCTCGTCGTCAACCAACTACACCCGTACCTCGCCGTTGCTGCGCTCGGTCGGGCAGCAGTTGCGGCAAACCTGCTGGTCCCAAGGCACCGCCGCCGCCGCCAACAGCCTGGACGCCGGCGACAACTGCATTACGGCCGGCACCGCTAGCTCCTACGAAGCTGTCGAACCGCTCGGCCAGCAAGACAACCGCGAATGGGTGCTGGACACCTCCGCCGACGGCAACAACCTCCAGGACGGCTACCACGTCGCCAATCTCGGCGCCACCGCCGCCCAAGACAGCGATGGCGATGGCGCGGTGACCGACGCGGACACCGGCGAAGACCGGGTGTACCCGAGCTACACCGTCCCCACCGACAACATCCCGCAGCGGGAGGGTTATGTGTTCCTGGGGTACCAGGTGAAGGCATATGGCACTTCCTACACCGAAGTCGACGCGGCGCAGTGCTGGGACTACGACCACTGGTTGTATAACAGCCGATACCGATGGACCCACACCAGCGGGACGGCCAACGGCATCGCCGACTACCTGGACTTCTCCAGCAGATACACCCTGGCCCATGTCACCGGCACGACCCTTGACGGCGTCTCCGTACCCGCCACCGACCGGGTGTATGCCACATCTGCCGCGGAGACTGGCGACACTGGCTGGGGGTCGGGCTTCACGGCCGCTTGCGCCACCCAAACCGGGGAGAACAACGGCCTGGGCTACGACTATGTCGGCAACGATTCCATCGCCACCGCCACCCCGGCCACCAACCGCTATGAGCCGGTGGAAGACAATCCCGAGACCGATCTGGACGAGCACGAGAACTCGCTCACCACCATCATGGTGAACGGCTCCCCGTATGTGGATTCCGAGGTGGACGGCGAAGTCGTCGAAGACCAGTTCTACGACACTGAGGGCGAGTTCAAGAACATCGACACCAAGGGCCTGCTCATCGTGCAGCCGGGTGACGAGATCGTCGCCGTCGGCAAGAATCTGGACGCCAACGGCGATCCGTACGACCCGTACGTCGAGGACGATTACGGCTGGGTCACCGGCGAGGGCTACACCCGTCAAGCCACCAGCCAGTGCTCCGACGAGCAATATGAGACCTCCTGGGAGTGCGAAGGCCACGGCGAAACCTGGGAAGACGGGCGCACTTGGGAGGTGCAGGGCAAGTGGACTTCGTACACCACCTACGAAGACCTCTCCTATTGCTCCGACGGCGTGTCGACCACCAAGGCCGCCTGCGAGGGTGGCAACGCCACCTGGGTGAACGGCACCTGCTCTGCCAACCCCTACGTGCTCACCAGCGTGTCCGCCTGCTTAAGCAAGAATCGGAATGGCTTCGCCGAGGACCACGCGGGCCCGTATTGCGCCGTGGGGACGACCACCCTCGATCTCTACGTGTACAAAGGCATCACCCCGATCTATGAGGGTACCGAGGCTGAGTGCCTGGGGCAGGCCAACGGGAAGATAAAGGCGCGGTACGTACCGCTGCAGATGATCTGCTACAACTACAAAACCGGCACCCTGCTCTATGGTGGCGCCCAATCCGGTCCGTTCACCTATTACGGCTTGCCGGAAGACCCCACCCACGAATACGGCACCATCGCCAACTGCCTGGGCCACAACGTCGAGGTCAGCTGGGACGACTCCTCCGGGATGGGCATCTGCGTGAAAGACGGGCAACGCACCGTGATGGACATGGATGAGAAGGCCACCTGTGTCGGCCAAAACCGCTCTTGGACGTACAAACATCAGACCAACGCCGGCAAGTGCACCGATTCGCAGTACCACAATGAGGATTCCTGCACGGCGGCCGGCAAGACCTGGGAGCTGGGCAAGTGCGACATCCGGGAATATAAGACGAATGCCGAATACACCACCGAGGAAGAATGCGAGACGCTTCGTGAGCTTTCAGTGCCGAAACGGGAGTTACTGAAACAAAGCGAGGGCATGGAAGCGCCGATCTGGAATTACACCTTGACGCCGGTGTGGGCCAAGCAGGTCTACTACACTGACCGCACCAACTCGGCAGCGTATCAAGCTGGAGCGCAGGTGGAGGCCCTGGCCCCGGATCTGGCCGTGAACGTCGACTATGTGGGCGACGACTGCCAGGTGGTGCCGAACGATCCGGTCTCCGCCGCGCAGCCGAAGGCGGATCAGTGCTGGGACACTGACGACCTGCTCATCCTCGGCGAGAACGACGAGATCATCAGCAGCTACCGGGTGGCCGCCGCGCAAGGCGAGAAGACTCAGGACGGCGAGCCGACGCTGGCCGGCTACCACTTCGACCATTACGAAGCCTATGTGGGTGACGTGGTGAGCGGCACCAAGGACGCCACCGCGCGGCAACTCCAGAACCCGGACGTGTCGCTGGCTTTGGACGCGAATGCGGTGGAAAGCGCCACCGGGCCCCACCTGAGCGGCGATTACCAGCCCGGCGACGTGGTGCTCACCGAGGGCAGCGAAACCACCGGTTGGCAGGAGTTGAAGCTGTTGGCGCAGTGGCGCTACCGCGTCAAGTACACTGACCGGGAGAACGCACAGGTCTCCCACCTGCCCGCCACCACCATCTCCGACGGTGATGACGGCTGGGACGACCGCAACTACTTCTATTGGGATGGCCAGGACTACCAGCCCGGTTACCAGCTCCAGGCCGGTTCCGGAGCCGGCATTGACGGCCGCGGCTATGACGAGCTCAGCTACGCGATCCCCGAAACCGTCCCGCAATGGGAAGGCCGCAGCTTCGAGTACTACACCGTGAAGATCGGCGGCAAGACGGTGGACGAGGTGCCGAACGTCACCGGCATGGGCTTCGCTGATGCGGAGGGCTCCGCAGCTGAACCGGTGGCCGACGGGCCAGACGGCGAGGCCGACCACTACCAGCCGGGCGAGGTGCTGGATTGGGAGCTGATCAACAAGTACGGCTACCAGGGCGACATCGAGATCACCGCGCATTGGAGCACCTACAACGTGGTTTTCCACGGGATGGAGTATGACGGCAAGTTCATCTCCACCGTGGCCGACGGCTGCGAATGGGTGGACGGCGGCTTCGAGCCGCTGATCGGCGGCGCGTGCAAGTATGCCGGGCTGGCCGCGGGCGACAAGCTGGCCAACGGCGACGAGGACACGCTGACGCACACCGTGGGCGATCAGCCCGCCGATGAAACCCACGACCGTTCCTGGGTGACCGACGGCTTCGCCGAATACGGCTGGACCGGCGCGTGGGCCCACTCCAGCGGCTTGCTTTGGGATTTCGACAAGATGTCCCTGAACGCCGCCAACACCGTCTCCCAGTACGACGCCGACACCAATACCTGGGTGTACACCCTGGATTTGTGGCCGCGCTTCGATCCGGATCTGTTCACCGTGGTGTTCTATCCGAACGGCGGGGAGATCAAGCACTATCTCGGCGGTGACGACTTCGAAAACGGAGTCAGCTACCAGGTGCCCACGTCGCTCTATCAATGCAGCGATGCGCAATACCTGAGCCAGAGCGAGTGCGAAGAAAACGAAGCCGTCTGGGAGCAGTTGGACGAGGCGAAGTACTACACCCTGGAGGACGTCTATGGCTCCGCCAAGGGCTGGCCTTCCGACCCGACCCGCGAAGGGTACGAGTTCTGCGGTTGGTACAACGTCAATCCCGAAGCGACGGTGGTCGAGGACTGCGACGACGTGCCGGCGGAGCGGAACAACTATGACGATCCGTCCGGCGACTCGCTGAACCCGACCACGCCGGTGAAGCAGGATTACGACTTCTACGCGGTGTGGAAGGAGAAGCCGAAGCCGGTCGTGGAGCCCTCGGAGACCCCGGTCACCCAGCCCACGTCGACCCCGACGGATTCGGGTACCCCGACCCCGACGGATGAGCCCACGCCCACCGATGAGCCGACACCGACCGATGAGCCGACACCGACGGAATCCGCCGTCGTCCAGCCCACCGACCAGGCCAAGCTGGAAGTGCCACAGCACCCCGTCACCGAGTCCGATACCGAAACGGAAGAAGAGGTGGAGTTGAGCACCGGCCCCGACGACCTTGCCTACACCGGCTCGTCCATCGGCAATCTCGTGGCTCCCGCCCTGCTCTGCCTCGCCCTTGGCATCGGCCTCACCTTGCGCAGAAGGCGACGCTAACTCTTGCCGTCATTCTCAGCCGCAGGCTGGGAATCCAGTCCGACCATGCCGGAGGCATTAGGGAGGACAAAGAACGTGTGAGAGAAGCGAACACCAATCTCGGCAACTAAATTCGGTTATCCTTTCCAAAGGGATTTATCGAAAGGGAAGGAATATGCCGTTAGGGGCAACGCCGAGTCCAGATGGGGTGAGCTTTGAGCTGTGGGCGCCGCGGGCGACGCGGGTGGAGTTGGCGTTGGTGTCGCCGGATCGCACCCAGCACAACGTGGACATGACGTTGGGCGAGGACGGCGTCTGGCGGGTGTTCGTCTCCGGCGTCGGTCCGGGGCAGCGCTACGGCTACCGGCTGCACGGGCCGTGGGATCCCGATCAGGGCGAACGGTTCAACCCGGCGAAGCTGCATCTCGACCCGTACGCGCGGGCGATCACCGCGGACGTCGATTACACCGGCCCGATCTTCGACCACACCAAGAAGAACAACTACAAGCTGGACACCAAGGATTCCGCCTTCGCGGTGCCGCTCTCGGTGGTGGTCGGCCCCTCGGCGCCGGCCCGGCCGCTGGCCACCCCGATCCCGCAGAGCCAGATGGTGATCTACGAGACGCACGTGAAGGGCTTCACCAAGCGCAATCCGCAGGTGCCCGAGCAATTGCGCGGCACCTACGCCGGGTTCGCCTCCGAGGCCAACATCGCCTACCTGAAGGGCCTGGGCATCAACACCGTGGAGTTCCTGCCCGTCCACCACTACATCTCCGAGCCGTTCCTGATCGGCCGCGGGTTGACGGATTACTGGGGCTACAACACGCTGGGCTTCTTCGCCCCGCACGCCGGCTACTCCGCGAGCGGCACCATGGGCGAGCAGGTGCAGGAATTCAAGGACATGGTCTCCGCGCTGCATGACGCGGGCATCGCCGTCATCCTTGACGTCGTCTACAACCACACCGGCGAGGGCGGCCACACCGGCCCCACGCTCTGCTTCCGGGGCATCGACCACGGCGCCTACTACCGGCTCATCAACAACAACCATGACGACTATGACGTCACCGGCACCGGCAACTCGGTGGACACCTCCAAGGAGCAGGTGTTGCAACTGGTGATGGATTCGCTGCGCTACTGGGCCACCGAGATGGGCGTGGACGGCTTCCGCTTCGACCTCGCCTCCACCCTGATCCGCAACGGCAAGCATGAGATCGACCAGAGCCACCCGTTCAAGCAGTGGATCGCCGCCGACCGCGCCCTGCGCGACAAGGTGATGATCGCCGAGCCCTGGGACATCGGCCCGTACGGGTACCAGGTGGGCGGCTGGGGCGTCGGCTGGAGTGAATGGAATGACGTCTACCGCTCCTACATGCGCGATTTCTGGCGCGGCAACGCCAACGGGGTGCAGGAGTTGGCCACCCGGCTTTCGGGTTCCTCCGACATTTTCGACAAAGGCGGGCGCACCGGGCTCTCCTCGGTGAACTTCATCAACGCGCATGACGGCTTCACGCTGCGCGACCTGGTCACCTACAACCTGAAGCACAACGAACGCAACGGCGAGTACAACCGGGACGGCTCGGATGACAACCGCTCCAACAACCACGGCTATGAGGGCGAGACGGACGACGCGGGCATTCTCGCCGCCCGCCGCCGCACCGCGAAGAACATGATGGCCACCCTGCTGCTCAGCACCGGGATGCCGATGTTCGTCGCCGGTGACGAGTTCGGCCGCACCCAACAGGGCAACAACAACGCCTACTGCCAGGATTCCGAGATTTCCTGGGTGGACTGGAAGCCCGCCCACCACTGGGACGACCTCTCCGCGCTCACCAAGGCGCTGTTGGCGCTGCGGGCCAAGCATCCGGTGCTGCGGCCGTCAAACTTCCGCTGGGCGGTCGAGGTGCGCGACGCGAACCGCAAACGGATGGGCCGCGACGAGGTGGCCTGGTTCGCCGAAAGCGGCCTGGAGATGACGAACGACCAGTGGTACCAGTGGGACCGCCGCACCCTGGGCATGTACGTCTCCGACATCGACGACGCCTTCCTGGTGATCTTCCACGCCGGCTCCGGGCCGGTCGAGTTCCAGCTTCCCGGCGGCGCGTGGGCCCGTTCCTACCAGATCGCGGTGCACACCGGCCTCGAAGAAGAGCTGCCCACCGGCGAGCTTGCCACCGGATCGGTGCTGCACGTGCCAGCATGGACGGTAGTGGTGTTGAAGGCGGATGTCCCGAACCAGGCATAGCAAAGGAGTTGAAGTGGCAACGAAGCCCACGACAGACATCTTGAGTGGTTTTGGCCGGATTCCGGTCACCGGCATCTCCCCCGTCATCGAAGGCGGGGCGTATCCGGCCAAGGCGGTGGTGGGCGAGCTCATCCCGATCCGGGCCACCATCTTCCGCGAAGGCCACGACGCCGTGAACGCCTCGGTGGTGCTCGTCAACCCGAAGGGCCGGGAGAAGCTCGTCCCGATGCAGGCGCTGGAACCCAAAGGCCTCGACCCGTGGGAGGCCTGGGTGCGCCTCGATGCCCCCGGGCTGTGGCGGTTCCGCATTGAGGGCTGGTCGGATCCCTGGCACACCTGGCTGCACAACGCCGACGCCAAGCTGCACGCCGGGATCGACACCGAGCTGGTCGCCGCCGAGTTCCAGGCGCTGCTCGACCGGGTGGCTCCCCGCGTCAAAAACAAGCGCGATCTGGCGTTTTGCGAGAAGTTTGCCGCCGCTTTCACGGCCGAGGCTGGCCCGGAAGCCCTGCTGAAGCTCGCCTTCGATCCGAAACTCGCCGCGCTGATGGAGAAATACGGCCCACGCGACCTGGTCTCCCCCACCGCCGAGTATCCGATCTTCGTGGATCGGGAGCGCGCGCTGTGCGGCTCCTGGTACGAGCTGTTCCCGCGCTCGGTGGGCGCCAAGCAGGTGAAAGGCAAGTGGATCTCGGGCACCTTTGACGACTGCCACACCCGGCTGGAGGAGATCGCCGCGATGGGCTTTGACGTCGTCTATCTGCCCCCGATCCACCCGATTGGCCGCTCGTATCGCAAGGGGCGCAACAACACCCTCGATCCGACGGCCAACGATCCGGGCTCCCCGTGGGCGATCGGCAACGCGGACGGCGGGCATGACGCCATCAACCCCGAGCTGGGCGACTTCGCCGCCTTTGACCGCTTCGTCGCCAAGGCCGAGTCGGTGGGCCTGGAAGTCGCCTTGGATTTGGCCTTGCAGTGCTCCCCCGACCACCCGTGGGTGACCGCGCACCCTGAGTGGTTCTCCAAACGGATAGACGGCTCCATCGCCTATGCCGAGAACCCGCCGAAGAAATACCAGGACATCTATCCGCTGAACTTCGACAACGATCCAGAGGGAATCTACGCCGAGATCTGGCGAATCATCGAGCTGTGGATCAGCCACGGCGTCAAGATCTTCCGGGTGGACAACCCGCACACCAAGCCGCTGCCGTTCTGGGCGCGGCTGCACGCCGAACTGCGCGAAAAGCACCCCGAGGTGATCACGCTCGCGGAGGCGTTCACCAAGCCGGCGATGATGCACTCGCTGGGCAAGCTCGGCTTCAGCCAGTCGTACACCTACTTCACCTGGCGCACCGCCAAGTGGGAGCTGGAGCAGTATCTGGGCGAGCTGAGCCACCTGATGGACAGCTTCTACCGGCCCAACTTCTTCGTCAACACCCCGGACATCAACCCGTTCTTCCTGCAGTCGGGCAATCCGGCCGCCTTCGCGATCCGGGCGGTGCTGGCCGCCACCATGAGCCCGTCCTGGGGCGTCTATTCCGGCTTCGAGCTTTACGAGCATGAGCCGCTGGCGCCGGGCCGCGAGGAATACCTGAACTCGGAGAAATACGAGTTCCGGCCCCGTGATTTCACCGCCGAGCCGAACCTCAGCCTGCTGATCGGCTCGCTGAACGACATCCGGCACAAGCATCCGGCGCTGCAACAGTTGCGGCAGTTCAACTTCCACGGCGTGGAGAACGAGCGGATCATCGCCTATTCGAAGCGCGACGGCGACGACGTGATGCTGATGGTGGTCTCGCTGAACCCGGACGCCACCGAGGAGGGCTGGGTGCATCTCAACATGCCCGACCTGGGGCTGGATTGGGGGGCGCGTTTCGCCGTCGAGGATCGGCTCACCGGTTCCTACTTCCATTGGGATCAGGACAATTTCGTCCGGCTTCCTCCCGAAAACCCCGCCCACATCCTGCGCGTGTGGCGATAATGGAGTTACCGATAAACTCGGGAAAGGTTGCAAAATGACGCACGATTTAGCCGGTGGACTTACTGGATGGGACTTAGAAGGCTTCCACAATGGCGGCGACACCGAATGCTGGAAGCGGCTCGGCGCGCACGAGGTGGTCGTCCACGATGACGAGCGCGGCGACATCAAAGGGGTGCGCTTCGCGGTGTGGGCGCCGAACGCCAAGCGGGTGCTGGTCGACGGCGACTTCAACTGGTGGACGGGCGACGAGATGCATCTGGTGCCCGGCTCGGGCGTCTGGGCGCTGTTTGTGGAAGGTTTGGGCACCGGGACGCTGTACAAGTACAAGATCCTCGGCGCGGACGACCAGTGGCACGAGAAGGTCGATCCGGTGGCCTTCTTCGCCGAGCAGGCCCCGGCGAACTCGTCAATCGTCTACACCTCCAAGTACGTCTGGGCGGACGACGTTTGGATCGACAAGCGCTCCAAGGGGCATCTGTGGAGCGAGCCGATGAGCATCTATGAGGTGCATCTGCCCTCGTGGCGGCGCGGCGAGGTCTCCACCTACCTGGAGTTGGCCGAGAAGCTGGTGGAATACGTCAAATGGCAGGGGTTCACCCATGTGGAGTTCATGCCGGTCACCGAGCATCCGTTCGAGCCGTCTTGGGGCTACCAGGTGACGAACTACTTCGCCCCAATGTCGCGTCTTGGCCGTCCGGACGAGTTCCGCTACCTGGTGGACAAGCTGCATCAGGCGGGCATCGGCGTCATTCTCGACTGGGTGCCCGGGCACTTCCCGAAAGACGATTGGGCTTTGGGCCGCTTTGACGGCACCGCCCTCTACGAGCACGCCGATCCGCGCCAGGGAGAGCACAAAGATTGGGGCACCTACATCTTCAACTACGGGCGCAACGAGGTGAAGTCCTTCCTGGTCTCCAACGGGCTCTATTGGGTCACCGAGTTCCACATCGACGCGCTGCGGGTGGACGCCGTCGCCTCCATGCTCTACCTCGACTATTCGCGCGAACCGGGCCAGTGGGTGCCGAACCAGTATGGCGGCAACGAAAACCTGGAAGCCATCGATTTCCTGCGCTATGTGAACCGCCACCTCTATGAGCGGGTGCCCGGCGTCACCATGATCGCCGAGGAATCCACCTCGTTCGGCGGGGTCACCAAGCCGGTCGACCAGGGCGGGCTGGGGTTCGGCTTCAAGTGGAACATGGGCTGGATGAACGATTCGCTGCGCTATCTGGGGTTGGAGCCGATCTACCGGCAGTGGCACCACCACGAGATGACTTTCGCGATGATCTACGCCTATTCGGAGAATTTCATCCTGCCGATCTCGCACGACGAGGTGGTGCACGGCAAGGGCTCGATGATCAACAAGGTGCCGCAGGACGCCTGGCGGCAGTTCGCCACCTTGCGCGCCTTCTATGCCTTCATGTGGACTTTCCCCGGCAAGCAATTGCTCTTCATGGGCCAGGAATTCGCGCAACGGCCCGAGTTCAACGAGTCAATCGGCCTGGAGTGGTGGGTCACCGGGCTCTGGGGCCACCACGGGATGCAGCTTTTGATCAAAGACCTGAACGAGCTGTACCTGGCGCATCCTGCCTTGTGGGAGCTGGATTCCGATCCGGCGGGCTTCCAGTGGATCAACGCCGACGACGCCGGCGGCAACACCTACTCGTACATCCGCAAGGACGCCAAGGGCGAGGTGCTCGCGGTGGTCGTCAACTTCTCCTCCGAGCCGTGGACCCGCTACCGCATCGGGCTGCCGTACACCGGCGCCTGGAAAGAGGTGCTGAACACCGACTCCGGCGTCTATGACGGCACTAACGCCCACGGCAACCTGGGCCAGATCATCGCCACCGAAGACGGCCTGAACGGCTACCCGGCCTCCGCCACCGTCGTCGTCCCGCCGCTCGGCGCCGTCATCTTCAAGCACGCCCCCGAAGTCGAAGTCACCCCCGCCGAACTCCTCGGCGTCACCACCCCCGAAGTCGGCCCCGAACACTGAGTTCCCCATAGCAAGGTGAACGTGGCCCCAGACGCCCAATATCTGAGGCCACGTCCCCATCTCTACTAAGGGAGCTGACTATTTAACTTTGACCTTTACGGTTGCCGAGGTCTTGGCGGTGCCGTTCTTGGCGGTCGACTTCGGCAGGTACTTGGCCTTGACCTTGATCGCCTTGGAGTACTTCTTCGGCAGCTGAATCACGGTGTTCTTGTTGATCACCTTCACCGTCTTCACCTTCTTGCCGTTCACGTAAACCGCGATCTTGCCCTTGGCGACGCCGCTGGACAACTTCACGGTGACGGTGATCTTCGGCTTCGACGCCTTCTTGAAGGCCTTTGCCGTCACCTTCACCGAGGTGGTGGTCACCTTGCTGGCTTTCGGTGTGGTGGGCGGTTCCACTGCCAGCGCGGCGATGGCGGTGTTGATCGAGGCGATCGCCGCCTGCAATTGGGCCACCGTGGCATTCGGGTCAGCCGCTACCGTCTTGGCCGCGGTGACCGCCGCCGTCAGCGCGCCGACCGTGGCCGCGGTGTAGCCGTCCGTCTTGATCGCGTTGGCACCAGCAATCAAAGCCTCCAGGCCCGACTTCGCCTCGGCGATGGCCGCTGCGGTGCTCGGATCGGTGCCGGATGCCACGGTGACGCTGTAGGCCTCCGAAGTGGAGGTGTTCAGGTAGTTGTCACCCGAATAGACGGCCACGATTTGCTGCGCGCCCGCCTGCTCGAAGACCACGTTCACGGTGGCTTTCCCGTCCGCCCCGACAGTGGCTTCGCCGATCTTGGTGCCGGTGGCCGAGCCGAGATAGAACTCGACGGTGCCGCTCGCGGCCGCGTTCGACGTGGACTTCGGGGTTACCGTCGCGGTGATCGTGGCGGCCGCCCAAGCCTTCGCGCCGGTGACCGCGGTCACTTCGGTGCCGGTGGCCTTGAAGGCGACGGTGCGCACGAACTCGTTCAGGTTGCCGCGCCAGACATCCCAGCCATGCACGCCCGGACCGCAGTGCGAGACGACGTTCGTCAACCCGCCGGCGAGATAGTTGTCGCGCCGGATCGTCCAACGCTCCAAGCCGGAGACGCCCGAGCGGTTGTAATCCGAGATGCCGCAGAGCAACAGGATCGTGTACGGGCTCTTCATGTTCTCCCACTGCTCAGCCGTCGGCTCCGTGTAGGCGTCCCGCCGGGACCAGATCCCGAAGTAGCCGAACTTGGTGCCGTAGTTCTGCAGCAGCGCCGTGGAACGCGCCGAACCGGCCGAGTAGCCGGCAAAGGCCCGGTCCGCGGGCAGCGTAGAGACGTTGTAGGCGCTCTCCACCGCCGGGATCAGATACTTGACGAAATCGTCAGCATAGCCGGTGGCGTCGCCTGCGATACCCGCATTGTCGGTGGAGACCACGATCATGCCCTGGGTGGCCGCGTCGGCGATGGCGTTGTCCAACACCACCTGCGCCTGGCCTTGGGAGTACCAGTCGGTGGAGTTGCCGCCCGAACCGTGGGTGATGTACAGCGTCGGATACGGCACTGCCCGCGCCGGATCGTAGTCAACCGGCAGATAGACGGCCACCAACCGGTAGCCCACGGGGTTTGTCGAATCCGGATCGGCGTACTGCAGCCAGGTCAGCGTGCCCGCTTCGCTCGGGGCCACCGGGGCGAGGAATTCCTGCCCGGTAGTCGGGAAGGCCGGGTTCTTCGGCACGTAGATCTGGCTCATGGTCTGCGTGGGCAGGCCGCTGCCAGCCTGGGCGGGCTGGTTCGACCACGGCTCGTTGGCCGGATCGGAATAGCGGGTGCAGCCGGAGGCGCCGGAGACGCAATCATGGGTGAAGCCGTAGCTGTAGGTGCCCGGCGGCAGTGACATGGTATACGTCCAAATGCCGTCCGCGCCCAGATTCATCGGCACCGAGATCCAGGACTCGTCTGGGCCCGGAATGTCGCCGACTTCCCAATCGTCGCCGAGCTTGCGCTCGCCGGTGCCAATGCCGGTGATCAGCGTCGGATCGGAGAACGACCATTCGCCGTACAGGTTGACCTGCGAGACGCCGGACGGCGCCTGATAGCGGAAGGTGGCCTGATAGCCGGTGGGACCATCGCTGGTGAGGGTCACCGCCGGGCCGAGGTTCAACGGAGTGGACGGCGTGCGCACGGTGATCTCGATGGCGCCGACGCCCTCGGAGCTGGTGTCCGTGGTGGAGGTCGCCACGATGCCGAACTTGGCGGCGGTCTCCGAGCGGCTGATGGTGAGCAGGCCGTCAGCGGTGATGGTGGTGCCGGGATTCACGGTGCCGACGATGCTCCAGACCACCGAGCCGTCCGACGGGGTGAACTGCTGCGTGGCGCCCTTGTCCACGGTGTAGCCGTAGCGGCCGGTGTAAGGCTGCACATCAACACCCGTCCAGCCTTCGCCGATGACTGGCTGCCAAGCCCACTTCTCGTGGGTGATCCAGTTGGAGGTGCCCCACGGGATCGCGTAACCAGGAGCGGGTAGCAGGCCCGGATCAGCCTGCACCGGAGTGAGCAACCTGCCGCCCGAGTACACCTTGGTGAAGGTGATCAGCTCGCCGTCCACCACCTTGTGCTCGGTGCGGTTTGCGCGCGAGGTGACGAACAGGGTGTTGCCGATCAACCGGGTGTTGGAATCGGTGGCCCCCGAGGCGTCATATACCTTGGCTTGCGCCGCGCTGGTGGTAAGCGTGCCGTCAGCCGCGTAGTAGACGGTCTGCCCGCCCACGGTGGCCCGCAACGTGTAGGTGGCCGCCGAGAAGAGCTGGTCGACGCTGGTCAGGTTGGCCAGGCCGTAGAAGCTGTACGCCGTGACGGTGCCGTCGACGGTGGTGCCGCCGCCGCCCTGCTGCGCCTCGTAGACCCAGACGCTCGCGATGTTGTAGTTCTGCGTCGCCGAGGTCACCGGGGTGCCGGTGAGCACGCTGGTGTCCACGCTCACTGTCATGGTGGAATACACCGGGATGAAGGCCCAGTTCACATACTTGATGGCGATCTGGGTCTCCCCGGCCGAACTGTTCACCACGTAATCATCGGAGGCGGTGAGCACCTTGGTGTCGCCATAGGCGGATTTCAGCGTGATGGTGACGTCGCTGGCGGTGACGGCCGAGGCGTTCACGCCGGTGGGCCAGGTGACGTAGATGTCGTCCACCGTGCGGTCCACGAAGTTCGGCTTGTCAGCGGCCGCGTCGCCGACCCAGGTGAAGATCGGGGCGGCGCCCGGCGTCGGAGCGGTGGCCTTGGTGGACAGCGATGCGATCACCGGAGTGAGGTTGATGGGCGTCGGGTACAGGCTGATGGCGTCCGAGGTGTAGTTGTATCCGTACACGTAGACGTGCAGCCGGAAGACCTGGTCGGGAAGCGGGCTGCCGTCGTATTCAATGCCGGAGACCTTCAGGTTGAACCAGTAGTTGCCGTGCCCGTCGCCGCCGAGGCAGCTCCATTCGCGGCCCGAGTTGGCGTCTGCGGTGGCGTAGTCGTGCGAGTCGATCTGCAGATCCTCGCCGTCAATGGTGTATTCCAGCGAGCCCGCCGTCCAGGTGGTCGGCAGGCTGGTGGCGGTGAAGATGTACTCGTCGGCGTAGTAGCCGTCACCGTCGACCAGGGTGACGGTGGCGTTTGACGAGTCGATCTTGGAGTTGTCGAGGCTCGGATCGCTCAACGTGAAGGTAGCCTTGGAATCTGCGCCGCAGTCCAAATAGAGGCCGTACATCTCCTTCAAAGTGCTCTTGCCGGTGGTGAACACCGAGCAGTAGAGATCGGAATCGATGCTGAGGGTGGGCGCCGCGTGGGCGGTATCCACAACTGCCAGCGTGGACAGTCCGAGGATGATGCTCAACGAAGCCAGGATAGGTGTCTTCAGCTTGCGTCTGAAGCTATGCATTGTTTCTCCTTTGTGAGTATGGGATAGGTACTGGGAGTACCTGACGGCGCGGGCTGAAGGCATCGTCGTTGTCAGCGTCGCCAACGAACGAAAAACTTTCGTTACGCCGTTGGATTCATCATTGCACGTTGTCAACGCCCGGTTGCGCCGGGAAACTGGTACTAGTTTTACTAGCTTTAAGGAAGCTAGTTATTTGACGTGGCGAGTTGCGCCAATTGCCGCAGGGCCGTTTCGGAGGGAGAGCCGGGTTCGGGGGTGAACAGGCAGAGCGCGATGCTTTCCGGGGGTTTGGACTTGAACATGTTGAAGAGCAGGTCCAACTCCCCCACCTGCGGATGCCAGTAGGTGGTTTGCCGCCGGGAATATGGGCGGACGCTTGATTCATCCCAGAGCTGTCGAAACTCGGTTGAGGCCTGGGACAGCTCGGACACCAGCGCGGTCAATTCTTTGTCGGCGGGCAATTCGCCCATGATCCGCCGCAGGATGCCGACTTTGTCGTTGAAGTGCCGCTCCCACTTCGGGTACATTTCCTTCGCCCGTTCGTCCAAGAAGGTAAAGCGGAACAAGTTGACCGGAAGCTCATGGGCCTTGAGGGGCCAGAACAATTCCCGTCCCACCGAGTTCAACGCCAACACGTTCAGACGGCTGTCGGAAAGGTAGGCCGGCAGCGGAAACACACTGTCGAGGACCTGCAGGTAGCTTTGCGGCACCGGCGGAATCTGCGGATGGATCCGCGTGGCGAAATGCGAATCAAGCTGCCGCAGGTTGTAAAGGTACGACAACTCGGCGTCATCGAGTTCCAGGGCTCTGCCGATGGCGATGAGGACTTGCTCGGAGACGCCCTCCAGATTCCCCTGCTCAATCTTGGTGTAGTACTCGACGCTCAGGCCGGCCAACTGCGCCACCTCGGAGCGGCGCAGCCCCTTCACCCGCCGCCGCGGCGCGGCATAGAAGCCTACGTGGGTCGGCGTGATCCGCTCCCGCTTGGCGCGGAGGAACTTCGCGGCTTCGACATTTTGCCCCATGAAAAAAGGATAGCGTCATTTGGCGAGAGCTTGCAGGGCGGCTTTCATCAAGGTGGCGACGCTGGGTTGCGGGGTGGAGTTGGCCAGATCGGCGATGGAATCCATGGCGGCTTCGGCGTCGCGGGCGGACCAGCCCAGGCCCTCCAGACCGGAGCGGACCTGATCGCGCCAGGTGGCGGGAGCGTCGGCGTGGGCGATGACGGCCAACTCGCCGACCTTGTCTTTCAGCTCCAACACCATGCGCTGCGCGCCCTTCTTGCCGACACCGGGGATTTGGGTGAGGCGCATCAGGTTTTCGGTGGCGATGGCGCGTTGGAACTCCTCGGGGGGCAGCACCGAGACCGCCGCCAGGGCCGTCTTTGGGCCGACACCGGAGACGGACTGCACCAGCTCGAAAAGCTCGCGCTCCTCGGCGGTGGCGAAGCCGTAGAGCGTCATCGAATCTTCGCGGACGATGAACGAGGTGAAGACGGTGGTGGGCTCGCCCGGACGGGCGGCGGCGGCCGCATTCGGGGAGGCGAGGACCGCAAAGCCCACTCCCCCGACGTCGATCACCAGGGTGGTGGCGGTGGCGGTCAGGACGGTGCCCGTCAGCTGGACGATCATCGCTTCACCTTTTCCATCGCGGCCTCGATGCGATCACTGGCCGCGCCCCGCCAGAAGTGGCAGATCGCCAACGCGACCGCGTCGGCGGCGTCGGCAGGCTGGGGCGGCGCGTCCAGCTTCAAAATCTTGGCCACCATCTTGCCGATCTGCGACTTGTCCGCCCGGCCGGAACCGGTGATCGCGGCCTTCACCTCCGTCGGCGTGTGCAAAGTGACCGGCAGCCCGCGTTTGGCGGCGGCTACCATGGCCAGCCCGGCGGCCTGCGCGGTGCCCATCACCGAGATCACGTTCTGATCGGCGTAGACCCGCTCGATGGCCACCCGATCCGGGTGGTAGCCGTCAAACCATTCGGCCAAGCCCTCCTCGATGCGCAGCAGCCGCTTGGCGTGATCCAGCTCCGCCGGGGTGGTGATGACGCCGAAGGAGACCAGCTTGGGCATCCGGCCCATGGTACCTTCGATGACGCCGATGCCGCAGCGCGTCAAGCCTGGATCGACGCCGATGACCCGCAAGGCTACTCCTCGTCCAACTGCGCGAGGATGTCGTCGGGGATGTCCTCGTTGGAGTAGACGTTCTGCACGTCGTCCAGATCCTCCAGGGCGTCCAGCACCTTGAACAGCTTCTCGGCCGTGGTCTTGTCGGTGATCGCCTGGGTGAAGGTGGGGACGAAGCCGACCTCGGCTTCCTCGTAGTCAAATCCGGCCTCCTGCACGGCCTTGCGCACCTCGACCAGATCGTTCGGCTCGGAGATCACGGTGATCACGTCGCCATCGTCGCGCACATCTTCGGCGCCGGCATCCAGGGTGGCTTCCAGCACGTCATCCTCGGTGGCAGGCTTGGCCCCGTGGGCCTCGACCTTCACCACGCCCTTGCGGTTGAACAGCCGGGCCACCGAGCCGACATCGGCCATCTGGCCGCCATTGCGGGTGACCGCGATGCGCACATCGGAGGCGGAACGGTTCTTGTTGTCGGTGAGGCATTCGATCAGCACGGCGACGCCGCCGGGACCATACGCCTCGTAGGCGATCGTCGCCCAATCCGCGCCGCCGGCCTCGGCGCCGGAGGCCCGCTTCACCGCGCGATCGATGTTGTCCGCGGGGACGGAATTCTTCTTCGCCTTCTGGATGGCGTCATACAGCGTCGGGTTGCCGGCCGGATCGGCGCCGCCCGTGCGCGCCGCGACCTCGATATTTTTGATCAAGCGGGCGAACAGTTTGCCGCGCTTGGCGTCAATCGCCGCCTTCTTGTGCTTGGTGGTGGCCCATTTGGAATGACCGCTCATGCCTTTCCTTCCTACTTATACCAACTCCCCAGTCTAGTCGGTATGCCCATAGAATGGGCGAATGCGCACCGTCCTGCTCGAGGCAATTCCGCATTCCGACGCCGCCTGGCACTGCGCCCTCGACGAAGCGCTGGTCCGCGACCCCGATTCCGCCGG
This sequence comes from Propionibacteriaceae bacterium, assembly GCA_031272505.1. Taxonomy (GTDB): domain Bacteria; phylum Actinomycetota; class Actinomycetes; order Propionibacteriales; family Propionibacteriaceae; genus Propionicimonas. Next base: position 18,430 of record JAISTQ010000064.1, read on the forward strand.
TATCGCCTACATCTGGGATCTCGCCCGCCCGGCGCTGGTGCTCGGCGCCTCCCAGTCGGTCGCCAACGAGATTGACGTTGAAGCGGCCGCGCGCCGCGGCGTCGACATTGTGCGCCGCTGTTCCGGGGGCGGCACCATGTTCTTGGAGCCCGGCAAGAGCATCGTGATCACCCAGATCGCGCCGCTGGCCACTGTCGCCGGCCTGTCCTTCCGCGACTCCTTCGCCCACCTGAACGCCTGGCTGCTGGACGCGCTGCTCGCCCTCGGCGTGCCCGCCCACTTCGCCGACGTCAACGACATCGCCACCGATTCCGGCAAGCTCGCCGGGGCCGCCCAAAAGCGGGTCCGCTCCCTGGTGCTGCAACACACCGCGCTGGCCTACGACATCGACGCCGCCGCCATGAACGCCCTGATCCGCATCGGCCAGCCCGCCGTCCAGCCCCGCGGCGTCCGCTCCGCCGCCAAACAACCCGACCCGCTGCGCAACTACACCGCCCTCTCCCACCGCGACACCATCGATTATTTGACGCGTCAGCTCCCCGCCCCGTTGACGCGTATGCCCCTCGCCCACACCGTCGACACCACCAAGTACCGCGACCCGGCCTGGACTTTTCGCCTCGCTTGACGACACCGTCGCCCGCCGCCGTGGTCGCTTCGCTCCCGCGTGATTAACGCGCCGCGCTGGCTCCGCCTCGGTGGTCGCTTCGCGAGGACATTTTCGCGGAGCCGCGAGCACGGGGGTGCGGCGTCAGCGGACGTCGGCGAAGGAGATGTGGCCCAAGTAGAGGGCGGTGCCGACGATGGCGGAGTCGATGGTGGGGATGGTGGCGAGGGCTTCGAGGTCGGCGAGGGTGGAGATGCCGCCGGAGGCGGTGATCGGGGTGCTGGTGTCGGCGGAGATGAGGCGGAGCAGGTCGAGATTGGGGCCGGTGAGGGTGCCGTCGGAGCTGACGTCGGTGACCACGTAGCGGGCGCAGCCGATGGCGTCGAAGAGTTCGATGGTGTCAAACAGGTCGCCGGCTTGGTCGACCCAGCCGTGGGTGGCGAGTTGGCCGTCGCGGACGTCGAGGGCGATGGCGATGCGCTCGCCGTGAGTTTGAATGGCGTCGGCGGCCCAGGCGGGATTGGTGACGGCCGCGGTGCCGATGTTGACGCGGGCGCAGCCGGTGGCCAGCGCCTGGTTGAGGGTTTCGGTGTCGCGGATGCCGCCCGTCAACTCGACATTGAGGTTGAGGGTACGCGTGATTTCGGCGGCGATCTCGGCGTTGGAGCCGGTGCCGAAGGCGCGGTCCAGGTCGACCACGTGCAGCCATTGTGCCCCTTCGGCGGCCCAACGCTGGGCGGCGGCGAGCGGATCGCCGAAGACCTTCGCGGAGCCCGCCACTCCTTGGACGAGCTGGACGGCTTGGCCGCCTTGGAGGTCGACGGCGGGAATGACGGTCAGTTTGCCCATGAGGAGATCCAGTTTCGCAGCAATCGGGCCCCGGCTTCGCCGGACTTCTCTGGGTGGAACTGGGTGCTGGACAGCGGGCCGACTTCCACGGCGGCGAGGAAGCGGTCGCCGCCGTATTCGGTCCAGGTGTTGGCACCGGTGGTCTGCACCCGCACGGCGTAGCTGTGTACGAAGTAGAAGCGCTCCAGCGCGATCCCGGCGAAGAGCCCGGAGGCGGCGGGCGGCTGCACGGTGTTCCAGCCCATGTGCGGCAGCACCTCGGCTTGGATGCGTTCCACGATGCCGGGCAGGATGCCCACCCCGTCGGCCTCAACCCCGTGCTCGACGCCGCGCTCGAAGAGGATTTGATGCCCGACGCAGATGCCCAAGATGGGCAGCCCAGCCGCATAGCGGGCGCGAATGATTTCGTCCCCGCCCACAGCCCGCAACTGGTCCATGCAGGCGGCGAAGGCCCCCACGCCGGGGACCACCAGCCCGGCAGCGCCCAAACAGGTATCGCGGTCTGCGGTGAGGATGGCGTCGACGCCGGTGGCGGCTACCGCCCGGGTGGCCGAATGGACGTTGCCGGAGCCGTAATCGAGGATGGCGACCGTGGTCACAAAACGCCCTTGGTGGAAGGGATCGCCCCGGCCAGCCGCGGCTCAATGGCGAGCGCGTCGCGCAGGGCCACCGCCACCGCCTTGTACTGGGCTTCGACGATGTGGTGCGGATCGCGCCCGGCGAGCAGCCGCACGTGCAGGCAGATGCCGGCGTTGAAGGCGAAGGATTCGAAGACATGCTTGGTGAGCGAACCGGCGTACGGCACGCCGGAGCCGCCGATCAGCGCATATTGCTGCCCTTCGGGTTCGCCCTCGATCACCGCGTAGGGCCGCCCGGCCAGATCCACCACCGCGAAGGCCAGAGCCTCGTCCAGCGGCACGGTGGCGTCGGCGAAACGCCGGATTCCGGCCTTGTCGCCCAAGGCTTGCGCGAAGGCTTGGCCGAGCACGATCGCGGTGTCTTCGACGCTGTGGTGCCCGTCGATGTGGGTGTCCCCGGTGGTCTGCACCGTCAAGTCGATCAAAGCGTGCTTGGCGAGCGCGGTGAGCATGTGGTCGTAGAAGCCGACCCCCGTCGAGATCGAGGCTTGGCCACTGCCATCAAGGTCAAGTTGAAGCTGAACCTCAGACTCGCTGGTGACGCGCTTCAGCGTCGCGGTGCGTTGTCCCATGCTTCCTCCTTTACCGGTTCGCCAGCGCGGTGTAGAACGCTTCCATCTCTGCTGGAGTGCCGGCGCTCACGCGCAGGTAGCCCGCCGGGCCGACCTCCCGCACCAAAACGCCTTGATCCAACAGCCGCTGCCACACATCATGCCGGTTCTCGAACTCCCCAAACAAGACGAAGTTGGCGTCGGAGCCGATGACCTTGACCCCAAGTTGAGGGAGCCGGACCAGCATTTCGTCGCGGGTGCGCTTCAACTCGTCCACCCTTGCCAGCATCTCATCGGCGTGCCGGAGCGCCACCAAGGCCACCGCCTGGCTCTGCGCGGAGAGGTGGTAGGGCAGCCGGACGATCCGGCAGGCGTCCACGATCTGCGCGCTGGCGGCCAGGTAGCCCAAGCGCCCCCCGGCGAAGGCGAAGGCCTTGCTCATGGTGCGGGCCACCACCACGTTGCCATACTCCCCCAGCAGGTTCAGCGCGGTGTTTTCCGGATGGTTCGAGAACTCCTGGTAGGCCTCGTCCACCACCACCACCGCCTCGGTGGCCGCCGCAATCGCCCGCACGCTCGCCAACGGCGTGGTGGTGCCGGTCGGGTTGTTCGGCGAAGCGATCACGACCACCGCCGGCTGGTGCCGTTCGATGGCCGCGAGGGCGGCGGGCAGGTCGACGGTGAAGTCGGCGGCGCGGGGAATCGTCAGGTACTCGCTGTGGGTGTTGCGGGCGTATTCGGGGTACATCGAATAGGTGGGCGTGAAGGCGAGCACCTTGCGCCCCGGCCCGGCATACGCGCCCAGCAGGTGCGTCAACACCTCATTCGAGCCGTTCGCCGCCCAGACCCGCTCGGCCGTCAACCCGTGCCCCAGGTACGCGGCCAGCGCCTCGCGCAGCGCGGTGGCCTCCCGATCCGGATAGCGGTTCACGGCTGCGGCGGCTTGCGCCACGGCGGCGGCCATCTCGGCGCGAATCTCAGGTGACGGCGGGTACGGGTTCTCGTTGACGTTCAGGCGGACCGGCACGTCAAGCTGCGGCGCCCCATAGGGCTGCTCGTCAGCCAACTCGGGACGGACGCCGATCACTTTTCCGGCTCCTTGCGGACGCTGGCGGCAAAGGCGTGCGCGGGCAGATCCTCGGTGGCGCCAAACTCCTCGACCACCTCGGCCACCTTGGCGAACGCGGCCTTGGAGTATTCGATCACCTGCATCGTCTTAGTGAAGCTGCGCACCGTCAAGCCCGAACTGGCGTGCGCGAAGCCGGACGTGGGCAGCACGTGCGTGGAACCGGCGGTGTAATCCCCCAGCGGCACCGGCGCATACGGCCCGACGAAGACCGCCCCCGCGTTGGTGATCTGCGCGGCGACCGCGGCCGCGTTCTTGGTGTGGATCTCCAAGTGTTCGGCGGCATATTCGTTCGCCACCTCGACGGCCTGCTCCAGATCGCGCACCAAGATCGCCGCCGACTGCGGGCCCTGCAGCGCGGTGCGAATCCGCTTGGCGTGCTTCGCGGCGTTCACCTGCTTGGTGAGCTCGGCACGCACCGCGGTGATCAACTGGTGCGAATCGCTCACCAACACCGCCGCGGCCAGCGGGTCATGCTCCGCCTGCGAGACCAGATCGGCGGCCACGTACACCGGGTTGGCGTCGCCATCAGCCAACACCATGATCTCGGTGGGGCCCGCCTCGGCATCCACGTTCACCTTGGAGCGCACCAGCCGCTTGGCGGCCGTCACATAGACGTTGCCGGGGCCGGTGATCATGTCCACCGGCTGGCACAGCCCCTCGATCCCATAGGCGAGCATCGCAATCGCCTGCGCGCCACCCGCCGCGTAGACCTCGTCCACCCCGAGCAGCGCGCACATTGCCAGCACGCTCGGATGCGGCAGCCCGTTGAACTCGGCCTGCGGGGGCGAGCACACCGCGATGGAGCCCACCCCGGCCACCTGCGCCGGAATCACGTTCATCAACACCGTGGAGCACAGCGGGGCCAACCCGCCGGGCACATAGAGCCCGACGCGCCGCACCGGCACCGGACGGTTGGTGACCGACGCGCCGGGGGCCAGCTTCGTCGTCACCACTTCCAAAGCCTCATCGGCGGCCACCTGGCGCCGCCGTTCGATAGCCGTCTCGAAGGCTTGGCGCAACTTCGGATCTAACTCCTCCAGGGCGCGGGTCAACTCGGCGGGGTTCACACTGAAATGCTCGGGCACCACCTTGTCGAACTGCTGCGTGAACTGCTGCAACGCCGGCAGCCCATGCCACTTGATGGCCTGCACCACCGGCTCCACCACGCTCAGCACCGAATCGACGTCCACCTCGGCACGTGGCAACTCGGGTGGGTTCGCCACCCGGAAATCCAATACTCTCAAATCTGACTCCTTGAACGCACCAAGGCTACTCGTGCTCGGCAATCGGCTTCCGGCGCGCGGCGGCGGCCTGCACCAACGCCTCCTTCGCCCGGGCCTGCGGCAGCGAATAGCGCTCCATCCAAGAAGCGGCCTCCACTCCCCCGACCGAACGCAGCCCGGCGATGATCTTCTCCAGCCGCTCCGGGGAGCGATTCTGGCTCATCCGGGCGTGGCCCTCGATCCGGGTGATCTTCACCTCGAACGCCACCATCGCCTTCAGCATCCCCTCCAGCAGCTCGCTGGGGACCTCCAGCAGGTCGTAGCTGGGCTCGAACGCCGACGAGAGGCGGGCCACCGCGTCCAACGCCCAATCGTGATCGGTGTGCACGATCAACTCGCCGTAGACGTGTACCGAGACGAAGTTGGTGATCGCCACCACCTGATCCTCGTGGGGCTCGCGGATCCAATCTGACGAAATGTAGGCTTCCGGCCCGTGCAGGATCACCAGCACTTCCTTGCCCGTGTGCTTCCAGGCGTCGTTGACCCAGGCCAGATGGCCCAGCAGCGAACCCAGCTCGCCTTCCTTCGGCTCGTAGATGAACGGGGTGTAGGTGGACACGATCCCGTTGGGGCCTTGCGTCACCAAATCGCCCGACTGCGGGCGGTTCAACAGCTCCATGACGGCTTCGTCGGACATCTTGTAGTGCTTCGGGGTATACATGGGCCTCAGTCTAATGCAGAATGCCTCCCGCTTAGCTCAACTGCCGTTTGCGCGCTTTAGCTGTCATTCTTCGCGCGGGCGCGGGCTTTGGCGCGTTCGTGGGCGCTGAGTTCGACCTTCCGGATCCGGATGTCGGCCGGAGTGACCTCCAGGCATTCGTCCTCCCGGCAGAACTCCAGCGACTGCTCCAGCGAGAGGCGGCGCGGCGGGATCAGCCGCTCCAGTTCCTCCCCGGTGGACGAGCGGACGTTGGTGAGCTTCTTCTCCTTGGTGGGATTGACGTCCATGTCCTCCGGGCGCGGGTTCTCCCCCACCACCATGCCTTCGTACACCTCGTCGCCGGGCGAGACGAAGAGCACGCCGCGCTCCTGCAGGTTGAACAGCGCATACGAGGTGACCTGGCCGAGCCGATCAGCCACCAGCGAACCGGTCACCCGGGTGCGGATCTCGCCCGCCCAGGGCTCCCAGCCCTCGAAGACGTGGTTCATGATGCCGGTGCCGCGGGTCTGGGTGAGAAACTCGGTGCGGAAGCCAATCAGGCCGCGCGCCGGGATCACGAATTCCATGCGCACCCAGCCCGCGCCGTGGTTCACCAACTGCTCCGTCCGCGCCTTGCGGGTTCCCATCAACTGCGAGACGGTGCCCACATGCTCTTCCGGGATGTCCACGGTGAGCCGCTCCACCGGCTCGTGCAGCTTGCCCTCGATGCTGCGCGTCAACACCTGTGGCTTGCCCACCGTCAGCTCGAAGCCCTCGCGGCGCATCAACTCCACCAGCACCGCCAACTGCAACTCCCCGCGCCCCTGCACCTCCCAGGCGTCCGGACGGGCGGTGGGCAGCACCCGGATGGAGACGTTGCCGATCAGTTCGGTGTCCAGCCGGTTCTTCACCAGCCGGGCGGTGAGCAGCTTGCCCGACTGCCCCGACAGCGGCGAGGTGTTGATGCCGATCGTCATCGCGATTGACGGCTCGTCCACCTTGATCAACGGCAACGCCACCGGATGCTCCAGATCCGCGATCGTCTCCCCGATGGTGATTTCCGGAATCCCGGCGATGGCCACGATGTCGCCCGGGCCCGCCGAATCGGTGCTGACGCGGTCCAACGCCTTGGTGATCAGCAGTTCGCTCAGCTTCACCTCAGCCACCGTGCCGTCCGCCTTGCACCAGGCCACCTGCTCGCCGCGATGGATCTCGCCCTCCAGCACCCGGCAGAGCGCCAGCCGGCCCAGATACGGCGAGGCGTCCAGATTCGTCACCTGGGCTTGCAGCGGCGCGCCCTCGGTATACTGCGGCGCCGGAATCGTCTCCCGGATCAGCTCGAACAGCGGCTCCAGGTTCTTCGACTCCGGCAGCTCGCCGTCGGCCGGGGCTGTCATCGACGCCCGGCCCGCCTTCGCGGCGCAGTAGATGATCGGGAAATCCAGGATCGCGGCGTCTTCTTCGTCGATCAAGTCCATGAACAGCGCGTACACCTCGTCCACCACCTCGGCGATCCGGGCATCCGGCCGATCCACCTTGTTGATCACCAGGATCAACGGCAGCCTTTTCGCCAACGCCTTGCGCAGCACGAAGCGCGTCTGCGGCAGCGGCCCCTCCGAGGCGTCCACCAGCAGCAGCACCCCGTCGACCATCTCCAAGGCCCGCTCCACCTCGCCGCCGAAATCCGCGTGCCCCGGCGTGTCCACGATGTTGATGGTGATGGTCTGCCCATCGGCATACTGATGATCCACCGCGGTGTTCTTGGCCAGAATCGTGATGCCCTTCTCCCGCTCCAGATCCATCGAGTCCATCACCCGGACCTCGACCTCCTGGTTCGCCCGAAAAGCCCCGGACTGCCACAACATCGCATCCACCAACGTCGTCTTCCCATGATCCACATGGGCCACAATCGCCACATTCCTCAAGTCACCGCGTATCGACACCCGCACGAGTGTACTCCTTCTTCCCGCCGCGAAATTGTCTTCGGGCTTCGCCCTCAGGCACTATCTGTGCGGTTCGGGCTCCGCCCTCAGGCACCCTTTGTTCGTCGGAGTGCCTTCGGCTGAGAATGACGGATTGAGGTCATACTTTCACGTCATCCTCGAACGTAGTTCGGGGATCCAGACGATTGAGGAGCGGGAGAGCGAGCGTAAGCTCATTCGACCGTGACGATTGAGTCCGGAGCGCGAAGCGCGACAGTGAGCGACGCGCGTAGCGCTTGGAGCGAACCAAGAGCGCGGGAGCGAGGCGAAGCCGAGCGACCACCGACACGAAGCATCTGCCGAGATTAAAACAAGCGGTCTTCGGGGTTGTCGAGGCCGCGGAGGAAGTTGTAGTCGACGAGTTGGCAGGAGATGGAGCGGGATTCGGCGACGACTTTGGCTTGGGGTTTGATTACTTGGGCGGCGAAGACGCCGCGGACGGGGCGGAGCAGCGGGTCGGCGTTGAGGAGCTCGAGGTAGCGGGTGAGCTGTTCGACGCCGTCAATCTCCCCGCGTCGTTTCACTTCGACGGCGACGTGTTGGCCGGCCGCGTCGCGGAACATCAGGTCGACTGGGCCGATGGCGGTGGGGTATTCGCGGCGCACCAGTTGCCAGCCCTCGCCGAAAGTCTCCGGGTGGGCGGCGAGCAGTTCCTGGAGCTGGGCTTCCACGCCGTCTTTGTTCAGGCCGGGCTCTTCGCCGAGATCGTAGGTGTCGTCGGAGTAGAACTCACTAAACGAGATGCGCAGCATGTCGTCGTTCGCCCCGGTGACCGTCCAGGTGCGGCCATCTTCGGATTCGGTGATCTGGCAAGGGGCGGTCATCCAGTTGAGCGGCTTGTAGGCGCGGTCGTCGGCGTGGATGGAGACCGAGCCGTCCGCCTTGACCATGACCAGCCGGGTGGCTTCGGGCAGGTGCGCGTCCAACCGGCCGGAGTAATCGACCTCGCATTTGGCTATTAGCAGACGCACCCTACAAGGGTAGTTGATTCTATCCCAGGTTCGTGATTCAACAACGCGGGTAGTAAAGTGTCCCGCATGGCTGAGATTGAACTTAGGGTTACTGACCGGGAGCTAGCGGTGATCAACGCCGCCCTCGGCCTGTTGGAAGACGACGCGGAGGCCGAGGTGGAGGATTCCCCGAAGGCCCGCAAGGTGTTGCGGCTCACCCGCGAGGTGCGCGCGAAGGTGGTCGAGGTGTTGCCCCCGACCACCAACGCGGTGAACATCAACTGGTACGACTAGTCGCCCTTGCGCTTGGCCACCAAGCCCAGGCCGGTGAGCACCAGCGAGCCCGCCAGGCCGACCGTCCATAAGCCGCTGAACCCGGTGAAGGCCAGCTTCGGCTCCGGTTTTGCCGACGCCGTGGGGGTGGGCTTGCCGGGGAACGGGATGGGGTCGTCCGGCGGCACGATCTGCTGGGGATTCCCGCCGCCGGTGTCCGGCTCGACCGTCTCGGAGGGCGTCGGTGTGGGCGTGGGCGTCGGGCACTCCGGGTAAGGCAGGGTGCGATCCTCGGGGCAGTACGGCAGCGCCTCCACATAATCGGTGTCGGTGTCGCACAGATCAGATTCCGCGCAGGCGGTGCCGCCCGGAACCGGGGGCTGGCAGCTTTCGTCGTCACAATCGCCGCTCTTCCCCGTCACCACATTGGTGAACTCATGCCGCCGGTCTTTCTCGGCTTCGGCGTAGAAGTCGCCGCGCTCGATGTCCGTGCGGACCGTGGCCGTCACCGTACGGGTCACGCTGCCGCCAAACGGCACTTGGACGCCGGTCCAGGTCACGGTGTGCGATTCCGGCTCATAGACGCCGCCGTCGCTGGCGGCTGCGAAAACCAGCTCATTGGGCAAATAGTCGACGACGGTGCCGTTCACTTCGTCAAGCTCGCCGCCGATCTCGTCCACGTTGACGACGTACGTCAACTCCTCGTCAGGGCTGACCGCTTCTTTGCCGTCGTCCTTGGTGACTTTCAGCACCGGCTGGGCCGGATTTCCGTTGAAACTGAACGGTTTGACGCTGTCAGAGGCGGCGTACGTCCAGTTGTCGATGTGCCGCTTGTCGCCCCAGGTGTTGTTCGCGATGCCCTCGGAGTTCCAGCCATGCTGGCCCGTCGAAGAATCCGCGTTTGTGCCTTTCAAATCCGGGATCTTGCCCTCGATGCCGCTCTGGCTGAGCTGCGAATCGTCCCAGGAGAGCGCGTAGCTGCCCACATTCGGGCCTTTGAGCTGCTTCACCTTCAGGCCGCCGGAGAGCATCTCCACGTCCGTCATGGTGAAGTGAATCTCAGCCGCCTTCTGCAGGCGCGTCAACACCCGCACCGGGCTGCTCGCCGGCAGATAGCTACCGTCGCCCAGTTGGCCGTCGAAGTTGAAAGTGACACTCATTCCTGGGGCCACCGAGGCTTCCTCGCCGGGCTGGTCCGCGTCGCCGATTGGAATCAGCCGATCGATGCTGGCGTCGAAGCTGTCGTTGCCGTCGCCGTCAATCCAGGCGGTCAACCGGCTGATCTGGGTGAACCCCGAAAGGGTGACGGTACCCGCGGCCACCCGAGAATGCGGAGTGGGCGTGAAATCAGCCTGCACGTCCGGTGCCGCCCAGGCGGGCGCGATCGGCTCGCTCTGGCCGTTGTAGGCGCGGGCGCTGGCTGGCAATCCGGCGTCCATCGGGTTTTCGAAAAAGATCTTGTAGTGACGGCCACAGCCGGTGGTCACCGCCGCGGTCTGCTCGGTGGAGCGGTACAGCGGCAGGCACTCCCCCGCCTTCGTGGGGCCGGTGTCGTCCGCCGAGATGATCGACCAGCGGCCGTTATAGCCCGCATAGTTTGCCTGGTACACGGTGCCGGTGTCGGAGACATACCACAGCGGGAAGCTGCGGGCGTTCTCCTTGAACTTGGCGATGCCCGGCTGCGCCAGGAACAGGCGTTCCGTCCAAACCCGGCCGGGAATCGGCTCCGATGCCGCACTCGCGCGGACGTTGACCAGCCAGCTGTCGATGTCCGAGTAGACGTTTCGCTTGATCTCGGCCCCGGCCTTGTCCAGCGTGCGCAGATCGATCCGCCACACTCCGGCCTGGCCATCCGCCGCGACCAGATTCGACTTCACGATGGTGGTGGCCTTGGTGCCGTCATAGGCGACCTGCTGGTCCACCACCACCTTTCCCGTCGGATCCGTAACCCTCACGTAGGCGAATCCAACCACATCCTGCTTCGGCTTCGGGTTCGGATCGGCGCTGGTGGCGTCGGACTTGCTGGCCTGGGTGTTGCCCGGCCAGACCGCCTTCACCCCCAGCACCTCGTTGTCCGCGGTATACGCATACAGCGTCTGGGTCGCATAGGTGGCGATGGTTTTCCCGGCAAACTCATTGCTGGTAGCCGCCGCCCTTGGCGCCGATCCCAGCAACAGCAGCCCGGCCAACGCCAGCGCAAGTGTTTGTTTCATGGTGTTCCTTTCGTTCCTCCCCCATTTCATCCGCTCGCTTGCCCAAAACCAACCCCAATTTTCAAAAACCCCAAAATCTGTGGATAACCTGACCCCCTGTTTATAACTTTCCGTCCACCTGTGCGAATTGCCGTCGCGATAGGATTGGGGTATGGGTAAGAGGCCATCGAAGCATTTGCGGGAGCCACGGCCGTTGTCGACGCAGTTGCAGCGGACGGAACGCAAGGCCGATGGGGAGTGGTTGGTGTCGCGGATGGATGGGCAGCAGGCGGTGAAGACGTACCTGTGCCCGGGGTGTCAAAAGCAGGTGCGGCCGGGTGAGACGCATGTGGTGGTGTGGCCCGCGCAGCCTGGAATCGGGTCGACTTCAGCGGTGATTGACCGCCGGCATTGGCATACCGCGTGTTGGCGGCTCAAGCGTTGACGCTATGAGTCGATGGTGACCGAATCGATGTGGGCGGGGAGCAGGGGCGCGCCGCCGCCAGCGGAGCCGGAGGAGCCGTCGTGCCCCCCTTGGGCGATTTCGCGGATGACGGCCAGGCCGGCGTCGTCAAGCTCGCCGAAGACGGTGTAGGAGGCGGGCAGGCTCGTCTCCTCGTAGACGATGAAGAACTGGGAGCCGTTGGTGTTCGGGCCGGCGTTCGCCATCGCGATGGTGCCCGCCGGATACGTCTCGGAGCCGAGCAGCTCATCCGCGAAGTTGTAGCCGGGGCCGCCGCCACCGGTGCCGCTGGGATCGCCGCACTGCAGCACATAGAGGCCGTTCTCGGTGGTGAGCCGATGGCAGTCGGTGTCGTCAAAATAGCCCTGCTTGGCCAGCGACTCGAACGAGTTCGCGGTGCACGGAGCCAGACCGTTGAGCAACTGGATCTGCAGCGGATCGCCGTTCAGCGTCAAGGTGGCGATGGTGACGCCCTCGGCCTTGACGTTTTCGGTCGGCGGGAACTCCACCGGCCGGGCGGCGGTGCCCGCCTCGTAGTACTCGCAGGTGACGGAGGCGACGTCATCGATCACGGTGGCTGACGGGGAAGCCGATTCCGCCGTGGTGGCCTTCAGGCTCGGCTGGATCGGGTTTTCAGCGCCGGTGGCCGAACATGCCGCCAGCAGCAGGAGCGCGGGAAACAGGGCAGAGAGCTTTTTCACGGCCCTATTGTGCCACGCCAACCTATTGCCAACCTAGGAGCAACCTGAGGTGGCGCCGCAGCCTTCGCAGGCGTAGCAGGAGCCCGCCGGGCGCATCTTGGTGCCGCAGGTGAGGCAGAGCGGCGCGTCCACCGTCTTGCCGATGATCGAGGAAACCACATCGGCGGTGGAGGTGATGGCCACCTCCGGCTTCGGGGCGTCCACCAGCGGCGGCTGGATCGGGCCCGCGCCGTCAAGGTGGAGATCGTCAGCGGCGTCGTTCACCAGCGACTGCGACTCGATGATCTCGTCCTCCTCGGCATAGGAGCCCGTCTCCACGTAGCGCTTGCGCTCGGCGGCGGTGAAGATGCCCAACTCGGCGCGCTCGTCGAAGCTGAGGTAATCCAAGGAGAGGCGGCGGAAGATGTAATCCATGATGGATTGCGCCATCCGGACATCTGGATCGTCCGTCATGCCGGCCGGCTCGAACTTCAAGTTGGTGAACTTTTGCGCGAAGGTGCCCAGCGGCACGCCGTACTGCAGGCCGATGGAGACGGCGATGGAGAAGGCGTCCATCACGCCCGCCAGCGTGGAGCCCTGCTTGCCCAGCTTCAGGAAGACCTCGCCGAGCGAGCCGTCCTCGTACATGCCGGACGTCATATACCCTTCGGCGCCGGCCACCGAGAAGGAGGTGGTGCGCGAGGAACGGGACTTCGGCAGCCGCTTGCGGCGGGGGCGGTACTCCACCCGGACTTCCGTCTCGGCCTTGTCGTCGGCTTTCTTGGCGTCGTTCAGCGGCTGGCCCACCTTGCAGTTGTCCCGGTAGATGGCGATCGCCTTCACGCCGAGCTGCCAGGCGTCCATATAGATCTGCTCGATCTCCTCCACGGTGGACGATTCGGGCAGGTTGACCGTCTTCGAGATGGCACCGGAGATGAACGGCTGGACGGCCGCCATCATCCGCACGTGGCCCATCGGCGGAATAGAGCGCTGGCCCATCGCGGTGTCATAGACCTCGTAGTGCTCGGGCTTCAGGCCGGGGGCGTCCACCACATGGCCGTTGCTGGCGATGTAATCGACGATGGCCTCCACCGTCTCTTCGGCGTAGCCGAGCTTGCGCAGCGAGAGCGGGATCGTCTGGTTCACGATCTGCATCGAACCGCCGCCCACCAGCTTCTTGAACTTCACCAGCGAGAAATCCGGCTCGATGCCGGTGGTGTCGCAATCCATCATGAAGCCGATGGTGCCGGTGGGGGCGAGCACCGAGGCCTGGGCGTTGCGGAAGCCCTGCTCGGAGCCCAGCTTCAATGCCTCATCCCACTGCTCGGCGGCGGCCTTGCGGACCGCCCCGTCGAGATCGTCGACGTCGCGCAGCGAATCGTTCGCCGCCTGGTGCTTGCGGATCACCCGCAGCTGGGCCGAGGCGTTCGGCGGGTAAGCCTGGTAGGTACCCACCACGCCCGCCAACTCCGCCGAGGTGCGGTAGGCCGCGCCCGTCATCAAAGAGGTGACGGCGGCGGCGAGAGCCCGGCCGGAATCGGTGTCGTACCCGCGCCCGACGGCCATCAAGAGCGCGCCGAGATTCGCATACCCGATGCCGAGCTGCCGGAAAGCCCGGGTGTTCTTGGCGATCGACTCGGTGGGGAAATCCGCGAAGCAGATCGAGATGTCCATCGCCAAGATGACCAGCGCGACCGCCTTGGTGAACTTCTCGGTGTCGAAAGTGTAATCGGCGCGCAGGAAGCGGAGCAGATTCAGCGAGGCCAGGTTGCAGGAGGAATTGTCGATGCTCATGTACTCCGAGCACGGATTCGAGGCGTTGATGCGGCCTGATTCGGGGGTGGTGTGCCAATCGTTGATGGTGTCGTCGTACTGCAGGCCCGGATCGGCGCACTCCCAGGCGGCTTGGGCGATCTTGCGGAAGAGGCCCTTGGCGTCGACGCTTTCAATCGGCTTGCCGGTGGTGCGGGCGATCAGATCGAAGCTGTCGCCGTCCACCACCGCCTGCATGAACTTGTCGGAGACGCGCACCGAGTTGTTCGCGTTCTGGTATTGCACGGAGACGATGTCCCGCCCGGAGAGATCCATGTCGAAGCCGGCGTCGCGCAGCACGCGGATCTTGTCTTCCTCGCGGGCCTTCGTCTCCACGAACTCCTCGATGTCCGGATGGTCGACGTCGAGCACCACCATCTTCGCGGCCCGCCGCGTCGCCCCACCGGATTTGATGGTGCCCGCCGAGGCGTCCGCGCCGCGCATGAAGGAGACCGGGCCCGAGGCCGTCCCGCCGGAGGAGAGCAGCTCTTTGGAGGAGCGGATGCGGGAGAGATTCAGCCCGGCGCCGGAGCCGCCCTTGAAGATGAAGCCTTCCTCTTTGTACCAATTCAGGATGGACTCCATGGAATCGTCCACCGAGAGGATGAAGCAGGCGCTCACCTGCTGCGGGCTGGAGGTGCCCACGTTGAACCACACCGGCGAGTTGAAGGAGAAGTATTGGTGCAGCAGCATCCAGGTGAGCTCGGCCTCGAAGACTTCGGCGTCCGCCTCGGAGGCGAAGTAGCCGTGTTCGGTGCCCGCCGCGCGGTACTTGCGCACCACCCTGGTGATCAAGCCCTTGAGGCTGTTCTCGCGCGCGGGGGTGCCCACCGCGCCCCGGAAGTATTTGGTGGTGACGATGGTGGCCGCGTTCAGCGACCAATCGGAGGGGAACTCGACGCCCTTCTGCTCGAAGATCACCTCGCCCGTCTTCCAATTCGTCTGCACGATGTCGCGCTTCTCCCACGTCACCTGCTCGAACGGATGGACGCCGGGAGTGGTGAACACCCGCTTGACAACTAACCCTTGCTGCTTGTTCGTCACAGTCTCAGACATTATTCCTTCTTTCTCCCCTGGCTCATACCAGCACGGGAACTCCCTTGAGGTTCTCTATTTCAGCCACGAAATCATCCACGGACTCATACTGTTTGTAGACCGAGGCAAAGCGCAGATAGGCCACCGCGTCCAACTCCCGCAGCGGGCCGAGGATCGCCAAGCCCACCTCTTGGGCTGGCACCTCCCCCACGCCGGAGGCTCGCAGCGCATCCTCCACCTGCTGGCCCAGCCGGGCCAACTGCGCCGCGCTTACCGGACGGCCTTTGCAAGCCTTGGCCACCCCGGCCACCACCTTGTCGCGCGAGAACGGCTCGACGACGCCGGAGCGCTTCACCACCACGAGCTGCATTTGCTCGATGGTGGAGAACCGGCGCTCGCAACTGGAGCAGAGCCGCCGCCGGCGGATCGAGGTGCCATCCTCAGCCACGCGGGAATCGAGCACCCGCGTTTCGGTGTTGCGGCAATATGGGCAATGCATTCGCGTGCGCCTCCTTCCGGTAGTGAGATTGCCTGTTGACTAGGCCTTGCCTTGGACTCGGGCCGCTTACGCCCAACCACAATCTGTAGTTGAACGCCTCCCCAGCGACCACTAGATATAGACGTTAGAGCCATATGCCCAGCTTTTCAACCGAACACGCCGGAGTGTCGCGACATTGGGCTGGGAATTTGCGCAATCGACATCGCCAAGATGTGCAATCTCGCCGACACGCCTACCCTTCGTGCGGGAGTGTGGTAACGACCTGGGCTGACGTGACGGCCTGGGCTGACGTGGTGGCCGGGGCCTCGACCTCAACCTCGGGGACGAAGGCCCGCAGCGCGACCACGGTGACCACGAACAACAACACCGCGGCAAAGGCGGCCGCCAACGCGGCCACCAGCTTGGGGCTGAGGAAGGACTCACTTGCCCGCCGGGCTTGATGACGCGCCAACGCCGGGACGCAACCGGGGACGGCCTGCGGCAGGCGACGGCCAGGAAGGGTGACCCGCTGCGGGGCTGCCATCGCGATAGTACTCATGTTGACTCCTATTCGTATGTTTGTTCGATTTAGCAGCTTACTCCCCGAAACCGGGTTTGGCAACTCATTTCGAACGCGTGTTTGCTTACGGGTTCCAGCTAACTCGGGGGGTACGACATTTATTCCAAAAACGACACGTTTTCGGCGTGTCGCACGAATGTTTGATAAACCTTGCGCCATCGACTAAGTTGGAGACATGGCAAATCGTAGGCCGGGCAGGCCCAGCAAAGCAGAGTTGGCTAAGGAGTTCAGCATCACCGAACTCCCCGATGGCAAAGCGGATCGAGACGGGTTGACGCTCCGGCAACGCCGCATCCTCCAGGTGATCCAGGATTCATTGAAGGCGCGCGGCTTCCCGCCCACCATCCGCGAGATCTGCGCCGCCTCCGGGCTGGCCTCCACCTCCTCGGTGGGCTACCAGCTCAAGATCCTCGAAGAGAAGGGGTACATCGTCCGCGATCGCGAACAAGCCCGCGCCATCGAGGTGCGGCTGCCCCGTTCGATGCGCTCCCGCGCCGCCGCCGCTCCCCCGCCCGCCGATCCGGCTATCCTGCAGTTCCCGGCGCGCAACGCCGTGGCGGTGCCGCTGGTGGGCGAAATCGCCGCCGGCACCCCCATCTTGGCCGAAGAGCAGGTTGAAGACACGCTGGCGCTGCCCAAGCAGCTCGTCGGCGAAGGCACCCTCTTCCTGCTGCGCGTCCGCGGCGATTCCATGATCGGCGACGCCATCTGCGACGGCGATTACGTGGTGATTCGGCAGCAGCCCACCGCCAACAACGGCGAGATCGTGGCCGCCCTCATCGGCGACGAAGCCACCGTAAAGACCTTCCACCGCACCAAAGACGAAGCCTGGCTCCTCCCCTCCAACCCGGCCTACTCCCCCATCGACGGCCGCCAAGCCACCATCCTAGGAAAGGTCGTCTCCGTCCTCCGCCGCGTCTAACGATGCACTAGTTGGAGTCGTCTCCGTCCCCCGCCGCGTTTAGGTTTTCCAGGGCGCGGAGGGCCTGGGTGGGGTCGATGGTGTTCCAGAAGGGGGGCATGGAGGCGCGCAGGAAGGGGCCGTAGCGGGCGTTGGCGAGGCGGGAGTCGAGGACGGCGACGACGCCGCGGTCTTCGAGGGAGCGGATCAGGCGACCGGAGCCTTGGGCGAGCAGCAGGCCAGCGTGGCCGGCGGAGATCTGCATGAAGCCGTTGCCGCCCGCCTGGGCGACGGCGCGGGAACGGGCTTGGGTGAGCGGGTCGTCGGGGCGCGGGAAGGGGATGCGGTCGATGATGACGAGGGTGCAGGTGGCGCCCGGCACGTCCACCCCCTGCCACAGCGAGATGGTGCCAAAGAGCGAAACGGCCTCGTTGGCGATGAACTCGGCGGTGAGCGCGGGAAGCTGCGCCTCGCCTTGGCACAGCACCGGATAGCCGGGCAGCACGTCACGGACGTACTCGGTGGCCTGCTCGGCGGCCTTGCGCGAGGAGAAGAGCCCCAGGGTGCGGCCTCCGGCGGCCAACATCAGCTCCGCGATATGGGCCAGCGCCGCGTCACTCAGGCCGCTGCGGCCCGGCGGCGGCAGGTGCTTGGCGATGTAGAGGATGCCCTGGCGGCCGTAATCGAACGGCGAGCCGACGTCGATGGCCCGCACCACCGAGGTATCGGCGGCAGGGCCGTGCAGCCCCACCATCGCCTCAATCTGGGTGAAATCGCCGCCCACGGTGAGCGTCGCCGAGGTGAGGATGGCCGCGCGGTCCGAGAAGACCGCCTCCCCGATGATCTCCGCCACGCTCAACGGCGCCTGCACCAGGGCGCGCGAACCGTCCATATGCTCGCTGATCCACACCACGTTCATCGGATCCACGTCGGCGATCAGGTCGGCCACCGAATAGACCTCGGTGAGCGCGGTGACCGCCAACTGCAGGTTGATGTCGTCATTCGGATCGCCCAACGCGCTGAGCATCCGGTAGGCGGCGTCGCGCAGCTCGGCCAACGCGCCATACAGCGGCGAGCTGACGGACACTTCCCCGAGGTCTTCCCCGTTCAGAATCGCGGTGAAGCTGAAGACGGCCGCCTGGAACGCCTCCAGGGTGGCTTCGGAGAGCCAGGCCCGGCATTGGCGCATGATCCGGTCCAGCACGCCCGGAGAGATTTGGTTTGACGCCGCCGAAGTGACCCGGCTGACCAGCTCGTGGGCCTCGTCCACCACCAGAGCCTGATGCTCGGGCAACACCTGCGTCTCCCCCATCGCGTTGATCGCCAACAAAGCGTGGTTGGTGACCACCAGCCGGGAGTTCCGCGCCGTCGCCTGCGCCCGTTCGGCGAAGCAATCGTGTAGGAACGGGCATTTTTGGCCCAGGCATTCGCGAGCGGAGACCGACACCTGCGACCAAGCCGCCCCGGTGTGCGGCGGGGCGTCGTCCCGATCCCCGCTGCCGCCGTCCAAATACTCGTCCTCCACCCATTGGCGCAACTCGACGACCTCCTCGCCCAACGCCGAAGCCTGGGGGGCGTAGTCGTCAAACAGCGTCATTTGTTCCGCGCCGGTGCTCCGCGCCCGGTAGAGGCAGCCGTAGTTGCCCCGCCCTTTGCATACCGCGTAGCTCATTTGCGCCCCGGTGAGCTCGGTGAAGGCCGCGATGGCGGTGGGGATGTCCTTGTTCATCAACTGGCTCTGCAAGGCCAAGGTGGCGGTGGCGATGACCGCCCGCTGCTTCGGATGCTCATGCAGGTGCGCCAGCAGCCCGGCCAGATAGCCGAGCGACTTGCCGGTGCCGGTGCCCGCCTGCACCAGCAGATGGGTGCCGGTCTCCAAGGTGTCGTACACCTCCTGGGCCATCTGCTCCTGGCCAGCCCGGCGATCCCCGTGGATCTCGGCCACGGCGGTGCGCAGGATCTCGATCGGCAGTGGTTCACTCATGGGCGTACGGGGCTAGCTCTCCTGCCAAGGCGGCGGATACCAAGGCGCTAACCAGTGTGCCATGTTCGGTATGCGTGATCTCGAGCGGCTCGCCGGTGAGGTGGATCCGGTTCAGCAGATCGCCGCGTTCGTAGGGCAACAGCACCTGGACGCGCACCCCCGGACGGGGCAGCTCGGCGTCGATGCGGGCCAGCAGTTCCGGCACCCCAGCCTGCGAGTGCGCGCTCACGAACACCGCGCTCGGATACTTGCCGCGCAGCGCCAGCAGCATCGCCTCGGCGGCCACGTCAATCTTGTTCACCACCAGCAGCTCTGGGATGTCGCCCGCCCCGATCTCGCCGAGCACCTGCCGCACCGCGCCCACCTGGCCGAAAGGATCGGGATCGGAGCCATCCACCACATGCAGCAGCAGATCGGCGCGGACCGTCTCCTCCAAGGTGGAACGGAAGGCCTCCACCAACTCGTGGGGCAGATGCCGGATGAACCCCACGGTGTCTGTGAGCGTATATTCGCGCCCCGAATCGGTGCGCAGCCGGCGGGTCACCGGATCGAGGGTGGCGAACAGCGCGTCCTGGACCAGCACCCCGGCCCCGCTGAGCAGGTTCAACAATGACGACTTCCCGGCGTTGGTGTAGCCCACCAGCGCCACCGACGGCACGCTGGCCTCCCGGCGGGACGCCCGTTGCGTCTCCCGCACCGCGTCCAACTCGCGCAGCCGACGGCGCAGCGCCGCGATCCGATGCCCGATCCGCCGCCGGTCGATCTCCAGCTTCGTCTCGCCCGGACCGCGCCCGCCGATGCCGACACCGCCGGAAGCCCGGCCGCCGACCTGCCGGGAGAGGTTTCCGCCCCAGCCGCGCAGCCGCTGGCGCAGATACTGCAATTGGGCAAGCTCTACTTGAGCTTTACCTTCAGCCGAACGGGCGTGCTGGGCGAAGATGTCGAGGATCAGCGCGGTGCGGTCGATCACCTTCACCCCAACCTGGTCCTCCAGGTTGCGCAACTGGGCGGCTTGCATCTCGCCGTCGCAGATCACCGTGTCCGCGCCGGTTTCCCGCACCAAATCGCGCAGCTCGGCCACCTTGCCGCGCCCGATGTAGGTGGACGGATCAGGCACCTTGCGCCGCTGGATCACCCCGTCCAAGACTTCCGAACCGGCCGTCTCCGCCAGCTTCTTGAGCTCGAAGATGCTCAGCTCGGCGTCCGCCTGGGTACCCGACGTCCACACCGAGACCAACACCACCCGTTCCAGCTGCAGCTCGCGGTATTCGACCTCGGAGATGTCCACCAACTGGGTGGACAGACCGGGCACCCGCTGCAGTGATTGACGCTCCTCAAGCTCGAGTTGCTCGTCTTCGGCGTGGAAACTCATAGGGCGCCGGAGAAGGTGAGGACGGCGGGGCCGATCAGGTAGGCGTTGCCCGCGAAGAAGCGGACGTACAGGGTGCCGCCGGGCACGTTCACCTCGACGATCTGCACCGGCTCGGGCCAACGGGTGGCGGCGACGGCGGCGGCGGCGACCACTCCGGTGCCGCAGGCGAGCGTCTCCCCCGAGCCGCGCTCGTGGACGCGCAGGTTCAGCTTGCCGGGCCCGAGATCTTCGACGAATTCGACGTTCACGCCATTCGGGAAGGCCTTCGGCGGCAGCCAGGAAGGCTGCTTGGTGATGTTAATTTGGGCAATTCCGGTGGTGAAGCAGACCGCGTGCGGATTGCCCACATCGGCCGGAGTGCCGGAAAAGCGGCGGCCGCCGGCCACGATGGTGACCGAATCCGGGGTGCCCAGCGTCACCTTCCCCAACGAGGCCTCCACGCTGCCGTCCGCCAAGATCCGCCCGGAGCGCATCCCGGCGCGGGTGGCCACGTTCACCGTCGGCCCCTCGGTGAGCCCGGAATCGATCAGGAAACGGGTGAAGACGCGCAGCCCGTTGCCGCACATCTCAGCCATGGTGCCGTCCGCATTCCGATAATCCATGAACCAGGTGTCCGGATCTTGCGCGAAAAGCTCGGCGGGCAACTGCGCCGGCGGGATGTGCTTGAGCCGCACCGCCCGCAGGATGCCGTCCGCCCCGATGCCCGCGCGGCGATCACACAGGAAGCGCACCTGCTCGGCCGTCAACTCGATCTGGCCGTCGGGGTCGGCAAAGCAGATGAAATCGTTCTTCGAGCCGTGGCCCTTGGTGAAGTTCATGACTGCTCCGCTTCCAATGCGGCCAGCAAGTGGGAAGCCCCCCCGAGCGAGACCGCGTCGAACCATTGAATTCGCGTATCTCTACGGAACCAGCTTAGTTGCTTTCGGGAGAACTGTCGGGTACGCACCACGGTGTCTTCGCGGGCTTTCTGGGCCGAACATTGCCCGTCGAGATACGAGATGATCTGGTGGTAGCCGATCGCGTAGGGCGCGGTCTTCCCCTCGCGCAGCCCCGCCTGGAGCAACTGCTCCACCTCGGCGACGAAACCCTGCTCCCACATCCGCTCCACCCGGGCGGCGATGCGCCGGTCCATCTCTGGGCGTTCCAGGGCCAGACCGAGCTGCACCACGCCGTCAAAGAAGTATTCCGGCTCGCCGATCACCGGCCGGAAGTCGCCCGTCAACTCGATGACTTCCAACGCCCGGACGATCCGACGGCCGTTCTGCGGCAGGATGTCCTTGGCCACGTGCGGGGCGATGGCCGTCAACCGCTGATGCAGCGCCGCCGCTCCCAACTCGGCCAACTGCGCCTCGTATTTGGCCCGGATGGCCGGATCGGTGCCCGGAAACTCGAAGCGGTCCAGGATCGCGCGCACATACAGGGCCGAACCGCCCACCAGCAGCGGGATGACGCCGCGAGCCTGGCAGTCTTGGATCGCCGCCCGCGCCAGTGTCTGGAACTCGGCCACCGAGGCGGTCTCGGTGACGTCCAGTATGTCAATCAGGTGATGCGGCACCCGGGCGCGCTCGGCCAAGCTGGGTTTGGCGGTGCCGATGTCCATGCCGCGATAGACCAGCATCGAATCCGCGTTGACGATCTCCGCGGGCTGCCCGCGCCCGGCCAAGGCTTCGGCCAGTTGCAGCGCCTGCTCGGTCTTTCCGGCCGCCGTCGGGCCGATCAGCGAGACGATCATGCCGCACCGTCGGCGAGCAGATGATGGGGGGCGGCGTAGCTGACGGTGACGTCGGCGATGTCTCCCGGCTGCGGCAACGCCACGCCGGCGGGGTATTGGACGTGCACCAGCCGGTTGTCCCGCGCCCGGCCGGACACCCGGCCGCTCTGCACATCTTTGCGGCCTTCGCCGGAGGCGAACATCACTTCCACGCTTTGGCCCACGAAACGCTGGTTTTCCGCCCAGGCGATCTCGTCCACCAACGCCGCCAGCCGGGTGTAGCGCTCCCCCACCACTTCGGCGGGCACCTGGTCTTCGCGCACTGCGGCGGGCGTGCCGGGACGCTTGGAGTACTGGAAGGTGAACGCGGCCGCGAACCGGGCCTGGCGCACCACGTCCAGGGTGGCCTCGAAGTCGGCGTCCGTCTCGCCGGGGAAGCCGACGATGATGTCGGTGGTGACGGCCGCCTCGGGCATCGCGGCGCGCACCTTCTCCAAGATGCCGAGGAACCGATCGCGCCGGTAGGCCCGCTGCATCTCGCGCAGCACCTTGTCCGAGCCCGATTGCAGCGGCATGTGCAGGCTGGGCATCACGTTTTCGGTCTCCGCCATGGCGGCGATCACGTCGTCGGTGAAATCCTTCGGGTGCGGCGAGGTGAAGCGCACCCGTTGCAGGCCGTCAATCTTGCCGCAGGCGCGCAGCAGCTTGGCGAACGCCTGCCGATCTCCCAGCGTCACCCCGTAGGTGTTGACGTTCTGGCCCAGCAGCGTCACCTCCTTGACGCCTTGCTCCACCAGCATCTGGATTTCGGCCAGAATGTCGGCCGGCCGCCGATCCGTCTCCTTGCCGCGCAGCGCCGGGACGATGCAGAAGGTACAGGTGTTGTTGCAGCCCACCGAAATCGACACCCAGGCTGAATGCTCCGAGCCGCGCACCACCGGCAAGGTGGACGGGAAGACTTCCAGCGCCTCCAGAATCTCCACCTGGGAGGCCTGTTCCACCCGGGCCCGCTCCAACAGCAGCGGCAGATGCCCCAGGTTGTGGGTGCCGAAGACCACGTCCACCCACGGGGCCTTCTCGATGACCAACTGCTTGTCTTTCTGGGCCATGCAGCCGCCCACCGCGATCATCATGCCCGGATGGGCCAGCTTCACCTGCCGCAGATGTCCGAGATTCCCATAGAGGCGGTTGTCGGCGTTCTCGCGCACCGCGCAGGTGTTGAACACCACCACGTCGGCCTGCGTGCCCTCCGGGGCAGGCAGATACCCATTGGCCTCCAGCACGCCGCAGATCCGCTCGGAATCGTGGACGTTCATCTGGCAGCCGTACGTGACCACCTCGTATGTCGCCGTCATCAAACCTACTTCGCCGTCGCGGTGGCGCGGGATTCGCGCACCACCGTCACCTTGATTGAACCCGGATATGTTAGCTCAGTCTCGATGCTCTGCGCGATTTCGCGGGCGATCGCCTCGGCTTCGGCGTCGTCAACCTGGTCGGGCAGCACCATCACCCGCACCTCGCGGCCCGCCTGCATCGAAAACGCCTTGTCCACGCCCGGATGCCCGGCGGCGATCTCTTCGAGCCTGGTGATCCGTTTGATGTACGCCTCTAAAGACTCCCGGCGGGCTCCCGGACGGCCTCCGCTCATCGCGTCGGCGGCCTGGGTGATCAGCGCCTCCACGGTGCGCGGCTCGACCTCGTTGTGATGGGCGGCGATGGCATGGACGATGTCCGGATGCTCGCCGTGCTTCTTGGCGATCTCGGCGCCGATCTGCGCGTGGGCCCCGCCCACCTCCTGGGAGACGGATTTGCCGATGTCGTGCAGGAAGGCGGCCCGACGGCACGTCTCCACATTCAGGCCCAACTCGGCGGCCATGATCGCCGCCAACTGGGCGGCTTCCTTGGAATGGGCGAGCACATTCTGCCCGTACGAGGTGCGGTAGTGCAGCGCGGCCAGCGAGGGCATCATGCCCGGATCGATGTCGGTGATGCCCAGCTCCATCAGCACATCCTCGGCGGCGCGCATCCCCTCCTCGTCAACTCTCCGATTCGCCCGTTCCACCGCCTCTTCGATGCGGGCCGGGTAGATGCGCCCGTCGGCGACCAGATCCGCCAAGGCGATGCGGGCGGCCTCGCGGCGTTTCGGATCAAAGCAGGAGATGACCACCGACTCCGGGCTGTCATCCACCATCACGTTCACGCCGGTGAGCTGCTCGAAGACCCGGATGTTGCGGCCCTCGCGGCCGATGATCCGGCCTTTCATCTCGTCGGACGGCAGCGGGACGGTGGCCACCACTGATTCGGCGGTCTGCTCCGACGCCAGCCGCTGGATCGCCTCAATGATCAACAGCTTCGCGTTGTACTCGGCCTTGCGGCGGGCCTCGGCCTCAATGTCGCGGGCCAGCGCGGCGGCCTGCAACCTCGAAGAGCGGCGCACCGCCTTGAGCAATTCCTCCTTGGCCTGCGCCTCGCTGATCCCGGAGACCCGGGAAAGCTCCTCCCGGATGCGGGCGTGCTCCTCCTCCACCGCGAGGGTGCGGGCGGCGAGCGCCTCCTGTTTGCTCCGAAGATCGTCTTCGCGTTCGTCCAGCCGTTGTTCGCGGAGATCCAAGTGTGACGATTGTTGTTCGCTGCGCGCGGGGCTGGGCTCCGGAGCGCGAGCGCTGTTTCGCACAAAGATGATCCCCAGCACCACCACCGCGACCAAGACCACGCACACGAGCACCCCAACGAGCATCAACAAATCTGACTCGTTCATAGCCGTGCCAAACTATTCGTAACCTATGGCTTGATGCGTCAAGCCGTGCCAAGCCTCCAAGCCCCTGAAAGGTTCCAACCTTGAAGACGATTTAAGGCTACCAAAGCCACACAGAAAACACCCATGGTTTGACGTCTCAGCCCGCAGATCACTGCCGCTGGTTTTCGAAAGGACGCTACCCAGGGTTTTCACCGGCCAACTCAGCCATGATGGCTTTGGTGACTTCGACGGCGACGGCGGTGGAGAAGCCTTTGTTGCTCAACGCGCGAGCCAGCTTGGGGTAGGCCTTCTCGTAGGGCAGGCCGCGCAGGGACGGGATGCGTTTGCGGGCGTAGGCGATGGCGATCTCGCGCTCCGGGGTTTCATCGCCGATGGCGCTGCCGTAATACTCTTCGAGGGCGGCGGCAGCCAGTTCCTTGCTGACGCCCTTGCGCTCCAGCTCGATAGCGGCCTGCACCCGGCTGCGCAGCTTCACCTGGCAGCGCTTGGTGAGCAGCCGGGCGAAGCGGGCATCGTCCAGCAGATGGATCTCGGAAAGGCGGGCCAGCACCTTCTCAATGGCGGCATCCGGGTATCCGCGCCGCCGCAACAGCTCGCGCAGCTCCGCCACCGAGCGTTCCCGGACATCCAGCAGCCGCAGCGCCGCCTCCCGGGCCACCTCGTAGGGATCCCGCGCCTCTTCTTCGACGACCAACATGCCGACGCCGGCCTAGAACTCGACCTCGCCCGTCTCCGGATTGACGCCCACCGGGACCGGCTCGGGCTCTGCCGCCTCGCCGTTGATGCCGACTGCGGCCAGGATGCGCTCTTCGATCTCGGCGGCGACATCGGGATTCTCGATGAGGAAGTTGCGCGAGTTCTCCTTGCCTTGGCCGAGTTGGATCTCGTCATAGGTGAACCAAGCCCCGGCCTTGCGCACCACGCCATGCTCCACGCCCATGTCGATCAATGAGCCTTCGCGGCTGATGCCCTTGCCGTAGAGGATGTCAAACTCGGCCTGCTTGAAGGGCGGGGCCACCTTGTTCTTCACCACCTTGACGCGGGTGCGGTTGCCCACCATGTCCCCGCCGTCTTTGAGCGTCTCAATCCGGCGGACGTCCAAACGGACTGACGAGTAGAACTTCAACGCCCGGCCGCCGGTCGTCGTCTCCGGGTTGCCGAACATCACGCCGATCTTCTCGCGCAACTGGTTGATGAAGATGGCGGTGGTGCCGGCCGCGGAGAGCGCGCCCGTCATCTTCCGCAGCGCTTGGCTCATCAAACGGGCCTGCAAACCCATGTGGCTGTCCCCCATCTCGCCCTCGATCTCGGCCCGGGGCGTCAACGCGGCGACGGAATCGATCACGATCAAGGCCAGCGCCCCGGAACGCACCAAGGTATCGGCGATTTCGAGCGCCTGCTCGCCATTATCCGGCTGGGAGACCAGCAGCGCGTCGGTATCCACCCCGAGCTTCTGCGCGTAATCCGGATCGAGCGCGTGCTCCGCGTCAATAAAAGCGCAGATGCCGCCGGACGCCTGCGCGGAGGCGATGGCGTGCAGCGCGACCGTCGTCTTGCCCGAGGACTCCGGACCGTAGATCTCCACCACCCGGCCTTTCGGCAGGCCGCCGATGCCGAGCGCCACATCCAGGGCGATGGAACCGGTGGGGATGGCTTCAATGGGCTGGCGGGTGTCCTCCCCCAGCCGCATCACCGAGCCTTTGCCATGTTGTTTCTCGATCTGCGCCAATGCCGCCTGCAACGCCTTCTCGCGATCCGTGAGGGCCATGTCTTCTCCTTGCGTTTGTGTCTTGTGAATCTCACCTTACTGGGCGGCACCGACATTTATTCGGCGGCACCACGCAGCTGTGGAAAACTCGCAATTATCAACAAGCAAGAAAAATCTTATCCGAACGAGTGTGCGAATTATGCAGCGACACGCTCAGGAACCGCAGCCGGGCGCAATTCGATGACTTTCGCCGGCTGCAACTCGGCAGCCGCCAGGTGCAACAAGGAGGGCAAAGACACGCCCAACGCCTCACACACCGAGTTCAAAAGCTCTGACGAGGCCTCTTTGCGGCCCCGCTCCAACTCCGAGAGATACCCCAACGAAACCAACGATCGACTCGCCAACGCGCGCAACGTCAAGCCGCGCTCCACGCGCAACTCCCGCAACGCCTCTCCAATGGCTTCCCGCAATAGTGGCTTGCGATCCGGAACGATCTGCACCATGTCTTGAGCGTACCTCCAAAATCAAACACCCGTTGAATCTTCTACAACGACACCCGCAACCAATCTATTCCCTCAACCTGTGCTCTAGGCGTGGATCACCCCGGAGTTGGTCGGTGTTAGTCCCCGACGGGAAAACCGCGGGCGGCCACCAGCGAATGGAGGGTTCCTGCGGCAAATCG
>JAISTQ010000006.1 GCA_031272505.1 Propionibacteriaceae bacterium
GAAGGCAAAGCAGAACTCGACTTCACAGTGCAACTGGGAGAGACCATCGCGGGCGTCGAGGTCAAGGCAGGCACGCACATTCGCTCCAAATCACTGGGCGTGTTCACCACCAAATACCCCGGCAGCCAAGCCATACGCATCTCCCAAAAGAACTTCGGCCTGGAAAACAGCATCCGCTCAGTGCCGCTCTACGCCGCTTTCTGCCTGACATAGGAACTCTCTTCAGCCGTCCGCGAGGGTGACGTCGAACATCTCATGCACGTCCCGTCCTGCACCGAAAAGAGCCGCCCTGGCCAGAACCCAGGTTCTCCGTCGGCCCAGTCGGCGCGTGCCTCTTCCGAAATCTCAAGATCCGGAAGGAGGGGGACGGCATTTTCCGCCGACAGTTCTTTCCAAACACGGTCTACGGGCACAATCACCTGAGCAGTTGTTGTTGGATTTGCTGGATTCACATCCGGAGGTCATCACCAGTGTCTTGCAGGAAATGGCCGATGCCATGCAGCACCCACCCCTTGACATCCTTGACGTACTGTCCGCGCTTAGCGGGGCTAACGTGAGCGCCTTCGCAGTTGCTGCCCAGCGGGCATTGGAAGGTTAAAACTTGCCGTCGTGGCTGTCGGTGGATTCGGTGGGGGTGGAGTCGATGGGTTTGTTGATTTCCTCTTTGAAGCCGCGGATGGCTTGGCCGGCCCCTTTGCCGAGGCTGGCGAGCTTGGCGCCGCCGAATAGCAGCACGGCCACGCCCGCGAGTATCACCCATTCCCAGCCGCCGAGACTCATGTATCCTCCTTGATCGCGATGTCTCAAGTCTGCCATACCTGAGATACTAAAAGTGTGCTTCGCAAGAGGGTGATATTGCACGGCCTGGTCCAGGGGGTCGGGTTTCGGCCGCATGTGGCGCGCACGGCGAAGTGGTTTGCGGTCACCGGGTTTTGCGGGAATGACGACCGCAGCGTCTTCATCGAGGCGCAGGGGGCGCGCGAGCAGGTGGACGCCTTCATCGACGCGGTGGTCGCCAACCCGCCGCCGCTGGCGTTCATCTCCGAAAAGGCGGAGACGGAGTTGCCCATCGATCCGTACGAGGGGGGTTTTCGGATCGTCGCGTCGGTGCATCGGCCCGGCGCGATCACGCTGATCTCCCCGGACATCGGCACCTGCGCGGACTGCCTGCGCGAAATGAATGACCCCGCGGATCGACGCTACCAGTACCCGTTTATCACCTGCACCAACTGCGGCCCCCGGCTCTCCATCATCCGCGACGTCCCCTATGACCGTCCGCTCACCACCATGGCCAGCTTCGAGATGTGCCCGGCCTGCGCCGCCGAGTACCACAACCCGTTCGACCGCCGCTATCACGCCCAGCCGATCTCGTGTTTCGATTGCGGCCCGCAGCTCTGGCCGTCGATCCCGCATATCCGCGAGTTGATCGGACGCGGCCAGATCGTGGCCGTCAAAGGCATCGGCGGATTCACGCTGATGTGTGACGCGCGCAATGAGCAGGCGGTGGCCACGCTGCGCGAGCGGAAACGCCGGCCCGGCAAACCGCTCGCGGTGATGGCCGGTTCGCTGCCCGCCGCCCAACAGATCGCCCAGCTTTCCGAGGCCGCGATTCGCGAGTTGGAGAGCCCGCAGCGGCCCATCATCCTCGCCCCGATGGCGCCCGGCTATGATCTTGCCCCGTCGGTGGCTCCCGGCCTTGATGACGTGGGGGTGATGCTGCCCTACGCGCCCGTCCACTATCTGCTGCTTGGCCCTGACGACGTGTTCGTGGCCACCAGCGCCAACTCGTCCACGCTGCCGCTCACCTATCGCAACGATGACGCCATCCGCGATCTGAGCCACATCGTCGACGCCTTCCTGATGCATGATCGGGGCATTTTCGTGCCGGTGGAGGACTCGGTGCTGATGGTGGCTGACGGCGCCGTCACCCCGATTCGGCGTTCGCGCGGGTACGCCCCGCTGCCGGTGCAACTCGGCGATTATGACGCGGCGGTGCTCGCGGTCGGCGGGGAGCTCAAGAACACCTTCGCGCTCACCCGCGACGGCATGGCCTTCCTCTCCGCGCACATCGGCGACATGGGCTCGCTGGAGACGCAACTCGCCTTCGAGAAGAGCGTCGACCAGATGCAGCGGATGCACCGCCGCCAGCCCGACCTGATCGTCTGCGACATGCACCCCGGCTACGCCACCCGCGCCTGGGCCCACCGCGAAGCCGAACGCCTCGGCGTCCCCGTCCTCGAAATCCAACACCACCACGCCCACGCGTTGTCCCTTCACGCGGAGTTCGGAGAGCGTAGCGAAGACAATTCTCTCGAAGACTACTTGGTACTCGACGGGACGGGGTATGGGACGGATGGGACGATCTGGGGCGGGGAGCTGCTGCGCCTGGGAGCGAACCCATTGGAGTTCGAGCGGGTGTGGCACTTGCCGGGGTTCTGGCTGCCGGGCGGGGACAGCGCGATCAGGCAGCCGTGGAAGAGCGCGGTGGCGGTGCTGCACGAGTACGGCATCGACCCGGCCGGGCTGCCGCCCACCAAGGCCGCGCCCCCCGACGCCCTGGCCTTGGTGCAATCACAACTGGAAACCGGCGAGCAGGTGGTGCGCACCACCAGCGCCGGCCGCCTCTTTGACGCCGCCGCCTCCCTGCTCGGCGTCTGCCACGAAGCCACCTACGAAGCCCAAGCCGCCATGGAACTCGAAGCCCTCGCCCGCCAAAGCGAACTAAAAGTGCCTGAGCGCAGCGAAGCCCATCCAGCCCCAAACACCGTCAAAGACCTGTTCATTGACTTGGTGGTGGGGCTGCGGGCCGGGCGGGAGGTCGCCGAGCTGGCCGACGGCTTCCATTGGGCGCTGGCCCGCATCTGCGCGGCCGCCGTCCGCGCCAAAACCATCGGCCTGACGGGCGGAGTCTTCGCCAACAAGCTCTTCACCAAGTACCTGGTCGCCGCCCTTGCCGAACGGGGGATCGCCACCGTCCAGCACCGGCTCGTCCCGTGTAATGACGGCGGTTTGGCGCTCGGCCAGGCATATGCTGGATACCTGAAACTCGGAGGGGGCAATGGCTGAGGTAATCACCCTGGCGCACGGGGCGGGCGGCAAGGCGTCGGCGCAGTTGATCGACACCGTCTTCCTGCCCGCGTTCGGCGCACCCGACGAGTTGCGCGACGCCGCCGTCGTCACCCTGCCCCCCGGCCAACTGGCGTTTTCCACCGATTCCTACGTCGTCAACCCAATCCGCTTCCCCGGCGGCAGCATCGGCGATCTGGCGGTGAACGGCACCGTCAACGATCTCGCGGTGAGCGGGGCCGTCCCGCAATGGCTCTCCGCCGCCTTCGTCATCGAAGAAGGTCTCGAACTGGACGAACTCAAAGCGGTCGTCGCCGACATGGCCACCGCCGCCGCAACGGCCAACGTCAAGATCGTCACCGGCGACACCAAGGTCGTCCCCAAGGGGGCGGCCGACCAGCTTTTCATCACCACCGCCGGCGTGGGGCTGGTCCCGCCTAACCGCCAACTCGGCGCCCAATACGTGCAAACCGGCGATCAGGTGCTGCTTTCCGGGCCGATCGGCGCACACGGCATGGCGGTGATGCTGGCGCGCGGCAACCTGGCGCTGCAAGCCGACATCAAGACCGATTCCGCCCCCGTCAACCAGCTCGTCGAAGCCCTCTACGCCAGCGTGGATCCCACGCACGTGCGCTGGATGCGCGATCCGACGCGCGGCGGGCTGGGCACGGCGGCGAACGAGCTGGCCAAGGCCGCCAACCAAGCCGTCATCCTGGAAGACGAGGCGATCCTGGTGCTCCCCGAGGTCCGGGGCGCATGTGACCTGCTCGGCATCGATCCGCTCTACGTGGCGAACGAGGGCTGTTTCATCGCGGTCGTCGCCCCCGAATCCGCCCCCGCCGCCCTTGCCGCGCTCCAGCAACACGGAGCCGGGCAAGCCGCGCTGATCGGCACCATCGCGGAGCATCCTCCCGGCGTCGTCGGCATCCGCAACGCTTTTGGCGGCACCCGCCTGGTCGATATGCTGATCGGCGATCCGCTCCCTCGAATCTGTTAGGAGAATCATGTGTCTTGGCATCCCCGGTGAGGTCGTCGAACTGCTCGGCGACGATTTGGCCACGGTGGCCGTCAGCGGTGTGCGGCGCGACATCTCCGTCGGGCTGTTGGATGACGTAAAAGTCGGCGATTGGGTGCTGGTCCACGTCGGCTTCGCGCTCTCCAAGATCGACGAGGCCGAGGCCGCGCTCACCCTCGACCAGATCAAGAAGCTGGGGCGGGTCTGGGATGAGGAGCTGGACGCCTACACCGAGACGAGCATCAGATGAGATTCGTCGACGAATTCCGCGATCCGCAGGCCGCCAAAGACTTGGTGCGGGCCATCGGCGCCCTCTCCGACCAACTGGGCCGCAAGCTGCGCTTCATGGAGATTTGCGGCGGGCACACCCACACGATCTACCGGCATGGGCTGGAGCACCTGCTGCCCGAGAATGTGGAGTTCGTGCACGGGCCGGGCTGCCCGGTGTGCGTGATCCCGATGGGGCGGGTTGACGACGCGGTCTGGCTGGCTCGGCAACCGGGCGTCATCTTCACCACCTTTGGCGACATGATGCGGGTGCCCGGCACTGAGGGCTCGCTGCTGCAGGCGCAGGCGAATGGCGCGGACGTCCGTTTCGTCTACTCGCCGCTGGACGCGCTGAAGATCGCCCGCGAGAATCCGGGGCGCGAGGTGGTCTTTTTCGCGGTCGGCTTCGAGACGACCTCGCCCTCCACCGCGGTGACCGCCTTCCAGGCCGCCAAGCTGGGGTTGGAGAACTTCTCCATCTTCTCCAACCATGTGCTGATCCGGCCTCCTTTGGAGGCCATCCTGGGCACCGCGAACTTGCAGCTCGACGGCTTTATCGGGCCGGGCCACGTGGCCACCGTGGTGGGCTCCGAGCATTTCCGCTTCATCCCCGAGGCGCATCAGCTGCCCATCGTGATCACCGGCTTCGAGCCGCTCGACATCTTGCAGGCGGTCGACATGCTGCTCGGTCAATACCGCGATGGCCGCTGCGAGGTGGAGAACCAATACTCCCGCGTGGTGCTGCCCCAAGGCAATGCCGAGGCCCTGCGGCTGCTCAATGAGGTCTTCACCACCCGTGACACCTTCGAATGGCGCGGGCTGGGCTACATTCCGCACTCGGGCTACCGGCTCGCCGACGCCTACGCCCACCTCGACGCCGAGACCCGCTTCACCCTGCCCGCCCAGCGCGTCGCCGACCACCCCGCCTGCCAATGCGGCCTGGTGCTCACCGGCCAACTCAAGCCCTGGGAGTGCCGCGTCTTCGGCAAGGGCTGCACCCCGGAGCGCCCGATCGGCACCTGCATGGTCTCCCCCGAAGGGGCCTGCGCCGCCTACTACAACTTCGGCCGTCTCACTATTTAGACACCGAAATAACGTATCGTCTCAGTCTACAATAACCATCAAAGACTTTCGTTAGCTAACTGTCAGACTGTCAACATGTTGCAGTGAGGTACACCGGCAAAAATGGAAACGCGTGCCAGCAGATGGCGCGCATGGCCTGGGCCGGTTCATAAAAGGTGGGAAAAGTGGAGTTGTACGCGGGCACGTACTTCGGTCTCGGTGAGGTATCACGCCTCGCCGCCGGAAGCTCTGCTGCCGCCTATCCCACAGGCGGCACGCCTTTTTCGCCAGCCGGTCTCATCACGGGTACCGTCACCTGCATTAACAGCCGCTCCAACCGGTTGTTGACGGCGCCCCGGAGCGTAGTGGGTCCCTTGTCTAT
This sequence comes from Propionibacteriaceae bacterium, assembly GCA_031272505.1. Lineage (GTDB taxonomy): Bacteria > Actinomycetota > Actinomycetes > Propionibacteriales > Propionibacteriaceae > Propionicimonas. The sequence continues at coordinate 5,793 of JAISTQ010000006.1, forward strand.
CCTCTGCAAGGCCTCATGGATGGCGCTCTACCCCGGCACCAGTGCCGCCTCAGCCACCGAAGCCAACGCAGTCTCTTTCGCGGTGGCGGGCGGTGCTGGTGTCAGCCCGTCCGACTCCTTCGCGCACAAGCCCGGCAAAATGATTCGCCGACCCTAAGACTTCGGGGAGCTGGACGCGCCCCCCGGGTCCAGCTCCCCGAACCACCACCCCTTCCATTCCATGAGCTTCAGCCGCGCCCGTCTCGCGGGCCCGAGTTCTGGTCATGGCTGTCTGTTGGCCCGCGTTGTACGGAGGGTCAGGGCGCTTCGGACGGTGGTTGCCTCGTAGGTTTTCGTTGTTATCTGACGGGAACCTGACGGTTTTCCTTCGGCTGCCTGACGCCTATAGCTTTGAGAACGGTTCCCGAGTAGACATGGTATTGCGGGCAAGCAGCATGTGTGTTGCCTGTCCGCTGAAAGGAGTGGGGGAACTCATCTCAACAAAGCGTTGACAAGAGTCGTGGGGGCCAGAATGTCAGGTGACGCAGTATCTGTTGGCACCCGGACGCGCCTTGCGGCTTTCGCCCTCGGATTCGCCCTCATCGTAAGCGGCCTCGCCCTCAACTCCCCGCCCTCCCAGGCAGAAGTGGGCGAGACGGTCGTGGCTCCCGGTGCCACCGGCGTACTCCGGATCTGCGCCGGCGACAACCAGAGCCTGGCGGGGGTCTCCTACAAAGTTTGGGTGCTGGCCTCCTTGGTTAAGTGGTCGACCACCGGCGAGACCTGGTTCACCTTGAATCCGGATCTAGTCGGCCCGATCGGAGTCGGCTTGGGGCTGGGCACTTCGGCGTCAGCAGACGACGTGCTCGCCGCGTTGCACAGTGTCGGCCAAGACACTTGGTATTCGCAGATTGACGTTTCGCAGGCCTCCGAAGTGCGGAAGTTGGCCCAGTCGTTGGGTGGCACCTATCTGGGCGATCCCGCAGTCTCGGGCACCTTCCCCGAAGGGGCGGCGGTTTGCGAGAACATTACAGGTTTTGGGCCCGGCGTGCTGTTTGTGCAGACGACGGTCTCAGATAGTTGGCGTGGGGCGCCCCTGGACGCGGTGGTCACCACCCTTCCGGGAGCGGACGGGTATTTGGCGGAACTGCTGCTGAAGCAGGATCCGTCAGCCGCCCCACCGCCTCCCACGCCAACGGTGATTGATTCACCTTCGGCTTCCGGACCGGCAAGTCCGTCTCCCTCAATGAGTGTTTCTCCGAAGCCATCGAAGGCCCCTTCGACGACTCCGAAGCCTTCCGCGTCGCCCACGGACAAGATCGCGTTCACGGGCACGGATCTGGGGATCATGGGTGCGGGTTTGACACTGTTCGGTCTGGGTTTGGTTTGCGGTTTCTGCGCCCGAAAGGTGCGCCGTTCCCGCTAGAGGGTTGTGTGTGTGTTGGGAAAGTTCATCGAAAGAAAGGAAATAGCATGAACTCTAGGAAATACATAGCGGCGATGGTGGCAGCTAGTTTGGCTGTGTTATCGCTTGCTTCCACGACCGGCGGGGTGGCACAAGCTGCACCGCCGACCTGCACGACGTCAACGATCACGATCTCCAGCCCGGACGCCGATATGAGCGGCCGGTCCTTCGACGTGTATCAGTTGGCGACGATTGCCGATACCGCCGGTACCGGCACCAATGTCATTTACGATCTAGTCACCTCCTCCGATCCGGACATCGCGGCGGCGGTCGCCGCGGGCTTCGCCGCCATCGGCGCCGCGGATTGGGATGACATCGATCCTCCGGGCGATGATTGGACGGATCCCTCCGGTGTGAACTCGGCTATCCGCCAGTTCGCCACCGCGGTCACCGCGGCGATCGGCTCGGCCACCGCGACCACGGTCGGCCCGGCCACCGGCTCCCCGTTCACCTTCCCGGTGAGCGCTCCCGGCGTCTATCTGATTCTCGATCAGGGCGCGGCGGGCAGCACGCTGAACTCGATCCCGATGATCGTCACCACCGTCCAGAATGCGGCGGGCACGGTCTGCGAAGCTGAGGTGAACCTGAAGGCCGAGGGCCCCACGATCACCAAGGTCGCGAACAAGATTTCGGCGAATGTGAACGAAATCGTCACCTACCACGCGGAGGCCACGGTCCCCTCGGTGGCGGGCTATTCCTCCTACACCTACAAGATCCAGGACACCTTCTCCGAAGGCCTCACGTTCAATCACGTGTATACGGTGAACTATGTGAAGGCTGGCAATGAAGTCACCGCGGCGAATATGATCGCGGTGCCGTCTTCGGCTTACACCTTCACTTACACCGCCGATCCGTCGAAGACGTCCCCTTCCGATCCGGATTACAAGTATGAGTTCGAGCCTGCTGGTGACGTGCTGGTCTGGGATTTCTCCTCGCTGGTCGGCTCCGTGCTGGAGGCGGGCGACACCATCGTGATCTCTTACGAGGCGCTCGTCAACGAGCACGCGGTGCTGGGCACCGAAGGCAACCCGAACGCGATCCACATTGAGTACTCGAATGATCCGTCAAACCCGACGGACACCACCACCACCCCAGATGAGAAGGACATCGTCTACCTCGGCCAGCTCACCTTGCTCAAGGTTGACATCGACGACGTGGACACCGTCTTCTCCGACGTGGAGTTCTGCCTGGAGGGCACCGATGCGGACAACACCACCCGTATCGACGGCGATCCGTTCGATGATGTTCCTGGCTATACCCAGGAGGCTCCGGTGGCGAACACAGTGGACGTCTGCGGCAAGA
>JAISTQ010000037.1 GCA_031272505.1 Propionibacteriaceae bacterium
CGAGAAAAGGGTATTTGTCCACGATTTGGGAAATGTTGGTTTGGGGTTGACAGGTAGCACGCCCGTACGATAAGGTATTTATTGTTGGTGGATGTCAGCGGGGCCATCTACCGGCACCATAACTATTCGATTATGCGGTTTATACCCCAGCCGTGCCGGAACGACGATGGAGTATATTATGCTGCGCCAAGTGAAACCCAGGGAGGCCACCGGGCTGGCCCTCCCAGGGGTGGAGCCTGCCGCAGCATCAGGCGCCGGTCGGGATGTTTGGGCGAACGAAAGCCCAATAAGCCCCGCCGAAGCGTGGGCAAAAGAACGCAAACAGCAAACAGCGACGCTTGGCACGGCTGGAGTTGCCAGGCAGGGCGCGGCCGGAGTTATGGGGTCTGGGGCGGCTGGGGTGGCAGCCGGACGGGCAAGTCTGCAGAGCGGAGCCGCGAGAGCGGGCGCGGCCGAGCCTGGTGTGGTGGGTGTGGTGCGGGCGGTGTTGCCGGCTGGGGGGTTGTGTACTTCGGATGCGTTGGAGTTGGTGCGGCTGGTGTTGGGGTCGGTGGATCATGAGGGTCGGGCGGGTGAGCCGGCCAGGGTGCGCCTGGGGCATATACGTGAGGTGTTGCGGTTGCGGTCGATGGTGGATGCGTTGGCTGGGAGGCTGTCCGCGGAGGCGGAAGCGTCAGAGGAGTGTGTGGCGGCGGCGGGGGTGCCGGTGACATCGTTTATTGCGTCGTCGGAGCCGGTTTCGGGCCGGGAGGCGGCGAGGATGGTGCGGCAGGGCGCGCAGGTGGCGGCGGTCCCGGAGTTGCAGGAGGCGTGCCTGGCGGGGAAGGTGAGCGCGGCACAGGCGTCGGTGATTGTGGATAACCTGGGACAGCTTCCGGATGGGATTTCAAAAGCGCAGCAGGAACACGCCGTGGAGCGGATGATTGATTCCGCGCAAGTGTTGGCCGCGCCCAGTCTGAAAAGGATGCTGCCCGCGCTGATCGACGAGGTGTCGCCGGACCGCACGGAAGAGCTCATCGAGGCGCGGCTGCGCCGGGAACGGGAGCTGGCTTTGAAAAACCGGTATATACGGTTCAGCGATGACCGGCGCGGCTCGATCCTGTTCCAAGGGCAACTCCCCCGCATCGAAGGATTAGCGTTCCGCAAACTCGTCGACGCGTTCATGCACCAACAAGACCGCGAACGGGCGAACGCGCTGAAAGAACACACCATCCGGGCCGCTGCCGGACAAGCAGGCAACCTCGCCGGGGCGCAAGCTGCCGGATGCCGGGACGGCCACCGGGACATGCAGCCCGCCGAGCAGGCAGGGAATCTCGCCGGAAAGCAGACTGCCGGCCGGAACGCCAGCGGGCAGTGTCCCGCAGGCGGGAACAGTTTGGACGGGCAGGGTTCCGTGGACGTTGACGGCCTGGCCGAGAGCATGGCGGGTGTGTTGGATCCGGGTCAGCGGCGCGCGGATGGCCTATCCGCGATGGTCGCCGCGCTGCAGCAAGACCGAGTCGCGCCAATCGACGGCGGGGACCGCCCCCGGATCACCGTCACCATCAACTACCAAGACCTCAAAGCAGAATGCCACCGGGCACGGCTCATCGACGACAACCAACCGATCAGCGCCCAAGAGCTTCGCCTCCTGGCGTGCGACGCCGACATCCTCCCCGTCGTGCTCGGCGGCCAATCCGAACCTCTCGACGTCGGCCGCGCCCAACGGCTCGCCACCGGGCCGATCCGCCAAGCCCTCGAAACCCGAGACGGCGGCTGCGTGTTCCCCGGCTGCGACACCCCGCCCAGCCGCTGCCACGCCCACCACATCATCCCCTGGCAAAAAGGCGGCCCCACCACCATCAACAACCTCGCGCTACTCTGCCCACACCACCACGGCCTCATCGAACCCGACCCCTCACCGCACGCCGACCCCGCCGCGAAATGGACACTCCAAATCCTCGACAACCTCTCCACCCTCTACCGGCCACACGACACCACCCCCATCAGACACTCCAGATTCTTGTTATAGACCCTCGGGTTCAATCAGGGGACATCCATGACAATTTCCGGCCTCCCCGTCCCCTATACTCATGATTAGCACTTGCGTTTATCGCTCTTGTTTGCACTAGTCGTCGGGGGGCGCGCTGTGGAGTTATTGCGGCTGGATTGTGAGAGTTGCGGCGGGCAGTTGCTGGTCGATCTGGAAAAGAACATCGCGGTCTGCCCGTACTGCAACACCGCGTTCAAACTGGTGGACGAGCGGCCTCATCGATGCTTTGCTCGGCAAGGCATACTGCAACACCGCGTTCAAACTGGTGGACGAGCGGCCCATCGTCGTGAACCAGTACTTCGACGATCATCCGGGCTCCCCGCGCGATCTGGACGACGACATCGCGAAGCTGCTCGCTGAGCCCAGCGCCCAGGGCCCAATGCTGGGCCGAAAACCGCATGGGGTGAGATTGGCAGGGATTAGAAGTGTGATCGGGAACGCGGGGGTAAGGGCGATGGTGTGCGGGACAGAGTGCTGGTCATGCGTGATGTGCGGGAAGCGCGTTGCAGCCGCTCCCGCAGGAGCGAACAAACAAGGGTGGCGCGCCCGAGCACCACAGAAAGCAGGGTCAAGACCTCGTTACTTGACGGTGAGTTTGTAGGTTTTTTTCTTGGGGCCGGCGGTGATGGTGATTTTGGCGGTGCCGGGTTTGAGGGCGCGGAGTTTGCCGGTCTTGTCGATGGCGATGACCTTCGGATTGGAGGACTTGTAGGTCAGCCTACTGGGGGTTGCCCACTTTGAGAGCTTGGGAGTGAGCTTGACGACCGTACCCACCGAGAGGGTCTTCTTGAGAGAGAGCGCGGCCTTCTTGACTTGGTGCGGCTTGGCGAGCACGCGCACGGACACCTTGGTGGAGACGTTCTTGCCATTCGCACCGGGGAGGACGGCCGTCGCGGTGATGGTCGCCTTGCCGGGCTTCACGCCCACGATCTTGCCCGACTCGCTCACCCGCGCCACCTTGGGGTTGGACGACTTGTATACCAGCCCTTGGGTCTCGCCGGAAGTCAGGTACGCCAAGCCGGCCAACTGGAAGCTCTTGCCCTTGGCCACGTTCACCTTGGCCACCTGGGTACGCACCTCGGCAGCGTAGTGCTTTTTCAGCGCCACCCAGGCCGCGAGCAGTTCCTGGTTCGCCTTGGCCAACTGCGCGGAGGTGTGCGCGGACGAGGCAATGACTTGCTTCGCCGCCGCAAGTTTCGTAGCCAACACCTTCCAGGATCCGCTGGTGTAGGCCGACGGGTTCAGCTTCCCGACGGTGGTCACCAAGGCTTGCAACGCGGCCAACTGCGTGGCCGAGTCGTCCACTTCGGGAGCGACGGGCAGCAACTGCAACGCGGCGACCGCCTGTTCGAGAGCAGCCACTGCCGCGTCCACGTCGGATTGCGCGGGATAGGGCGTGTCCAAAACCGTCTGACCGGCCGCCATCGCGCTCACCAACACTGCCACGGATTCGTCAGTGTAGGCGCGGAACACGCCCAGCGCCTGCAACGCCTTCAGAGACTCCAAGAGCCCCGAGAGCGCCGACTCGTCAATGACGATCTGATGCCACTCGGCGTACAGGGTAGCGCTCACGCCCCCCATGGTGTAGGTGCCGCCGAGGTCGTAGTGGGCGCCGGTGCCGTCCGGCGACGCGTTCCAGCCACCCAGCGTGTAGTGCTCGCGCGAAAGGCCCGTCCCGTCGGACAGCGTGACTTGGTAATCCTCGTCACCATCGACGTTCCCCACCGCCGCCACCGCGCCATCACCGCCGTTGGCGTCAAAACTCACCTGACGCGGCTCGTAGCCGGTCACCGTCAAATCCACCCGCGTCGGGCCGGTCACCGTGACGTCCCAGCGCAGCGTGGCGCCATCGTCGCAATAGGCGGGCCAGCCCGCACCGGGCACCGACCACGCGGCGGTGCACAAGGCGTCGGCATCCGCAGAAAACTCGGCGACGAAGGTGAGTACCGTGCCCGCCATCACCATTTCGCCCTGCGCCACCGAAGCCCGCTCCTGGGTGTAGATCCCGTATCGCAGCGCGGACGGATCGAAGCCCGGATAGGTGTAGCCCTGCCACGACGGCGCGTCGAAGTACACCGGGTACTCCTCGCGATCCGCGCCCACCTTGACGCTGCCCAGCGAGGCGGACGCGAAAGCGCTCGACGTAGCCGGGTAGCGCACTTCGTAGGTGCCGAAGGCCACATTGATGGCCGCGCCGGAGTTCGCCGAGGTCCACGTGCCCGAAGTGCCCTGCAGCCGGTACTCGAACGCCGTGCCCGCGCCTTGGAGTATTTTGCCGGTAGCGTTGCTGGGCGATGCGGCGTTGACGGTGGTGAAGTCCCCCGCGTCGGGGGCAGCGGGCCGCGCTGGCACGTCGACGTTGGCGTTCATCATGGTGCTCGGCACACCGTCGGTCGCATAGACACCTCGGCGCTGGACGCTGATGCCGATCCCGAGCCAACTGGGCAACCCCGACCGATCGGCCAAATCGGTCACCGACTGGTTCGCGCTCAGTTCACCGCTCACATGGCCTTCACTCGTCCTCCAT
>JAISTQ010000025.1 GCA_031272505.1 Propionibacteriaceae bacterium
ATGACGGTGTACGACAAGGCGGTGCTGGGCCGTCAAGCAGCGGAGTTGGGCTTCATCCGGGACACATATGAGAAGGTGCTCCGGCTGACGGACGTGCTCGGGTTCATCAACACAGATCCACTGCTCCGAGACAGCTTGGCGCTCAAAGGCGGCACCGCGATCAAACTAGGCGCGGACCAAATAGATAAAGCCGCCAAAACCCTCAAACGGCTATCCAAGAAACTCCAAGCCGGAGGAGAACAACCACCGCAATTCCTCATGGTACTGGTCGGCCTCGGAACCTTCGCCCACCGCAGAGAAGACGGCATCATCGTCGTCCCCATCGACACCCTCGGCCCCTAACCGAGTGAGTGAACAGGCTTGCCGCGCCAGCGGCACCGGGGGCCCGCGGGGGTCGTCCCCCGCGTGTAACTAAGGATGAATAGGTCTTGCGAAGCAAGCATGAAGAAGAAGAGAGACGGCGGCTGCGCGCGCGCCTTCGGGGGGGGCAGTAGTGAGTGAACAGGCTTGCCGCGCCAGCGGCACCGGGGGCCCGCGGGGGTCGTCCCCCGCGTGTAACTAAGGATGAATAGGTCTTGCGAAGCAAGACACAGTACCCCTGAATCCGTGGGCCCAGCTGGACTTGAACCAGCGACCTCTGCCTTATCAGGGCAGCGCTCTAACCGTCTGAGCTATGGGCCCGTCTTTGGTGACCGAAGGACAAGGCTACCGGATTTGTGGCGAGAACACCAGTTGCGTTTACTTATCAGACAAAGTGATCTCGATGCCGCCGATCACGTTGGAGGCCAAGTTGTACAGGAAAGCGGCGATGGTGCCCAGGGCGGTGAAGATCACCACGGAGACGGCGGCCAGGATGGCGGCCGCGCCGAAGACCTGATCGTCGGAAATGTAATCCTGGATGCGCCACGGGGTGGTGTCCGTCGGGTTGGAGACGACGGGGGCGACGGCCTCGTTGAGCGAATCGAAGATGCCGGAGGCGGCGATCACATTCCAGGTGGCCCAGATGGCGACGAAAGTGATTACGCCCAGCGCGATGGAGAACATGAAGGACGTCTTCATCACCGACCACGGATCGAATTTGGCGACCCGAAGCCGGGCTTTGCGCGGCTTGCGGCGCTTCTTCTTGCCGGCGGCCGGAAGAGTGGTGGTGGCTTCTCCTTCGGCGGCGGTGGCTGCGGTGGCTGCGGCGGCAGCGGCGGCGGCAGCGCCTATCGCCGGGGCGGCGGGCAGCACCGGGGCCTCGAAGGCTGGCACGGGTACCGGGACGGCGGCGGTGGCGGCCGGTTCGTCAACGAAAGTGTCTGCTGGCGGCTCGGCTTCCGGCTCGGGCTGCGCCTTCGGCTCCGGGAAGCGTTCGATGGTGGCGTCCCCGTCGTAATCCGGAGGGGTGAGCGGCTCCGGCTCGGCGGCCGGCTCTTCGACTTCCACCTCGGCTTCGGCGGGCGGCGGCGGCGGTGGAGGTGGCGGCGGTACTTCGCCAAAAGCCGGCGGTTTGGGCAGCTTCGGCCCGGCGGGCTTCTTCGGCACCCGCTTCTTCACCCCGCCGGTGGGGAACGAACCGTCAGCGGGGATGCGCGGAATGCGGACTACCGTGTCCTCCAGCCCGGTACCCGCCTCATCGTCTGCGGCGCCCTCAACTTGCCATTCGACGCTTTCGGAATCGTCAGCCACGCTGCTCCTCCTGCTCGGATGTTTGCGCTTCGTCCCCTAACCCTATCTCATCGCCAGCCATCTCACGCTCCGGATTCAAGGCTATGGCGGAGACCGCGTCGTCCTCGGCGACAGCGACAAATTTGACGCCCATGGTGTCCCGTCCGGTGGCCGACACGTCCGCCACCGCCGAGCGGATGATCTGCCCGGAGGCTTTCATGGCGATCACCTCGTCCGTCTCGGAAACCACCAGCCCGCCGACCAGCGACCCGCGGGTGTCCACCAGCTTCATCGCCTTGATGCCGATTCCGCCGCGGCCTTGGATTCGGTATTCGGAAACCCGGGTGCGTTTCGCGAAACCGCCGTCGGTGACCGTGAAGACGAAGAGATCATCCTCGGCGGCGTCGTGGGCGATCACCGTCAGGGAGAGCAGCTCGTCCCCGGCGCGGAACTTCATCCCGGTGACGCCCGAGGTGGCCCGGCCCATCGGCCGCAACTGCGCGTCGTCAGCGGCGAAGCGGATCGCCTGGCCTTTGCGGGAGATGAGCAGCACGTCGTCAATCGGATTGCACAGCGCCGCCCCGATCAACTCGTCGCCCTCGTCGCGGAAATTGATGGCGATCACACCCGCCTGCCGTGGCGAATCGTAAGCCTTCAAGGCCGTCTTCTTCACCAGCCCGGCCTTGGTGGCGAGCAGCAGATAGGGGGCGTCGTCATACGACTTCAGCGTCAACACCTGCGCGATGCGTTCCTCGGGCTGGAAGTTGAGCAGCCCGGCCACATGCGAGCCTTTCGCGTCCCGCCCGGCCTCGGGCAGCATCCATACTTTGGTGCGGTACACCCGGCCCAGATTCGTGAAGAACAGGATCCAGTTGTGGTTGGTGGCGGTGAATAGCTGATCCACCTCGTCGTCGGTTCGCAAAGCCGCCCCTTTGACGCCCTTGCCGCCGCGTTTCTGGGTGCGGTACGAATCCGAACGGGTGCGCTTCGCATAGCCGCCCTGGGTGATGGTGACCACCATTTCGTCGTCGGGGATCAGATCCTCGTCCTCCATCGAGCCTTCGGCGGCGACAATCTGGGTGCGGCGCTCCTGGCCGTACTTGTCCACGATCTCGGCAAGCTCGGTGGAGACGATGCTGCGCTGCCTCTCGGGCTTGGCCAGAATGTCCTTCAAATCGGCGATCTGCTCTTCCATCTTGGCCAGCCGATCCCGGATCACCTGCGAATCCATCGCGGTGAGCCTGCGCAACTGGGTGTCCAGGATGTAGTTCGCCTGCACCTCGTCAATCTCCAGGCGTTCCATCAGCTTGGCGCGGGCCAGATCGGCGTTCTTGGAGCCGCGGATGATGGCGATCGTCTCGTCGAGATTGTCGAGCGCCTTGACCAGCCCGCGATCCAGATGCGCGCGCTTCTCGGCCTCGTCCAGCCGGAATTGGGTGCGGCGGCGGATGACTTCGAGCTGGTGGCGAATCCAGTAGCGGATGAACTGGTCGAGCCGCAGCACGCGCGGCACCTCGTCCACCAGGGCGAGCATGTTGCAGCCGAAAGTGTCTTGCAACTGGGTGTGCTTGTAGAGGTTGTTCAGCACCACGCGCGGCTGGGCGTCCCGCTTCAGCACGACCACCAGCCGTTGGCCGGTACGCGAGGACGAGTCGTCGCGCAGATCGGCGATGCCGGTGAGCTTCCCGGCCTTCACCAGCTCGGCGATGCGGGCGGCGAGATTGTCCGGGTTGCACATGTACGGCAGCTCTTTGGCCACCAGCAGGGTACGCCCGGATTTGTCTTCCTCAATGTCGACGACGGCGCGCATCACCACCGAGCCGCGGCCGGTGCGATACGCCTCCTCGATGCCTTTGCGGCCCACGATCAACGCCCCATTGGGGAAATCCGGCCCGGAAATCCGCTCGATGGCCGCCTCCAGCACCTCTTCGCGGGTGGCTTCCGGATGCGCCAGCACCCACTGGCAGGCGTCGGCGACTTCGCGCAGGTTGTGCGTGGGAATGTTGGTGGCCATGCCGACGGCGATGCCCGTCGACCCGTTCACCAGCAGATTCGGGAAGCGCGCCGGCAGCACCACCGGCTCCACGTCCTTGTTGTCGTAGTTCGGGATGAAATCGACGGTGTCCTCGTTGATGTCGCGCACCATCTCCATCGACAGCGGCGCCATCTTGCATTCGGTGTATCGCATCGCGGCGGCCGGATCGTTGCCCGGCGAGCCGAAGTTTCCCTGCCCGGACACCAGCGGGGCGCGCATCACCCATTTCTGCGCCAAACGCACCAAGGTGTCATAGATCGCCGAATCGCCGTGCGGGTGGAAACGGCCCATCACGTCACCGACGATGCGCGAGCACTTGTTCCAGCCGCGATCCGGGCGATACCCGCCGTCATACATCGCGAACAGCACCCGGCGGTGCACCGGTTTGAGGCCGTCCCGCACATCGGGCAGGGCGCGGCCCACGATCACGCTCATCGCATAGTCGAGATAGGAGCGGCGCAGCTCGTTGTTCAAATCGATCGGGTCGACTTTGGCTTCCTTGGCCTCCAAGGTGACGGTGCCTTCCACCTCGACCTCGTCAAGCTCGGCGTTTTCTTCCTCGGGAATCTGATCACTCATCTGCTACTCCTAAATGTCGAGGAATCGGACGTCTTTGGCGTTACGTTGGATGAACTTCTTGCGCGGCTCCACTTCCTCGCCCATCAGGATGGAGAGCGTTTCGGCGGCCGCGGCCGCGTCGTCCAGGGTGACTTGCAGCAAGGTGCGCTTGTCCGGATCCATGGTGGTCTCCCACAGATCCTCCGGATCCATCTCGCCGAGGCCCTTGTAGCGCTGGATCGGGTTTTCCTTCGGGAGCCGCTTCCCGGCGGCCAGCCCGGCGTCGCGCTTGGCGTCGCGCTCGGCGTCGGTGTAGGCCAACTCGTGCGGGCTGTTCGTCCAGCGCAGCCGGAACAGCGGCGGCTGGGCCAGATAGACGAAACCGCCGTGGATCAGCGGGCGCATGTAGTTGAACAGCAGGGTGAGCAGCAGGGTGCGGATGTGCGCGCCGTCGACGTCCGCGTCGGCCATCAGCACGATCTTGTGGTAGCGCAGCTTGTCCAGATCGAAATCCTCTTTGATGCCGGTGCCCAGCACGTTGAAGATCGCGGCCACCTCTTTGTTGGCCAGCGCCTTGTCCTCGCGGGCCTTCTCCACGTTGATGATCTTGCCGCGGATCGGCAGGATCGCCTGGATGCGCGGGTCGCGGCCGCCTTTGGCCGAACCGGAGGCGGAATCGCCCTCCACGATGAACACCTCGCATTCGGCCGGCTCGGTGGACGAGCAATCCGCCAGTTTGCCGTATTCGCCGGAGCCCGACAGCAGGCCCTTGCGGTTCCGGGCCAGATCGCGGGCTTTGCGGGCGGCGATGCGGGCGGACGCCTCCGCCTGGGCCTTGCGGACGATCTCCTTGCCTTCGGCGGGATTCTTCTCGAACCAGTCGCCCAGCTTGTCGTTCACTTCCTTTTGGACGAACGACTTGGCCTCGGTGTTGCCCAGCTTCGTCTTCGTCTGGCCTTCGAACTGCGGCAGCTCCAGCTTGATGGAGATGATCGCGATCAAGCCCTTGCGGATGTCGTCGCCGGTGACCCGGTCCTCTTTCTTCTTGATCAATCCCCAGGTTTCGCCCCACTTGTTGACGGTGTTCGTCAGCGCCGCGCGGAAACCTTCCTCGTGGGTGCCGCCCTCGGTGGTGTTGATGGTGTTCGCGAAGGTGTGGATGGATTCGGCGTAGCTGGTGTTCCACTGCAGCGCGATCTCCAGGCTCATGGTGTTCGCCTCGGAGACGGCCTCCATGTCGATCACGTCGGTGTTCACGGTGGCTCGGCCGCCGTTGAGGTATTTCACATAGTCGATCAGGCCGTCGTCATAGCGGAAGGTCTGCTCGTGCTCGGGCTCGTCGTCCCCCTCTTCCTGCTGGTGCGGGCGTTCGTCGACGACGCGAATGGTGAGCCCCTTGTTCAAAAACGCCATCTCGCGGAAGCGGGTGACCAGGGTGTCGTAGGAGTAGTTCGTCGTCTCGAAGGTGTCTTTGGAGGCGTAGAAGGTGATGATGGTGCCGGTGGTGTCGGTGGCTTCCAAGCGGGCCACCTCGCCGTCAGGGACGCCGCCGGTGAAAGTTTGACGCCAGTGGTAGCCGTCGCGGTAGACGTCCGCCGTCAGCTTCGCCGAGAGGGCGTTCACCACCGAGACGCCGACGCCGTGCAGGCCGCCGGAGACCTTGTAGCCGCCGCCGCCGAATTTGCCGCCGGCGTTCAGTTTGGTGAGCACCACCGTCAACGCCGAGATGCCCTCTTGCGGGTGGATGTCTACGGGGATGCCGCGGCCGTTGTCGGAAACCTGGACGCCGCCGTCAGCCAGGATGCGGACTTCGATGTAATCCGCGAAACCGGCTAAGGCTTCGTCGACGGAGTTGTCCACCACCTCATAGACCAGGTGGTGCAACCCGCGCTCACCAGTGGAGCCGATGTACATTCCGGGGCGCAGCCGCACATGCTCCAGCCCTTCAAGGACGGTGATGTCGTCTGCGCCATAGGAAGCATCGGCGATGTCTTTTTCAAGCTCTTCGCTCACTACTCTCCTAAGGCTAAAAATCGCGTGCAACGCAACTGGTTAAGTGTACCGCGAAGGGGGGCAATTTGACGGGAATTGCGCCTCCGCGCAGCCCTGCCGCAAAACCTGGTTTTTCAGCCGTAGGTGTCCCGCGGCCCGCGGCCCGGCACCGACCGCTTACCGTGCTTCCAGGAGGGGGCTTTCGGCCCGAGCACTTCCACCCTGGTCACGCTGCCCTGGCCGAGCTTGTCGTTCAAGATGGCCACCAGCTGGTGGGCGATCTGCCGCAAGCTGGTCGCCCACGCGGTCGATTCGGCCCGGACGGTCAACACGCCGTCGGCGTATGCCTCCGGTTTGGAGTGCTCGGCGTTCGCCGGCCCCACCAACGCCGCCCAATCCGAAAGCAACGCCCGCACACTCAACTGCTCGTCCCAGCCTTCCTCGAAGGCCACCGCCGTCAGCACCTCCGCGATTGGCTGAATCCCACTCGATCCGCCCGTCCGCCGCCGCTTCTTCGGCGCCCGCTGCGCGGCCCGCGCCGCCACCGCCCGCGCCACCTCCAGGCCCTGCTCGTCGTGCGGCGTCTCACTCATGGCTAAATCCTACGGACGGGCCGTCTGGCTGCAAAACCACGGAGCCGGTGGTGACGCGGAAGCGGGCCCCGTCGAGTTGCGCGGGAACATCGCGGGGGACGGCGGCGGTGACCAGTACCTGCTCAGCGCTGAGGGCGGCCTCGGCGAGCCGGGTGCGGCGGGTTTCGTCCAGCTCGGCGAAAACGTCGTCAAGCAGCAGCACGGGTTCCAAGCCGTCGGCGCGCAGCAGCGCGAAGGCGGAGAGTTTCAACGCCAGCGCATACGACCACGATTCGCCGTGGGAGGCGTAGCCTTTGGCGGGGAAGCCGTCCAGCAGCAGCTCCAGGTCGTCGCGGTGCGGGCCCACCAGCGTCAGGCCGCGGGCCAGCTCCTCGCGGCGGCGTTCCCGCATCCGCGCCAAGATCGCCTGCCGATAGTCGGGCTCCTCGCCCAGATAACTGCTCTTGTAGTTGACGGTGGCAGCCGCCTCCCCAGGGGCGATCTGCCGGTAGGCCGCCTCCAGCAGCGGCGTCAAACCAGCCAACGTGTCCAGCCGGGCGGCCAGCAGCTCGGCGCCGAAGCCGGCCACCGCGTCGTCCCAGATTTCCAACTGCCCGCCGCCGTCCCCACCATGTTCGGCCAGCGACCTGAGCAACTGGGTGCGCTGCTTCACCGCCCGCTCGTAATCCGCTTTCACACCCGCGATCCGCGGGGTGCGCAAAATGGCCAACTCGTCGATGAACCGGCGCCGGTCATCCGGATCGCCCTTCACCAACGCCAGGTGTTCGGGGGCGAACAGCACCACCCGCAGCGATCCGATCAGATCGCGCACCCGCCGCTGCGGGGTTTTGTTGACGTAGGCGCGGTTCGCCTTGCCGAGGTTGATGTCGACCTGGATCTGCAGCTTGCGCTCATCTTCGAGCCCAGCCTGCACCTGGGCTTTCACCACCGCCTGCTCGGCGCCTTTGCGGATCAGCAGGGCGTCCTGGCCCACCCGGTGCGAACCCAACGTGGCCAGGTAGCCGACCGCCTCCAGCAGATTCGTCTTCCCTTGGCCGTTGTCGCCCAGAAAGACGCTGATCCCGGCGGGCAGCGTCAACTGCAAACTCGCATAGGAGCGAAAATCCTGTAAGGCCAGATCGGTGATCAGCATTATTCCGGTTGCACCGGCAGCCGCATCAACATGATGACGTGCCGATATCCGGGCACCTCTTCGCCGTCAATCTCCTCGATTTGGGTGATCACGCAGGGCTTGCCCGGCTGGGTGAACGAGAAGTTCACATACGGGGTTTCGACCACGCTCAGCGCATCGTGCAGATACGCCGGGTTGAAGCCCGCCTGGACGATGGAAAGGCCATCGCCGACCTTATCCTCGACGACCGCCTCCAGCGTCTCGATCGCGTACGCGGTGTCGCCGGTGGCCGCCTCCAAGGTGATCGCCCCAAAGTCGATGAGCATCCGCATCGAGGTGTTCCGCTCCGCCACCAGCCCGACGCGCTTCACCGCGGCCATCAGCTCGGCGGTGTTCGCCCGCACCGTCACCAGCGGGGTGATTTCCATCAGGTGGCGCAACTTGGGGAAGTCGCCGTCAAGCAGCCGCGTCGTCACCTCGAAGGTGGCGTCTTCGCCCCGCTTGCCGTGCAGGCCGATGATCCCGTCGCCCATGGCTTCCGCCGCCAGCGAGATCGTCAGCAGATCGCTCGCCGAAAGTGATTTCGCCGCATCCAGCAGCGTCTTCGCCGGCACCAACGCCGCCACCTCTTCGCGCACGTTCGCGTTCCAGGGCAGCTCCCGCAGCGCCATCCGGTAGCGATCCGTCGCCAACAGCGCCATCTGCTCCGACGAGATCTCCATCCGCACCCCGGTGAAGATCGGCAGCAGCTCGTCGCGGCCGGCCGCCACCACCACCTGCGTCAACGCGCTGGCGAACTCTTCCGCGGTGACCGTGCCCGCCGCCTCCGGCAGCTGCGGCAACGCCGGATATTCGTCCGTCGGCATCGTCTGCAGGGTGAAGCTGGCCTTCCCACACACCAACTCGGCCGCGTTCTCCCCCACCGTGAACTCCACCTTCATCTTCGGCAGCGAACGGGCGATCTCGGCGAGCAGCTTGCCGCTCACCAGCGTCTCCCCTTGGCGCTCCACGGCCGCCGGAACCACCACCCTTGCGGAAGTCTCGTAATCGAAACTCTCAAAAACCACCTGGTCTTTGGTGACGCTGATCTTGATGCCAGACAGGATGGGCACGCTGGGACGGGTCGGGAGGCTCCGGGCCACCCAAGCCACCGCTTCGGCCAGCACGTCGCGCTCAATAACGAACTTCATCTCGTCTCCTTTTACACTCAGCAAAATGATACCGCCCAGCACCTGCCTAGGTGGGCAAGAACCAAACACCTGGCCAAGGCTACTTAGGATCTTCTGTTAAATATCAATTTCGTAGTAGTAGTAGGGGCTGTGGAAACTGTGGATAAGTGGCGTTTGCCCTTGTCAGGAGGCGAAAATCGATGCTTCGGCGGCTGTGGAAAGTGTTGGGAAAACTCGGACACTTGTCAGACTTGAGGTGCCACTGTGAAAGAAATCCACAAGTTTGGGGAGTTTTCCACAGAGTTATGCACAGATAGTGGGGAAAACTGCTGTGGGGCGGTCACGAAACGTTTCACCGGGCTGCCGAACGGATGCGTCCGGTGAGCTCCGTGACCTGCTCATAGACCTCGATCCGTTCGGAAAGCAGCTTTTCAACCTTGTTGAAACCATGTAGCACGGTGGAGTGGTCGCGGTTGAAGGCGGTGCCGATCACCGGGAGGGAGAGGTCGGTGAGCGCGCGGCACAGATACATGGCGACCTGCCGGGCCATCGCGATCGAGGCGGTGCGTTCGGGGCTGCGCAGCAGGTCGATAGAAACGTCGTAGTAAGCCGAAACTTCGGCGAGGATGATCTCGGGGGTGATCAGCGACTGCAAGTCGGTGGGCAGCAGGTCGTGCAGCACCTGTTCGGCGAGCGAGAGGGTGATCTCCTGGTGCTGCAGCGAAGCGTAGGCGGTGACGCGGATCAGCGCGGCTTCCAGCTCGCGGATGTTGGAGGAGACGCGGCTGGCGATGAACTGCAGCACGTCGTCCTTGGCGATCAGCCGTTCCTGTTCCACCTTCTTGCGCAGGATCGCGATGCGGGTCTCCAGCGACGGCGGCTGCACGTCGACCAGCAGGCCGGAGGCGAAGCGGGAACGCAGCCGGGGCTCCAGCTCGGTGAGGTTTTTCGGCGGCCGGTCGCAGGTGATCACGATCTGCTTGTTCGACTCATAGAGCGCGTTGAAGATGTGGAAAAACTCCTCCTGGGTCTGCTCGCGGCGTTCGATGAACTGGATGTCGTCGATGAGCAGCAGATCCACCTCTTCGCGGTAGCGGCGGCGGAAATCCACCATCTTGTTTTCCTGGATGGAGTTGATGAACTCGTTCATCATCTCCTCGGTGCTCACATATTTGACGCGCAGATCGTCCGAATACTGCTGCACGTAGTGGCCGATAGCGTGCAGCAGATGCGTCTTGCCCAACCCCGAATCGCCATAGATCAGCAGCGGGTTGAAGGCGGCGCCCGGCGTCTCGGCGACGGCGATGGCGGACACGTTCGCGAACCGGTTCGATTCGCCGATCACGAAAGTCTCAAAAGTATATTTCGGGTTCAGTTTCGTCTCGATGCGGCGCAGCGGCTTCGACGAGTCGATCGGCGTGAAGTCGGCCGGATCGTCATGCTCGGCGACCACCTCGGCTTCGGGCAGAAATGGGTCGATGCCGATCCCGAGGCTGATGGGCATCTTGAAAAACTCCTGCAGGCAGGCTTCGATGCCGGTCCGGTGCCGCTGTTCCAGGCGGCGGCGGGTGAAGTCGTCCCGCACGTTGACGTAGTAGAGCG
Organism: Propionibacteriaceae bacterium; assembly: GCA_031272505.1. Lineage (GTDB taxonomy): Bacteria > Actinomycetota > Actinomycetes > Propionibacteriales > Propionibacteriaceae > Propionicimonas. The sequence continues at coordinate 10,711 of JAISTQ010000025.1, forward strand.
AGCCGTTGAACGAAATCGGCTGGGCCCGCGACACGAAGGTGAGGTCGTTGCCCGAGAACTGGGACAACACGAACCGCCACGCGTCGTGGACTGCCTCATCAGCAAGCACTTCAGACAACTACTCCTCCTGGAGATTCCCCTGCGCCCCCTACCTGTGGATAACTTAGTGGTTGACGCCGATCACCGCAAATAATCTCAGCAAGTTGGCATCCTGATCGGCGTGTCGCCTTTACAAGAGTGCCTCAGGCGTCCAAACAGGTCGTCGAATCTGGCATTGGACTTGCCGAAACGGGTCGAAAGCGCGTATAGTCGATAAGTCGCTCTTTACGAGTGATGCCGTGCGTCCAAGTGGGCGCATCAGTCCGAAACATTGGGAGAAGTCTTGACTAAGCGCACGTTCCAGCCAAGCAACCGTCGGCGCAGCCGGGTTCACGGCTTCCGTCTCCGTATGCGTACCCGTGCCGGTCGTGCCATCGTGTCGGCACGCCGTCGCCGTGGCCGCGTCCGGCTGGCCGGCTGACATTCGGTGCTGGCGAAACCATACCGGGTCAAATCTGGGCAGGATTTCGCGCGGGTGTTGTCCGCTGGCGTCAGAAGCGGCACCGCGCACCTGGTGGTGTACCTGAAGGTTCGCCAGGCCGGGCCCGCCCGCGTTGGCTTAATAGTGTCGAAGAAGGTAGGGAATGCAGTGACCCGGAACCAGGTGAAGCGCCGGTTGCGGCATGTGGCGGCCGCCGAGCTGCCCACGCTGTCCCCGCAAGCCGACATCGTGATCCGGGCGCTCTCCCCGGCGAGTTTCGCTGATTACGCCGCCGAGCTGCACACCGCGCTGGCGGGCTGCAAACGGAAGCTGGGCCGATGAAACACTTGATGCTCGGGTTCATCCGTTTCTGGCGGGCGGTGATCAGCCCGTGGTACGGGAACGTCTGCAAGTATTACCCGAGCTGTTCGGCCTACGCCCTGGAGGCCGTCACCCGCCATGGGGCCCGTCGCGGCGGCTGGATGGCGGTCAAGCGGATCGCGCGCTGCCACCCGTGGGCGGCTGGCGGCGTCGACAAAGTGCCCGAGGCAGGCGGATTCGCTGCCTGCGAATGCGAACCCGCAAATAACCCTGAGCCAGATAAGACGTTGGTGTGCGCTGGCGCGGCACCCGCTAATTTGGAGCTGAAAGAAGGCGATATCTGATGATTCCGATGCTGGTGCCCATGGATTTCTGGGGGGATTTGGTCGGCTTTTTCGGCACCATCCTCTACCCGTTCCAGTGGGCGGTCTCCGGTCTGCTGGTGCTGTTCCACGGCTTCCTGTCGCTATTCATGAACCCGGATTCCGGGTGGACGTGGGTGGTGTCCATCGTTTTGTTGACGGCGGTGGTGCGCGCCGCGTTGATCCCGTTGTTCGTCAAGCAGATCAACTCGATGCGGAACATGCAGCTGATCGGCCCGAAGATCAAGGAACTGCAGGATAAATACCGCGACGACCGCCAGCGGCTCGGCGAAGAGACGATGAAGCTCTACAAGGAAGAGGGCATCAACCCGATGGCCTCCTGCCTGCCGATTCTGTGCCAGATGCCGGTGTTCCTCTCGCTGTTCTATGTGCTGATCGGGGTGTTCCGCTGGGATCCGGCGACCGATCCAAACTGCTCCTCGGTGACCGGCTATTTCCTGGCGCAGAACTGTGGTCTGACGGAATCCCTGCGGGCGAGCACCTTCCTCGGCACCGGCGTGGGCAACACTTTCCTGCCGGTCGAGGCCTGGGGGGCCACCCAGACGGTCGCCCTCGTCATGATCCTGCTGATGTGCGCCTCGCTGTTCTACACCCAGTTCCAGTTGACCCGCAAGAACATGCCGCCCTCGGCGCAGACCGGCCCGATGGCGCAGCAGCAGAAGATCCTGCTGTACGTCTTCCCGCTGCTGTACGCCGTCGGCGGCGCCAGCATCCCGATCGGCGTGCTGGTCTACTGGTTGACGACGAACCTGTGGACGTTGGGACAGCAATACATCCTGATCAAGAACAACCCGGCGCCGGGCACCCCCGCCTACTTGGATTGGGAGGAGCGGATGCGCGCCAAGGGCAAGGATCCGGACGCGATCATCGCCGCCCGCAAAGCCAAGCAGAAGTCGAAGCGCAAGGCCGCCCCGGCCGCGCCCGCCCAGCCGTCCCGTCCGGACTATTCGACGGCCAAGGGAGCCAACAAGGCCAAAACCGGGCAAAAGCCTGCCGGGCAAACCACCGAGTCCGGAACGCCGAAGCCGCCGACCGTCAACGAAGACGGCAAGACGGTGGTCTACCGGCAGCAACGCAAGAAGTCGTCCAGGGCGAGAAGAAAGTCCTGAGAAAGGGGAAATACCATGAGTGAAGACACCACCGAAGAGATTCTGGAGCCCATCCCAGCCGACAGTGAAGCGGTCACCGAAGAGGTGGAGACCGCGAGCGAGGGTGGCGAGGCCGCAGTTACGGGTGGCGAAGCCGAGGCGGACGCCGCCGATGACGCGGAAGACGAAATCGACGAAGCGGATGACGGCGAATCGGCGATCAGCCGGGAGGCCGCCTTGGAGAACGAGGGCGAAATCGCCGCCGATTACCTCGAAGAACTGCTGGACATCGCCGATCTGGACGGCGACATCGACACCTACGTTGAAGGTGGGCGGGCGCATGTCTCGATCCTGACGGATTCCGACGTGCTGGTCGGCAAGGACGGCGAGGTGCTGGAAGCGCTGCAGGAGCTCTGCCGCCTCGCGGTGATGACGGACACCGGCAAGCGTTCGCGGCTGATGCTCGACATCGCCAGCTTCCGGGAGAAGCGCCGCGCCGAGCTGCGCGCCCTGGCCGTCGACGCCATCGCCGAGGTGAAGGAGAACGGCGAGCCGGTCTCGTTGGCAGCGATGAACCCGTTCGAGCGCAAGATCGTCCATGACGAGGTGGCGGCCGCCGGGCTGTTCAGCGAATCCGAGGGCGAGGAGCCGCAGCGTCGCGTCGTCATCCATCCGAAGCAGCCGGAGCCGGTTGCCGTCGAACCCGAAGCGGAAGCCGCGGAATAATGGACGCGGGGCAGCTGCGGGATCTGCTCGGAGACAAATACAGCCAGCTGCACTCCTACCACGACCTGTTGCTGCATCGGGGCATCGAATGGGGCCTGCTGGGCCCGAATGAGGCGGACCGCATCTGGGAGCGCCACATCCTGAACTCGCTCGCCTTGGAACCGCTGTGCGGCGAAGGCGTCAGTGTGCTCGATGTCGGCTCCGGCGCCGGCCTGCCAGGCTTGGTGCTGGCCATCTACCGTCCTGACCTGCGGGTGACGCTGCTGGATTCCAAACGCCGCCGCACCGACTTCCTCAACTTGGCGGTCTCCGAGCTGGGCGTGCACAACGTGAATGTGGTGCGGGACCGGGTGGAAGACTATCCGTCGCGCGCGGATTACCCCGGCGGATTCGATATCGTTACCTGTCGAGCATTATCAGGATTGCTCACTGTTATTCGATGGTGTCTACCTTTATTGAATCCTGACGGCGTATTGCTCTCCATGCGCGGCGAATCTGCCGCCGACGAGGTGGGCGATGTGCGCAACCGGCTGCAAATGGCCGTCAAGCTCCAGTTGGCGAAAGTCGATGTCCCCGGCACCAGCGAGCGCACCCGCGTGGTGATCGCCTCTCGGGGCGACGGCCCGCTGCCCTATCTGGGGATGCCGCAGATGGATTACATTTATTAGAGGGCGCGGAGCGCATTCGCGCGGAGCACAACGGTACCTGGGCCTTCAGGAGGATCAACGCGCGGGAACCGGTGAGAGCGTCAGATTGAAGCGGGCAGACTCGCTAAACTGTCACAGTCAGATTGGAGTTCAGGTGAATGCAGCAGAGCCACGTCGGGTAGCCTACGACCGCCCGGAGTTCGAGCTGATCCAAAACGACGACCTCGACGAAGACGTGGTTGTTTCACGTGAAACGGACGGGTTGCCGCGCCCGAAGCAGACCCGGATCTTCGTGGTGGCGAACCAGAAGGGTGGCGTCGGAAAGACCACGACTGCGGTGAACCTGGCGGTGGCGCTGGCCCAGGGTGGGCTACGGGTGCTGGTGGTGGACATCGATCCGCAAGGCAACGCTTCGACTGCCTTGGGCGTTGAGCATACGGAAGGGACGCCGGGAACGTATGAGGTGCTTGGCGGCGTGCCGATTGCGGAGGTGGTGCAAGTCTCGCCGGAGGCGGATCGGCTCTGGGTGGTGCCGGCGACCATCGATCTGGCCGGATCGGAAATATCTTTGGTGACCATGATCGCCCGGGAGAGCAAGCTGAAGCGGGCGCTGGACGCGTATTTGGAGCAGAATCCGGTTGATTACGTGTTCATCGACTGCCCGCCGTCGCTGGGGCTGTTGACGGTGAACGCGTTGGTGGCGGCCAACGAGGTCTTGTTGCCGATCCAGGCGGAGTTCTATGCGCTGGAAGGCGTCTCGCAGTTGGTGAAGACCTTGGAGTTGGTGCGCCAGCAGCTTAACGGGTCGTTGCAGTTGACGACGGTGCTGTTGACGATGATCGACGCGCGGACGAATCTGTCGGCGGAAGTGGAGGATGAGGTGCGCCGCTACTTCCCCACCCAAACCTTGCAGACGGTGATCCCGCGTTCGGTGCGGATCGCCGAGGCGCCGAGCTATGGGCGTTCGGTGCTCACCTATCAACGTTCCAGTGTGGGGGCGCAATCGTACACGGATGCGGCCGGCGAGATCGCCAGCCGCGGTTAGGAGGAAGAATGGCAGCAAAGAAGAGCAGCAAACACGTCGGCTTGGGCCGGGGCCTTGGCGACCTTTTTGAGCGCACCGACCCGGATCTGCCGCGCAACATCGCGTTGGACACCTTCACCGGTGAGATCATCGAGAGCGCCGGCGCGCAGTTGGTGGACGTCGAAGTGGAGCGGGTGCAGCCCAACCCGAAGCAGCCCCGCCAGGTATTCGACCAAGAGGAATTGGACGAGCTGTCCGAGTCGATCAAAGAGGTCGGCGTGCTGCAGCCGATCGTGGTGCGGCAGATCGAGGACGGCTATGAACTGGTGATGGGCGAGCGGCGGCTTCGGGCTGCGCAGCAGGCGGGGTTGGCGACGATTCCGGCCATTATCCGGGCCACCGAGGATGCCGACATGCTGCGCGACGCGCTGTTGGAGAACATCCACCGCGCCTCGTTGAACCCGTTGGAAGAGGCGGCCGCCTACCAGCAACTGCTTTTTGACTTCGGAGTCACCCAGGACGAGTTGGCCAAGCGGATCAAACGGTCTCGGCCGCACATCTCCAACACCATCCGGCTGCTGCAACTGCCGCCGTCGGTACAGCGGCGGGTGGCGGCTGGGCTGATCAGCGCCGGCCATGCCCGGGCGCTGCTCACCTTGGACAGTCCGGCGGCGATGGAGGCCCTGGCGGCCCGGATCATCGCGGAAGGGCTCTCGGTGCGCTCCACCGAGGAGATCGCCGGAATGCAAAAGCCGAGGCAGAGCCGCACTTCGTCGGGAAAGACGCAAGAGTTGTCCAGCCGGGTGGTGGAGATTCGGGAGGCGATCGCCGAGCATCTGGAGACCCGGGTGCGGATCACCACCGGGCACTGGGGCCACATCACCATCGATTTCGCGGACGTGGACGATCTGGAGCGTATCGCCGATCTGATGCTGGAAACGAAGTAGTCCTGCCCACCGACTAACCCACTCGGCTACAGTATCGCTATGGATAACTTGCGCATCTTCGCGATGAGCTTCGCCAGCGTCTATCCGCTCTATGTGGCAAAAGTGGAACGCAAAGGTCGCTCTAAAGCGGAGTTGGACGAAGTGATCTGCTGGCTGACGGGGTATGACGAGCTCGGATTGGCCGAGGCCATCGCCGACAACCGCAATTTCGTGGAGTTTTTCGGGCAGGCGCCGAAAATGAACCCGAACACCCACTTGATCACCGGGGTGGTCTGCGGGGTGCGCGTCGAGGAGATCGAGGATCCGTTGATGCAGCAGATCCGCTACTTGGACAAACTGGTGGACGAGTTGGCCCGCGGCAAGAAAATCGAGTCGATTCTCCGCTCGTGAATCGCATTATCATGGAGTTGCGTCGCAGCAAGGAGGCGAAATGAAATTGACGAGTGAATCTTTCACGCACGGGGAGTTCATCCCGATCCGGTATGCCGCCAAGGGGGCGCGGGGCAAGAACGTCTCACCGGAGTTAAGCTGGGCGGACGCTCCCGAGGGCACCGCGTCGTTCGCGATCATCTGCCATGATCCGGATGCGCCCGGCAAGCACGGCTTTCTGCATTGGCTGGTCACCGACATCGCGCCCGACATTTCGAGTGCCCGGGAAGGTAAGGCGCCGAAGAAGTCCCGCGAATGGGTGACGGATGCCGGCGCGCCCGGTTGGTACGGCCCGAATCCTCCGCACGGCAAGGCGCACCACTACAACTTCACCGTGTACGCCCTCGATGTGCCCGCCATCGAACTCCCCAAGGGGACGCCACACCTGGATGTGCAGGCCGAGATCGTCAAGCACACGCTCGACACCGCGAAACTCACCGGCCTGTACCAGCAGTAGTCCCGGCACCCTTTTTCACTGTGGATTCACGCAATCAACGTATGGCCTGACTTGTCATCTACCGGGCGCGGGCGGTGGCGACGAGTTTGGCGCAGAGTTCGCCGAAGTCGCAGCCGCCAGCTTGGGCGGCGAGCGGGACGAGGGAGGTTTCCGTCATGCCGGGGGCGGAATTCGCCTCGATGAAGACGGGGGTGCCGCCCCGGATGATGATGTCGGCGCGGGAGAGGTCGCGCAGGCCAAGAATCTGGTGGGCTTGGATGGCGACGTCGGCGCACGCCGCGGCCACCTCGTCGGGGATGGCGGCCGGGGCGATGAAGCGGGTTTCGCCGGCGGTGTAGCGGGCGGTGTAGTCGTATACACCTGAATACGGCTCGATCTGGACGGCGGGCAGCGCGGTGGGCGGTTCCCCGGTGAACTCGACGACGGCGACCGTCACCTCGGTGCCCTCAATGAACTCCTCCACGATGTTGACGTCGCCGTAGGCGAAGGCGGCCACCATCGCCTGCGGGATGTCCGCAGCGGTATCGACGCGGCTCGCCCCCAGCGCCGAACCGGAGCGGACCGGTTTGATCATCATCGGGAAGCCGATCTTTTCCGCCAGCGCGTGCACCAGGTGCCGGGCGCCCAATTCGCGGAACATGTCGTGCGGCAGCACCGCCGAACGGGGCACCGTCAACCCGGCGCGGGCTACCAGCGGCCCGGCGATCGCCTTGTTGAAGCTGCGGCGCGCGGCCGGGGCCGGAGAGCCCACATACGGGATGCCGAGCAGTTCCAAGGTTTGCTGCAGGCCGCCGTCCTCGCCGACTCCGCCGTGCAGCACCGGGAAGGCCACCGGATTGTCCAGGCTGGTGAGCAGTTCGATCAGGCCGGCGTTCACATCCGATTCGACGACCTCCAAGCCTTGGTCGCGCAGCGCCTGGGCCACCCGACGGCCGGAGCGCAGGCTGATGTCGCGTTCGTGCGAGAGCCCTCCGGCCAGCACTACCACTGTGTATTCGCTCATCTTTCCTCCTAGAGAATGTCGGGGGCGGGGCCCAGTTGCAGCGTGCCCCGCGGGGAATCGGTGTCGGCCAGGCCGAAGGTGGCGTGCATCGCCTGCTCCGCCTTCAGCACCTCGCCCAGTCGGCGGGTGCCTTCGATGATCCGCTCCGGGGTGGGGAAGCAGAACGACAATCGCATGTTCCGGCTGCCCATGCCGTCCGCGTAGAAGGCGGTGCCCGGCACGTAGGCCACCCGCGCGGAGACCGCCCGCGGCAGCATCGCCTGCGCGTCCAGCCCCGGCGGCAGCGTCAACCAGACGAAAAAGCCGCCCAGCGGATGCGTCCAAGTGGAACCCTCGGGCATGTGTTCGGCCAGCCCGGCGAGCATCGCGTCGCGGCGCGCCCGGTACATGTCGCGGAACACGCCGATCTGGCCGCGCCAGTCGAACTCGTCAAGATAGGTGGCGATGGCGAATTGCGAGAACACCGGCGGGCAGAGCGTGGCCGCCTCCTGCGTCAACACCAGCTTTTCGCGCACCGCGTGCGGCGCCAGCACCCAGCCGATCCGGAAACCCGGCGCGAATGTTTTCGAGAACGAGCCCAGATAGACGACCACGTCCTCGTCCATCGCCCGCAGCGCCGGCATCGGCTCGGCATCCAAGGTGAGCAGCCCATAGGGGTTGTCTTCGATGATCAGCAGTTGCTCCTCGCGCGCCACCGCGATCAGTTCCTCGCGGCGGGCCAGCGACTGGGTGACGCCGGTGGGGTTTTGGAAGTTCGGGATGGTGTAGAGGAATTTGATCCGCTTGCCGGCCGCCCGCAGCGTGTGGATCGCCTGCCGCAGCGCGGTGGGCGAGATGCCGTCGTCATCCATCTCCACGTGCACCACCTGGCATTGGTAGGCGTTGAAGGTGCCCAGCGCGCCCACATAGCTGGGGGCCTCGGCGAGCACGATGTCTCCCGGATCGCAAAACACGCGGGTGACCAGATCCAGCGCCTGCTGTGAGCCGCAGGAGATGACGATGTCGTCAGCGTGGGCGTGGATGCCCTCCTCGGCCATCACCTCGCAGATCTTCTCGCGGATGAACGGCTCGCCCTGGCCCGAACCGTATTGCATCGCCTGGATGCCATGGTCGCGGATCAGCTTGGAGACGGCCTCGCCATAGGCGGCGCGCGGCAGATCGGCGATGTTCGGCATTCCGCCGGCCAGCGAGACGACCTCGGGGCGGTTCGCCACCGAGAAGAGCGCCCGGACGGCGGAGACTTGCAGCCCGTTGGTGCGCTCGGCATAGAAGTCGAGATAGCGGTCCAGGCGGGTGTCCTGGCGCTGCCGCTCGATTTCGCTCACCCAGCCAGTGTACTCGGGAAGGGCTGACGCAGCGGTGAAGCTGGGGCGTCTGCCGGTAGAGTAGCCCCCATGACACGTGAGGTTATTATCGTCGGTTCCGGCCCGGCTGGGTACACCGCGGGCATCTATGCGGCGCGCGCCGGGTTGCAGCCGTTGCTGTTCGAAGGGTCGGTGTCCGCTGGCGGCGCGTTGATGAACACCACCGACATTGAGAATTTCCCAGGTTTTCCGGAAGGGATCGCGGGGCCGGAGTTGATGCTGGCGATGCGCGAGCAGGCGAAGCGTTTCGGCACCGAGATCGTCACCGAGGATGTCATCGAGTTGCGTCTGGACGCCGATCCGAAGCTGGTGGTCGACGGCGCGGAGCGGGAATATGCGGCGAAGGCGATCATCTTGGCGATGGGCTCGGCCTATCGGCAGCTCGGCTTGGTAGACGAGAGCCGACTCACCGGCCGCGGCGTCTCCTACTGTGCCACCTGCGACGGTTTCTTTTTCCGCGGCAAGGAGATCGCGGTGGTCGGCGGCGGGGACACCGCCATCGAAGAGGCCACCTTCCTCACTCGCTTTGCCGCCAAGGTGACGGTGATCCACCGCCGGGACGAGTTGCGGGCCTCCCAGACGATGATCGACCGGGCGATGGCTGACGAAAAGCTGGAGTTCGCCTGGAACTCGGTGGTCACCGAGTTGCACGGTGATCCCGCCCTCACCTCGGTCACTTTGACGGACACGGTGACGGGCGCGAAACGGCTTTTGGACGTGCAGGGGCTTTTTGTGGCGATCGGGCATGAGCCGCGCAACCAGTTGGTGGCCGGAAAAGTGGAGTTGACGGAGGGTGGCTACGTGAAGGTGGCGGCTCCGGGAACGGCGACGAATATCCCCGGCGTGTTCGCGGCTGGCGATCTCACAGATTGGACATATCGGCAGGCGATCACGGCCGCCGCGTCGGGCTGCCGAGCCGCCAAAGACGTCGAAAAGTACCTTGGCTAGGGGAGACGCGGAAACGTTAAACAGGGGAGCGGCTGGCTCGGTATGAGTCGATCCAGCCGCTCCTTTGCTTGGGGCGGGCCCCCCTCGCTCGGAAGCCTCGTACTCGCCTTCACCCGGTAAGCCCGTACCGAGCTTTCTAAGGGTAAAACCCCTAGTCAGAACGTGGTTCCCGGGTTCCCGGAGGAACTTGGGAGACCTGGCCTTGGAGCGAACCCCTCGGCCTTGAAGGCTCTGATTGCTTCCGTTGCTTCTGCCCGATCCTTGCGGTTCTTGCAGTTGCTAAGAACATTTCTATACCACCCAGATGGCGACACGCAAATTGATCGGCGAAGTTTTTTGGATTTCGTCGGCGTGTCGCGAAAAATGCTCACATGGTGAGACCGCTTCGAGCCCTTTGAGCGTACGGTTCGCCGCGATTTGGACAGGGGAAAATGGGGGGTGAGGATGACGGCCGGTGGGTGCCCTGGGGCTGACAACGATGGGACAGGGAGGAGTCGCTGGTTGAGGGTGATGGATTGGGGTGCGGCGGGATTCAAGACCGGACCAACTCATACTTGGCCCGGTCGTTAACATTCAACCCGCCTCGGGGGCATCTTCGTCGGAGCGACACGCGTTTCCGTCTTCACTATGTGTCGCCGCACCTTCCCGAAGCGTGGCGGTGCCGGCGTCCAGATCAATGTCGAAGGGCTCGTTGCCAGGCCCGGGTGCCGGAGTGACCACCTCGCGCATCTTCTGATGCTCGCGCCACTCGCGCCAATGGCGCAGGCCCGGCTCGAAGATCTCCTCAAACGTCACACGACTACAATACGGCGTCAAGCTCACGCGCGATGGCGCCTTTGGGCTTGGCACCCACCAGCACCTTCGCTGGGGCCCCGTCCTTGAAGAGGATCAGCGTCGGGATGGATGAGATGCCGAGGTTCATCGGGGTGGCGTCGTTCGCGTCGATGTCCATGGAGAGGAAGGTGACCTTCCCGGCATACTCGCCGGCCAGTTCCTCCACGATCGGGGCCAGTTGCTTGCACGGCGAACACCAGGCCGCCCAGAAATCCACCAGCACCGGGCTGGCGGACTGCAACACTAGCGCCTCGAAAGTGGCATCGCTGACTGGCTGAATGGTGGCCATGGAAAACTCCTTTACTTCCCCGTAGGGCTCTATGTTATTTCGTCCGGCCGCAATTCCGCAGCCGAACACGCCTAGCTACGGACCTGCTTCAACAGCTCGGCCGATTTGCGCAGCTCCGCGATCTCCGAGTCGGCGAGTTTCGGCGTCAGCACCTTGACGATGCCATGCTCGCCGAGCACCGCGGGCACCGACAGATAGACGTCCTCGATGCCGTATTCGCCGCTGAGCAGCGTGGAGACGGACATGATCGCCTGCTCGTCGCGCACAATCGCCTCGGCGATCCGGGTGGCGCTCATCCCGATGCCGTAGTACGTCGCCCCCTTGCGGTCGATGATGTGATAGGCGGCATCGCGGGTGGCCTTGGCGATCTGCTCGCGGGTCTCGGCCGTGAAAGCGTCCCCGAAGGCGTGCGAAGCCTCGTCGATGTCCATGCCGGCGATGTTCACCAGCGACCAGGCGGCGAATTCCGAGTCGCCATGCTCGCCCAGGATGTAGCCGTGGATGTTTCGGGCGTCGATCTTGAACGCCTGCGAGAGCAGATACTTGAACCGCGCCGAATCCAGCACCGTCCCCGAGCCGATCACCCGCTCTTTGGGGAAGCCGCTCACTTTCCACGCCTCGTAGCTCATCACGTCCACCGGATTGGAGACAATCAGCAGCACCGCGTCCGGCGAATGCGCGGCCACGTTCTTCGCGCAGTCGTGCATGATCGCCGAGTTTCGCCCGATCAGGTCGATGCGGGTCTCTCCCGGCCGTTGGTTCGTGCCCGCGGTGATGATTACCAGATCCGAACCGGCGGTGTCCGCGTAGTCTCCGGCGCGCACGATCGAGGCGGCCGCGAACGGGGCCCCGTGGGCGATGTCCATCGCCTCGCCCTCGGCTTTCTTCGCATTGACGTCGACGAGCACAATCTCACTCGCGACGCCTTTCATCATCAACGTGTACGCGATCGTCGAACCCACAAAGCCCGCGCCGACCACCGAGATTTTGATTGACGTATGTGCCATACCGCCAGCCTAAAGGTTGGCCGCGCGGCCCGCTTGGTTTTGGCTTACGAGAGGCCGAGGGAGCGGTGGATCAGGGCGATGGGGTGGTCGACGGTGGCGCCGGTCCCTTTGCGGAGTTGCCAGCGGCAGGTTTCGGTGTCGCAGATGGCGTAATCGGGGTTGGTGGCCTTGATCATGTCGAAAAGCGGCTTGCCGACGGCCTGGGCGACGTCGAACTTCTCCTTCTTCAGGCCGTAGGTGCCGGCGATGCCGCAGCAGGCCGCGCCGGATTCGACGACCGTCAAACCGGGGATCAGCTTCAACACTTCTAGAGCAGGCAGGCCCATGCCCTGGCCCTTGAGCTGGCAGGGGGCATGGTAGGGGACCGTCATCTTGATCGGCTGGAAATCGTGCGGTAGCTCGCCCGCCTCGTCCAACTCCAGCAGGAACTCCATGATGTCGCGGACGCGGGCACCGACGTCGGCGAGAGCCGGATCGGTGACGCCCATGATCTCGTGCGCCTCATGCTTCAACATGCCGGTACAGGAACCGGACGACGAGATGATGGTGACGTCCCCGGCCGCCTGCAGCTCTTTGGCGAGCTTGACGACGTTGGCGCTGGCCTCGTGGTACAGCCCGTTGCTCTGCTGGGCGAGGCCGCAGCAGCCCTGCTTCGGGACGACCACCTCGTAGCCCAGGTGCTCCAGCACCTCCACCGACTTGATCGAGGTGTCCACCTCGAAGTAGCCGCCAGCGCAGCCGTGGAAGAAGATCAGCTTGCCCTTGGTGGCGGGCTGGGCCGGGGTGTGCTTTTTCCACCAGCCCATGAAGGTGCGGCTGTTCGCCTTGGGCATCGGGGCCTTCTTGTGGATGCCGATCACGCCCTGCACCAGCGAGCGGATCGGGCCGACGTTCAACGCGGCGTTCGCGATCGGGGCGAACGGCGTCATCAGTTTGCCCATCACCACCGTCTGGCTGATCAGTTTGTCGCGCAGCGGCATGTGCCCGGCCTTCATCACCGCGCGGGCCTGCGAGTTCAACTCGGCGATCTTCACGCCCTGCGGGCACACCAGCGTGCAGGTGCCGCATGACGAGCAGTAATCCAGCGAGTGGTCGACCGAGAGGCCGTGACGGTAGCGCTCAGCCTGCGGGCCGACGAATTTCGGCCCGGAAAACAACGGCGTGACGGCGAGCACCGGGCATTGCGTCTCGCAGATGGTGCATTTCACGCAGTGGTCGAGTGAGGCGCGGGCCAGTTCGTGGCCGGCGAAACCCAACGCGGAGTAGCCTTGGCTAGACATTTTCGCTCCCTTCGGTGGCGGCCCACGCGGAGCCTAAAGCTATCCCCTCACCTGACTTCTCTTTCCAACGGATCGCCCCGCCAATGATGCCGCCGATGGCGTGCAGATTCGCGTAGACGGGCTTCCCGGCCGCATCCAGCGGGCGCATCTGCTTATCGACGCTGACGCCCACCTTGAAGACCGGCTGCTCATCCCAATAGTCGGGGAGGATCAACTCCTCGACGGGAGCCACACCATGCAAAGGCAACCCGAACACCTTTTCGGTGATCTCATAGTGCGAATCCATCGCCAACGCCCCGGATTCGAAACCGCCGGGCGCGTAGATGAACTTGTCGGCTTTGAACTCCTGCGGGGCGCCGGTGGTGGCCACCGTCACCGAGACGAGCTTGCCCCCGGCGGCGGTGAAGCCGGAGACGTAGGAGCCGAGCACGAAACGCACCCCGAGCGCCTTGGCCTTCGCCGTCAACGCCTCGTTCAGCCGCATTCCGGGCACCGATGGCGGCGGAAGCGGAATCTCGAACACCTCGCAACCCAGGGAGGCTTGCAGCTCGCGCCAGAAATCATGCTGTTTCACGCCCAGGATCGCGGGCAGGCCGACCGCCTCGCCGGGCTGCAACTCGGGCTTGATGGCAGCCACCAGCCGCTGGCGGAAATCCGGGGTGTCAAAAGCGCGGGCGAACGTCAAAGCTGACGAATCCACCTCGCCTTCGCGGGCCACCACGTCAATGGTAAGCGCCCGGGCGGACAGCGAACCGCCGCCGGGCAGTTCCAGCCGGCTCAAATTCCCGGCAATCAGGCTGGCGTTGAAATCCTTCAAACGGCGCAGCCCGACGATCAGCCACTTCGCGCCATCGCGGACGCTCCCGGCGGCCATCGACGGCGGAATCAACGCGGTGGGCCGGATGGCGCCCACGGCGGTGGGCAGGTAGACGTTCTTCTTCGCATCGCCGACCAGGAACTCCGGGCCGAGCAGCTTGGCCAGGTACTTCACCCCGGCCAGCACGTTTTCGGCGCCGATGGCGGCATACGGATGCGGGGCGGGGCTTTCCAAGCCCGCCAGCCCCTGCTCGTGGATGTCGATGGTGCCCTGGGAGAGCTGCAGGCCGCCCAAGCCCTTCGAAATCAGCGTGACTTGCTGCCCGCCTTCGGCGGACTTGATGGCGGCGACCAAACCGGACAGGCCGGCGCCGATGACGATCACCTGGCTCACAACACCACCTCCTCGCTCGCGGGCAGGCTTTCGACGTTGAGCGTCCCCGAAATCATCCAGGAATCCAACGCGGCCTGCCGTAACTGGTCCCCGTGCAGAATCGGCCAAAGCCCGATCCACCGGTTCTTCAAGAACAATCGCAACGCGGCGGTCGCCTTGTCGGCGCTCCAGCCGCCCTCCGCGCAGGCGATGCCGGTGGCCCGCAGCGAACAGAAACCGCCTTGGCACGGGCCCATGCCCAAACGCAACTGGCGGCGCAGATCGTCAAACGAGGCGTCCGGATTGGCCCGCAGCAACTCGGTGAACATCTTGCGGCTCATCAGCTCGCATTCGCAGATGATCTGGTCTTCCAGCCGGTCTTCCTCGCGGTCGTGCAGCCGGTGCGAGACTTGGTAATTCTTGCCGTTTTCGGAGCCGGGCACCGGCTCTTGGTCGGTGCGGCAGGGGCGGTCGTCGCCGAGCTTCTCGACCATCACGTCGGTGATGTTCTTGGCCATCAGCCGGTAGGTCGTCAACTTGCCGCCGCCGATGGTAAGGATGCCGCCCACCCCGTCTCGGGTCTCATGGTCGAGGATCGCCATCCCGCGGCTCATGTGCCGGGTATCGGAGGCGTCCACCCGATCATCTTTGATCAGCGGCCGGGCGCCCGCCCAGGCGTGTACCGCGCGGGATTCGCGGAAGCCGGGCACCATCAACTCGCCGGCGTCCAGCATCTTCTGCACTTCGGCGCGCGGCAACTCCAGGTTGTCCGGGTCTTCCACCTTGACGTCGGTGGTGCCGATGATGCAGACCGTGTGCACCGGGACGATGATGTCGCCGTCGGCGGGTTTGACGAGCCGGTTCACCACCGAGTTCACCAGCCGGTGGCTCATCGCCACCATCACGCCCCGGCCGGGCACCACGTTCACGTCGTGGCAACCGGCGAGCGCGGCCACCTGCCCTGCCCACGGGCCGGAGCAGTTGATCACATAGGCGGTGTCGATGACGACTTCCTCGCCACTCTTGCGATCCAGGCAGCGCACCGACTGGACTTTGCCGCCCACCACGTCGATGCCGGTCACCTGGTGGTAGGTGAGGATCTGCGCGCCGTAGGCCTCCGCCGAGCGGCAAGCGCCCCAGACCAATTGCCAGCCGTCGATGGTGCCGTCCTCGACCTCCATCACCCTGGTGGCCTTCGGGTTGCAGCGCGGCTCGCGCTTGAGCAGCTCGGCGGCCGTAATTTCCTGGTACGGCAGCTTGGCGATCTTCGCGCCCTCGATGAATTTGTCGGCGAAGGATTCGTCATCGCCCTCGATCTGGAAGAAGAAACCGCCGGTCGCCTCCACCGCGTCGGCGTGGATGCGTTTCAAAATGGCATTCTCGCGGGCGCACTCGGCGCCAGATTCCGGATCGGCCACCACGTAGCGGCCCCCAGAATGCAGCAGGCCATGGAAACGGGCAGACGTTCCATGGCCGAGATCTCCGCGTTCGACGAGGATGGCTTTATAGCCGCGCATGGCACAGTCGCGTACCACGCCCGAGCCGGTGGCGCCGCCTCCGACGACCACCACATCAGCTGATAGCTTTCGCACCAGAACCTCCCTGTTCTTTATTCGCTCTTTGGGTAGGTTACCCCGCGCCGCAACCGTTTACCACTGGTTCGAAGCGGATTGCGGGCATAGGTGCAGCAGATTAATGCTGACGCGGGAGGATTTTCAGCGTCTTTTCGCCTTTTATCGGCAGTCTCAGAGCTTGGCGAGGTCGGCGACCGCCCGGGCGGTGCCCTCGTCGATGAGCAGATCGGTGGCCACCCCGGCCCGCAACGCCCCCAGCACCGCGGCCGCGCGCGACGGATCGGCGGCGACGCAAAGCCGCCGCGGCACCTGTTTGAGCTCTTGCGGCGTCATCCCGGTGGCCTGCGCGTTCATCGGGATGTCCGCCCATGAGCCGTCTTGGCGCAGCAGCACCGTGCAGACGTCCCCCACCACACCCTCGGCGGAGAGCTGCTTCATGGTGTCCGAATCCAAATAGCCGGCCGAATACACCCGCGAGGGGATGCGGGCGTGCAGCGCGCCCACGCCGAAGATCGCCAGATCCAGCTCGGCGTGCATGTCCTTGACCATCTTCACCGAGCTTTCGCGCCACATCGCCTGCTTCGTCTCCGGATAGTCAAAGAAGGCGGGCACCGGGAAGAGCACCACCCGCGAATCGAAGGCGGAGCCGATCGCCTCCATGATCTCCCCTATATAAGGAATGCCGGAGCCGAACTGGTTCGCGCCGCCGTTGATCTGCACCACCGAGGAGTTCACCAGCGGCCGGTAGCCCAGGTGTTTGACGACGGCGGAGAGCGTCACCCCCCAAGCCACCCCGATTAAGGAGTGGTCGTTGACGGACTCGGTGAACATCCGCCCGGCCAGCCGGGAAACCTGATCCAGCCGGAAGCTCTCGTTCGAGCTTTCCCGCACCCACACCAGGTGCACCCGGACCTTGAACGCGTCGGAGAGGATTGAGGCTAGCGGCGACTGGGAGCCGATGTGGTCGGCCAAAGAGATGCGCACCAGGCCGGTTTCGCGGGCTTCGCGAAGCAGCCGGGAGACCGAAGAGCGGGAGATTCCGAGCTGACGGGAGATGGATTCCATCGTCTCGCCTTGGACGTAGTACCTGGTCGCGGCTTGGTACATGTCCTCATACTTAGCGTTCACGGTGACCATCCTATCTTGCACGTTTGTTCACGGAGTGGAAATCTCAGGGTCTTTAGGGCAAGACTTACGACTAGATGCGTAAAAGAAGCAGCATCACGAAGACCTAACAGCTTTACGACGAGGGAGTCAGCATCTGTGAGTACGTCCAGCGCAGGATGTGCCGGTCTGACTACGCCTTTTGGAAGCCGCGGTTATCGTGGTGCTTGCTCTCTGCTCCGCGTCTGTTCGAAAAGACTGAACGACTTTTCGGATTGCGGCAGGGCAATCGATAGGTTCACCTCTTTCGAGTAACAACCAACGCGTCTTCGGACGCCCAAAATGCCACTTCGGTGGCGGAAAGCGAGTAATCGTGGAACTAGGTACCATCTTCCTCTCGGAGACTGTTGGTACAGCTATCCTGCTCCTGCTGGGTGCAGGCGTCTGCTGCGCTGTCAGCTTCAATAAGAGCAAGGCTCAAGGCTCCGGCTGGATTGTGATCAACTTTGGATGGGGTTTCGGCGTGTTCGCCGGCGTCATTGCAGCATCACCGTCTGGCGGTCATCTCAACCCCGCGGTCACCCTTGGCCTGGCCGCAAAGAATCTCGCCGTTGGCGCAGCAGTGGATTGGGGGCAGGTATGCATTTATATCATTGCCCAGTTCGTCGGCGCCTTCATCGGCTGCATTCTGTGCTGGCTGTGCTACAAGAAGCAGTTCGACATGGATCAGCCGGAAGGCTCCAAGCTCGGCGTCTTCTCCACTGGCCCCGAGGTTCGCAGCTATGGCTGGAACGCCGTTTCTGAGGCCGTGGGCACCTTCGTGCTGGTCTTCATCGTGATCATGTCCGGCCCGTTCGGCTCGGCGCAGGGTGCGGAAGGCCCGGCCAACCTCGGCTGGCTTGGCGCCCTCGGTGTCGCCTTGCTGATCGTCGGTATCGGTAACTCCCTCGGCGGCCCCACCGGTTACGCCATCAACCCGGCTCGTGACCTTGGCCCGCGCATCTTCCATGCCGTGTGGCCGATCCCGAACAAGGGTGGCAACGACTGGGGTTACTCCTGGGTGCCGGTCGTCGGCCCGATCATCGGCGGTGTCATCGCTGGTCTCGTGGCGGTTCCGATCGCTGCCGGTTACGGCTTCCCGCTGGGCTGATCCAGCAAGAGCCTGATCTAAGGATCAAAAACAACTTGTGCGGGCCGGCCATCCGGTCGGTCCGCACACTCATATCAGAATCAATCAATCACTTCGCTGTGGAAGGAATCAAATGACAGACAAGTACATTCTTGCAATCGACCAAGGGACGACCAGCTCTCGCGCGATCGTCTTCAACCATGAAGGCCTCATCGTCTCAGTAGGGCAGAAAGAGCACGAGCAGATCTTCCCGAAGCCCGGCTGGGTCGAGCACAATCCCATTGAGGTTTGGGAGAACATCCGCGAGGTCGTCGCCGAGGCTTTGGCGAAGGCTCAGGTCAACAAAGACAACATCGCTGCCGTAGGCGTTACCAACCAGCGCGAGACCGCGGTGGTGTGGAACAAGGAAACCGGCCAGCCGGTCTACAACGCCATCGTCTGGCAGGACACCCGCACCCTGGAGATCATCACTGCGCTCGCTGGTGGTGACCTGGACGCAAACGGCGAGAAGTACAAGGCCAAGGTTGGCCTTCCGCTCGCCACCTATTTCTCCGGCCCGAAGATCAAGTGGGTCCTGGACAACGTGCCGGGCGCCCGCGCGGACGCCGAAGCTGGCAAGCTGCTGTTCGGCAACATGGACACCTGGGTGATCTGGAATCTCACCGGTGGCCCCAATGGTGGCGTCCATGTGACTGACGTCTCCAACGCCTCGCGCACCATGTTGATGGATCTGCACACCCTGCAGTGGGATCCGCAGATCGCCGCCGACATGACCATCCCGCTGTCGATGCTCCCGGCCATCAAGGCCTCCTCGGAGATCTACGGCTATGGGCGTCCCGAAGGCCTGCTCACCGGTGTTCCGGTGGCTGGCGACTTGGGCGACCAGCAGGCGGCCACCTTCGGCCAGGCCTGCTTCGAGGTTGGCGCTGCCAAGAACACCTATGGCACCGGCTGCTTCATGCTGATGAACACGGGCAAGGATCCGGTTCCGTCGAAGAACGGCCTGCTCACCACGCTGTGCTACAAGATCGGCGATCAGGCTCCGGTCTACGCCCTGGAGGGCTCCATCGCCGTCACCGGTTCGCTGGTGCAGTGGTTCCGCGACAACCTGAAGATCATCGCCTCCGCTCCGGAGATCGAGGATCTGGCTAAGGAAGTCAAGGACAACGGTGGCGCTTACTTCGTGCCGGCCTTCTCCGGCCTGTTTGCGCCGTACTGGAAGCCGACCGCCCGTGGCGCGATCGTCGGCCTCACCCGTTACGTCACCAAGGCCCACCTGGCCCGCGCCGTCCTGGAGGCCACCGCCTTCCAGACCCGCGAGGTCTTGGACGCCATGGAGGCTGACTCGGGCGTCAAGCTGGCTGAGCTGAAGGTTGACGGCGGCATGATCGCCAACGAGACCTTGATGCAGTTCCAGGCCGACCAGGTCGGCGTGCCGGTCATCGCGCCGGTTGTCGCCGAGACCACCGCGCTGGGCGCCGCCTATGCGGCCGGCATCGCGGTTGGCTACTGGAACGGCGAGCAGGACGTCATCGACAACTGGGCCGAAGCCAAGCGCTGGCTGCCCCAGGCTGACGAGGCCGAGCGTGGCCGCCAGTACCGCAACTGGAAGAAGGCTGTCACCAAGACCCTCGATTGGGTTGACGCAGACGTCGTCGAGTGACCTGCCGCTCGATGTGAGCTAGTACTAGACACGCAGGGCCGTCGGAGTTTTCTCCGGCGGCTCTGTTTTTTAAGGTGTTTTAGGTCAGGAAGTAGATGATGGCGCCGAAGGCGGCGGCGACGCTGGCGATGACGAGGGTGGCGCGGAGGCGGTTCGGCGGTGGGGTGGGCTCGAAGAGGGCGGCGTTGGAGGCGAAGACGTCGGAGAGGGCGTCGGTGTCGGTTTGGTCTTCCTCGGGGGTGGTGGTGCTCGCTTCGCTCGCGCCCTCACTGTCCTCCCAGATGCCTCCGGCATGGTCGGACTGGATCCCCGAGCCTGCGGCTCGAGGATGACGGGAAAGGGGGGAGCGGTCGGTTGGGGATGGGGGGGAAAGGGAGGGGTCGCCGGTTGGGGATGGGGGGGAAAGGGAAGGGTCGGTGGCGGGTGAGGCCGGGGAGGCGGGAGGGGTGGGGGGGTCGATGGTGGAGATGAGGGAGGAGTCGTCGGGGGTGAGGCGGCGGCGCAGGGAGGCGGAGGCGGAGCCGGTGCCGAAGAGGGCGCTGAGCGCGGTGGCGACTTCGGTGGCGGTGGTGATCCGGGTGGCGGAGCCCTGTTCGGGCTCCAAGATGCGTTCGATGATGTTCAGGATGGAGGCGTCGGCGACGGTGGCCATCGCCTCGGGGGCGGCCAATCTCCCGTCGACCAACTCGGCGGCGGGCAGGTCGCCTACCGGGCCGCCGATCCAGGTGCCAAAAAGCCCGGCATAGAGCAGCCGGCCCAGGGCCCGCACGTCATCGGCGGCTTGGGCGCGGGTAGCCGTCTTCCCGCCTTGGGCGGCGAGCAGTCCGGTGATCTTCACCGCCCCGGCGGTGGTGAGCAGCACCGTGGCCGGGGTGATCCGGCCATGGGCCATCCCGGCCTCGTGCAGGTGCGCCAAGGCGTCGGCCACTTCGCGGACCAGCCAGGCGATGTCATTGCCCGCCAGCAGCCCGTCGGCGAGCACTTTCGCCAAGGTGATTCCGGGGACATACTCATAGACCACGTAGGGCGGGACGGCGGTGGCGGCATCCGGGTGGCCGCTCTCCACGTCCAACACCCGCAGGAACCGGGCGTCGGTGGCCCCAGCCGCCCGCCGCGCGGCCGCCAGAATCGACGCGGTGCCCGCGGCGCTCGCCGAAAGCAGATAGACCAGCACGTTTCGCCCCAGCACCTCGTCAAAAGCCCGCCACAACTCCATCTCGCCATGCTGCGAGAGCTTCGCCTGCATCAGGAAACGGTCGGCGAGCAACTGCTGCGGGCCGGCCGATTCGGTGACCGGGACGATTGGGCCGGTCGGCTCCTCGATGGCGAAATCGAGCGGATCGGAAGGCCAGGTGATCCGGATGAAGATGCCCTTGCCGTCCGGATCGGCCAAGAGCTGCTGGGTGGGGTTCACTTCGACGTCAGCGGTGCCCTCCTGCCAATTGTCGAGGTCGATGGTGCCCGTCCAGGCGCTGTCGTCCTGGTCGAAGACCGGAGTGGTGAGCGCGGTGGCCGAATCGGTGAGTTCCCCGCTTGTCACGGCTTCGGTGGTTTCGGTGTCCACCTTGCGCCGCAGCACCACGTTGATCAGCTCGGTGGCCTCCGGAATGCGCAGCAGCTTGGCCAGCAGGAAGAAGGCGACCACAGTGACCACCAAGGCGACCACCAGGCCGAGCACCGCCAGCCACTGGCTGGCAAAGAGAGAGAGCAGTGAGGTGACGCCCCAGCCCATCAACACCGCCGGGGCGGCGGCGAAGGCCAACAGCGCCGTCAACCGGGCCAACTCGCCGACCCGCAACTGCGGCAGGCGGCGGCGCAGCACCAGCACCGTGATGCCCAAGCCCACCCAGTAGCCCAGCGACATCGCCAACGCCAGCCGGGGGGCCACCGTGGTCGGATCGCCAAAGGGCAGGATCAGCAGCAGCGACAGGCCCGCCACCACCGCCGAAATCGGCAGTTGGATCAGGAACGGGGTGCGGTAGTCCTTCTCGGCATAGAACACCCGCAGGAAGATGTATTGCAGCGAGTAGGGGATCAGCCCGATGGCCATGGTGAGCAGCGTCCAGCCGACGAACTGGTAGTCGGCCGCCCCGTTGCCGAACCCGAAGCCCACCTGCGCGATCACATTGCTGAGCAGCAGCATCGCCAAGGTGGAGGGCACCAGGAACGTCAACGCCAGGCGGGAGGCGTGGCCGGTGGCCGAGGCGACCGCGGCGTCATCCTCGCGCACCGCCGCCCGCGAAGACGAGGGCAGGATCGCGGTAGCCACCGAGACCGTCACCAGCGAGTGCGGCAGCAGCCAGATCAGGTTGGCGTTCAGGTAGACGTTCCAGCCAGCGCCGCGTTCGGGCAGGCCGGTGGCCGGATTGATGGGGATGGCGGACGAGGCGAGCCGCACGCACAGAAGCTGCACCAACTGGATCACGCCCACGTAGGCGAACATCCACAGCGCGTCAAAGAAGATGCTGCCCAGGCCGTGATGCCGGAAATCGAAGCGGGGCCGATAGCGCACCCCGACCTTGCGCAAATACGGCAGCAGCACCAGGGTTTGCAAGATGATGCCGATGGTGGAGCCGAGCGCCAGCCAGACGGCCTGCTCGGTGGTGAAGCCGGTGGCGTTCGCCGAGTTGCCGCCCCAGATCACCGCGAACGAGCCGAGCACCGCGATGGCGATGATGTTGTTCACCGCCGGGGCCCACTTTTCGGGGCCGAACCGCTCGCGGGCGTTGAGCACCTGGGAGAGCACGAAGAACACCCCCCAGAAGAAGAGCTGCGGCATGGTGATGTAGCTCATCAAGAGCAGCGAGTTCCACCAGGAGGCGCGCGCCGGGGTGCGCCAGACGTCGTCGGTGTAGAAGCCCATGATCACCGGCACCAGGATCACGAAGATGACGGTAAGGATGGCCAGGGCGATCAGGAAGATGGTGATGAAGCGGTTGATGAAGGCCGCGCCGCCGTCCGCGTCCTTTTCGGAGGCGCGCACGATGTGGGGCACCAGCACCGAGGTGAGGGTGCCGCCGGCGATCAGCACGTAGATGGAGTTCGGGACGGTCAACGAGATGGAGAAGGTCTCGGCGGGCAGCGCCCCGTTGCCGAAGACGATGGCGAGCAGGATCACGCGGATCGCCCCGAGCAGGCGGCTCACCATGGTGCCCGAGGCTTGGATCCACGTGGCCTTCAAGAGGCGGTTGTCACTCATGGGGTGCCTCCGGGATGGTGCGTTCGCGGCTGCGTTGGCGGATGCGCAGGGCGGTGAGGATGATGAGGGCGGTGCCGGAGGCGGCGATGATGATCCAGCCGATGGCGCTGAGGTTGGTGACGGAGATGGAGATGGGGACTTCGGCGGAGACGGCCACCCCCCCTTCGGTGGCCACGTAGGCGTATACCTCGATGACGCCGTTGGAACTGGCTTGCGGGGAGATGTTCACCGTCTGGCTCACGCCGGGGGCGATGGAGACCACGTCGGTGTCCGGAACGCGGAGCCGCTGCGGGTTCAGCGAACGGGTCGCCACCTTGACGCGGATCGTCTCGGTCATCAGATTCGTGACGGTGACCGGGAATTGGTTTTGCTGCGCCGACATCACGAAACGCGGCGACGCCTGCAGTGACACCCCTTTGGCGGTGGCCTGCTTGCCGATCAGTTGGTCCAACGCCTCCAAGTACTGCTTCTGCCCGCTGTCGTTGCCGACCCACCACGCGGAGGTGGCGCGGGCCAGTAACTGCGGCTCGGCCGCCGTGAAAACCGTCTCCGGCACCAGATCGCAATAGCTTTGGAGTTGCTTCGCGGCCGCGTTCACCCGCTTCAACTGCGTCTTGCTCAACAGGTCTTGCTTGGCTTCGGTCAACTCGGCGTCCCGGCTGGCGGTTTGTTCCAGGAGCTGCGCCAACGGCCGTTGAAAGAGCCAAGCGGCGGTGACGCCCTCCCACGCCTGCGCGTCTTCCACTTCGCGGATCAGCCGCAATTGGCCCGCCGAGCCGGCCAGGAACGCCTCCGCGAGCAGGTAATCTTGCTGGGTTTGCGCGTCCAAGTCGGGCACTTGCGTCGGCGTCAGCACTTTCACGCCGTCCAAATCCTGCACCACCTCACTAGAGCTGGTGTTCGTGGCGATCACGGCCGCCGGATGGAAAGCCGCCAGCGCCTGGGCGAGCGTGATCGTCACCTGCAAGTCGGTGGGGACCACCACCAGCGGCAGCCCCGAGTCTGCGTCCAACAGGCTGAGCGCGCGCTGCTGGATGGACGGATCAGAGGAAAGCGACGGGCTGGCGAACAACAGCTGGGCGCCGGAAAGCCGCTGCGCCAACTGCTGGAAGCGGGCCAGCCAATCCGCGGCCAACTGTTGCCCGGTGCCCGGCACCAACCCGTCCGCGCCGACCACCAGGTAGCCGTCCGCCATGTCGGTGATCTCGTCGAGCAGCGCCGGATCGATCAGGAAGCTGCGCCCACCGCCGACCAGATCCAGCAGCCCGGCCAGCCTTCCGCCCAACTCTCCGGAGAGCCGGTCATTGGCGAAAATGTTCGCGGCGAGCTTGGTGGGCGTGGAACTGAGCAGCACCACCTCCGTCACCGGCACCCGCTGGCTCTCGCCAATGGGCACGAAGTGGCGGCCGGAGCCGATCATGGTGTAGTTGCTGGACATGTCGGGCGTGCCCAGCACCTGGACGCCGATCGGGTACACCGCGCCCGCCTCGGTGAAGCCCAGCTCGGCCAGCGTCGCCCAGAGCTTCACGGTGACGCTCTCCCCAGGGGCGAAGGCGGTCACCGAGTTGGTGATCAGCTTGAAGCGGTTGTCGCCCGGAATCATCCGCGCCCCCCAGGAGCCGGTGCGCCCGGCGGCGTCCCGCAAGGTGTCGGTGTCGGTGATCGGATCGGCCGAACGCCACAGGTAGGCCTGCACCCCATAGGCGGCCACGCTCCCGGTGTTTGTGATGGTGGCGGTGACTTTCACCCGATCCGCCGGGGTGCTGCCGGAGACGTAAACCTTGGTGATCTGCACCTCCAAGGTGGGCGCCAAGTCTTCCTCGGCGGGGGCGGGCGTGGTGATGAAGCACAACAGCAACACCGCGATTAGCAGCGTCGCTCGGGTTTTCATCACTTACACATCTTATAATCGAATGATGCTTGATTTGACGGTGCGGCAGCGCGAGGCGCTGGAAGCGGTGCGGCGGGGAAGCCCGGAGATGACGCTTTTGGCCACCGCTTTTTCGGCTGCGGGCGAGGAGTTCTACCTGGTGGGCGGCTCGGTGCGCGACGCCTTGCTGGGCAAATTGGGCAATGATTTGGATTTCACCACCTCGGCGCGTCCGGATGCCATCGAGGCGATCTTGGCGCCGCTGGCCACCTCGCTATGGGACGTGGGCCGGGCTTTTGGGACGATCGCGGCGCAGCTCCGCAGCGGCGTCCAGGTGGAGATCACCACCTTCCGGGCGGACACCTACGTCGATCATTCGCGCAAGCCGGAGGTGGTTTTCGGAGATCATCTGGGCGGCGATCTGATCCGCCGGGATTTCACCATCAACGCGATGGCGCTGGATATGGCCACCGGCGAGCTGCTCGATCCTTTCGGCGGCCTGCGGGATTTGGAGTTGGCGTCGATCCGTACCCCGGCGGCGGCCGAGATTTCCTTCTCGGACGATCCGCTGCGGATGCTGCGGGCCGCCCGGTTCACCTCGCAGTTGGGCTTCCTGCCCGATGGCGACGTGGTGGAGGCGATGACGCAGCTCAAAGACCGCATCGAGATCGTCTCCGCCGAGCGGATCCGCGACGAGTTGGTCAAACTGCTGCTCACCTCCGAACCGCGTCCGGGCTTGAACCTGCTCACCGAGACGGGCTTGGCCCAACTGGTGCTGCCCGAGCTGCCCGCGCTGCAGATGGAGGTGGACGAGCACCACCGCCACAAAGACGTCTATGAGCATTCGCTCACCGTGTTGGAACAGACCATCGAGTTGGAGGGCAGCCGCGGGCATGAGCCGGACATCGTGCTCCGGGTGGCCGCTTTGCTGCACGACATCGGCAAGCCGTCCACCCGTCGGTTCGAGGCGGGCGGAAAGGTGAGCTTCATGCATCACGACTTGGTCGGCGCCCGGATGGCCCGCAAACGGCTGCGCGAGCTGCGCTTCACCAACGACCAGATCGATTCGGTGGCCAAGCTGATCGAACTGCACCTGCGTTTCTACGGGTACGCCGATCAAGACTGGACGGATTCGGCGGTCCGCCGCTACGTGCGCGACGCCGGGGACGAGCTGGAACGCCTGCACATCTTGACGCGCTCGGACGTCACCAGCCAAAACCGCGCCAAAGTCGCCCGGCTGGGCGCCGCCTACGACCAGTTGGAGTGGCGGATCGAGATGCTCGCCGAGCAGGAGGAGTTGGACGCCATCCGCCCGGATCTGGACGGGAATCAGATCATGGAAATCCTCGGCATCGCGCCCGGCAAAGACGTCGGCGCCGCCTACCGTTTTCTGCTGGATCTGCGCATGGAGGAAGGGCCGCACAGCGAAGAAGATGCGAAAGCCGCGCTGCTGCAATGGTGGGCGAACCGATAACCTGCTCCCCAAGCACCGGATTGAGAGTAGGCTGGGGTGGCTATGAGTGGGAAGAACGGGGTTGACAGCGAGACGGTGCCGCTGTTCTCGTCACTCAAAATCCGCAACTATCGGCTGTACTTCTTCGGGGGGCTGATCTCCAACACCGGCACCTGGATGGCCCGCATCGCCCAAGACTGGCTGGTGCTCGTCATCCTCACCAAGAACGACGCCTTCGCGCTCGGTGTCACCACCGCGCTGCAATTCCTGCCGGTGGTGCTCTGCGCCGGCATCGCCGGATCGGCCGCCGACCGCTTCAACAAACGCAAGCTGCTGCAATGCACCCAACTGGCGATGTTGGTCACCGGCGCGCTGCTGGCCGCTTTGGTGCTCTGCGGGTGGGTGCAGCTTTGGCACGTCTTCGTGCTCAGCTTCCTGTCGGGCGTGGCCGCCGCCTTCGACGCCCCGGCCCGGCAGGCCTACGCGCCGGAAATGGTGCCCAAAGAGCTGATCCCGAACGCGGTGGGGCTGAACACCACCTCCTTCAACGCCGCCCGGCTGATCGGCCCGGCCGCCTCCGGCCTGATGATCTACCACTGGGGAGTGGGCTGGTCGCTGCTGGTGAACGCGCTCAGCTTCATCCCGGTGATCTGGGCGTTGGCGCTGCAACGCCCCGCCGAACTGCATCCGTCACCGCGACTCGGCCACCAGAAGGGGGCGATCCGCGACGGGCTGCGCTATGTGGCCCGGCGGCCGCGCATCATCGTGCTGCTCTTCACGGTTTTCATGCTGGGCACTTTTGGGATGAACTTCCAGATCACCAACGCGCTGATGGCCACCGAGGTGTTCAACCTCGATTCGGACGGCTATGGCTACCTGGGCACCATCATGGCCGTGGGCTCTTTGACGGCCGGGCTCTGGGCGGCGAAACGCGCCCATCCGCGAATGCGGCTGATCATGATCTCCATGTTCGGCTTCGGGCTCTCCTGCCTGGGGCTGACGTTCGCGCCCAACGTGGTCGTCTACGCCATCTGCCTGGCCCCGGCGGGGCTGTTCGCGTTGACGGTGATGACCTGCTGTAACGCCTCGGTGCAGCTTTCGGTGGAGCCGGAGATGCGCGGGCGGGTGATGGCGCTCTACATGGCGATCTTCATGGGCGGCACCCCCATCGGCGCCCCGCTGCTCGGCTGGATCGGCGACATCTCAAACGCCCGCTGGACGGTGGCCGTCGCCTTCATCTCCGCCTTTTTGACCGTGCTGGTGGTGTTGCTCTATGCCGCCCGCTCCAAGGACTTCAACTGGCCGCCGAAGGCCAAGTCCGCCGATCCGGATTTCGACTACGTCACCCACTCCGAATCCGAGCTGCAGTGCCGGTAGGAGTTGATGCTTAGGCCATCAGTTGTTCGCGCACCTGCTTGCGCAGCACCTTGCCCAGCATCGACTTCGGGAACTCCGGAAGCGCGACGATCTGGCGCGGGACCTTGTAGCCGGCCAGGCGTTCGCGGCAGAAGGCCCGCAGCGCGGCCTCGTCCAAGGTGGCGCCATCGCGGAGCACCACCGCGGCGGTGACTTTCTCGCCGCCGGATTCCAGCGGCAGGCCCACCACGGCCGCGTCCACGATGTCCGGATGGCTGCGCAGCACGCCCTCCACCTCGGAGGGGGAGACGTTGAAGCCGCCGGTGATGATCAGCTCTTTGACCCGATCCACCAAGGTGACGAAGCCGTCCGCGTCCTCTTCGACCAGATCGCCGGTACGCAACCAGCCGCCGGGCAGCAAGGTGCGCTCGGTCTCCGCCGGGTTGTTCCAATAGCCTTGGAAAATCTGCGGGCCCTTCACCAGCAGCTCGCCGCGTTCGCCCTGCTTGACCTCCTGGGTGGGATTGTCCGGATCGACCACCTTCATCAAAGTGGACGGGAAAGGAATCCCGATCGTGCCGGTACGGCGGGTGGAATAGAACGGATTCCCGGTGCAGATCGGCGAGGCCTCCGTCATGCCGTAGCCTTCCACCAGCAGCCCGCCGGACATGCTCTCCCACAGCTCCACCGTGGAATCGGGCAGATTCATCGCCCCGGAGATGCAGAATTTGCAGCTCTTGAGCGAAATGCCCTTCTCCTTGGCGCGCTCGGCCGTCTTCTCATAGATCGGCGGCACCGCGCAATAGACCGTCGGCGGCACCTTCTTCGCCGCGTTCAACACCATGTCCACATCGAAGGCCGGGAAAAGCACCAGGCGGCCCTGCTTCAAAATGCCGAAGGTGAGGAAGAGCGTCATCCCGAAAGCGTGGAACATCGGCAGGATCGCGTAGAGGTTTTCCTCGCCGTCCACCGCGTCGATCATCCAGGCGGCTCCTTGCTTGGCGTTCGAGTAGAGGTTGTAGTGGGTGAGCATCGCGCCCTTGGGGGCGGCAGTGGTGCCCGAGGTGTACAGGATGACGGCCAAGTCGTCCACCGTGGGCTTGGGGTAATTCGGGTTGATCGGATCAGATTTCAGCAGCTTCTCCCACGGAATCGTGCCGCGGGCCGGCTGGCTCAGCTTGCCCTTGAGCGCGCGCAGCTTCGGGATCGGGATGTTCAGCGCGAAGTTCATCACGCCCGGCATCGCCTTGAGCAGGTTCACCGAGACGATGTGCTCCAACTCGATGTCGTCAGGCTGGTTCTGCAGCCGCTCGACGGCGGCGTCCCAACAGATGGCCACCCGGGCGGCGTGATCCTCGAACATGTGGCGCAGCTCGCGGGTGGTGTAGAGCGGATTGTGCTCGACGACGATGGCGCCGATCCGCAGCACCGCGTAGAAGGCCACCACATGTTGCGGGCAGTTCGGCAGCACCAACGCCACCCGGTCCCCCGCCTTGACGCCCAATTGCCGCAACCCCTCGGCCACCCGGTTCACTTGGTCGAGCAGCTCGTCATACGTGGTCGTCCGCCCAAAGAATTGGGTGGCGACCTTGCTGCCCGCCTTGCGAACTGAATCTTCCAAAAGGCTGACCAACGAGTCGGTCGGCAATTCGATTTCGGCTGGTGACCCGGGCTGATACCACCTCGTCCAGGCTGGTGCGCTCATAAATTCCTCTCCTCACTACCCAATACAGGTGTCTCACCAGCCTATCGAAAAAAATCCGGGGGACTGGCCTTAGCCAATCCCCCGGACTTCCCCTGTTATCTCTCTACTTCCAGAAAGATTTCACATACCGGGCGGCGACGTAACCCGTCTTGCCCTTGTACTTGATCTTGTAGAAATCGTTGTTCGAACCCTTGCGCTCGATCTTCTTCACGATCTCGAAGGTGGCGCCCTTCGGGATTACCTTCAGGATCGAGCCGGTGTAGGAGTTCGACTTGCTGCGCAGGTTCACCGAAGTGGTGGCCTTGCCCTGGTGGGTCTGCTTGGCCCAGTGGGCGTAGAGGGTGAACTTGCCCTCCACCTGCAGCACGGTGCTCGCGGTGACCCGCTTGCCGCCCTCGCGCTTGGTGTACCAGCCGAGGAAGGTGTAGTGGGTGCGGGTGGCGGTGGGCAGCTTGCCCAGGCTCTTGCCGAGCTTCACCAGCTTCGACTTGGCGGTGCCGGTGCCCCCGTTGAGCACGAACTTGATTTGCGCCTGACGCTTCACCGGGGTGGCCGGCTTCACCTCGTCGGTGGACTGCTCGTCGGCAACCTCTTCGACGATCTCCGCGGGCTGCAGCGGCTCGACGGTGGTGTACCCGTCATCGGCAGTCGGCTCCGAGGTGGGCTCGTCGGACGGCTCAGTGGTGGGTTCGTCGGACGGCTCTTCGGTCGGATCATCCGTCGGAGTCTCGCTCGGATCGTCGGTCGGCTCGGTGGCCGGGGTGTCGTCACCGGGCTGATCGCCATGATGATGGTGGACGAACCACAGCATCCGCTTCAACTGCGACAGGTGCGAAGCCAACTGCTCCTTCACCTCGGCGAGCGTGGCCTTGGTGTCGAGCTTGATCTGCTGGTACTGGGCCATCAGATCCGCGGCGGCCGCGGTGGCCTGCGCGTGCAGTTCGTCCAGCGCCTCCTGCAACTGGGCGACGACGGTCGCCTGCAGCTCCTGCTTGAGGGCGGTGGCCCGCTCGGTGACCTCGTCCTTGACGGCGCGCTCCAGCGCCTTGAGGATGACGGCGGACGGATTCACGTTCAGCTCATCCAGCGACGGCATCAGCTCGGACAGCGTGGGCGCGGCGAGCAGCTTGTTGGCCACCACGGAGGTGACGGTGGACTCGTTCCAGCCGGTGACGGTGATGTCGCTCGGGCTCTCCTTGGCGAACTCGACCAACTGGCAGGACTCCGGGGTGGAGCTGGCGATCAAGCCAAGCACGA
>JAISTQ010000054.1 GCA_031272505.1 Propionibacteriaceae bacterium
GCGGCGTTCTCCTACCTCGTCAACAACACCGACGACCACCTGCGCAACCACGGAATGCTGCGCGCGAAACACGGCTGGCGGCTCGCCCCCGCCTTCGACCTCAATCCCGACCCGGACACGCTTACCCACGCCACCTCCGTCGCCGGCGCGACCACCCGCGCGGAAGCCCTGGCCGCCCTCCCCGAAGTCGCCGACAACTTCGGCCTCAGCCGCCCCACCGCCACCGCGATCTTGGCCGAACTCTCCGACAAATGCGCCAACCGACACTTCGCCTGACAGTTCAGATTTGAGTTGTTGTAGTTCCGACGGCGTGTCAACTACAAGAACTCATCACCGAACCCCAGATCAGGCTCGGTGCGCGGCCGCCCAGGGCGCTACTTCACTTTGGCGCTGGTCTTGGTGGCCGACCAAGCCCCATACAGCGAGCCCTTGTAGTCGCCACCCCGTCAAGATAGAACCCGAAACTCTCATCAAACTGGGACAGCTCCCCGGCAACCCCTTCGAGAACATCCGCCAACGCCGCTGTTTGCTCATGCGTGGCGGCCTCGGGAAGAATGTCGATCTCACGCGACATGGTAGCCTCGGCGGGCAAGTCTTCATCGGTGAAGGAGCCCAGGATCGACTGGGAGCCGATCACGATCACATGATCCGAGTCGATGGCTGCGCAGGCAGCGCGAATTGAGTGGTAGAACTGCTCTTGATTCACTTGAGGGACTCCAACACTTGGAGGCGTTCGGATTCGGAGAGGATTCCGGCGAACGGGGAAACCTCGCGCATCTGTTTGCCGTAGGTACCCACGTCCAGCAGTGCGATGCGGATGCGCTTGACGTCACGGGCTTGGATGAGAGCCTTCCAGCGGGCGACGCGGCTAAGGTGCGGTTCGCCCCGGTTGTGCTGTTCCAGCTTCGCCAGATTGGACGATACTTTCCCCTCCCATGCTTGCAGGGCCGCCTCGTCGAGCTTGCGAGAAATCTGACGGTGCAGCGCCCAGCTACGTTTCTCGGCCTTGGTGAAAACCGGCACCATCGCGCGCACCTCGAAGTGTGCCTCGAATCCCAACGCGCTGAGCAGCATCCGCGCCATCTCCTGAGACATGCCTGCTTTCCCAGCTAGATAGTAGCTGATCCGCCCTTGGCTCACCCCTGTCAGCGCAGACAACTCAACCTGTGTCACCGCCGACTCCCGCATCGCATCGCGGATCGCCGTTTCCAAACTCTCCATAACCCAAATATATCATATCTTGATATATTCATCTGCTGAGCAACAGGCTAACTCTTAGCGAACACGTCACTTATGCCAGGCCAATTTGACATGGATGGCGCAGGTGTTATAAGTTGCTCTACTCGCCACAGACCAGCGAAAGGAGGTGGCTGGGTGAGTTACTCAGATGAAGGCGGAAGTTCCGTCTTGGCTGGTAGCCGATCACAGATGCGATTCTGTCGGTTGTTTGACAACTCAATAGGCTTGTACTTGTCCCAGGCCTCCGCAAGGCGGTCTGGTTAAATCTGCGTCAAGTCGGCGCAGTTGGCGCTAGCCAGAGCGGCTGGAGCCAAGATTCACGAGTTTCGGGGCATGGCCCATATGCCGTCGTGAGGCGGTGAAAGACGAGGTTGCCACCTCGTCGCCCGGCAACGGGTAGCCCATGCAAACCGACTGTGTGCCATGTGCCAGGGGTGCGTGGCCGATGTCAATAGCCGTGGTGAGGGATGGCGAATGCTGACCTCAGGGAGCGTACGCAGTTCCCGGCCACATTCAAGGTGACGGACGTCGAGCAGGAGGAAGGGTGAGAAGTCCGAGGCGTCAACCAAGGGCGGCACCCACGAACACCTGAACGGGAACGGCGGTTTTCGGGAGGGTCAAGCGTGTGAGTACCTGACCAGGAAAACACAGAGAAGGCGTTCGGCATTCGGTTGGCTCAAAAGGCCAATGGAACCGCTGGGAGAGCACGTCTTCGGCATCAAGTAGCTCAAAAGGTAGAGCGTCTGGCTCGACACCAGAAGGTTGCGGGTTCAATTCCCGTCTCGACTGAAGCGAAAGTCTCTCCCCGTCAGGAGTGCGAAAGTGCCTTAATGCTCGACGGAGCAATCCGAATCGAGCGCTTGCGCAGCTCGCAAGGCTGTGCAGGTTCCATCAGGAGTAGTGCAGCGCAGCGGTTTGGCCGCCGTTGCGCGAAGCGAAAGTGGTGGAGTAGCCCCTGACGTAAGGATTGATTGGCCTAAGCAATCAGGCATGGAAGCTACTGTGGGGACACAGTGGAAAAGAAGGCAACGGGGGAATCCCCCGGTAAACCGACGAAAGGCTTCTAATTAGGTGGGGTATTCCCACCCACCTAAACAAACCCCCATGCGGCCCCCCCATCAACCCTGCGTTCAGATTTGAGTTGTTGTAGTTCCGACGGCGTGTCAACTACAAGAACTCATCACCGAACCCCAGATCCAGATCGGTGAGCGGCCGCCCACGCAACCCGGCTGCCCGATCAGGTTACTTGGGGGGATCCAGGGAGGGGGCGTTGAAGGTGTTGCATTTGGCGATGGTGCCGTTTTCGTAGCCGGTGGTGAACCAGTAGACGCGCTGCTCGGAGGTGCCGTGGGTGAAGGATTCGGGGTCGACGTAGCCGGCTTGGGTCTGTTGGATGTGGTCGTCGCCGATGGCGGCGGCGACGTCGATGGCCTGCTGTAGCTGGGTCTGGGTGATCGGCTCCAGGAAGGTGGTGCCGGTGTCCGGATCGACGGTGGTGGCGGCGTTCCCCGCCCACATGCCGGCCAGGCAATCGGCCATCAACTCGACTTTGACGGATTCCGAATCGGCGCCGGTGTCCGACGAGTTTTCCAGCAGCCCCAGCTCGTCCTGGATGTGATGGCCCATCTCGTGCGCCACCACGTACTCCTCGGCGAGCGGCCCGCCGGCGGTGCCGAACTCGGTGCGCAGGTCGTCATAGAAGGAGACGTCTATATATATAGTGCCATCGGACGGGCAATAGAACGGGCCGGAGGCCGCGCTGGCCTGGCCGCAGCCGGTGGAGATCGCCCCGTCAAATGAGTAGACGCCCGGCAGCGTGTATTTGACGCCCTCCTCCTTGGGCAGTTCCGTCGCCCAGTAGGCGTCCAGGGCTTGGATGGTGGCCGAGAGCCGACAGTTGCGATCGGTGTTCGCCTGTTCGGCGGTGCAGGTGTCCACGAAGCCCTCGTCGGAGTTGCCGCCGCCGGTGATCTGGGTGAGGCCGCCGCTTTCGACGAAGCCGCCCACCATGGAGCCCACCTGTTGGCCGCCGATCAGGTACGCCAGCCCGATGATCAGCAGCCCGCCCAGTCCGAGGCCGCCGCCGAGCTTCGCCTTCGACGAGCCGCGTCGGACGCGGCCGCCCTCGAAGTTGCCGCCGGGAGAAAATGTCATGCCCATAGCGTAGTGGCTGACGACGGGGGTTGCGTTCGCTTCGCTCACACTTTTGTGTCCTCCCTAATGCCTCCGGCATGGTCGGACTGGATCCCCGACCTTCGGTCGAGGATGACGGGGAAAAGGGAACGAGAAGGTCCTGTCGATGACGGGGAAAGGGTGAGGGGGTCCGTTGGTGACGGGGTGGGGGTGAGAGGCCCGCATCGATGGCGATAGATGCGGTAGGATTTGGGGAAGTGCTCCGGGGTCGGTGAAAGTCCGAACCGGCGGTGAACGGGGTAAAGCCCGCAGCCCGCGAGCCACGTAAATGCGTGGTTGATCTGGTGCGAATCCAGAGCCGACGGTTAAAGTCCGGATGGGAGGAAGCACTGGGCGGCGGCTTTTGCCGTTGCCATCTTTGCGCCCCGGAGTTGGGAGGCGCGATGAGTCGGACACTCACCACATTCGTCGCCCCACTGGGGCTGTTTGTGACGCTGGTGCTGGCCTGGTGGGCGGTGGCCGCCGTGTCTCCGCCGTATTTGCTGCCCGGCCCGGCTCCGACGGCGGCGCGGCTTGGCAGCGAGCTGCTGGGCGCGTCACTGTGGCAGCACCTGGGCTGGACGCTCGCCGAAGCCTTTGGCGGTTGCCTGCTGGGGGCGGCGGTGGCGCTCCCGTTGGCGCTGCTGATCCATCGCTCGAAGCTGGTGTCGGCGGCGGTGAATCCGTTCCTGGGCGCCACCCAGGCGATCCCGGCGATCGCGCTGGCCCCGCTGTTGGTGCTCTGGATCGGCTACGGGATGGGCGCGGTCGTCATCCTGTGCGCCTTGATGGTGTTCTTCCCGATTCTGATCTCCGCCCGGTTGGGGCTCAAACACGTCAACCACGAACTGGTGGAGGCGGCGCGGTTGGACGGCGCGGGTTCGGCGCAGTTGTTCTGGCAGTTGGAAGGCCCGCTGGCGCTGCCCGCCGCGTTGGCCGGCATCCGCAATGGCTTCACGCTGTCGATCACCGGCGCGGTGGTGGGGGAGATGGTGATGGGGGGCAACGGCCTCGGCACGCTGCTCACCGTGCAGCGCGACGCGGTGGACACCACCGGCATGTTCGCGTCCTTGATCGTGCTGTGCGTCTTCGCCGGCGGGATTTACTCCGGGGTACGCGCCCTGGATCATGCGGTATCAAGAAAGATAGGAGTATAGAGATGAGAAGTGCTCGCTACGCTCACGCGGGTTTTGTTCGTCGGAGTGCCTTCGGCTCCTCCTCGACCGATTCCCGGGCTATGCCCGAGAATGACGGGTTGAGGCTGAGGTTTCATGCGTTGCTTGCTATGACACTGGCGATGATGTTGGCGGTGACGGGGTGTGCGGGGCAGCCGGAGACGGTGCAGGCGGTGGTCGGGTTGTCGTATATCCCGAACATCCAGTTTGGGCCGGTGTATGTGGCGGACGCGCAGGGCTGGGGCGGGAACGAGTCGATTTCGATCAGGCATCATGGCGCGGACGAGGGGTTGTTCACGGCATTGGCGGCTGGCGAGGAGCAGTTCGTGATCGCGGCCGGCGACGAGGGCCTACAGGCGGCGGAGCAGGGCATCGAGCTGGTGGCGGTCGCCCCCTACTACCTGGAGTACCCGGTGCGCATCATCGTCCCCGCCGAATCCGACATCACCGAATTAGCGGATTTACAAGGGAAAACGATCGGATTGCCGGGTAAATATGGGGAATCTTG
Organism: Propionibacteriaceae bacterium; assembly: GCA_031272505.1. Lineage (GTDB taxonomy): Bacteria > Actinomycetota > Actinomycetes > Propionibacteriales > Propionibacteriaceae > Propionicimonas. The sequence goes on from JAISTQ010000054.1 coordinate 5,095, forward strand.
GTTTGGGCTTTTGGTGGCATTGGACACCGCCGGTTTGAGCCAGGAAGATGTGGAGATCCAAGAGATCGGCTACACCGCGCAGGCGGCCCTGCCCACCGGCAAGGTGGATGCCGTGGTGGGATTCATCAATAACGATTTTGTGCAATTCCAGGCGGCGGGCGTAAATGTCCGCGCCTTGGAAGTCGCCCCCGATTCCGTCCCATTAGTGTCAGCCACCTTATTTACCACTTCAGAGTTTTATCAGAAACATAAAGATGTGGTTGAGACTGTGAAATCTTTCCTTCAAAAGGGAATAACGGAAAGCGTTGAAAATCCTGAGGCCGCCATCGAGGCGGCGGTGGATTACATCCCGAGTTTCAACGAGTCCGCGCAGCAGGCCGCCCGCGTCACCTTGGACGCCACGTTGGCGCTCATGGTTGACGCCGATGGGAACGTCCCAACGGCACTTGACGAGGGGCAATGGCAAGAGATGGGCGAGTTCCTGCAAGACGTGGGAGTGTTGCGGGAAAAATCCCGCGTGACGTTCTCATGATGGAGGACGTGTTTACCGAAACCGGTTTTACAAGGTAAGGTGTCAAGCAACGTACACCTGATTTCCGCGTAGGGTTGGAGCTTTTCGCGGTTTTTAGGTGGTACTTGCCTGTCCACAAAAGTGGGTGGGTTCCTGCACGCCAGGGGGATCAATGACGAATATGTGGGGTTCCGGACACGGAACAAAAAGCGGGCGTTCGACAGCCGGCCGGGCAGGTAGTGCTGCCCTGGCCTTCGTGCTCTCAGTGGCTGGGTTGGTCAGCGTCCAAGGGATTACTGCGCCCAGCGCCAGCGCCGATCCGGTGTGGACGCCGGTCAACGGCCTCACGCCGGTGTGGCACATCGATCCGGCCGCGTGGGATACCGATTCGCTCTACATCGCCACCGGGCCGGGGGCCATCGCCAACGGCAACTCGTGGCTGATCGTGGATCGCGGCGTCTTCAATGGCGCGGGCGAGCTGGTGAGCAGCGAGCCGGTGCTCTCCCTGCAGAACAACTCGGGCGTCTATGCCTACGCGCAGAACTTCGACACCATGGCCGTGGGCACCGATCCGGCGAACCCGTCCCGCTTGGTCGCCTACTTCTGGGATTGGGATGGCACGGGCACTGGGCAGATCACCTGCACCGGCGCGAACACGGTTCCGGTCACCCGCATCTACAGCGGCCAGACGAGCAATGTCGAGTTCACCTGCGTGCCTTGGCGCCAGGGCATCACCATGAATTCCCCCACTGGCGGCGAGGTGGATCAGCTCACCGGCAAGGTCTATCTCCAAGGTGGCACCAACACCACCATTGACGGCCGCGCCTGGGACAACACCGACGCGAACGCCTCCACCACCTTCGGCCTCATCATCTGGGATCCGATCACCGGCACCCAGGTCAGCTCGGGCACCGGCCTGATCCAGCCGGGCACCATGGCGGAGCGGCGCAATCTGAAGCGCAGCGTCGAATACGCGGGCGGCACCTGCCGGCTCACCGCCTCCGGGCACGTGGGCGCGCTGGGCCCCTACACCACCTCCGACATGGCGCTTGACGCCTCGGGCAACATCTATATGTTCGCCACCTCTGATGGCTCCGGCACCAACTGCTCGCACGGCATCCTGCTCCGCATCGTCCCGTCCCGCAACGCCAGCACCGGCGAAATCATCGACGGCACCCCCGCCAATCCGTGGAAGTATTACGTCGTCGAGCACATCCTCCCCGAATCCGTCGGCGATTATTGGGGCACTGGCGGCGGCGGCATGGTCGGCTCCGCGTTCTTCCGCGGCGATCTCTACGTGGGCGGCTACAACGCGATGCGCCACGGCTCCGAGGCTTACACCATCTACCGTTCAGTACTGAAAGTGGATCCGCTGGCCGCCACCGGCCGTCCGTACGGCTTGACCACCGGCTTCTTCTATGACGCCTCCATCGGCGGCACCACAGGCGTGGCTGGCCGCGAATCCTACGACTTCGCCTCCGCGCAGACGGCGGCCATCATCGAGGGCGTGGTTTACAACGATCCCAGCGGCCTCGGCCTGCACCCGGAGAATTTCACCACCCTGGCCGGTCAGACCGTCGCCCTCTACGACGCGGACAACAAGCTGATCTCCCAGGAGGAGACGGATTCCGAAGGCCACTATTCCTTCATGGTGTACTCCGGCGTGGAAGGCGTGGACACCAAATACACCGTGCGCCTGGTCCAGCCGCACATCAACGTCGGCACCGACGCCTCGCCGGTTTGGCTGAACGCCATCCAAACCTGGGCCCGCGGCGGCGCCTGGCAGCCGGCCGGTTCCACCTATGCCGGCGAATTGAACAACGTCGTGCCGCAATGCTTCTACCACTTCAACGACACCGTCACCTCTCCCGACGGCACCCGCTGCTCGGGCGTCCAGCCGGCCACCCTGAAGCCGGATTCCCTCGACGATCTGGGCGACACCCGCGCGCTGGATGACATGAACATCGCCTCCGAGGTGCACATCATCACCGCCCGCGACGTGGCTGACGCCGATTTCGCGGTCACCATCAAGAACCGGAGTTGGGGTGACGCGCAGGGCACCACCAAGACGCTGCCCTCCGAGCAGGGCCCCAGCACTGTCTACATCCAAGGGGCGGGCGTGGTATTGGGAGGCTCCTCGAATTCGTTCGAAGAAGCCGTCCATGATCCAGCGTCCAACGCCCATGGCGACCACGGCGTCACCCTGAAACTGGCCAATGGCTCCCGGCTGGAGTTGCAAGACCAGTTGTTCTCCAAGCAGCGCACCTACCACCTGACGGCGCACGCCGGCATCGACGCCAGCTACCCCGGCCGGACGAACATGGACATGAAGGTGAAGTACTGGTTCTCCGGCTTCAGCACCGTGAACATTCCCTCCACGGCGCCAGCCACCTCCTTCACCAGGGTTGTCGATCCTTGGGAGATCTACACCGAGTACACCGCCCCGAACGATTCGGGCACCATGCTGCCCGGCGTCTTCCGCTTCGTGGTGTCCACCGCCAACGTGACCCGGCCCGACAACACCACCAACGAGTACTGGCCCGAATGGGGCAGCGCCGCCGCCGAGACCCAGCCGTGGGTCATTGACGGCGAGGTGGAGGATTACCGGGTCTTCCTGGTGAGCTACCAGGTCCGCGCCGCGATCAAGGTCACCGGCGGCAATCTGGCCAACCAGCCCTATGTGGTAACCAACGCCGTCAACGGCGGCACCTCCAATCCGTCCACCACCTCCGGCGTGTTGACGGGCTACAACGGCACCCCGGCCACTTCCGCGTCGGTCCACGCCGTCGATTCGGCCGCCGCCGCCACCCGGATCACCCTCGATCCGCTGCCCACCGGCTTCGATTATGACTCAGCCGAATGCTACGGCTCCACCACCGGCTTCGCCCTCCCGGTTGACAAGTTCACCACCGGTTTTGACGGCAACAAGCCCTATGCCGAGATCGTCGCCGGGTACTTCGGCTCGGCCGGCCCGGACAACATCATCGACGACTTGACGTGCCAGTTCAACGTCTCCAAGTCCATCGATCCGGATGAGTCTTCGTTGGCGCTCTCCGATACTTACACCGAGAACGGCTCCACCACCTCCGACGGCAAGACCGGCGTCAACTCCGAGATTGAGGCCACCGTCACCGCGAAGGCGGCCGACGGCACCCTGCTGCCCCAGAAGGTCATCTACTTCACCGTCCCCGGCGGCACCGACGTCACCGTGAAGGACGCGAACGACACCACGCTCACCGCGTCCGGCGGGTACTACACCTGCACCACCGGCAATGACGGCACCTGCAAGATCAAGCTGTCCTCCACCAAGGCGGCCGTCTACACCAACGGGCTGCACGCCTTGGTGAAAGTGCCCGCTTCGAACGCCACCCCGAACGAAGAGGTGACGAACAGCCCGGCCACCATCGAATATGTGGCGGGTTCCTGCGAAGCTGGCCCCACCGGCCACTCCTACTTCGACGTGGACGCCACCACCGCCGAGGTCGGCTCAGACGCGACGGACGGCGTCACCTTCACAATTAATTTAAGGGATCAGTACGACAACGCCTGCCAGCCGGTTTCCGGAGCGCTCACGCTCTCCAAGACGAACTCGGCCGTGATCGTCGGCCCGACGGCCACCGCCACCGTGGGCACCTACACCGCCCGCGTCTATGACGAGGTCGCGGAGACGTCGGACGTCACCCTCAAGCTCAACAACGACAACATAAACGTCTCCACCCTGCCGGGCCACGTGGCCACCGCGAACCCGCAGCCCATCGTCTTCACGCCGGGTCCGGTGGACACCGTGAACTCCACCGTCACCATCGCGCCGACGGTCACCGGTCAGCCGGTGCTGGCGAACAACTCCGACACCTACACCATCACGGCCACCGTGCAAGATGAGTTCCACAACCCGCTGGCACGGACGGTCACCTTCGGGGTGGTCACCGGCACCGCCACCTTGAGCGGCACCGGCGAATGCACCACCGCCACCACCGGCACCAACGCGGGCAAGTGCACCGTCACCGTGCAGTCCTCCACCGTGGGCACCGCCACCATCGCGGCCACCATTACCGAGGGCGCGCTCACCGGCAGCCCGGTCTCCGCCACCTTCTCGCCCGGCGATCCGTCGCAGACGAACTCCGAGGTGGTAATCACCAAGGGCAACAACGACACCACCAAGGCCGCGGGCCCGATCGAGGCCGGCCAGGCCTACACCGTCGAGGTCACCGTGAAGGACGCCCAGGGCCACGCGCTGGACGGCAAGGCGGTGCAGTTCTACAAGGGCTCCAACACCACTCCGGAGACGGGCACCTACACCACCGGCAACGACGGCAAGGTCACCTACTCCTGGACGGAAACCGTGGCTGACGATCCGGCCACCACCGGCGTCAATGAGGGCTCCCACATCCTGCACGCGAAGATCCTGGTCGGCTCCACCTGGGAGGACGTCACCTACTCGCCGCTGACGCGGGTGTGGAATTCGTCCACCCAGCCGGACGCCTCCAAGTCGTACCTGCAGATTGACGGCAACACCGAGGCCGCGTCGGTCTCCGTGGCCGGCGGCACCCACACCGTGAAGGTCACCCTCTACGATCAGTACGGCAACCTGGTCTCCGGCGCCCCGGTCACCTTCGAGTGCACCTCGACGAACTGCGCGTCGGCCACCATCGCCGCCGCTTCGGGCACCAGCGCCGCGGGCGTCTACTACACCACCGTCAACTCCTTCGTGGCGGGCGATTACTCCATCAAGGCGAAGTACGGCAACGCGGGCGATGCCACCGCCACCATCCAGGTGGCCAAGCTGGGTAATGACGCCACCCCGGCGGTGCTCACCACCGGCGACACGGTGGTGGCGAAGTTCCACTCCACCACCATCGACGCCGACAAGTCCGAGCTTTCCGTCTCCCCGGTTGGCCCGCTCACCGTGGGCACCACCTCCACGTACACCGCCACCGTCACCGGCTATGACGGCCTGGGCACCGCGAATGGCGGCAAGGGCAACCTGGTCGGCGGGCAGCAGATCAAGTTCACCCTCGTCGAGGTCGTGAACGGCTCCGAGACGGCTATCGACACTTCCAAGACGACGCTCTCGGCGTCCACCTGCACCACGGAAAGCGCGGCGGGCTCCACGTTTGGCACCTGCCATGTGGAGTTCACCTCCACCAAGGCGGGCACCTTCCGGATCAAGGCGTTCACCAGCCTCGACGACGACATCGACCATGCGGATCGGGTCTTCGAGCCGGGCACCATCGACGCCTCGAAGTCCACCTTCGACGTGGTGAACCGGGATGCCTATCCGAAGGTCTCGAACATCACCGGCGTGCCCGCTGGCACCGACACCAACTGGTGGATCGTGCGGATCGCCGCGCAGGACGAGTTCGGCAACTACATCTCCGATCTGAACACCATCACCTCCTCGGCCGAGTTCATCAACAAGGCCGATCAGAACTCCGGCGTCTACTTCTCCTCAATTATTAAGGTGGACGCGAACGCCGATCCGGACGGCACCGGGCCGGGCACCGCGCTCAGCTACCCGACGTTCATTGCCTACGCCCGCACCACCAAGGCCGGCGAATGGTCGCTGGGCGCGCGGGCGACGGGCGGCACCCAGGCGCAGATCGGCTCCTTCATCCCGAAGAAGTGGGATCCGGGCACCGTCGATCCGAACAAGGTCTCCTACGTGCTCACCAACAACACCGGCGTCGCGGCAGACGGCATCGCCACCCAGACGGCCACCATCACCGTCCGCGACACCTTCGACAACCCGATTCCGGGCCACCTTGTGAAGATCACCAACGTCACCACCGGCGACGACAACCCCACCAAGCTGGTCTTCGGGCCGAGCACCTCCGGTGAGGGCGCCACCTCGAACGAGACCGGCCACGTCGGCGAGTACGTTTTCACTTTGTCCTCCACGGCGGCTCGCTCCTATGACATCCGGGGTTGGGTGCAGAATGCGGCGGGCACCGATTACGTGTCCATCCCGATCACCAGCTACACCACCGCCAACCCGCAGACCACCAATTTCGTCGCCTCGACCTGCTCGGCGCCGGATTCGCTGCTGAACGTGGACAAGACGACCACCGCCGTCGGCACCAACATCGCCGCCACCATCACCCTGATGGACGCGCAGGGCAACGTCTGCACCTCTTCGGGCACCCCGGCGCTGGTCTTTGAGGCCGGCTCTTCGGGCACCGCCTCCACCATCACCGGCTCCGGCGGGGTCTACACCGCCACGGTCACCGACACCAAGGCGGAGAGCTTCGATCTCTCCGCCACGCTCGGCGGCACCCCGGTGGGCAAGACGCAGGTGGGTACCGGCACGGTTACCGCCAGCCCCACCGTCGAGTTGACGTTCACCGTGGGCGAAGTCAGCCTCACCCACTCTGATCTCACCATCGATTCGCCGACGTACGTCTCCGCGGACGGCACCGGCCAGCACGTGGCCACCGTCACGCTGCGCGACCAGTACGGCAATCCGGAGCCTGGCAAGCAGGTGACTTTCTCGCTGCACGCGGCGCTGACGCAGAAGACCTCTGGCGTCGCCGCCGACATCTGCACCTCGCTGATCTGCACCACCGGCGCGGACGGCACCGCGAAGATTGTCGTCACCTCGGTCTATTCGACGACGTACTACGACTCAGATCGCAAGGGCTCGTTCGACATCGGGGCCACCTACCTCGGCAGCACGATCCAGAACACCGACACCCCGACGCGCGGCAACACCGTGAAGGCGAACTACGAGCAGGGCGGCGCTTCGGCCACCCACTCCACCTTGACGATGGAGCGCGACTCCTCCGCGCACGCCGTGGTCTCCGTGGACGACGTCCCCGGCTACCAGGCGAAGGTGCTGGTCAAGAATGACGCCGACCAGATCGTCATCGGCGCCTCGGTGGTCTTCACCCTGGACAATGGCGCGCTGTTTGGCAACAACCAGCCCAGCTACACCGTGGTCTCCAACGACCAGGGCTACGCGGTGGTCACCCTCTACTCGCATGTGCTCGCCTCCGGCAACGCCACCACGTTGACGGCCACCATCGGCGGCGTCGCGGTGAGCGGCTCCCCGCTGCACCCGACGTTCACCGTGGGCGCGCCCTTCGTGGGCCAGGCGGCGGAGAACGGCGATCCGGCCACCCGCGTCGCCATCGACAACTCCGATCCGGTCGCGGCAGACGGCACCAGCAGCCACAAGGTCACCATCTACGCGGTGGACCGCTACGGCAACATCCTGCCGAACGTGAACGTGCGTGTCTCGCAGGCGAATGCCGACGGCACCGCCTACACCGGCACCGAGAACGTCAGCTTCTCGGCCAACACCGGCATCACCGACATCACCGGCAAGGTGGAGCTCTACGTGCGTTCCACCAACTCGGGCGATTTCTACGTGAAGGCTGAGGTGGTCAAGGATCAGACGGTCACCAGCCCCGATCCGGTCACCGGCTGGCAGACGGCCTACAACTCGCCGGTCAAGGCCGTGTTCAGCGCGGGCCTGGGCGACACCGGCAACTCGTCCTTCACCGTCAGCCCCACCGGGCCGTTGACGGTTGGCGAGACTTCCGCCTCCGATTACACGGTGACGACCACCGTCCGCGACGCCAACAACAACCTGGTGTCCGGCGCCACGGTCACCCTCGCCACCGATCCGACCACCGGCGTCAGCTATCCGAACGGCGCCACCTGCGTCACCTCGTCGATCTCCGGTGCCGGATTTGGCACCTGCGGTATCGCGGTGCGTTCCACCAAGGCCGGGGTGTTCGCCCTGAAGCCGTCGATCACCGCTGGGTTGATCGGCTCCGAGAACCGCACCTGGGAGGCCTCCACCATTGACGCCTCGAAGTCCAGCTTCGAGGTGCTGGAGCGCTCCACCGATCCGAAGGTCTCGGATGTGACAGGCCTGCCCACCGGCACCGACACCGATTGGTGGATCGTGCGGCTCAGCGCGCAGGACGAGTACGGCAACTATATTGACGATCTCTCCGCCATCCAGTCTGCGGCCGAGTTCATCAACAAGTCCGATCAGAACTCCGGCGTCTACTTCTCCTCCATGGTGAAGATCCCGGCGGGCACCGATCCGGACGGCTCCGGCTTGGGCACCGCGGTCGCCTATCCGACGTACATCGCCTACGCCCGCACCACCAAAGCCGGCGAATGGTCGCTGGGCGCGCGGGCGACGGGCGGCACCCAGGCGCAGATCGGCTCGTTCATCCCGAAGAAGTGGGAGCCCACCACGGTGGACGCCGCCCACTCCACGTATGTCTTGACGGACACCGCCGACATCTACGCGAACGGCACCGCCACCCAGACGGCCACCATCACCGTGCGCGACCGGTTCGGCAACCCGATTCCGGGCCACCTGGTGCGGATCACCAACGTCACCACCGGCGACGACAGCCCCACCAAGCTGGTCTTCGGGCCGAGCACCTCCGGTGAGGGCGCCACCTCGAACGAGACGGGCCACGTCGGCGAATACGTGTTCACCCTGGCCTCCACCTCGGCGCGCAGCTACAGCATCCAGGCTTGGGTGCGCAACGCGACCGGCACCGCTTGGGAATCCGTCCCGGTGTCCACGTACACCACCGCCAACCCGCAGTCCACGCACTTCGTGGCGGGCTCCTGCTCGGCGGCCAACTCGATTCTCGCGGTTGACAAGACCTCCGCCACCGTGGGCACCAACATCGCCGTCACCATCTCCTTGAAGGACGCGGTCGGCAACGCCTGCAACTCGGGCACCCCGCCGGCGCTGGTCTTCGAATCCGGCTCCTCGGCGACGGGCTCCACGGTCACCGGCTCGGCGGGCACCTACACCGCCACCGTGACGGACACCAAGGCGGAGAGCTTCGATCTCTCCGCCACCATCGGCGGCACCCCGATCGGCACCATCAAGGTCGGTTCGGCGGCGGCCACCACGGGCACCGCGATTGAGTTGACGTTCACCGCCGACGTGGTAGACGTCACCCATTCGTCGATCACCATCGATTCGGCCGAGTTCGTCTCCGCTGACGGCTCCGGCCAGCACACCGTGACGGCCACCCTGCGCGACCAGTACGGCAACCCGGTCGCCAACGCGCCGGTGGCGTTCACCTTGCACGCCGCGCTGGCGCAGAAGACCACCGGCTTGGCCACCGGCATCTGCTCGTCCTTGCTGTGCACCACCGGCAGTGATGGCACCGCGAAGATCGTGGTCACCTCGGTCTACTCGGCCACCTACTACAACACCACCACCTACGAGGGCTCCTTCGAAGTGGCGGCCGCCTACCAGAGCCAGGCGGTGCCGAACACCGAGACCCCGGTCGGCTACTCGGTGCTGGCGAACTACAAGCAGGGCGGCGCTTCGGCCACCCACTCGACGTTGACGCTGGAGCGGGCGCTTGGCTCGCACAACCCGGTCACCGTCGACGACGTGCCCGGCTATGAGGCCAAGGTGCTGGTGAAGAACGCCGCCGATCAGGTCGTGGTGGGCGCCACCGTGGTCTTCACCATCGACAATGGCGCGCTCTTCGGCAACAACCTGGCCACCTACTCGGTGGAGTCGAACTCTTCGGGTTACGCCACCGTCGCGGTCTACTCGCACGTGTTGGCCACCGGCACCCAGACGACGTTGACGGCCACCATCGGCGGCGTCGAGGTGGGCTCGTCGCCGGTGCATCCGACGTTCACCGTGGGCAAGCCGTTCGTGGGCCAGGCCGCCGAGAATGGCGATCCGGCCACCCGCGTCGCCATCGACAACGACACCGCGGTGACGGCTGATGGCAACACCACCCACAAGGTCACCGTCTACGCGGTCGACCGCTACGGCAACATCCTGCCGAATGTGGACGTCCGGCTCAGCCATGTGAACGCCGACGGCACGCCGTATACCGGCACCTCGCCGATCACCTTCACCTCGGCCACCGGCACCACCAACACCTCCGGCCTGGTGGAGCTGTACGTGAAGTCCACCGACTCTGGCGACTTCTACATCAAGGCCGAGGTCGTCAACGACCAGACGGTCGCCAACCCCGATCCGGTCACCGGTTGGCAGACGGCCTACAACTCGCCGGTGAAGGCCGTGTTCGGCGCGGGCGCGGGCACCACGGGGAACTCCTCGTTCACCATCACCCCGCCCGGTCCGCTCCCGGCGGGCACTGGTTCGGGCTCTGAGTATTTGGTGACGACCACCGTCCGCGACGCCAACAACAACTTGGTGCCGAGCGCCGTGGTCACCCTGAACACCTCGCCGACCACCGTCACCTTCCCCGGCAGCCAGACGTGCATCACCATGGCGACTGGCGTCTGCTCGATCTCCGTGAGTTCCACGACGGCGGGCACCTACGCCTTGAAGCCGACGATCGCCGCCGGTGAGATCGGCTCCGAAAACCGCACCTGGACGCCCGGCCCGGTGGACGCCAGCTCGTCCGGCTATGTGTTGACGAACACCGCGGATGTGGTGGCGGACGGCAACGGCACGCAGACGGCCACCTTGACGGTCAAGGATGCCTACGGCAACCCGATCTCCGGCCACAAGGTGCGGATCACCAACGTCACCACCGGCGACGCCTCGCCGTCGAAACTGGTGCTGACGCCGGCCAGTGGCGAATCCGTGACGGGCTCTTCCGGCACCGCGACGTTCAGCCTCGCTTCCACGCAGGCGCGCACCTACAGCATCCAGGCTTGGGTGCGCAACGACGCCGACACCGATTGGATTTCCATCCCGGTCTCGGCCACCACCGTGGCCAACCCGGCGGACACCTCGTTCGTCTCCGGCCCGATCTCGTTGACGCATTCCGAGCTGGAGGTCACTCCGGCGGGCCCGCTCACCGTGGGCGAGACGTCGGCTGCGGATTACACCGCGAAGACGACCGTGCGCGATCAGAATGACAACCCGATCACCGGCGTGGCGGTCACCGTCAGCGTTTCCCCGTCCGGCCCGACGTTCCCGAATGGGGCCACCTGCTCCACCGGCGCGGACGGCTCCTGCTCGGTCGCGGTGCGCTCCACGGAGGCCGGCACCTACACCATCAGCTCCGCGATTCCGCTGGGCAACGTGGGTTCGGCCAGCCGCACTTGGGTAGCCGGTCCGGTGGATGCCGGCTCGTCCGGTTACACCTTGACGAACACCGCCAATGTGATCGCGGACGGCACCGGCACGCAGACGGCCACCATCAGCGTCAACGACGCCTACGGCAACCCGATTTCCGGCCACAAGGTGCGGATCACCAACGTCACCACCGGCGACGCTTCGCCGACGAAGCTGGTGTTGGTGCCTGCCAATGGCGAATCGGTCACCGGCTCCGACGGCACGGCCAGCTTCTCCTTGTCCTCCACGCAGGCGCGTACCTACAGCATCCAGGCTTGGGTGCGCAACGACGCGGACACCGATTGGGTCTCCATCCCGGTCTCCACGCTCACCGTGGCGAACCCGGCGGAAACCTCGTTCGTCTCCGGCCCGATCTCGCTGGCGCATTCGGAGTTCACGATCACCCCGGCGGGCCCGCTCACCGTGGGTGAGACGGCCGCCTCGGATTACACCGTGACGACCTACGTGCGCGATGTGAACGACAACCCGGAGGCGGGCGTGACGGTCACCATCACCGTCTCGCCGACCGGCCCGACGTTCCCGAACGGCGCGACGTGCACCACCGGCGCGGACGGCTCCTGCTCGGTCACCACCCGTTCCACCGTGGCGGGCACCTTCGCCTTCGAATCGGCGATTCCGCTCGGCAAGGTCGGGCAGCCGATCTCGCGGGTCTGGAGCCCGGATGTGGTCTGCGGCGCGGATTGCACCCCGGCTCCGGGCGTGGATAACGCGCATCGCACCCGGCTGGATGTCACCCAGGACAACCAGGCAGCGAACGGCACCGCGCGTGACATCGTGAAGGCCTACGGCTTCGACAAGTACGGCAACCCGGTACCGGGCGCCACCGTGGTCACCACCGCCACGGACGCGGATCTGATCCTGATCAACCCGACGGTCACCTTGGGCGACGACGGCTCGGTGGAGCTCTACTACTCCACGCTGGCCGCCAAGTCCTATCAGGTGGAGGCCACCGTGGGTGGCGCCAAGCCGCTCAACTCGCCGGCGACGATCACCTTCTTTGATCCGAACCCGAAGAGCGCGGCGGGCATCACCGGCCCGGAGAAGATCGAGGTGGAAACTGACTACGAGACGGCCGTCGACATCGACGTGCTCGCCGAGTATGTCACCACGGCCACTCCGCTGATCATCGCCTCGTACACGCAGCCGGAGAACGGCACGGTCACCTTCGCACCAGACAGCACCGCCCTCGATGTGGTCAACGCCGCCGGGATGCTCACCTACATCCCGAACGACGGCTACTCCGGCGTGGACACCTTCTCCGTCACCGTCAGCAACGCGGACGGCACCACCAAGACGAGCACCGTCGCGGTCACCGTCGGCGAAGCCCCGCTGGTGCTCACCGGCGGCGACACCCTCACCTCGAACTGGCCGCTGGCAGCCCTGCTCGCCACCACCGGCCTCATCCTGGTCGGTGCCTTCCGCCGCCAACGCCGCAAGTGACGCTGTCTCCGCGAAATTGTCTTCGCGCGTTTCACGCGCTCAGGCACTATTTGTGCGGTTCGGGCTCCGCCCTATCAGGCTTCAATCGTGTCCGGAAAGGAGCAAGCTCCTTTCGCGTCCACTCGGTCGCCTGCCGCACGATGTTTGGCGCGCCGTCCGTGTGTGTTCGTTCCGGCGGGAGCGGCTGCTTATAGACATTTTTCTCAGAAAGCGGGGGCTCACGCTCGTTTCGGTGCGGCTGCGCAGTTTCGCACCTCAACTCCGCTGTATTCGTCGCTTCGCTCCTCGAGACGCCACACGCGAGCCAAGGCTCGGAGTGCTCGTCTGCGACCCGGCTTTACGCGTTCCGAAAAACGTCCATAACAGCCGCATCGCGCTTTTGCTCGACCGTAAGTAACCCCCTGTCGGGGGTTCTTACACTCGACAACGCGCTTCCCGTGCATCACCCCATGTGACGGAGCCTCGACGCATGTACCCACAGCCCGCAGTCCAAGCCCCTCCACACCCCTCTGGCCGTCATCCCAGAGCTTGTACCGGCAAACTAACAGCCGCCCAGCTTGTTCAGTCAACTCACAGTACGCAGTCCAAGCCTCCGCGCAGCCCCCTCGCCGTCATCCCAGACATATACCGGCAACCCAACAGCCCCCAGCTTGTTCAACTAACCCCCAGTACGCAGTATGAGTCTCCGCGTAGCCCCCTTGCCGTCATTCTCAGCCGAAGGCTGGGAATCCAGTCCGACCATGCCGGAGGCATTAGGGAGGACCAAGAGTGCCCGAGCGAAGCGAGGACAATTCCGGAGGCCGCGAGCGCGTCTAGTAACATGTGGGCATGAGTGTTGAGGTACCCAGCTGGGATGAGTACTTTTTGGGGATAGCCAAGGCGGTGGCGGCGCGCGCGAAGTGCGTGCGGCGGCGCGTGGGCGCGGTCTTGGTGCTGGATCGCCGGATCATCGCCACTGGGTACAACGGGGCGGCGCCGGGGCTGCCGGATTGTCTGGAGGGGGCGTGTCCGCGCGGGCAGCTCAGCTACGACCAGGTGCCGGGGCTGGGGGATTACGATCGGCCCGGCACGCCGGGGTTCTGCATCGCGATCCATGCCGAAGTGAACGCCCTGCTCTTCGCCACCCGCGACACCAAAGGCGCAATCGCCTACATCACCGATCAGCCCTGTCCGGGCTGCCGCAAGGCGCTGGCCGCGGCCGGCATCGTCCGCGCCGTCTGGCCCGCCGGCGAGTACAACCGCGAGCAACTCACCGATTGGTCTGTATAGACCAACAGCACCCCCTCGTCATGCTGAGCGCGGACGTCAGCGGAGAATGTTTCGGCGGCTTAGCAGCGCCTCAACCCGTCGCTTGGAGGCACTCCGACGAACACTGGGGGTACGCGCGTAGCGAGTGCAATTTATCGCGCAAAATTACTCAATTTCGGCGATAGGTGTACTCAATTTGGGCACTTTTTGTACTCAAAAACATTTTCGTTGTACCTAATTGGATTTTGGCGTTTGGGTCGGTTTGAGCCCCCAAGTCGAGGGCGTTTGGCCTAGTTCTCCGCCTGAAAAACGCCCCCAGACCCCTCGTACGCGCGGGCGCGAGCGCCCACGCACGACCATTTTTTTGGTATGGCATGGTCGGAGCAACGGTAGTCACTGGGTGTTGGGGGTTCTCACCGCCTACACGTATTGGCTCGGCCATACCTAACGCAAGGGGAAACATGTATACCGAAGTTGCCAAGCGGAGCAAGTCACATCGCGCTGGCCGCAGCACCAAAGTGCTGGCCAGCTCCATCGCATTCGTGCTGGCGGTTGCCGGCCTGGTCACCGTCCAGGGGGTGAACGCCCCGCAAGCAGAAGCTGGGGTGACCTGGCAGACGATCGGCCAACTCCAGTGGGTGAACGGCACCGGCGTATGGGACGATCAGCACGTCTACAAGGTGGACATGGCCTCCGGCTCCGACGGCAAGATCTTCGTGGAGCAGATCGACGAAGCGATGATCCACACCGGCGTGTTGAAGATGGTCGATCACGCCAGCCTGAGCAGCTATGGGCTTTCCTCGTTGGGCGTCGGCCCGATGCCGGAATCGCTGGCGGCCGGGAGTACGGCTCCGGATGCCGGCTACTTCTGGTCTTGGGATGGTGGCATCGGCGCCTACTGCTCCGGCAGGAACTTCCCCGTGAAGCGCGTTCGCAACGGCGCGACTACCTTCGATCTCACTTGCGTGGAGCGCCCCAAAGATGCCTACAACACCGAAATGACCGGCGGCGAGGTGGATCAGACCACCGGCCGCATCTACTTCCAGACTTACACCCGCGCCCAGGTGGATACCCACAGCTACACCAACGCCAAAGATCCGAACGGCAACGAGATGATGTTCATGATCTGGGATCCGTCCACTGGCGAGCGGATCGAATCCGGCAACGTGCAGCCCGCCACCTGGGCTGAGCGCCGCCGCCTGAAGAGCAACGCGGCCGGCAATGCCAACGTGGAATCCCGCGTCGCCTCCGACATGGCCCTCGATGCCAACGGCAACATCTACATGCTCGTCGCCCGCGCCGAGGCGAATCGCGCCGCGCTCGTCCGGGTCATCCCCACCCGCGATGAGTTCGGCAACATCACGTCGGGTTGCTACGGCAGCGATGCCGTCATTTCCACCGGCGCCGCCCCTTGCGCCTGGAAGTACAACGTGGTCACCTTCATCACCCCGAAGCCGGGCACCGGCACCTCCTGGCCTTCCGGCGCCGATCCGAACCTCTACGGCTCGGCCTTCCTCAACGGCAAGCTCTACGCGGCGAACTGGTATCTGCTCACCTCCACCGGCGTTGATTTCCACTGGCACCGCACCATCTCGGTGATCGATCCGCTGGAAGGCACCATGGAGGCCAAGAACATCGACTCCAACTGGCTGCAGGATGATCGCGTGCGTGACTTCGCCTCCGCGCAGACGGCCGCCGTGATCCAGGGCACCGTATATAACGACGTGAACGGCGACGGCAACGTCATCGGCGATTCCGGCTTGGGCGGCGTCACCATCGCCGTCTACGATGCCAACGGCAAGCTGATGGGCACCCAGTTGACGGACGCCAACGGCGATTACTCCTTCCTCGTCGGCTCAGTCAGCAACAGTGGCGTTGAATACTACGTGCGCGTGGTGCAGCCGAAGGTCAATGGCGCGAACGCCATCCAGACTTACGCCTCCGGCGGCTCCAGCGGCGACAATGGGGTGCTGAACGTCACCGAGCCGGAGTGCATCAACTCCAACATCTTCATCAACACCCCCGAGGGCGGCAAGTGCTTCGGCCGCAAGAACATCCCCTACACCGATCCGAACCTCGGCACGGTGGGCACCACCATGTCCCTGGCTGACGCGGCAATCCTTTCCAAGGTCACCATGTACACCTCCCGCGACGTGGCCGATGCCAACTTCGGCGTCTCGATCGCCGGCTCCTGGGGCGATGCCCGCGCGAACACCAAGTCCACCGCGGCGGATTCCGGCGCCTACCACCTGAACACCGAGATGTCCACGGTGAAGCTCGGCTCCACGCTGGGCAAGTATTCCGACGGCGTCAACGATGACGAATCCAACGCCCACGAGGCTGATGATGGCGTCACGATTCACATGTCTGACGGCACCGAGGTTCCGCTGCAGGATCAGGTGCTCTCCCAGGGCCGCAGCTACCCGCTCTCAGTCACCGCTTCCAAGACTTCCACCTTGAGCGGCGACATCAAGATCCGCGGCTGGGCCTCGCCGGTGAACGCCAGCACCCCCACTGGCACCACCATCGCCTCGAATGCCTCGCTGATCCTCTCCGCCACTTTGGGTGCGGATGGCAAGTACACCCAGCCGACTACCGGTACCGTGCCGAATGTGGCGTTTAAGGCCCCTTCCAGCCCCGCGGTCACCATGGCCCGTGGCGTGATCCGCGTCGAGGCCTCCACGTCTGACATCTCCGTTCCGGACAATTCCTCCGGCGCCTACGGCGGCACGAGTGCCTGGGTGACGAACGGCGAGGTCGAGGATTATCAGGTGTGGTATGCCCTGGCGCAGGTGCGCGTCGGCTTAAAGACGGTGGACGACGCCATCAGCAATTACCAGTACACGGTCTCCAACGCGGTGGCCACCGGCCCGTCCCGCACTTCCGGCCGCATCAGCACCTCCACCCCCAACACGGTGGCGGTGAGTTCCTACCCGCACGTTATCAATTCCCCGAGTTCCGACACCACCATCACCTTTGACACACTGCCCGAGGGCTACGATCTTGACGGCGTGAAGTGCGTTGGCTCGATGTCAGGCTTCAACCTCTCTTCCAGCCTCTACAGCTACGGGGTCGATGGGCAGCAGCGCCCCTGGGTGAAGATCAACGGCAACACGTTCGGCTCCATGGGCCCTGATGACATCATCAACGACATCCGCTGTGATTTCACCCTCTCGAATTCCGCCTCGCTGGTGAAGTCCGATCTCGTCTTGACGGACAACTACACCGAGAACGGCTCCACCACCACCGATGGCAAGACGGTCGCCGGCGGCACCATCACCGCCACCGTCACCGTCCGCTCGGACGACAGCACCCCGATGCTGCTCTCGGGCAAGACGGTCTACTTCACCGTCCCCGACGGCATCACGGTGACGACCCCGCAGGGCACCCCGATCACGAAGGCGAACGGCTACTACTCCTGCGTCACCGCCAACGACGGCACCTGCTCCATCGATCTCACCGCCAGCACCGCCGCGCAGTATGTGAATGGCTTGGTCGGCAAGCTGAAGGTACACGCCTCGGATGCCGATCCGCAGCTCTTCACCGGCAGCACCCGCACCATCGAATGGGTGCCCGGCGCGGTCAACGCCGCGGATTCCTGGATGGAGAAGACCACCAGCGCCAGCACCGTGGTGGCCAATGGCACGGAAGCGCACACCGAGAAGATCGCGCAGCGCGACGCCAGCGCCGCCCACAACCCGGTGCCCGCCGAGACGGTCAGCTATGACGTCTTCATCGACGCGGACGGCAACGGCCGCCTGGATGCCGATGAAGTCACCGCCACCTCGGTCACCCCGGCTTCGCCGTCCGCCTCGAACACCTCCGGCGAGGTGAACCTCACCATCAAGACAACCAAGGCGGGCGTCTACACCGTGGTGGCCAAGCATGGCACCAGCACCATTCCGGCGAAGAGCGGCTGGGATGGCCGGCTCACCTTCGTCGCCGGCCCGCCGGATTGCACCTCCGGCAAGTGCACGGATCGGGTGGAGATCAACCCGAGCCAGGCGGTGGCCAACAACTCCGACATCATGACGATCACCACCACGGTCACCGACGCCTATGGCAACCCGGTGCTGGGCCGTCCGGTCACCTTCGAAAAAGTGACGGGCCCCGGTCTGCTTGATCCTTCCGATTACACCCTCTCCTCTTCCACCTGCTCTAGCGGGGATGGTTCGGGTGGCACCCTCCCGGGCGGGTGCTCCGTTACCATCAAGTCCGCCAAAGCCGGTGTCGTCAAGGTCGCCGCCTTTATCGACGAAGGTGCGATGACCAATAGCCCGGTCACGGGCACCTTTGTTCCCGGCTCTGTTTCCTCCACTACCTCTGAGCTGGAAATCAAGGCAGGCAACGGCGACACCGGCTTGGCGGCTGGCCCGATTGAGGCCGGCCAGGCATACACGGCCGTGGTCACCGTCCGCGATCAGTTTGGCAACCTGGTGTCTGATGCCCCAGTGCGCTTCTTCCGCGACGCCAACATCACCCCCGAGGTGGGTTCTTACGTCACCAACAACGCCGGCCAGGTCACCTTCTCCTGGGTGGAGACGGTCGTCGACGGCTTGACGCCCAAGGGTCAGCACCGCCTCCACGCCGAGGTCGAGCCGTCGCCGGACAACTGGATCGACGTCACCGGCTCCCCGGTCACCCGCGTTTGGAAGGCGAACTCCACGCCGTCCGAGACGAACTCGTATCTGCAGATTGACACTCCCGGCGCGGTGGAGCCGAACAGCTATCACCAGGTGAAGGTCTTCGCGTATGACGAATACGGCAATGCCATCGCCACCTCTCCGGTGGTCTTCACCGCCACCCCGGCCACGAATGTCTCTTGGCACGGCGGCGCTCCGGCTTCGGGCAGCACCGATTCCGACGGTGTCTACACCGGTGAAGTCACTTCGTCGGTGAATGGCTCGGTGGACATCACCGCCACTTTGGCTGGGGTCTCCGTGAAGCGGGTCGGCAGCACCGATCTGCCGCCGGTGATCAGCAACGGCACCAAGGTGGTCGCCGTCTTCGCCGCCACCACCTGCTCGGCTGGCGATTCCTACTTCAACCTCACCGCGGGCAACAAGGTCGCCAACGGCACTGACACCCACACCATCACCTTCTATCCGCGTTCCGGGTCGAACGCCTGCGATGCGGGCGACGCCGAGGATCTGCCGCTGGTAGTCACCCCGTCGTACAACCCCACCGCGCATCCGGGCAAGGGCCAGGATCTCGATGAGTGGGTGAAGTATGGCTCCTTGGGCTCTGGCGATCTGCGCTATGAGGTGAAGGTCACCTCCACTTGGGCGGCCGCCATCACCGAGCACCTCGCCTATGGCGGCAACGCGGTGTCCCTCGGCGGAAACTCCCCGGCCGACAAGCTCACTTTCGTCTACGATCCGAGCACTTTGTCCAAGACGCTCGAAGTCACCACCTCCGGTGATCGGGTCGCCAACGGCACCGAGCGCCACACCGTGAAGGTGCAGATGGTCGACGCCAACGGCAACGCGGCGTCGAATCAGCCGGTCAGCTTGGACGCTTATCCCACGTCGCTCGTCTTCTACACCAGCTCCACCGGCCCGACGGTCGGCGCGCAGTCCGGCACCACGGATAATTCCGGCGAATACTACGCCTACGTGGGCACCACGGTGGCCGGCCAGTACACCATCTCCGGCAACGGTTTGACGGTGGTCGGCGGCACCCAGGGCAAGGCGAACTTCGTGCCCGGCCCGGTCAGCCTCACTGAGACGAAGGTCTCCTACAGCACCGACACTTCGCTGATCTCCACCGAGGCTGGCGGCGTCGGCGGTATCGAGGCCACCATCACCGTCCGGGACGCGAACGGCAACGCCTTGAAGAACAGCACCATCTACGGGCTGGCGGCCACGCTCTCCGGTACCACGGGGGCGGGCATCTACTCGCAGAACAAGTTCGCGGGCGCGTACACTCCGCTCACCGAGATCCCGAACGTCACCGACGTGCTGGGCCAGATCCACTTCCGCATCATCGACCGGGTGGTGGAGAACGTCACCGTCACCGTGAAGATCGGCGCCGACGGCATTGCCGCTGGCACGGGCTTCACGAATCCGCAGATCCTGCACTTCTACGCCACCACCCCGTGCGTTGATCCGGTGGTGGACGGCTGCTCGCAGGCCTCCCAGATCTGGGCGGACACCTACGGTTCCGCCCCGGTCACCGTCACGGCTGACGGCGTGGCCGAGCATGTGGTCTACGTGAAGGCGTACAACAAGTCCGGCTCGCCGCTGGCGAACCAGGCCGTGATCTGGAGCACCGGCTCGCTGACGATCATCGGCACTCCGGAATATGTCACCGGGGAAGACGGCATCGCCGAGATCCACCTGGCCACCACCACCGCGGGCAACTACAACGTCACCGCCACCTTGGCGGGCGCGCAGCTCACCGATGGCAACAACGCGGTGCCGCCGCAGCATGTCCCGGTGTCCATCAGCTATGGCGCGGGCGCGGTCGATTACGCGAAGTCCAGCTTCGATGTGCTGCCGCATTCCGCCGCCGTGCATGTCAGCGCCTTGAGCGGCGTCCCGGCCCAAGGCGACACCGATTGGTGGATCGTGCGGGTCACCGCGAAGGACACCAACAACAACTACGTCACCGATCTGAGCGCGATCCGTTCCTCGGTGCAGTTCATCGCCAAGACGGAGCAGAACTCCGGCCTCACCTACTCCGACATCGTGAAGGTGGAGGCTGGCGTCGATCCGGACGGCACCGGTTCGGCCACCGCCGTCGATTACCCGACGTACATCGCCTACGCCCGCACCACGAAGGCGGGCGAATGGTCGATGGGCGCCACCGCCAGCGGCGAGCAGATCGGCGCCTGGCTGCCCCGGCAGTGGGTGGCTGGCACGGTGAGCGCGGCGCACTCCAGCTTCAGCTTGGTGAACGCCCCGAACGTGGTGGCGGACGGCAACTCGCCGCAAATCGCCACCATCACCGTGCGCGACGCCTTCGACAACCCGATCGCCGGCCATCGCGTCCGCCTCAGCGAGACGCCTTACGACGGCGAATCGGTGTTGGCCATCTCGCCGAACTCCACCGGCATCGGCAACACCTCGAACGAGTCCGGGCACGTCGGCGAGTTCCAGTTCTCCTTGAAGTCCACCCAGGCCAAGACGTATCAGATGAAGGCCTACGTGGACACCTCCGGTGAGAGCACCCCGATCTGGACGGAAATCCCAATCGGCGCGATGACGCCGCAGGGCAACCCGGCCCCGGCCACCTTCATCGCCGGCGCTTGCGCGGCGTCAGCTTCGGTCCTCGAAGTGGACAAAGACACCACCGTCGTCGGCACGAGCATCAACGCCACCATCCGGTTGAAGGATGCCCAGGGCAACGCCTGCACCACCGTCTCCCCGCCGACGCTCCAAGCTGAGGCTAATTCGGCGGCGACCATCACGGCTCCGGCCGGTGGCCAGGGTGGCGTCTATACCGCCACCATCACCGACAAGGTGGCGCAGAGCTTCGGGCTGTCCGCCCAGGTGAACGGCGTCACCGTGGCGCGCGCCAAGGTGGGCGCGGCCTCCGAGAAGTCGGCGACTTCCATCCCGTTGACGTTCACCACCGACGATCCGGCCATCGGCACCTGTACCCTCCCCGGTTCGGCTTCGCCGCAGCCGGCCACCCGCATCGAGTTGGACAACACCGACGCCACCACCCCGGTGGGCACCGGCACCCACCAGATCACCGCCACCGTGGTGGACAAGTACTGCAACCCGATCTCGGGCGCGAAGGTCGATTTCACCTACGCCAGCCCGCTCACCCACGCCGAGGACAGCGGCTATGTCACCGGCACCGAGGGCCAGGCCTGGGTGAAGGTGAAGTCG
The DNA here is from genome assembly GCA_031272505.1 of Propionibacteriaceae bacterium. Classification (GTDB taxonomy): domain Bacteria; phylum Actinomycetota; class Actinomycetes; order Propionibacteriales; family Propionibacteriaceae; genus Propionicimonas. The sequence goes on from JAISTQ010000054.1 coordinate 27,191, forward strand.
AACGTTCCTTCGGCCAGCATCGATGATTATCCGGTCTCCGCGCGGATCTCCAAGCTCGGCAACGACACTGTCAGCATCGCCATCCTGAACGACAATGACGGCTCCGGCACCGGCGGCTCCCTCTCCGACGGCAAGGTCTTCGCCAAGTTCGGCACCGACACCGTGGACATCTCCAACTCCTCCTGGGCGATCACCCCGGCTGGCCCGCTGGCCGCAGATGGTTCCGCGATGTACACCGTCACCGTCACCTTGAAGGATTCGCTGGGCAACACCGTCCCGAACAAGGCGGGCGGTTTGGGCCTGGGCGTCAGCCCGGCGACCGGCCTGGTGCCAGCCAGTCCGAGCTTCTCCGCCCTGGGCACTGGCGAGAGCCTCGTGTATCAGACCAGCTTCGCCTCCACCAAGGCCGAGTTGAAGTCGATCAGCGTCACCACCGGTGGCCAGACGTTGGCATCCACCAGCGGCAACGGCACCGAGTCCCGGCTGTTCACCGCTGGCACCCCGGTGCGGCAGAACTCCTCCTTCGAGGTCACCAACCTCGACAAGGCGGCTGACGGCGTGGATACCCAAAGCGCCACGCTCACCGTGCTGGACGCCTACAACAACCCGGTGCCCGATGTGGCCTGTGATTTCTCGGTCACCCCGTCGGTGAGCACCCCGTTCAGCTTCACGCTCACCAAGCCGGTTCCGGCGAAGACGAACGCCCAGGGCCAGTGCGTCGCCACCATGAAGACGACGAAGGCGGGCACCTATCAGGTGAGCGCCAGCTACACCGCCAACGGCACGGAGCAGTTCGGCCCGCTGGCCACCAGCTTCGTCGCTGGCGCGGCCTCCACCAACACCTCGTTCCTGACGTTGGACGGCTTCAACGCCGCCACCGCCACGGTCGGCTCGAACATCTCCGCCAGCGCCACGGTGCGGGATGCCTTCGGCAACCCGATCTCCGGCCAGAACGTCTACTTCGCCGTCTCGGCGGGCGTGAACGACGCGGCCAACCACTCGGCCTCCGTGGGAGCGGCCTCGGCCGTCACCAACTCGGACGGCGTCGCCTCGGTGAACGTCACCTCCACCTTCGCTGATTCCTACCAGGTCTACGCGGCGTTGGGCGGCCAGTGGAATGCCGGTGGCGACACCATCAGCAACGTCCCGGCCCTAGCCACCTTCAGCGCCGGGGTGGTGAATGTGAACACCTCCTCAATCGCGGTCGATTCGGCCACCTATGTGGCTGCCGATGGCGTCGGCGAGCACACCATCACCGTCACCCTGCGCGACGTCTACTCGAACCCGGTGGCCGGCAAGCGGGTCGATTTCACCATCGATCCGAACTTGGTCCTCAAGCCGAGTTCGAACAACCCCGGCCAGACGAACGAGCAGGGCCAGGCTTCCATCACCGTCACCTCCACCTACGCGCCCGCCCCGGATAACGAAAGCTCGCTCCCGGTGTCCGCGCAGTGGAATGGCAACGCGATCGGCTCGGCCGTCTATGCGAACTACCGCCTCGGCGGCGCTTCGGCAGCTAACTCGGTGCTCTCCATGAGCCGCGCGGCTTCCGCCCACAACCCGGTCTCCGTCGATGACGTGCCCGGCTGGGTGGCCACCGTGCTGGTGAAGAACACCGCGAACCAGGTGGTGCCCGGCGCGAAGGTCGTCTTCACCTTGGATAACCAGGCCCGCTTCGGCAATGGCGAGACCACCGCCGAGGCCACCGCGAACTCCGATGGCATCGCCACCGTGAACATCTACTCGCACAAGCTGGCCACCGGCTCGCAGACCACGTTGACCGCGAAGATCGGCGGCGCCTGGGTCGGCGGCTCCGAAGAGGCCGGCACCGAGCACCCGACGTTCGGCGTGGGCGTGCCGTTCACCGGCCAGAACGCCGACAATGGCGATCCGGCTTCCCGGGTCACCATCACCGCCGGTGATCGGATCGCCGACGGCGCCGACACGCACACCGCCGTGGTCTACGCGGTGGATAAGTACGGCAACAAGGTGCCCGGCGCGCGCGTCAAGCTCACCCAGGTGAACGCGGACGGCGAGACGGCCTACACCGGCAACACCCCGGTCACCATCTCCGCCGCTGGCGCCACCGATGGCAACGGCAAGTACGAGTTCACCATCAAGTCCGCCAAGCCCGGCGATTTCACGCTGAAGGCCGAGGTCATCAAGGATCAGGCGATCTCGAATCCGTCGGATGGCGATTTCCAGGTGGCCTACGGCTCCCCGGTGACGGTCAGCTTCACGGTCGGCGACATCGACGCCTCGAAGTCCGTCTTCGACGTGGTCGCCCGGGATTCCTCCCCGCAGGTCTCGGATGCCGTGGGCGTGCCCTCCGCCGCGGACACCGATTGGTGGATCGTGCGGGTGAAGGCCCAGGATGCCAACGGCAACCCGGTGTCCGTCCCGGTGAGCGATCCGGCCTTCAACATCGCGTTCGCGAACATCCACAGCCAGGATTCCGGCGTCTACTTCTCGCCGATCCAGCTGGTTCCCGCCGGCACCACCCTGCCCGGCGAATCCTCCCCGTCCACCGTCCCGGCCTACATTTCGTATGCCCGCACCACCAAGGCTGGTGCCTGGTCGCTGGTGGCCACCGCCGGCGGCACCCAGGTGAGCGGCTCCCCGGCCATCCGCGAATGGACGGTCGGCGGCGTGGACACTTCGAAATCCACCTTCGAGTTGGTGAACAAGTCCAACGTGCTGGCGGACGGCAACGCCTCGCAGACCGCGTTGGTCACCGTGGCGGACAAGTTCGGCAACCCGATTCCGGGCAAGGCCGTCCGCATCACCAACGAGTCCGCCGGCGATGCGGATTCCGCGCTCACCATCCTGCCGAACGGCAGCGGCGAGGGTTCCACCTCGAATAACGTGGGCGAAGTCGGCCAGTTCGAGTTCACCTTGAAGTCCACCGTGGCGAAGACGTACTCCATCAAGGCTTGGGTGCGCAACGCGGCGGACACCGCCTGGGTGGCGGTCCCGAACCAGGGCTCGAAGCCGTCCAACCCGGCCTCGGTCACCTTCGTGGCCGGTGCCTGCGCGGCTTCTTCCTCGGTGCTCGCGGTCGACAAGACCTCCGCCACCGTAGGTAAGAACATCGCCATCTCCATCACCCTGAAGGATGCCCAGGGGAACCTCTGTGTGCCGAACAGCACCCCGGTGCTCTCGACCACCCCTGGGGCCAAGGCCACCGTTTCGGCAGTAGTCGGTTCCGGTGGCAACTACACCGCCACGGTCAGCGACAAACTCGCGGAGTCGTTCGATCTGTCCGCGCAGGTCAACGGCGTCACCGTGGCGAAGGCGAAGGTCGGCTCCGGCAACGAATACAGTGCCACGTCGGTGGGCCTCTCCTTTACCACCGACGAGCCGTCCTTCGAGTTCTGCACCGACGCCGACGACGTCACCCGCAAGGCCACCAAGTTGATCTTGGACACCCCCGCGGACGCGTTGACGGCAGTCGGCGAGCATGTGATCACCGCCGAGGTGCTGGACAAGTTCTGCAACCCGGTGCCGAACGCGAGGGTGGAGCTCAGCTACACCAGCCCGCTCACCTTCCGCTCCCCGGCCTCCGACGCCTCCGGTTTGACGGATGCGAACGGCCGCTACTGGGAGAAGGTCTTCTCGAACGTGGCTTCCGTGAACGCCACCGATTTCCAGGTGAGCGGCACGGTCACCGCGCCGGGTAGCAACACCGCGCAGCGCATCCTGAACGACAATGACGCCCGCAACGGCTCGGAGACGGACGGCTTGGTGTACGCCAAGTTCGGTTCTGGCGCGGTCTCGGCGGCGAAGTCGGATTGGTCCATCAATCCGGCTGGCCCGCTCACGGCTGACGGCCAGTCCGCCTACACGGTCACCGTGCATTTGAAGGATTCGAATGCCACCGCGGTCGCCAATGCGGCTGACGCGATCACGCTCAATGTCACGCCTATTGATGGCATCACCACTTCGGCCTTCGCGCCGACGGGCACCATGGGCGAGTACACCGCCACCATCAAGTCCACCACCGCTGGCGCCAAGGTCATCTCGGTGGCTTCTGGTGGCGCGATTCCGTCCACCAGCGCGGGCAATCCGCTCTCCGAGACGCGCAGCTTCACCGCGGGCGCCCCGGTGCGCGGCAACTCCACGTTCTCGGTCACCAAGGACGACAAGCTCGCCAACGGCGTGGATTACCAGACGGCCACTTTGACGGTCCGCGACGCCCAGTCCAACCCGGTCTCCGGGGTGGCCTGCGCCTTCCCGGCGGTGAACGATCTCACCATCGTCCCGGCGGGTTCCAGCACGGACAACGCCGGCCAGTGCACCGCCAAGGTGTCCACCTTGAAGGCGAACACCACCGCGAACCCGAGCTACACGGTGAGCGCCAGCTACACCGCGGGCAGCACCGAGGTCTTCACCGACACCACCAGCTTCAAGGCGGGTGCCGCTTCGGCCTCCGCCTCTAAGCTGACGTTGACGCCCACCAGCCAGACGGCCGGTTCCGCCATCGTGGCGGCCGCCCAGATCGTGGATGCCCAAAACAACCCGATCTCCGGGGTCACCGTCTACTTCCGGGTGGGCGCGGGTGCCGCTGATGCGGGCCACACCGCCAACGTGGGTGCGCCTTCGGCGCTCACTAACGCCGATGGCGTGGCTTCGGTGAACGTCACCTCCAACTTCGCGGACAGCTATCAGGTCTATGCGGCGCTCGGCGGCCAGGAGGGCGCGGGCGGCGTGTCCATTGGGAGCAGCCCGGCTACCGCCACCTTCACCGCCGGTTCGGTCTCGTTGGCGAACTCCTCGCTGGCCATCGATTCGGCCACCTACGTGGCTGCCGACGGCACCGGCGAGCACACCGTCACCGCCACCTTGCGCGACGCTCTGAACAACCCGATCTCCGGGCAGCAGGTCAACTTCACGCTGGATCCGAGCCTGGATCGCAAGGCGACCACGGCGAACCCGGCCACCACCAACGCGCAAGGCCAGGCCAGCATCACCGTGACGGCCTCCTACAGCAGCCATCCGGAGGCGTTCAGCGGCGATCCGCTGCGCGCTTCGCTGGTGGTCTCCGCCCGTTGGAACGGCCAGCCGATTGACGCCGCCGTGAACGCCAATTACGAGGTCGGCGGCGCTTCGGCAGCCCACTCGGTCTTCACCATGAACCGCTGCACCCTGGCGCTTTGCGGGGTGGAGTCGCACAACCCGCCGACGGTGGACGACAAGCCCGCCTACCAGGCGACGGTCTTGGTGAAGAACACCGCCGGGCAGACGGTCCCGAATGCGAAGGTCGTCTTCACCCTCGACAATGGCGCGCTGTTCTCGAACAACGCGAACACCATCGAGGCCAGCACCGACGCCAATGGCACCGCCATCGTCACCTTGTACTCCGAAAAGCTGGCCACCGATGCGCAGACCACCCTCTCGGCCAAGATTGGCGGGCAGTATGTGGGCGGCTCGGTGAACTCCGGCACCGCTCACCCGACGTTCAGCGTCGGCAAGCCGTTCAACGGCCAGTTGGCCGCCAACGGCGATCCGGCCTCCCGCGTCACCATCACCTCCGGTGCCCGGATCGCAAACGGGCAGGACACCCACACCGCGGTCATCTACGCGGTGGACAAGTACGGCAACAAGGTGCCCGGCGCGCGCGTCAAGCTCACCCAGGTGGACGCGGACGGCGAGACGGCTTACTCCGGCAACACTCCGGTCACCATCTCCCCGGCGGGCGCCACCGATGGCAACGGCAAGTATGAGTTCACCATCAAGTCGGCCAAGCCGGGCAACTTCACGCTGAAGGCTGAGGTGGTCAAGGATCAGGCGATTCTGAACCCAGGCGCGAGCGATTACCAGGTGGCCTATGGCTCCCCGGTGACGGCCAGCTTCGCAGTCGGCGACATCGACGCCTCGAAGTCCGTCTTCGACGTGGTCGCCCGCGATGTGGCGCCGCAGGTCTCGGATGCGGTCGGCGCTCCGCTGGCCGGCGACACCGAATGGTGGATCGTGCGGGTGAAGGCCCAGGATGCCAACGGCAACCCGATCGAGATCCCGGTCACTGATCCGGCATTCAACATCGCGTTCGCGAATATCCACAGCCAGGATTCCGGCGTTTACTTCTCGCCGATCCAGCTCGTCCCCGCCGGCACCATCCTGCCGGGCGAGACGGTTCCGTCCACGGTTCCGGCCTACATCTCGTATGCCCGCACCACGAAGGCTGGCGCTTGGTCGTTGGTGGCCACCGCTGGCAGCGTGCAGGTGGCTGGCTCTCCGGCGGTCCGGGTGTGGACGGTTGGCGACGTGGATACCTCGAAGTCCACCTTCGAGCTGGTCAACAAGCCCAACGTGCTGGCGGACGGCAACGCCTCGCAGACCGCGTTGGTCACTGTGAACGACAAGTTCGGCAACCCGATTCCGGGCAAGGCCGTGCGGCTCACCAACGAGTCCGCGGGCGATCCGGATTCCGCGCTCACCATCTTGCCGAACGGCAACGGTGAAGGCTCCACGTCGAACAACGTGGGCGAGGTCGGCCAGTTCGAGTTCACCTTGAAGTCGACGGTCGCCAAGACGTACTCCATCAAGGCCTGGGTGCGCAACGCCGCCGATACCACTTGGGTAGCCGTCCCGAACCAGGGCTCGAAGCCGTCCAACCCGGCTTCCGCCACCTTCGTGGCCGGTGCCTGCACCGCGTCCACTTCGGTACTCGGGGTCGACAAGACCTCCGCCACCGTGGGCGAGAACATCGCGGTGAGCATCACCTTGAAGGATGCCCAGGGCAACCTCTGCGTGCCCGCCGCCACGCCGACGCTGGTGATTGATCCGTCCGCCAAGGCGACGGCCACCGCCGTGATCGGCTCGAATGGCAACTACACCGCCACCGTGAGCGACAAGCTGGCCGAATCCTTCGATCTGTCCGCACAGGTCAACGGCATCACGGTCGCCAAGGCCAAGGTTGGCAACGGCATCGAGTACGGCGCCACCTCGGTGAAGCTCTCCTTCACCACCGATGGCCCGTCCTACGAGTTCTGCACTGATCCCAGCGGGGTCACCCGCAAGGCCACCAAGTTGATCTTGGACACCCAGGCGGACGCGCTTACCGCAGTGGGCGAGCATGTGATCACCGCCGAGGTGCTGGACAAGTTCTGCAACCCGGTGCCGAACGCGAAGGTGGAGTTCAGCTACGCCAGCCCGCTCACCTTCCGCGCCCCGGCTTCCGATCCGTCCGGCTTGACGGACGCCACCGGCCGCTATAGCGAGAAGGTCTTCTCGAATGTGGCTTCGCAGTCCGCCACCGATTTCCAGGTGAGCGGCAAGGTCACCGCCCCCGGCGGCGGCACCGCGCAGCAGATCCTGAATGACAACGACGCGCGGAACGGCTCCGAGACAGACGGTTTGGTGTTTGCCAAGTTCAGCTCCGGGGCAGTCTCCGCCGGGCAGTCGGATTGGTCCATCGATCCGGTCGGCCCATTGACGGCGAACGGCCAGGCGGCCTACACCGTCACCGTGCATCTGCGCGATTCGAACGCGACCGCGGTCGCCAACGCCGCCGATGCCATCACCTTGAGCGTAATCCCCGCCGATGGCGTCACCGCGTCTTCCTTCGCGCCCACGGGCACGCTGGGCGAGTACCGCGCCACCATCCGGTCCACCGTCGCTGGTCAGAAGACCATCTCGGTGGCTTCCGGTGGCGCGATCAGTTCCACCAGCGCGGGCCATCCGGTGAGCGAGACCCGGAGCTTCGTGGCCGGTGCGCCGGTTCGGGCGAACTCGACATTCTCGGTCACCAAGGACGACAAGATCGCCAACGGCGTGGATTATCAGACGGCCACTCTCACGGTTCGGGACGCTAACCATAACCCTGTCCCCGGGGTTGCTTGCGCCTTCCCGCCGGTGAGTGACCTGACAGTCACCCCGGCAGGCTCCACCACGAGTGAGGCTGGCCAGTGCACCGCGAAAGTTTCAACTACCAGGGCGAACACTTCCGCTAAGCCGAGCTACACGGTAAGCGCCAGTTACACCGAAGGAAGCACCGAAGTCTTCACGGACACCACCAGCTTCAAGGCTGGCAGTGCCGCCGCGAACACCTCGAAACTGACGCTCACCCCGTCGACGCAGACGGCTGGCTCCGCCATCGTGGCGGCGGCCCAGATCGTGGATGCCCAAAACAACCCGATCTCCGGGGTGACTGTCTACTTCCGCGTCAGCGGCGGGGCTGACAACTCAGCGCACACCGCCAACGTGGGCGCGCCTTCGTCGGTCACCAACGCCGACGGCGTGGCTTCGGTGAACGTCACCTCCAACTACGCGGACAGCTATCAGGTCTATGCGGCGCTCGGCGGCCAGGAAGGCGCGGGCGGCGTGTCCATCGCGGACAGCCCGGCCACCGCCACCTTCACCGCTGGGTCGGTCAGCTTGGCCACCTCCTCGCTGGCCATCGATTCGGCCACCTATGTGGCCGCGGACGGCACCGGCGAGCACACCGTCACCGCCACGCTGCGCGACGCATTGAACAACCCGATCTCCGGGCAGCAGGTCAGCTTCACGCTGGATCCGAGCCTGGCTTTGGGTTCGCCGAGCAGCACGGTAGTCACCAACGCCCAGGGCGAGGCGTCGATTGTGGTCACCGCCAGCTACGGTACGCACCCGGCCGCCTTCAGCGGCGATCCGCTGCGGGCCTCGCTGCCGGTGAGCGCGAAGTGGAACAGCCAAGCGGTCGGCACCGGCGTCTACGCGAACTACGAGGTGGGCGGCGCTTCGGCTTCCGATTCCACGTTCTCGATGTCGCGTTGCACCACCGCCCTGTGTGGCGTGGAGTCGCACAACCCGCCGACGGTGGACGACAAGCCCGCCTACCAGGCGAAGGTGGTGGTGAAGAACACCGCCGGGCAGACGGTCCCGAATGCGAAGGTGGTATTCACGCTCGACAATGGCGCGTTGTTCTCGAACAACTCGAATACCATCGAGGCCAGCACCGATGCCCAGGGTATTGCCACGGTTACGCTTTATTCGGAGAAACTCGCCTCCGGTAATCAGACTTCCCTTACCGCCAAGATTGGCGGGCAATATGTGGGCGGTTCTGCAAATACCGGCACCGCGCATCCGACATTCGGCGTCGGCAAGCCATTCAATGGCCAATTGGCCGCAAATGGCGATCCGGCTTCCCGGGTGACTATCACTGCTGGTGATAAGACGGCTGATGGTACCGCTTCGCATACCGTGAAGGTTTATGCGGTCGATAAGTTCGGAAACAAGGTGCCGAATGCGGCGGTGAAGTTGACGCAAATCGATTCCACCTCTGATTTGAGCCCGTACAGCGGAAACAATAAGGTGGTTATTTCCGGCAATGGCACCGGGTTCACCGATGCCGATGGCGTGAAGCAGTTCTCCGTCACCTCCCTTACCGCTGGCACGTTCTACCTGCACGCCGAAGTCATCAAGGATCAGGCGATCAGCAATCCGGCGGCGAGCGATTTCCAGGTCGCCTACGGTTCGCCGGTCTCGGCCAGCTTCGTGGCCGGCGCTCCGGCGCTGGACACCTGCACCGATGCCCAGGGCAACACCCGCCCGGCCTCGCGGATCTGGATTGACGACGACACCGCGGTAGCGACCGGCATCGGCTCGCACAAGGTGAGCGCCGAGGTCGTGGACGCGCGCTGCAACCCGATTGTGAACGCGCAAGTCGATTTCGAGTACGCCAGCCCGCTGCAGTTCAAGGAATCCTCGAACAGCTCCGGTTTGACGGATGCCACCGGCAAGATCTGGGAGTCGGTGAAGTCCGATGTCCCGTCCGTGGCTGCCAGTGATTACCCGGTCGCGGCGAAGGTGTTCGCGAACAACACCTGGCTCACCATCACCAACAATGGCGGTAGCAACGACGGCAAGGTGATCGCCCGCTTCACGAATGCGGCGGTCGACGCCGGCAAGTCCTCGTGGACCATCGCCCCGGACACCACCTTGGTGGCCAATGGCACCGATGAGTTCACCGTGAAGGTCACGTTGCGAGATGTGAATAACACCTACATCTCCAATAAGCCGGAATTGATTACTCTCAGCGTTACGCCGCTGGCTGGTATTACGGTGAGCGAAATTACCGCTACCGGCAATGCTGGCGAATATGTGGCGAAGGTGAAATCCACTTCCGCTGGCGTAAAGCGTTTCGAGGTCATCGCCGGTAATATCGTGAAATCTAACTATGGAAATGATTATGAGAGCCGCGAGTTTACCGCCGGGTCGGCCCAGGCCAGTAATTCCACTTTGAGTGTTGCTCCGTTGAATAGCGGATTGAATGCGCCGCTGGAAGTCGGCACAAATGCGGATAACAGCTATCTGGCCGCCGTGGTGGTACATGACGCTAATGGCAACCTGGTGAATGGCACCGCGGTGAAGTTCTCCATCACCGGCGCGGATACCTCCGGCATCGGCATGGGCGGCAACCTCTCCACCGTGAAGGTGGTCAACGCCGCGAACGGCATCGCCAGCGTGGAGATCTTCTCCACCAAGGCCGGGTCGTTCAGCTTGAAGGCGGAGATCGGGACGGATGCGGTCAGCGGTTCGCCGGCCACCATCAGTTGGAAGGCTGGGGCTCCGGCCGTGCAACCGCCGGTCACCTGTGGCCCGGACAACACGCCGTCCACATATATTAAGGTGCAGCCGACGGGCGCGGTGGATGCCGATGGCGAAGCCACCCACACCGTCACCGTCACCGCGCGTGACAAGTACTGCAACCCGGTCGATGGCGCTGCGGTGGCCTTCAACCCGGCTGCCGAGCTGATCCTCAAGGGCACTGCGGACACCAAGGCGAATGCCGATGGCGTCGCCTATGCCAGCTACGCCTCGCTGCAGGCCTCCGATACCGGCTTCGATGTCGGGGCCACCGTGAACGGCGTCGCGCTCACCGCGCTCAACTACGCTCCGGTGAAGTTGAAGTACCAGGCGATGGAGTTCGATCCGAGCCACTCCTCGGTGGCGAAGACTCCGGAAGGCCCGCTGGTGGCTGGCTCGAAGTCGGCGAACACCTACACCATGAAGGCGACGCTGCAAGATTCAGTGAAGCTGCCGTGGGTGGGCGAGCCGGTCTCCTTCGAATGCAAGCAGGTCAGCGACGCGGCCGCTTCGGTCACTTGCGCCGATCTGGTGCTCAGCCACGCGGTGAAGGTTACCGGCAACGATGGCACCGCCAGCGTCACCGCCTACTCGAACAAGGCCGGTTCCTTCGAGATCACCGTGAAGGCCGATGACGTGGAGCTCTCGGGCAGCCCGTTGACGCTCACCTTCACGGCTGGCGCGCCTGATCCGTCCTTCTCCGAGATCGACATCGTGCGGCTCACCGCCGATGTGGGCGAATCCTCTGATGTGATCGTCACCTTGAAGGATGCCCAGGGCAATGTGATCGCCGAGCCGCCGTATGGCACCTCGGTGACGCTGCTCCCGGTCACCGGCGCGGGTCTGCTGGGCTCCGATGGCTACACGCTGGCGGAGAACGGCTTCGCCGAGCAGCAGGCTGACGGTACCTTCGTGGGCAAGATCACCGGCAAGGCTGTGGGCCGCGCGGTGGTCGGCTACCGGATCAACTCGCAGCGGGCCTCGGACACCGATTACATCGATTTCGACATCACCCATGGCGTGGAGTTGAGCAACTCTACCTTCACCGTCACCCCGGAGGGCACCCGCACCGCCGATGGCGTGCAGTCCTTCACCGGCGTGGTGAGCCTGCGGAACGATCTTGAGGTGCCGCTGGCCGATGTGAACGTCTCCTTCGCGGTGCCAGAGGGCACCCAGGCGGGCGGCGTCACCGGGCCGGGCATCTTGGTGGTCGCCACCGATGCCCAGGGCCAGGCCAAGGCCGAATGGGTCTCCCGGATCGCCAGCACCTACGAGGTGCGCGCCGAGGTGGCCGAAGGCCAGGTCGGCGATGCGCGCGAGATCGAGTTCGTCTCCGGGCCGGTCTCGGTGAACAACTCCGAGATCCGGGTGGAGCCGAGCACCATGGCCTCGGGCAAGCACTCCGGCGCGGTGGCCATCGTCACCTTGCGCGACGCCCAGGGCAACCGCATCCTGAACCCCGATCCGGCTACGGTGGTCACCGTGATCACCGCCGACGGCTCGGTGGTCACCGACATCGCCATCGGCGCGGCCACGCTGGCCACGGACGGCACCTTCCGGGCGCCGTTGACGACCGGCCTCCAGGACGGCCTGGCCACCTTCGGCTTCCGCGTGGGCTCCCAGCAGTCGAGCAAGACGGCTGATCTGGAAGTCACGGACGGCGTCGGCCCGGAGCAGCCGGGTTCGTCACGCCAGGATCGCGTGGACGACAAGCCGGTGGTCACCGATGAGCCGAAGTGTGACGGCGAGCCCGGCTCGACGATCACCGTCACCTTCCCGGACGGCACGAAGGCCACCACCCAGGTCGGCGCTGACGGCTGCTGGACGGTCCCGATCCCGGAGGGCACTCCGGATGGCAAGACCACCGTGGTGGCCACCGACGAGGCGGGCAACGATTCCGATCCGGTCGAGATCGTGATCGACACCACGCCGCCGGACGCTCCGGAAATGGGCGAGATCACCCGCGACGGCATTGATGGCAAGGCCGAGCCTGGCTCGACGGTCACCATCACCTTCCCCGAAGGCTCGCCGTCGATCCCGAGTGGCCTGTGCACCTCCGGCAAGCAGCCCGGCCAGGTGAACTGCCCGGTGGACGATCAGGGCAACTGGCGTTACCCCGGCCCGATTGGCGAGAAGATCAAGGACGGCACCATCACGGTGACGGCCACCGACGCGGCTGGCAACACCTCCAAGCCGAGCATCGGCGAGCTGTACACGGATGAGGAGCCGATGATCGGCGGCCCGGAGTTGGCCCCGATCAATGGCCCCAGCCAGCTCACGGTGAACACCAAGAAGGGCGTTGCCATCGACATCGACGTGCTCGCCAAGTACACCTCCACGGCCAAGCCGCTGGTCATCGTCGAGTACGAGTCGGCGCTCCACGGCAAGGTCACCTTCACGGCAGCTCACTCGCAACTCGCCGTAGTGAACGCTGATGGCATCCTGCGGTACACCCCCGCCAAGGATTTCGTCGGCATGGATGCCTTCGCGGTCACCATCGCGAACGCCGAAGGCAATACCAAGACGATCCCAGTGTTCGTCAATGTGGCAGATCCCACCCTTCCCGCAACTCCAACACCAAGTCCCACGTCTTCCCAGAAGCCAGTGGTGACCACGGGTGGTGACACTCTGCCCTCGAACCTGGGTCTCGCTGCGATCCTGGGTCTGGCTGGAATCGGCGTAGTTGCTGCGGTCCTTTTCGCCAAGCGCCGTCGCCAAGACTGACGCAGCACCAAGTGGGCCCGCTATCTCCCAGTAGCGGGCCCACTCTTCTGTCTCCACGAGATTGTCTTCGCTTCGCTCGGGCTCTGTGTGTGCTCCAAGTGTGCTGCGCACACGTCGCACTGGATCCCCGGCCTGCGGCCGAGGATGACGGCGAGGGGGCTGCGGCGAGGCTTGGACTGCGTACTGGCAGTAGGTTGGTCGATTAGGGCCATCATTGGGTTGCCGGTACAGGTCTGGGATGACGGCCAGAGGGTGCCGGGAGAGTAGTCCTTCGGGCTGTTACTAGAACGGCGTGAGTCACGTGAACATGGCGTGATGCACGGGAAGCGCGTTGTCGAGTGTAAGAACCCCCGACAGGGGGTTACTTACGGTCGAGCAAAAGCGCGGTGCGGCTGTTATGGACGTTTTTCGGAAAGAAAGCGTAAAGCCAGGTCGCGTAGTGGAGCGTGGAGCGACAATCTGGCGGAAGCCAGTCGCTCCTAAGCGGAGCGTGAGCCCCCGCTTTCTGAGAAAAATGTCTATAAGCAGCCGCTCCCGCCGGAGCGAACACACACGGACGGAGCGCCCGGGCGAAGCGAGGACAATTCCGCGGGGCCGCGTCGAGCGAAGCGAGGACAGTTTGGAGGGGCTATCAGAATAATAAATGAGAAATAATGAAAGAGAATGAGAAGAATGGGGGATTGGGGGGTTTATTGCGGGGATGTTGCATTTGACGGGATTTGGCACATTTGTGGACCAAGATGGGTGGAGGAGGAGGCAGGGCGGTTCGCGCGGTGACTAGGAAAGACGCTCAAAATTGGGATTTTCTGGCAGCGAAGGAGAAGGTTAGACCATTAGTTGAGACACGTCAAAATGTGGGCGGAACCCTTGACATTGGGGGGTGGGGATGAAAGAGTGAGTCACTAATGGGGGCAGTGTACCTGCGCTGCGCTGAGAGGATCTATATCAGGGGGGATCATGCGTATCCATACCACTACACATAATTACGCGCCAAAGAGCGGCTCGACGGGTCGCTCGGGGATCAGGGGGACGGCAAAGCGGCCAGTCTCTGCGGCGGTGGCTTTCGTCCTTGCCACTGCGGGCCTGGTCTCCGTTCAAGGGATTAGTGCGCCCGAAGCCGAGGCGGCCGTCACCTGGAATACGGTGACCGGCGTGACCGCGGTCTGGCACGGCGTCTGGCCCAGCAATACCACCCAAGCGGGCAACCCACAGAACGAGTGGAGCCGGGCTGACATCTACACCATCAGCCACTACGGCGGCAGCTTGTCGAATGGTGCCCAGGGCGTGTTGGTAGGCCGCTTCAAGTTCGACTCCAATGGCGAGATGAACGACTGGGAGCCGTTCCTGTCATTGAAGAACACGGGTGGTCCGACAGTCAACTTGGATGACATGGACACCTTCGGCGTCGGCCCGATGCGTGACGATGCGGGCAACGTGGACCGCAACAACCTGGTGGGCTACTTCTGGGATTACGCGTCTGACGCCAACTCCACCCCGGCCACCTGCGGCACGAACCTGATTCCGGTGTGGCGCGTTGCCTCCGGCGAGAACGCCGCGCTGCAATGGGCCTGCCTCCCGGATCCGCAGACCCCAGGATGGGAAGACCAGACTGGTGGCGAGGTCGACCAGCGCACCGGCCGCATCTACGTGCAGAGCGGCACCAACATCCCGATTGACGGCCCGGCTCGTACCTCGGATGCCCGGAATGCCACCGCCTTCACCATCAGCATTTGGGATCCGGCCTCCGGTTCGATGGTCAGCTCCTCTGGCGCGGCCGGCAACCTCTCCATCCAGCCCGAGAGCCTTACCGAGCGCGTCAAATTCCAGGTCTCCGGCGCCAACATCCGCAGCGGCTGCGATCCGGCCGCCGCTGTCGCCCCCTGTGCCGGCGCCTACAGCCCCAACACCACCTCTGACATGGCCCTGGACGCCACCGGCAACATCTATATGTTCGCGGCCTCGGATACCGGCCATGGCGTGATTATCCGGATCACCCCCACCCGTGATAACGAGGGCAACATCACCAACGCCTCCTGCGCCAGCACTTCAGCGAACACCGTCGGCTCCACCTGCTCCTGGAAGTACACCGTGGTCTCCCACATCATCAACGCCGACAGTTCCACCTGGGATGCCAGCGGTGGCGGCAAGGTCGGCTCGGCCTTCTACAACGGCTCGCTGTTCATCGGCGGCTATGACGGCTCGCCGACCACCCAGTCCGGTGGTACTTGCCCGGCTCCGCGTACTCAGCACACCGTGCTGAAGGCCGATCCGCTGAACAACATCGGCTACGGTGTCTGCACCGCGACCGGCTTCCATACCCGTGGCAGCGGTTTCCCGGCTGGCAACACCATCACCTCCACCGGCACCTCCGGCATGAACGTCTCCGACTTCGCCTCCGCGCAGACCGCGGGCGTCATCGAAGGCAAGGTCTATGAGGACGCCAACGGCAACGGCCAGATCGAAGACAACGAGAAGACCGGCGTCTCCGGGCAGAAGATCTACCTGTACAACGATCAGAACAAACTGCTCTCCGAAGCCACCACCGACTCCAACGGCGGTTATTACTTCATGGTCGGCGCCGGCGTCGAAGGCGAGCCCACCACCTACAAGGTGCGCTTGGTGCAGCCGCACGTGAACCGCGGCACCGATGCCTCCCCGATCTATGTAAACGCAATCCAGACGTGGGCCAACGGCGGTCGCTATGACGCCCAAGGCCACGACGATCCGGATGATGACAGCACCTTCTTCTGGTTGAACCAGACCCATCCGGAATGCTGGCTGGGCGACGACACCGCCACCGTGGAACGCCAGGAAGGCGGCCGCTGCTATGGCGCGAAGAACCCGTACGACTCGCCGGACAAGCGCGAGGCGATCGGCGCCACCGGCGATCCGGCCAACTGGGCGAACTACTCCATTGTCGAGCTGTACACCACCGGCGACGTCGCCGACGCCGACTTCGGCATCAGCGTGGCCACCGGTGAATGGGGCGACGCTCCGACGGGTGCCAGCAACGCGATCAAGACCACGTATGCGCAATCCGGCCCGTACCACATCAACATCCCGGACATCGACTCCGAGCACACCGGTGCCTGGGTGAAGCTGGGTGAGAACATCATGCAGCAGAACAACGGCGTCAATGACACGGCGGCGAACAGCTCCGCCCACGCTGACGACGGCGTGAAGGTGGTGCTCGCCGATGGCTCCAAGATCGACGCGCAAGACGTGCTGCTCTCGGTAGGCCGTTCCTACAAGTGGGATGCCACCGTGCAGATCTCGGACCCGATTCCAGGCGCGCCGAAGACCATTACCGACGTGTTGGTGAAGGCGTGGATCTCGTCCACCACCACCAGCGCCTCCAGCCCGAACGGCCTGCAGACCTCCACCAGCACCATGCCGCTGAACAGCGCGGCGGAGTCCTTGGAAGGCTCGAATGTGAAGGGCCATGTGCTTTCCGGCAACTGGACGGTGCCCACCGCCTCGGTGAGTACCTCCGGCTCTCCGGTGATCCTGCGCGTGAACGCCTCGGTGAACGGCAACATCACCACTCCGGACAACTCCAGCTATCAGTATGGCGCGCAGTACACCTCGACGGGCACCGGTTCGACCACCGGCCAGAACAACTCCTGGGTGACCACCGGTGAGATCGAGGACTATCGCCTCTGGTACACCAACGGCCAGGTGCGTGTCGGCTTGAAGACGGTCGGCGGCACGCTGACGGATCAGGCATTCACGCTCACGAACGTCGCCGGTGGCGCTTTCGGCACCAAGCCGTCTTCGAACGCGGACCGGATCACCACTTCCACCCCCGGCGAGAAGAAGATTTCGAACCAGGGCCACATCATCTCCAACACCAGCGCGGCGACCACCATCACCGCGTCGGCGCCGGCGAGCGGCTGGGGCCTCACTGAAGCTACCTGCTACAACTCTGAGGACAACTCGGCCGTCACCGCGACGGTTGATCTGTCGGCCCGTTCGGTGACGTTGCCGTCGGGCACCATCACTTCCGCTCGCAACGACATCACCTGCCTCTTCACGATGAGCCATATTCCGAGCGCGGCGCGTTCTTCGTTCGCTTTGAGCGCCAACACCGCGGGCGCGGGCGGCGACATCGTCGGCACCGTGACGGTGAAGGATTCCACTGGCTCGCCGCTGGCCGGCCAGGTCGTGCAGTTGAGCGTGGACGGCACCAACTCCTCTAATGTGAAGCTGTATGGCGATGCCGAGCACACCACCGTGATCGCCACCTGCACCACGGAGTCTGACGGCACCTGCAAGGTGCATATCACCTCCACTGTCGCGGGCACCTATGGTGACGGCAACACCACCGGCGTTCATGCCAAGGTGGATGTGAACGGCACCTACACCGATGTGCAGGGTGACGGCAACACGGGCAACAAGAGCCCGCAGCAGGTGACTTTCACCGCCGTGCCCGCAGATGCTTCGCATTCGTGGTTCCAGATCATCGAGTCTGACGCCTCCAAGACGGTGGGCCAGCGCTACACCATCAAGGTGACGGCGAAGGACACCTATGGCAACGCGAAGGAAGCCACCCAGGTGACGTTCTCCTCGACGGAGCCTTCGGTGAAGTTCTACGCCACCGCTACCTCGACCACTCCGATCACCGACTGCAGCACCGCCGCTGACGGTACTTGCACGGTGTATGTGACGGCGACGGACGACGGCGGCCCGTATGACTTCCACGGCAAGATCGGCGAGGTGGAGATCGGCGGCCTGTGGGATGACGACGGCAACGCGGCCACCCCGATGGTGGTCGATCCCACCAAGGCTTCGCCGCAGTCGAAGAGCTTCACTCCGGACGTCGTTTCGCAGACCTGCGAGGCGGGCGTCACCGACTGCACCCGGATGACGGTTGACGCGCTCACCCCGGTGGGCCAGTACGCCAACATTGTGATCATCCTCACCGACAAGTACGGCAACCGGATCACCGGCAAGGCTTCCTCGCTGGGGGTGACTTCCAGCCCGACGGGCGGCACCATCAGTTCCTTCACTGAGGGCACTGGAGCTGACATCGGCAAGTATTCGGGCACCATCACTTCCGAGGCCGCGAACACCTACACGGTGACGTCGGTGCCCGCCACCGGCGTGACGCTGACCGGCACCGCGCAGTTCCAGTACGGCGCGGTTTCCGCAGCCGATTCCACCTTCGAAGTCACTCCGGCGGGCCCGCTCCCGGTGGGCACCACCAGCGGCAGCACCTACACCGCGACGATCACCGCCTATGACGGCGTGGGTACCGCGAACGGTGGCCGCGGCAACAAGATCGCGGGAGAAACCGTGAAGTTCTCGGTGGTGAAGGTCGTCGGCGGTGTGGAGTACACCATTGACCCGACGAAGACGGTGCTGAGCAGCACCTCCTGCACCACGGAGAGCAGCGGCGCGAACATCGGCTCCTGCCCGGTGACTTTGACCAGCACCGAAGCCGGCACTTTCCGGATCAAGGGCTTCACCAGTGCCGACGTCCAGATTGGCACGGCTGAGGATCGGGTCTATCAGGCGGGTGCCGTCGACAAGGCTCACTCTGACCTGTCGGTGACCCCCTCAGTGCCGATCCTCGAGGACGCCGAGATCACCGTCACGCTGCGCGACGCCTACAACAACCCGGTGACCGGCCGGGCGGGCAGCCTGGGCGTCACGGTGACGCCGAACACCTCCACCTTCAGCGGGACGACCACCTTCACGGAAGGCCAAGACGGCAATGGTCAGCCCAATGGCGTCTACACCGCGACGTTTACGTCAAGCACGGCGACCACCTACACGGTGAAGGCGCAGCCGGCGCCGTTGAACGCCAGCGACGCGTTGACAGACACTGTGGAGTTCACCCCGATTGGCGCGTCTTACACGACGTCGGAGTTCACCGTCACCCCGGCTGGGCCGTTGACGGTGGGCACCACCAGCGCCAGCGAGTACACCCTCAAGGTGACGCTGAAAGATTCCGGCGGCAACCTGGTGGGGGCTGGCTATTCGGCCAGCTTCTCCGCCGATCCGCCGATCAGCGGCTCGAACTTCACTCCGGCGGACAGTTGCACCACCGATGGGACTTCCACCTGCGAGGTGAAGGTGAAGACCACGGTCTCTGGCACCTATCAGCTACACGCCAAGATCGGTACCCATGACATTGAAGGCGGCGGTACTGCTTCACTGGCCAGCCCGGTGCAGCGGGTCTGGAACCCGGAGACTACCTTCGATCCGGCCCACTCCTCCATCGTGTTGGACAAGGCCTCGATGAAGGCCGGTGAGACGGCAGTGGCTACCATCACTCTGCATGACCAGTATGACAACCCGATCACCGGCTACACGTCGTCGCAGATGCACCTGTTGGCCAACCCGACGGGCACCTCGCCGAACCTGAGCACCTTCACGGGCTTCGCCGAAGTTCTTGACGATCAGAATAACGCCACTGGCCAGTACACGGTGAATTTCACCTCGAAGACGGCCACGGCCGCCAACGGCACCACGGTGTCGGCTGATCCGAACAACACCAGCGGGAATACCGCTGATGACCTGTCCACCACCATGACGGTGACGGCGGGCGCGCTGGATCCGGCGCACACCACCTGGAGTGCCACTACCCCGGTGGGCGTGAACGCGTGGTCGACGGCCACCGTCACCGCCCAGGATCAGTATGGCAACCCGATCACCGATCTCACCGCGTTGAACTTCTCCTATCCGTCTTCGGGCGGCTCGCCGGATTACACTCAGCCGTTCACCGCCCTATGGGATGGGATGACCAACCGTACCTCCGGCGGGTACCCGGATTACACCACCGACAAGGCCTCTGGCCAGTATCACTGGAATTTGCGCGGCTCATCGGTGAAGACGTATTACCCGGCGATTACCGTTACTAAGGACGGGGTGACGGTGAAGCTACAGACGTACATCACGGTCTCCCAAGATCCGGATATTGGCTCCGTATCGGTGGACGTGCTGCCTCCGTATACGTACCCGGCTGAGGCTGAGGTGAGCACCCGCACCAACGGCCAACTGGTGGTGCGGGTCACGGTGACGGACGCCCAAGACGCGCCTTACTACAACTTGGTCGCGTCGGACTTCGACTGGTCGCCGACCGACTGGGCCGGTTCCGGCAAGACCTTCAACTCCGCCACCGACTGGCTGTTGAAGGCCAGCAGCTTCCACGACAATGGTGATGGCACCTATGACTTCACCTTCGCCTCGCAGCGCTCCGGCACCTACACCGTGCAAGTGCGGGTAACGGGTGATTCAAACTCCATGCTCTCTGACACCACGAACGCCAAGTTCCACGCGGCGGCCCCGGTCGATCCGTACGGCGTGCAGGTGGACATCTGCCCGAATGCGGGCACCGCCACCTACTGCCCGCCGACGTATGATCCCACCGACTTCCACTCTTCGGACACCACCAATGACATCCTGCAGGGCTATCGCGGCCAGATGCAGATCATCGTGCGGCTGCTCGACCAGTGGGGCAACGGCATCAACATGACCGACACCCAGATGAACAACGCGTTGTCCATCTCCGGCACCGGCGGTTCGGTGCTCGGCACCCCGAGCGCCACCGACGTGAACACACAGTGGACGAAGGAAGTGGATGCCTCTGGCGATCCGACGGGCAAGTACACCGCGTTGATCACCGGCACCATCGGCACCACCTACAGCTACACCGTCACGCTGAACTCGCGTTCTGACTATGACCGGGTCACCTTCATCAACGACCCGAATATCGGCAGCGTTGATCTCACCTTGGCGGCCACCACGCATGAGGTCTGCGGCGGCACCCAGGCGGGTAGCTGCGTGCAGGTGATCGCGGCTGTGAAGGATGGCAATGACGATCCGATGGTCGGTTTGAGCGCCTCGGCCTTCACCTGGAACTCCAACCCGTCCGCCGGCACCTACATCAACACGGTGAGCTCGCAGTGGGCGCCGGTTTCCGGCACTCCGGGCTCCTACCGCTCGTACATCTGGGCCACCGCGGCCAACGAGTACTCGGTCTCGGTGACGGTCGGCGGCGTGACTTCCGACCCGAAGGACATCGAGTTCACCGCTGGCCCCCCTTGTGATCCGGATCTCGATCCGACCTGCCCGAATGCCGACGTGCCGAATGACAAGCGCACCCGCGTGGAGGTCATCAGGGGCTTGGATCACAATGATGCGAGCGCGGCGGTCGCCGATGGCGCTGACAAGAACAAGATCGACGTCTACCTCTTCGACGGCTTCGGCAACCCGGTGGCGGGCCGGCAGATCCGCACCCGCGTCCCGAACACCGCCGATCAGACCTACCTGACCATCGTGGGCAGCGCCACCTGCACCTCCGACGCGACCGGCAAGTGCAGCTTCGAGTACACCTCGACGGCGGGCTCGCAGCGCAAGGTCGTGGCTGAGTGGTACAACGGCTCGAACTGGCATACGGTGAGCTTCACCCCGCAGCCGGGCTCCACGCCGCCGGCGAATTACAAGAGCGGCCAGGCCACCGGTTCGGATGAATGGCTCTGGTTCAAGTGGAATGGCCTGCCGCCAGCTGGCGAGGGCTCATCGACTTTGACGGTGCCGACTCCGGGTGAGACGAACGCCTCCACCACCGCCACTTTGGTGGTGCAGGATGCGAACAACCAGCCGATCACCGGCATCGGCCCGAACCTGACGTTGAGCGCCCCTGGCGCCACCCCAGGTTTGACGAATATCGCCACCACTCCGACGGAAAGCTCGCCAGGCACCTACGTCTGGACGGCGAAGTACTCCGCCACCGCGGGCACCTACCAGGTGCGGGTGACGGACACCGCCTCCAACACCACAAACTCGAACAACTTCGTGGTGAAGGCGCCGGGCTTCGATCCGTCGCAGTCTTCGCTGGTGGTCACCCCGGCCACCGCGGCGGCGGGCGCCAACAACGTCGAGGTGCGGCTGATCGCGAAGGATGCCGACGGCAACCCGGTCAGCGGCATCTCCGGCGTGCTCACCTACACCCCGGCCGGCCTGGCCACCTCGCCGGCCATCGTGGGCCCGGTGGAAGACGCGGCCAACCCCGGCCAGTACACCTGGACGGGCAAGGCGCTCACCGCGGTGGGCAACTACACCGAGACGGTGAAGGACAGCGAGAACCACACGGTCACCGCTCCGTTCACCATCATCTCCGGCCCGCCTTCACCGGCGAACTCGAACCTGACCCGGACACCGGCCTCCCAGACTGTGGGTGACAACGTGCTGGTGACGGCCACGGTGAAGGATGCCAACAACAACCCGGTCACCGGGCTTAGCGCTTCAGACTTCGTGGTTACCGGCACCTATACCAGCGGCGGCGAGGCGGGCACTCCGAATGTGACCGGCGTTTTCGTTACCGAGCAGAGCCCGGGCGTCTACTACATCAACCTCACTTCCACCAAGATCGGCGTGTTCACCATCAGCGCGACGGTCACCGGGGTGACGTTGACCCAGACCCCGACGGTAACCTTCACCGCGGGCGGCGTCTGCTCGACTGGCTGTATAAACACTGATCCGGACAAGAAGACCCGCGCGGTGATCACCAAGAACGGCTCGAAGGCTAATGGCGTGGAGACCGACGAGGTCACCGTGTACGCCTTCGACACCTATGGCAACCCGGTCGCGAACGCCACGGTGGTCGCCACCCAGGACGGCGGCAACTCTGAGCTGTCCCCGACCACGGTGAACGGCACCACGAACACTTCGGGCGTTTATATCGTGAAGTGGACCACCACGGTCGCGGGCACCTACAAGGCGCAGATCCGCGTGGCCGGCCAGACCGGCTTCGAGGGCTGGGCCCCGCAGAACATCACCTTCAACCCGCTGCCTGATCCGGATCCGGCGCGCTCGACTTTGACGCGCAGCCCGGCCAGCGGCGACATCGCGGCCGGCTTCAGCTACACGCTGACGGCCACCGTGAAGGATGCGATGGGCAATGCGCTGACGAACCAGACGGTTTCCTTCGCCTCGGACGATCCGGCGGTCACCTTCGACATGAACACCTGTAACACCAACGATGTCGGTGTCTGCTCTGTCGATGCGACTTCGGAGAAGGCCGGCACCTTCAGCGTCACCGGCAAGGTGAACGTGGCGGGCACGCAGACGAATATCACCGGTGACGGTTCGGCGGCGCAGCGTTCGCCGAAGAGCCTGACCTGGGTCGCGGGCGACGCCTGCGTCGAGCCGGTGGACACCAACTGCTCCACTGATCCGACCAAGAAGACCCGCGTGGAGGTCACCAAGAACGGCCAGACCGCGAACGGTTCGGCGACTGACGAGGCCACCGTGTACGTGTTCGACCGCTTCGGCAACCCGAAGGCGGCCGCTTGGTCGACCAGCACCACAGATCCGACGCTGACGATTGTGACGCCGTCGGGCACCACCTCGGCCACCACTGGTCAGGCGACGATCTCGTACACCTCGACCACCGCGGGCGGGCATACCGCCAACGTGTTGATCGCCGGAAAGACTCCGGACACCTCGCCGATTTCGATGTCCTTCATCTCCGGCAATGTGGCGTCCATCACCTACACGGTGCTGCCGACTAGCGCGCAGGATGTCGGCGTTCCGTTCTCGATTGCGGTGCGGGCGACTGACGGCCCGGCGGGCACGGGCAACCCGGTCGCGGGCGTGGATGTCAACTTCAACCTGCCGACCGGGGTCACCCGGGTCGGCGGCGGCGCGGCTTCCTGCCCCACGTTGTCTTCGGGTTCGTGCTCCATCTCCGTGGTTTCCACCACGGCTGGCTCCTTCCCGATTGCGGCTTCCTCGGTGATCGCGGTCACCCCGGCTTCGCAGACCTTGGTCTGGAAGGCGGGCGCGGTGGATCCGGCGAACACCACGGTTACCATCACCAAGAACGGCTCCCGCCCGAACGGCAGCGAGCAGAACGTGGTGACGATCGTGGCGAAGGACCAGTACGGCAACCCGGTCTCCGGCGCGGCGGTCACTTCGGCGAAGCTGAACACCGGTGATGACCTCACCGTCGTCTCGCCGATTCCGGACACTGACGCGACCGGCACCACCACCATCCGGTACACCTCGAGCACGCCGAGCACCGGGTCGGGCTATCCGGCCAGCATCTCGGTGGGCGGCGTCGCCCCGACGGGCGGCGTGGGCCAGCCGGTGAACATGGCGTTCTCGTGGACGTTGCTTGATCCGAACCGTTCCTCGTGGACGGTCACCCCGGATTCGCCGCTCAAGGTGGGTACCTCGGCTGCGAACACCTACACCGTCACGGTGACGGGTCTGGACGCTGACGGCCTGCCGGCGGGCGGCGCGACGGTGACCTTCGCGGTCAGCCCGTCCGGCCCGACGTGGGATTCCACCACCGGCTATTCGTGCACCACCAACGCTTCGGGTGTGTGCTCGGTGAAGCTGTACTCCACCAAGTCCGGCACCTATTCGCTGTCGGCTACTTCGAACGGCAACCCGATCGGCTCCGCGAAGGCGGTCGCTTGGTCGGCTGAGGAAGTCTGCGACAAGGATTGCACGCCGGTGCCGGGTGTGGACAATGACCACAAGACCCGCTATGAGATCATCACCGACAATGCGAAGGCGGACAATGTGACGCCGGATCAGGTGAAGGTCTACGCGTTTGACAAGTACGGCAACCCGGTTCCGAATGAGCCGGTGGGCGCCGCTGTCCTCTCGCCGACTGACGGCGCTTTCCGTGTCGCTTCGGCCATCCCGGCCACCGGCGCGGACGGCACCACGATCGTCAACTTCTACGCGACGCGGGCGAACCAGGCCCCGGCCGATGCTTACACCGCGAATCTGTGGATCGGCCCGGAGAGCGACAAGAAGATTCCGCCGAACCTGCCGGTCAGCCTGCGCTTCACCGCGGGCGCTGGCTGCGCTTCGGATGACGACAACTGCCCGCTGCCTCCGGTTCCGAACGAGCAGCGCACCCGGTTGGAGATCACCACCAACCATTCGCCGGCTGACGGCACCACCCAGAACGTGATCACCGCGTATGTCTTCGACATGTACGGCAACCCGGTTCCGGATGTGCAGATTCAGTCGTACGAGGGTCTGCGCGGCAGCCCGACCAACCCGTCCACGGTGACGGTCGGCACGATCGCGAACACTGACGCCGACGGCAAGACCACGATCACCTACACTTCGGATTCTTCCGGTGACCACACCATCACGGTGCTGTTCATGCGTGAAGGCCAGTGGGATGAGATCAAGTTCAAGCCGAAGGCGGGCACCACTCCGCCGACGAACTATTCGTCGTCGCCGGCGACTTTGACTTGGGATCCGGGCACCGTCTGCATCTCGAGCGCCACCAACCTGTGCTCTTCGGATCCGTCCAAGCGCACCCGGGTGGAAGTCACCACCGACAACCAGCTCTCTGACGGCCTGGCGGAAGACGTAGTCACCGTCTACCTGTTCGATGGCAACGGCAACCCGGTTTCCGGGCAGACTCCGACGGTCACCACCACGGATACCGCGCTGACCATCGGCACGGTGGCGGCGACCGGCACCGCCGGCACCACCACCGCCGCCATCAAGTCCACCAAGTCCGGCGCGCATACCGTGACGGTTTCGGTGGGCGGCCAGGAGATCAAGTTCTATGACGGCGCGAGCGCCCCGTACACGGTGGTGGACGCGAAGTCCTCGCCGGCGACGGTGAACTTCACCCGCCCGGCGGTCTCGGTGACCAACTCCACGCTGTCCAGCGCCCCGGCCTCGCAGACGGTCGGCGCGCCGATCCGCGTGACGGTCACCTTGAAGGATGCCAACAACCAGCCGATTTCCGACTTCGCGCTCTCCGATATTGCGGTGACGGGCACGTACACGTCGGGCGGCGAGGCTGGCACCCCGAACATCACGGCCACCCCGGTCGCGAATGAGGGCAACGGCGTCTACACCTATGACATCACCTCGAAGAAGGTGGGCGTGTTCACGCTCAACGGCGTGGTGACGGGTCTGACTTTGACGCAGCATCCGACGGCTACCTTCACCGCTGGCGGCGTCTGCGTCACCTCTTGCGAGGGCGACTCGGATCACACCACGCACGCTGACATCACCAAGAACGGCTCGAAGGCCAACGGCACGGAGACTGACGAGGTCACCGTGTACGCCTTCGACACCTACGGCAACAAGTCCCCGAACCAGACGGTCGTCGCCACCCGCGTCTCGACTGAGCTGACCCCGGCCACCCAGACGGTGACCACCAACGCGGACGGCGTCGCCGTGGTGAAGTGGACCAGCACCACCGCCGGTTCCTTCTCGGCTGAGATCACCGTGGGCGGCCTGAACGGCTTCCCAGGTTGGGCGCCGAGCACGTTGAGCTTCTCGCCGCTGGATGATCCGTCGCCGACGAAGTCCAAGCTGACGGTCTCCCCGGACGGCCCGATCACGGTCGGCTCCAGCTACACGCTGACGGCTGAGGTGCGGGACGCCAACGAGAACCTGATGAGCAACCAGGCGGTGACGTTCACCGCGTCCAGCCCGTATGTCGACATCTCGCCGTCCACCTGCATCACCATTTCCGGTGTCTGCCCGGTGACGGTGACCACCACGGTGGCGGGCAGCTACACCATCAGCGGCAAGATCAATGTGGCCGGCACGTTGACCGACATCATCGGTGACAACTCGGCCGCGCAGCGCTCGCCGAAGACGCTGGTGTGGAACCCGGACAGCCCGTGCGTGGCCCCGACCGACACCAACTGCTCCACCGATCCGGACAAGCAGTCGCGGATCGTGGTGACCACCAACGGCCAGCAGGCCAATGGCACCGCGAAGGACATCGCCACCATCTACGCCTTCGACCGTTACGGCAACCCGATCAACGGCGTGGCCTGGGCAGTGGCGAAGCAGAACAGCTCCGATCCGTTCACCATCGCCTCGGCGGCCTCGGGTACCACCCAGTCGCTGGGCGGCACGGACGGTTTGGCCCGCGTCGAGTTCACCTCTGGTACCGCTGGTACTTACAATGTCACCGCGACCATCGGTGGGAAGACGCCAGCCACTTCGCCGGCGTCCATCTCCTTCACGCCGGGCCCGGTAGGCACGATCACCGCCAGCGTCACCCCGGCTGGGCCGCAGGCGGTGGGCAGCAGCTACGTGATTGGCTTCGAAGCTCGGGATTCCGGCTCGAACCTGGTCGGCAACGTCCCGGTCAGCGTCACCCTGCCGACCGGCGTCACGGACATCGGCGGCACCAGCTGCAACACCGGCACGTCCGGCACGAACCAGGGCAAGTGCTCGATCACGGTGACTTCCACCAAGGCCGGCAGCTACCAGATTCCGATCACCTCCACCCCGGCGGCCACCCCGCCGTATGTGACGGTGGTTTGGGAAGCTGGCGCTGTCGATCCGGCGAAGACCACGGTCGCGATCACCAAGAACGGCTCTCGCCCGAACGGTGAGAAGGACGTGGTGACGGTCACCGCGCATGACGCGTACGACAACCCGATTGTGGGCGCCACCGTGGCCTCCACCAAGGTGAACGCCGCTGACGATCTGGTGGTCGGCACCATCGCCGCCACGGATTCGAACGGCCAGAGCACCATCGAGTACACCTCGTCCACGGCGGGCACCTATCCGGCGAACATCACCGTGAACGGCGTCACCCCGACCGGTGGCGTGGGCTCCCCGGTGTCGCTGTCCTTCCAGTGGGCGGTCGTCGATTTGGCGAACTCCTCGTGGACGGTGTCCCCGGCCTCCCCGATCAAGGTCGGCGAGGGTACCGCGAACACCTACACCGCGACGGTCACCGCCCGGGACGCCTCGAACCAGCCGGTTGGCGACGCGACGATCACGTTCGCGCTCTCGCCGGCCACTGGCCCGGTCTGGGTGAATGGCGAGTATACGTGCACCACGAACCCGTCGGGCGTCTGCGATGTGAAGCTGTACTCCACCAAGTCCGGCACCTACCTGCTCACCGCTTCGGTGGCCGCGGGCACCATCCCGGATTCGAAGTCGATCGCCTGGTCGGCTGAAGAGATCTGCGATAAGGACTGCACGCCGGTACCGGGTGTGGACAACGACCACAAGACGCGTTACGAGGTCATCACCAACAACGCGAAGGCGGACAACGCCACGCCGGACCAGATCAAGGTGTATGCCTTCGACAAGTACGGCAACCCGGTTCCGAACATGCCAGTCGGCGCGTCCACCGCGGATGTGGCGCTGCGGATCCAGACGGGTATCCCGTCCACCGGCACCGACGGCACCGCCATCGTGAACTTCTACTCGAAGACCGCCAACCCGGCTCCGGCTGACACCTACAAGGTGCAGCTCTGGATGGGCCCGGATTCGGATCGCAAGATCCCGCCGAGCCTGCCCGCCGAGTTGCGCTTCGTCGCGGGCGGCGGCTGCACGGCCGCCGATCCGAACTGCCCGGATCCGTCGGTCCCGAATGACCATCGCACCCGGTTGGAGATCACCACTGATCATGCGAAGGCCGATGGCACTACCGCTGACGTGATCACCGCGTACGTGTTCGACAAGTACGGCAACCCGGTGTCCACGGAGGTGCAGTCGTTCGGCGGCACCACCACCACCCCGGATTCGACCGTCACCGTCGGCACCATCGCGAACACCGACGCGAGTGGCAAGACCACGATCAACTACACCTCCACCACCTCCGGCGCGCACACCGTCACCGTGATGTTCAAGGTGGACGGCGCGTGGGAGGAGATCGTGTTCAAGCCGCAGCCGAGCACGACGCCTCCGGCGAACTACGTGTCGTCGCCGGCGACGATCAACTTCGATTCCGATGCGGTCTGCATCCCGAGCGCGACGAACGTGTGCTCCTCTGATCCGAGCAAGCGCACCCACGTCGAGGTGACCACCGACGGGCAGCTGTCCGACGGCCAGGCCATGGACGTGGTGACGGTCTACCTGTTCGACGCCAACGGCAACCCGGTGGTCGGCAAGACGCCGACTTCCACGAAGCCGGATCCGCTCGACGACCTGACCATCGTCTCGCCGATCGCCGCTACCGGCTCGGCGGGCACGACGACCATCTCCTACAAGTCGACCACCTCCGGCGCGCATACCGCGCGGGTTTTGGTGGACGGCCAGGAGATCAAGTTCTATGACGGCGCGAGCGCCCCGTACACCGTGGTGGACGCCAAGTCCTCGCCGGTGACGCTGAACTTCGCCCGTCCGGACGTGTCGGCGGCCAACTCTTCGATGACGGCTTCCCCGTCGTCGCAGACCGTGGGCCAGCCGGTGCGCGTGGTGGTCACCGCCAAGGACGCCAACAACCAGCCGATCTCTGATCTGCCGAGTTCCGCGTTCACGGTGACCGGCGCCTACACCTCCGGCGGCGAGGCGGGCACGTCGAACATCACGGCGAGCTTCGTCTCCAACGAAGGCGCGGGCGTCTACTACCTGGATATCACCTCACCGGCCGTGGGCACCTTCCAGTTGACTGGTGTGGTCGCCACGGTGACGTTGAACCAGCATCCGAACATCACCTTCACCCATGGCGGCGTCTGCGTGTCCAACTGTGACACCACTGATCCGGACAAGCTGACCCGCGCGGTGGTCACCAAGAACGGTTCGAAGGCCGATGGCCTGCAGACCGACGAGGTCACCGTGTACGCGTATGACACCTATGGCAACAAGGTGCCGGGCGCGGCGGTGAAGGCGATCCGCGACAACAACACCGCGCTCACCCCGGCGACCGTCCAAGGCACCACCGGTGCCGACGGCACCTATGTGGTGAAGTGGACCAGCACCACCGCGGGCACCTTCGCGGCGCAGATCTCGGTGGACAACCTGACCGGCTTCCCCGGCTGGGCGCCTTCCGACATCCGCTTCAACCCGCTGGACAACCCGTCAGAGGTCACCTCCACCTTCACCGCTGATCCGACTACGGCGATCACCGCCGGCGCGACCTACACGCTGAAGGTCACCGTCAGAGACGCGAACAACAACCTGATGGACGGCCAGTCGGTAGCCTTCGCGGCTTCTGATCCGGCTGTGGTGCTCTCCGCCAGCGATTGCGATACGGATGACGGTGTCTGCACCATCACCGCCACTTCGGAGAAGTCGGGCACCTTCCAGGTGACCGCCAAGGTGAACATCTCGGGTACCCTCACCGACATCGTCGGTGACGGCACCAACGCGCAGAAGTCGCCGAAGAACCTCACCTGGAACCCGGGCGCGGTCTGCGTCCCGCCGACCGATTCCGGCTGCTCCACCGATCCGGACAAGCAGACGCGCATCACGGTCACCAAGAACAGCCAGGTCGCCAACGGCTCGGATGAGGATGAGGCTACCGTCTACGCGTTCGACCGCTTCGGCAACCCGGTGACGAACGTGGCCTGGTCGGTGAGCACCACCGATTCCGCGTTGGTGATCATGAACGCTTCGGGTACCACCGGCAGCAACGGCCAGTCGTTGGTCCGCTTCCGCAGCGCCTTCGCGAACACCT
Source organism: Propionibacteriaceae bacterium (assembly GCA_031272505.1). Taxonomy (GTDB): domain Bacteria; phylum Actinomycetota; class Actinomycetes; order Propionibacteriales; family Propionibacteriaceae; genus Propionicimonas. The sequence goes on from JAISTQ010000054.1 coordinate 57,852, forward strand.
ACTCCGCGACCGCCACCATCGCCGGCAAGCCGGCGCAGGGTTCGCCGCTGTCGCTCTCGTTCATTCCGGGCGAGGTCGGCTCGGTCACCGCTACGGTGGTCGATGGCGGCACGGCTAAGACCGTCGGCTCGAACTTCGAGTTGAAGTTCTACGCCACTGACGGTATCGCGGGCGCGGGCAACCCGGTTGCGGGTGTCAGCGTCACCGCCACGCTGCCGGCCAACGTCACCCCGGTCGGTGTGGGCCCGAACTCCTGCTCCACCAACTCCACCGGCTACTGCTCCATCTTCATCACCTCGACGAAGGCGGGCCAGTACACCATCCCGGTGGCCGGCGTGCCGACTCCGAGCCCGTCGTCGCTGGGTGTCGAGTGGAAGGCCGATTCGGTCTCCGCGACGAACTCCACCGTCGAAGTGGTGAAGAACGGTTCGCGTCCGAACGGTGAGCAGAACGTGTTGAAGGTCACCGCGAAGGATCAGTACGGCAACCCGGTCGTCGGCGCCACCGTGGCTTCCACCAAGGTGAACGCCAGCGACCCGATGACCATCGTCTCGCCGATCCCGGTCACCGACAGCTCTGGCGTCTCGCAGATCCAGTACACCGCCACCCAGGCGGGCACCTACCAGACGGCCATCACCGTCGACAGTGTCACCCCGACTGGCGGCGTCGGCTCCCCGGTGGGCCTCACCTTCCAGTGGGCGGTCGTCGACTTGTCGAACTCCTCGTGGACGATCAGCCCGGCCTCCCCGCTCAAGGTGGGCACGGCCGCGGCGAACACCTACACCGCGACGGTCACCGCCCGCGACTCGGCGAACATGCCGGCTGGCGATGCGACCATCACCTTCGCGCTGGTGCCGTCCGCAGGCCCGACCTGGGTCGATGGCGCATACACCTGCACCACGAACTCCTCCGGCGTCTGCCATGTGGACCTGTACTCCACCAAGTCCGGCACCTACTCGCTGAGCGCCTCCGCGGCAGCGGGCACCATCCCGGATGCGAAGTCGATCACCTGGACGGCTGAGGAAGTCTGCGACAAGGACTGCACGCCGGAGCCCGGCGTGGACGGCCTGCACACGACCCGCTACGAGATCATCACCAACAACGCGACAGCCGACAACGTGGCCGCCGACGTGGTGAAGCTCTACGCGTTCGACAAGTACGGCAACCCGGTACCGAACCAGCCGGTGGGCGCTTCGACGACTGACCTCGCGCTGCGCATCCAGTCCGGCCCGGCCGCTACCGCAAGCGACGGCACCTCGACGATCAGCTTCTACTCGAAGGTCGCGGGCAACCATGAGGCACAACTCTGGATCGGCCCGTCGACTGACAAGAAGCTGCCGCCGAACCTGCCGGCCGTGCTGAACTTCACCTCTGGCAGCGTCTGCGTGCCTGGCGATCCGGATTGCCCGGATCCGACCGTGCCGAACGACAAGCGCACTCGCCTCGAGATCACCACCAATGGCCAGTTGGCCAATGGCACGGCGGCCGATGTGATCACCGTTTACGCGTTCGACAAGTACGGCAACCCGGTCTCCACCGCGGTCCAGTCCATCGGCGGCACCGTCGCCGATCCGGACACCACGGTCACCGTGGGCACCATCGCCAACACCGACGCCACCGGCAAGACCACCGTCAACTACACCTCGACCAAGTCCGGCGACCACCAGGTCACCGTGATGCTCGAGCGTGAAGGCCAGTGGACCGAGGTCATCTTCGAGCCCAAGGAAGGCACCACGCCACCGGCGTCCTACAAGAGTTCGCCGGCGACGATCAACTTCCTGCCGGGCTCGGCCACCGAAGGCACCTCCGCCATCGACATCGTGAAGACCTCCGCTGAGAAGCTGGAGACCTCCGACGTGATCGTGACGCTGAAGGACGCCAACGGCAACGTGGTCTCCAACCCGCCGGCCGGCACGGTGGTCACCCTGGTGGTCTCCGGCCCGGATGCCTCGATCTCGGATCAGCTCACCGCCGCCAACATCACCTTGGCGAACTCCGGTGCGACTGTGAAGCAGACCGACGGCACCTTCAAGGGCACGGTCTCCGGCAAGGAGGTTGGCACCATCAAGCTGACGTTCACGCTGGACGGCGCGAACGGCACCAACTACGACACCATGACGGTTGTGGACACCACACCGCCTGCCGCGCCGAGCAGCGCGCACCAGGCTCAGGACAGCGCCGGCAACAACATCGTCACCAACGCTCCGGCGACGGATGGCGAGCCCGGCACCACCATTGAGATCACTTGGCCGGACGGCACCACGTCCTCTGGCACGGTGGGCTCCGATGGCACCTGGTCGGTGGCGGTGCCGCCGACGATGACCACCGATGGCAATGCCACCGCGGTCGCCAAGGATCCGTCCGGCAACACCTCCAGCCCGGTCACCGTACCGCTGGATGTCACCCCGCCGGCTTCCCCGGCCGTGACCACTGCCAATGGCGATACCATCGCCGGTACCGCGGCCTCCGACGTCGATCACGTGACGGTCACCTATCCGAAGACGGGTGGCGGCACGGGTACCGTGGATGTCCCGGTGAATCCGGATGGCACTTGGTCCGTGGCGACTCCGGCTGACGCGGCTGACGGCACCCTCTCCGTGGTTGCGGTTGACGACGCGGGCAACAAGTCCACGCCGACGACCGAGACCTTGGATGTGACTGATCCGCCGGCTCCGGTGATCACCACCGCGAATGGCGATACCATCGCCGGTACCGCGGCGGGCACGGATGCCGATCATGTGACGGTCACCTATCCGAAGACGGGTGGCGGCACGGGTACCGTGGATGTCCCGGTGAATCCGGATGGCACCTGGTCCGTGGCGACTCCGGCTGACGCTACCGATGGCACCCTCTCGGTGGTCACGGTTGACGACGCGGGCAACGCGTCCACGCCGACCACGGGCACTCTGGATGTGACTGATCCGCCGGCTCCGGTGATCACCACCGCGAATGGCGATGAGATCGCGGGTACCGCGGCGGGCACGGATGCCGATCATGTGACGGTCACCTATCCGAAGACGGGTGGCGGCACCGGCACCGTGGATGTCCCGATCGCGGCTGATGGCACTTGGTCGGTGGATACCCCGGCTGACGCTACCGATGGCCCGATTTCGGTGGTCACGGTTGACGACGCGGGCAACGCGTCCACGCCGACCACGGGCACTCTGGATGTGACTGATCCGCCGGCTCCGGCGATCACCACCGCCAATGGCGACACCATCGCGGGTACCGCGACCGGTACGGATGCCGATCATGTGACGGTCACCTATCCGAAGACGGGTGGTGGCACGGGTACGGTTGACGTTCCGATCAATCCGGATGGCACCTGGTCCGTCAGCACTCCGGCTGACGCTACCGATGGCCCGATTTCGGTGGTCACGGTTGACGACGCGGGCAACGCGTCCACGCCGACCACTGGCACTCTGGATGTGACTGATCCGCCGGCTCCGGCGATCACCACCGCCAACAGCGACGAGATCGCGGGTACCGCGACCGGTTCGGATGCCGATCATGTGACGGTCACCTATCCGAAGGCGGGTGGCGGCACGGGTACGGTTGACGTTCCGATCAATCCGGATGGCACCTGGTCCGTCAGCACTCCGGCTGACGCTACCGATGGCCCGATCTCGGTGGTCACGGTTGACGACGCGGGCAACGCGTCCACGCCGACCACCGGCACCCTGGACATCACCCCGCCGAGCAGCCCGACGGTCACCACCGCCAACGGTGATACCATCGCCGGTACCGCTCCGGGCACCGATGTTGACCACGTCACCGTCACCTATCCGAAGACGGGTGGCGGCACGGGTACCGTGGATGTCCCGGTGAATCCGGATGGCACCTGGTCCGTGGCGACTCCGGCTGACGCGGCCGACGGCACCCTCTCGGTGGTCACGGTTGACGACGCGGGCAACGTGTCCACGCCGACCACCAAGCCGCTCGACGTCACCGATCCGCCGGCCCCGACGGTCACCACCGCCAATGGCGATGAGATCTCGGGCACCGCGCCGGGTACCGACACCGATCATGTCAAGGTCACCTATCCGAAGGATGGCGGCGGCACCGGCGAGATCACTTGCCCGGTCACCGCTGGCACCTACACCTGCACCACTCCGGCGGATGCGGATGACGGCACCCTCACGGTGGTCTCGGTTGACGAGGCTGGCAATGAGTCCACGCCGGTCACCGTCCCGCTGGATGTCACCCCGCCTGGCGCTCCGAGCGTCACCGAGGCGAACGGCGAGCACATCGCCGGCACCGCACCTGGCGATGACATCGACGAGGTAGTGGTCACCTATCCGAAGGATGGCGGCGGCACCGGCGAAATCCACGTCCCGGTCAACCCGGATGGCACCTACTCGGTGGACACCCCGGCGGACGCCGCAGATGGCCCGCTCACCGTGGTCGCGGTCGATGAGGCTGGCAATGAGTCCGCCCCGACGACCACCACGCTGGACACCACGCCGCCGTCGAGCCCGACGGTAGACACCGCGAACAAGGACGAGATCTCCGGCTCCGCGCCTGGCGATGACGTCAAGGAAGTCGTGGTCACCTATCCGAAGGAAGATGGCACCACTGGTACGGTCACCTGCCCGGTCACCGCTGGCAAGTTCTCCTGCGATACCCCGGCAGACGCGGACGACGGCACCATCTCGGTGGTCGCCAAGGATGAGGCTGGCAACACCTCGCCGGCAGTCACCTTCCCGATCGACGTCACCCCGCCGCCGTCTCCGACGGTCGACACGGTGAACGGCGACGAGATCTCCGGCACCGCGCCTGGTGATGATGTCGACCATGTCGAGGTCACCTATCCGAAGGAAGATGGCACCACCGGCACGATCGATTGCCCGGTCACCGCTGGCAAGTTCAAGTGCGATACTCCGGATGACGCCACCAACGGCACCATCTCGGTGGTCACCGTGGACGAGGCCGGCAACGAGTCCGACCCGGTCACCAAGCCGCTGGACGTCACTCCGCCGTCGAACCCGAAGGTGGATGTCGCGAACAAGGACGAGATCTCCGGCACCGCGCCTGGTGATGATGTCGACCATGTCGAGATCACCTATCCGAAGGATGGCGGCGGCACCGGCAAGATCGATTGCCCGGTCTCGGCTGGCAAGTTCAAGTGCGATACCCCGGCTGACGCCACCGATGGCGACGTCAAGGTCGCGGCAGTGGACGACGCGGGCAACAAGTCCGGCGAAGTCACCTTCCCGATCGACGTCACGCCGCCGAGCGCGCCGAGCAACGCGCATCAGGATCGCGATTCGAACAACAAGCCGGTCGTCACCAATGATCCGGCGAAGGATGCCGAGCCTGGTTCCACCATCGTGGTCACCTGGCCGGATGGCACCACCTCTGAGTCGACGGTGAATCCGGATGGCTCGTGGTCCGTGCCGATCCCGGATGGCATGAAGGATGGCGACGCCTCCGTCGTGGTCAAGGATCCGGCTGGCAACCCGTCGGCGGCTGTGAAGGTCCCGGTGGACGTCACCGCTCCGGACAAGCCGACGATTGAGAAGGCCGACAACACCGGTATCTCCGGCAAGGCCGAGCCTGAGTCGACCGTGACGATCACCCTGCCGCCTGGCTCCACGCCGACCGCCGTTGGCGATTGCAAGGTTGGCTCCGTGGCGGGCACCTTGGTATGCACCGTTGGCAAGGACGGCACCTGGAGCTATCCGGGCCCGCTCACCGACGACATCAAGTCCGGTGTGATCACCGTGGTCGCCACCGACAAGGCTGGCAACGTCTCCCCGGCCGCCACTGCCACCCTGGACAACAAGGTGCAGTCCGGCACGATCAGCGGCCCGGAGTCCATCCTGGTCACCACTGATCAGGGCGAGCCGGTCGACGTCAAGGTCCTCGGCAAGTACACGACGGATGCCACTCCGCTGGTCATCGCGTCCTATGAGCAGCCCGATAACGGCACCGTGTCCTTCAACCCGGCTACCACCGGCCTGGATGTGGTGAACGCTACCGGCTACCTGACCTACACGCCTGACGATGAGTTCTCTGGCACCGACAGCTTCAATGTGACGATGTCGAACGCCAAGGGCACCACCAAGACCGTTCCGGTCATCGTCACGGTGAAGGCCACGACCCAGACGAACCCGTCGCCGTCGCCGACCACCACCACGGTCGCTCCGACCGGCGGTGACACGGTCACGACGAACAGTTGGTGGTTCGCCGGTCTGCTCGGCCTGCTGGGTCTCAGCGTCATCGTGGTCGCGGCGCTCCTGCGCCGCCGCCGCGACGAACACAACTAAACCTGACACCAACTAACCCCAGAGAGGAGGGGGGCTACGCGAGTAGCTCCCCTCCTTCACCTTTGGAATAAAACCAGAGCCACATCGTTAGACTAGGTACTATGTCCGATCTCTTGGAGTTGCACGAAGAGCCCGAAGCGGAGCGCGAGCCGAAAAAGAAGCGCGGCCTGATGTGGCTGCTGCTCCTGTTCGGCCTAATCTTGATCCTGTCCAGCGCGACCATCATCCTGACGTCGATGTTCGTCCCGCCCGTGGAGAACGCCACCAAGGACCTCGACGGCAACTGGGTCGTCCCCGAAGACGACACCGGCTGGAATGACCCGGACGCCATCGCCGCCATCGACGCCGTGGACGAAATCCCCACCGGCGGACGCTTCATCGTCCCGTCCGTGGGCTTGGACGCCGCCCTCGGCGAGGCCAACTCCTACAAGGGCGTGATCAACCCGCCCGGCTTCAAGTCCGTCTATCGCATCCGCGACATGGGCGTTTCGCTCGACAAGGCCGCCGAAGGGACGGTGTACGTGGCCACCCACTCGCTGCGTCACGGCGGCCGCGGCCCCGGCAACTATCTCTTTGACGTGGACACCGGCCAGATTACCGTCAAGATCGGCGACGAGATGATCGCCGACGGGGTGAAATACCACGTCGTCGACTTCCGCTCCATCCCAAAGGCGGATCTGGGCTCCCAATCCGACATCTGGGAAAACAGCCCTGGCCGCCTCGTCGTCATCACCTGCCTCCAGCGCCCCGACAACTCCGCCTCCCGCAACAACGTCGTCATCATCGGCCAACTCGACGGCACCGACTCCACCACCTCCGGCGGCACCGAAGAATAACCCCCTCGCGCGGCTCCGCGAAATTGTCCTCGCTTCGCTCGGGCTCAGTTGTTCGTCGGAATGCCTTCGGCTCCTCCTCACTGGATTCCCAGCCTGCGGCTGAGAATGACGGGATGAGGTCACACTTTCGCGTCATCCTCGACGAACGTCGGGGATCCAGACGATTGAGGAGCGGGAGAGCGAGCTTGCTCATTCGACCGAGACGATTGAGTCTGACAGAGCGAAGCCCGAACAGTGAGCGACGCGCGTAGCGCTTGGAGCGAACACACTGAGCGGGAGCGGAGCGACCACCGATACCGAGGCGGCACCCCCACTACACTGGGCATCATGCATATGCAAGTGGTGTCGGGGGAGGGGGTCAGGCCCGCGTTGCGGCGGGTGTTGGCCGGTGAGGGGTGCGTGGCCGTCATTCCCGAAAAGGGGGCGGAGCCGTATTTGCGGATGTTGCGGCCCGAGGTGCCGGTGGAGCATGACGAGTGTGCGCTGATCGTGGCGACGTCGGGGGCGACGGGCGACCCGAAGGGGGTGATGCTGAGTGTGGATGCGGTGCGGTTCATGGTGGAGGCGACGCATCGGCGGCTCGGCGGGCCGGGGCGCTGGGATTGCGCGTTGCCGGTGCACCACATCGCCGGATTGATGACGATCGCGCGGGATCTCGTCGCTGTGGAAGCCGCTGGGAGCGCCGAAATGCCCAAATACACGTCGATGGTGCCCGCGCAGTTGCACCAGGCGTTTCAGAATCCGGCTGAGAGCGCCAAATTGCGCCAATTTCAGGCTATTTTGCTGGGCGGCTCGGCCATCCCCGCCGGAATGCTGGAGGCGGCCGCAGCCGCCGGCCTCAACGTCGTCACCACCTACGGCATGTCCGAAACCTGCGGCGGCTGCGTCTACAACCGCCTCCCCCTCGACGGAGTCACCATCGGCTTCGAAAAGGACGTCGCTGTCTCGACCGCCAGCCCGGAGGGTGAGTCTCGGGGCACCCACTGGCCGTCATCCGCTATCCTCCCGGCAGCGACCAGTAGCCCCCAGCCACGCACCCCACCCCCGTCATCCTCGACGAATGTCGGGGATCCAGTGAGCGACGTGCCGGAGGCACTTGGAGCGAACCAAGGGCGCGCGAGCGTAGCGAGCACCATTACCCTCTCGGGGCCGATGGCATTCTTGGGGTATCGGCTGGCACCGGAGTTGACGGCGGCGGTGTTGACGGGCCAGACGGTGCGCACCCGCGATCTGGGGTACGTGGCCGATGGGCTGCTCTACGTGACGGGCCGGATGGACGACGTGGTGATCTCCGGGGGCGAGAACGTAGATCTGCACGCGGCGCAACAGGCCGCCGACCGCCTCTTCGGCATCGACGCCGCCACCCGGGTGGTGCTCGTCGATGTCCCCGACCCCCGTTTCGGCGTACGCATCGTGGCGGTGACGGCCAATGTCCTGCCGGACGCCCAGATCGTCAACCCGCTGGCCGAGGTGCTGGAGCGTCCCGCCGTCCCGAAGCAGATCCATCGCCTGGACGCGCTGCCGTTGACGGCGTTGGGAAAGCTGAGCCGCGATAAGATAAGGGAGTTGATTGACGCGGGGGCGAGTCCGAGAAAGTGATATGGCTTCGATAGCTCAATGGGTGGAGGGTGCCCGGTTGCGCACCCTGCCGGCGGCGATTTCCCCGGTGGTGGGCGGCGCCGCCATCGCGATTTACGAGCACCAGTTCGATTGGCTGCTGTGCATCCTGGCGCTGGTGACCGCGCTGCTGATCCAGATCGGCTCGAATCTGGCCAACGACTATTCGGACGGCATCCGGGGCACCGACGCCGAGCGGGTCGGCCCGCTGCGGCTGGTGGGTTCCGGAGCGGCCCGCCCAAAGCAGGTGCTGGGAGCGGCGCTGGGCTGCTGGGTCTTGGCGGCCGTGACGGGCCTGGTCGTCGTCATGCTGACCGGCTATTGGTGGCTGCTCGCGGTGGGCGCGGGCTGCATCGTCGCGGCCTGGTTTTACACCGGCGGGAAGCACCCGTATGGGTACGCCGGGCTGGGGGAGTTGTTCGTCTTCGTCTGCTATGGCCTGGTGGCGGTGAACTTCACCGTGTTCATCCAGGTGGGCGCGTTCACCTGGGGAGGGCTGTGGGTCTCGGTGGCGCTGGGGCTGCTCTGCTGCGGCATCCTGGTGGCCAACAACCTACGCGACATTGACGGCGATCTGGCCGCGGGCAAGCGCACGCTGGCCACCAAGATGGGCGCGCCAGGCACCCGTTATTTCTACTTGGCGCTCGTCATCGCCGCCACCTTGGCGGTTGTCGCCGTCGCCTTGGCCACCGATTGGTGGGCGCTGCTGGGGCTGGCGATGCTGGTGCTGCTCGTCGATCCGCTGCGGCTGGTGTTGCGCGGGGCGACGGGCCGTCCGCTCATCTATGTGCTGAAACTCACCGGCTTGGCCGAGCTGCTCTGCTCGCTGGGCCTGCTGGTGGGCCTGCTGGGGTGAGCCCATGGAGAGCTTCGTCTATGCCATCGAGATGCCCACCGAGTTCCGAGGCATCACCCGCCGCGAGGGGATGATTCTGCGCGGGGCGGCCGGCCTGGGGGAGTGGTCGCCGTTTTGGGATTATGACGACGCGGAGTCCCGCCCCTGGTGGCAGGCGGCTCTGGAGGCGGCCGAGCAGGGGTTCCCCGCCCCGGTGCGCCACACTGTCCCCGTCAACGTGACCATCCCCGCCGTCTCCCCCGCCGACGCGCACCACCGCGTCCTCGCCTCCGGCTGCGCCACCGCCAAAGTCAAAGTCGCCCACTACCCGTTGGTATCGAGTTCGCTTCGCTCACGCACTCTTTGTTCGCTCCAAGCACCTTCGGTGCGTCGCTCACTGTTCGGGCTTCGCCCTGTCAGACTCAATCGTCTCGGTCGAATGAGCAAGCTCGCTCTCCCGCTCCTCAATCGTCTGGATTCCCAGCCTACGGCTGAGAATGACGGGGCGGGGACACACTCTCTCCGTCATCCTCGACCGCAGGTCGGGGATCCAGTCCGACCAGGCCGGAGGCCTCTGGGAGGACAAAGCACGCGGGAGCGAAGCGACCACCACTTAGCAGACGAGGCACGGGTGGAGGCGGTGCGCGATGCGCTGGGGGCGGCGGGGAAGCTGCGGCTTGACGCGAACGGGTCGTGGAGCGTGGACGAGGCGTTCGCCCGGATCAAGGCATACGCCAAATACGACCTGGAGTACGTGGAGCAGCCCTGTGCCAGCATCGACGAGCTGGCCGAGTTGCGCCGGAAGCTGGCGCGGGCCGGCGTCAATGTGCGCATCGCCGCCGACGAGTCGATTCGCCACAGTGGCGATCCGCTGCGGGTGAGCCGGGCCGAGGCGGCCGACATCGCGGTGCTCAAGGTGCAGCCGCTGGGGGGAGTGCGCCGCTGCCTGGAGCTGGCCGAGCAAATCGGGCTGAGCGTCGTCGTCTCGTCAGCCTTGGAGACGTCGGTGGGCATCCGGATGGGCCTGGCCCTCGCCGCCGCGTTGCCGACCCTGGATTTCGCCTGCGGCCTGAACACCGTCGCATTGTTGTCTCATGATGTGGTCACCACGCCGCTGGTAGCGGAGCACGGCCAGCTCACGCTCCGCGAGGTGGAGCTGGCTCCCGGAGCCGATTGGGCTGCCGACGCTGACACCGTTACCCGTTGGCAACAGCGCCGCGATAGGCTCAGCGCGTGACCAAATCCGAACGGATTGCCGCCGAGGTAGTCGCGGAGTTGTTGGAGCGGGGGGTACGCGAAGCAGTGCTCTGCCCCGGTTCGCGCAGCGCCCCCTTGGCTTTGGCGTTGGCGCAGGCCGAGCAGCAGGGGAGCTTGCGGTTGCACGTCCGCATTGACGAGCGGGGTGCCGGATTCCTGGCGCTGGGTTTGGCGAAGGCCACCGAGGCGCCGACGGCGGTGGTCACCACCTCCGGCACGGCGGTGGGGAATCTGCTCCCCGCGGTGATGGAGGCCTACCACGCGCGGGTGCCGCTGGTCGTCGTCACCGCTGACCGCCCGGAAGGATGGGCCGAAAAGCGGGCGAACCAGACCACCTGGCAATCCGGCATCTTCGGGCGCTTCACCGAGCCTGGCGAGCACATCGGGCCAGCGCATCTCAACGTGCACCTGGGCGAACCGCTGGTGGAGGTGGAGGATGACTAACGCCGTCGTCATCGCCGGGGACGCCCGCCCTGCCGTGGGCCGGCAAGCCAACGAGTTCGCGCGTGCCCACGGCTTGCCGCTGGTCGCCGAGCCGTCCTCGAATGCCCGCTACGGCGACGCGCTGCGCTACGGACGGGTGCTGCTCGCCTCCCGGCTCGCCGCCGAAATCGAGGTGGTGTTCGTCTTCGGCCACCCCACCCTCTCCCGCCCGGTTGCCCGCCTGCTCGACCGCCGCGACATCCAGATCATCCGCCTCGCCGACGAAGTGCAAGTCGCCCCCATCGCGGTGACCGCGCTCGCCACCGACACCGCCTGGCTCGACAAGTGGCACACCGCCGACGATTCGGTCACCCCACTTGAACCCTCAGGGGCGTTATCTTCGACCGTCGGCCCGGAGGGTAAGTCTCCCGGCACCTTTTGGCCGTCATTCTCAGCCGAAGGCTGGCGACGTGCCGGAGGCACTTGGAGCGAACCAAGTACGAGTGAGCGCAGCGAACACCACCCACTCTTCCTGGGCAACTCCAACGTCATCCGCGACTTCGACCTGGCCCCCGTGCCCGCGGAGGCGGTGCGGGTGTACGCCAACCGGGGGCTGTCCGGCATTGACGGCGTGGTCTCCACGGCCATCGGGGTGGCCCTGGGGCTGGGGGAGCCGACCCTCGCCGTCATCGGGGACGTCTCCTTCATCCATGACCTGAACGCGCTGGCCATCCCCACCGGCGAACCGCGCCCCCAACTGCGCATCGTGGTGGTGGACGACCATGGCGGTTCGATCTTCGCCTCGCTGGAGTACGGACGGTCGGAGTTCGCCGCCCACTTCGAGCGGCTCTTCGCCACCCCCACTGACGTCGACCTCGCGGCCACCGTCGCCGCCCTCGGCATCCCCGTGCAGACCGTCGCGAGCTGGGAGGCCTGCCAGCAGCTCCCGGAAATCGCCGGGCTGGAAGTCGTCATCCTTACCGCCGACCGCTCCCAGCGTCAAGCCGAAGCCCAAGCGCTCGCCCGCATCGCCCAGGAGTTGTGATGCCCGTCCCACTCGCCGATGTCTGGGCAGCGATGCCCACCTGGGGCTGGGTGGTCCTCGGCGTGACGGCCTTCACCATCGGCTTTTCGAAGACGGCGGTGAACGGCCTGGGCACCCTCTGTATCGCGGTGCTCGCGATGCTGATGCCCGCCCGCGAATCCACCGGCGTGGCCCTGTTGTTGCTGCTGGTCGGCGACATCGTGGCGGTGATCGTCTACCGCAAGAACGTGGAGTGGAAGCTGCTCGCCAACCTGATCCTGCCGGTGCTGCTCGGCCTTGGTTTGGGCACCGCCTTCCTCAGCTTCGTCGACGACCTGGTGCTGAAGCGCACCATCGGCGTGGTGCTGCTGGTGCTGCTGCTCATCGGGCTCTTGCCGGTGAAAGTGAATGCCTCCGGCCTGCCCATGAAGCTCACCTACGGCTCGCTGGCCGGCTTCACCACCATGGTCGCCAACGCCGGCGGCCCGGCCATGAACCTCTACCTGCTCGCCTCGAAATTCGACAAGTGGCGCTTCATCGCCACCACTAGTTGGTTCTTCTTCGCCGTCAACGTCACCAAAGTCCCCTTCCAAATCGCCCAGGGCATCATCGTCCCCGACACCGCCCGCCTCGCCGCCACCCTCGCCGCCCTGGTGCTGCTCGGCTGTTGGATCGGCCGCCTCACCATCGACCACATCAACCAACACCTCTTCGACACCCTCGTCATCATCCTCACCGCCATCTCCGCCCTCTACCTCATCTTCGGCTAGCCCCCGCAATTCGGACAGCCCTTCTCGCCATGCGCACCCAACAGCCCGCGTCATCCGTCAGACCGAGCAAAGATGCAGGGTATCAACAGCAGGAGTGGATAGAATAGTGGGCTGTGCCTACCCCGGAAGTGATGTGGATTCGACGTGGCGTCGGGGTGGCCATTGAAGTGGTGGAGCAGCGGATTGCGGCGGCGACGCTGAGTGAGGCGGCGGCCCAGCTGCGCGAATTGCGCCCCCAGGGGCGGGCGTTCGTGTGTGGCACGTTTGATCCGCAGCACAGCGCGGCGCAAGCGGTGGTGTTGCTGGGGCCGGAGCGGGCGCTCGACGTGGCGAGCGTCACCAAAGCGCCGTCCCCAAGTCACGTAGCCGCGGAGCACTACCGCGAGTACACCGGCAAGATTCAACAAGCGACCGCGAAGATCTCCGCCACCGAGTTGGAGAAGGTGGTGTTGGCCCGCGCGCTCACCTTGCAGGCTCCCGCCACGATTGATCCGACCCAGGTCGTCGCCTGCCTGGCGCAGGCGTACCCCACCTGCTGGACGTTCTATCTGGACGGGTTGGTTGGGGCCTCGCCAGAGTTGCTGGTGCGGGTCCAGGATGGGCTGGTAACGTCACGGGTGTTGGCGGGGACGATCCGGCGGGCTCCCGGCTCGGAGGCCAAGCTCGCCAGTTGGTTGGCGGGCGACGACAAGAATCTGCGCGAGCACGAGTTTGCCCGCGATTCAGTGGCGGCGGCGCTGCGGCCGTTCTGCACCGCGATGAATGTGCCCGAATCCCCCTCGGTGCTGCACCTGCCCAACGTGCTGCACCTGGCTTCGGAGATCACCGGCGCGTTGAAGCCCGGCTTCTCAGCGTTGGATTTGGCTATCGCGCTGCACCCGTCGGCGGCCGTCTGCGGCACCCCGACGGAGTTGGCCCGGCAGACCATCGCCGAGTTGGAGGGCTTGGATCGCGGCCATTACGCCGCGCCCATCGGCTGGGTGGACGCCCAAGGCAACGGCGAACTTGCCATCGCGTTGCGCTGCGGGCAGATTCACCCCGACGATCCGAGCCGCATCACCCTTTACGCGGGCGCGGGCATCGTCGCCGATTCTGACGCCGCCGAAGAGTACGCGGAGACCGAATCAAAGCTGCTGCCGATGCTGCACGCGTTAGGGTATACCCATGAGTGAAAGAAAACGTGACGACGTAGCCCAGATGTTCGACTCGGTGGCCCGTCGCTACGATCTACTCAACGACGTGCTCTCGGTAGGACAGGATCGCCGCTGGCGCAAAGCCCTGTTGCAGGCCGTCGATCCGCAGCCCGGAATGCGCATCCTCGATCTGGCCGCGGGCACCGGCACTTCCACCCAGCCTTTCTCGGATGCGGGAGCCGAAGTGGTCGCGGTGGACATCTCGCTCGGCATGTTGATCGTGGGCCAAGCCCGGCTTCCCGGCGAACGCTTCGTCAACGCCGACGCGCTCAAACTGCCTTTCGGCGATGACACCTTCGACGTCGTCACCATCTCTTTCGGGCTGCGCAACATCATCGACGTGCCCGCCGCCCTCGTCGAATTGCGGCGGGTCACCGCCCCCGGCGGCAAGTTGGTGGTCTGCGAATTCTCCACCCCGAAGCTCAAGCCCTTCCGCGCCGTCTACCAGCAATACCTCAAGCGCGTCCTTCCCAACTTGGCCAAGCTCTCCACCTCGAACCCCGACGCCTATCGCTACCTCACCGATTCCATCCTCGCCTGGCCCGACCAGACCACCCTCGCCGGTATCATCCGGGACGCTGGCTGGCACCAAGTCGCTTGGAAAAACCTCACCAACGGCATCGTCGCCCTCCACCGCGCCACCAAGTAGCCCGAAAAACGTCGGAAACTCGCTCCGCGAAAAGCCTGCCGCTACCCACAATCAGCCCAAAAATGGCTGTTTTCTAAAATCGTGGGTAACCGAACATGCTGTGGGAGGATGGTTTACGCTCAATAGTCTCGCCGATCCGGGCGGAAACGACCCACAATTTTGAAAACCGACCGGTTTTCACCAGATTGTGGGTTTGCTCCGACACCGGGGACGGGGTGGGAAGCGCGTCCGCGGAGCGGCGCAAGAGTTGATTCATAAGTCGGGTTCGTAGCGAGGATGGGCTATGGGAGCCGCATCGTAAGGCGGAAGGTCGCCTGGATACTGGTGGTATCCCGGCTGACCTGACAACGCCACGAGGGGGTTTCCAGAGGCCACCGCAGTAGGACGGGACTTATGAATCAACTCTTAGAGGTCGGGGTTCGGATAGGATGGGGGTGTTCCGTTTGTCCCCCCAGGAGAGCCATGAGTGAGATTGCCGTGTGCGATGTGGTGGTCGTGGGGGCGGGGCCGGCCGGGGCGGCGACGGCGGCGTACCTGGCGGGGCATGGGGTGGATGTGGTGTTGCTGGACAAGGCGGAGTTTCCGCGGGCGAAGGCGTGTGGGGATGGGTTGACGCCCCGAGCCGTCAAACAGTTGGTGCGCCTCGGGGTGGACATCTCGGACGAAAAGGCTTGGCCGCGCAACCAGGGGCTGCGGGTTTACGGCGGGCGCTACCAGTTGGACACGGAGGCCCTGGAAATCCCGTGGCCGGAGCTGATCGGGTTCCCGGCGTACGGGCTGGTGAAGCGCCGCGAGGAGTTCGATAATCTGCTGGTTAGCTACGCGGTTTCAAAAGGGGCGCGGTTCATTTCGGGGGTGACGGTGGAGGCTGCCCTCGTCGAGAACGGCCGGGTGGTCGGGGTGCAAGCCGCCGGTGAGACCAAACAGACGTTCCGGGCCGCCGTGGTGGTGGCTGCCGATGGCGCGGCCTCGCGGGTGGCGAAGTCGCTGGGCGTGGAGGCGGATCGCCGCAAGCCGATGGGCGTAGCCGTCCGGGGCCGCTATCAAAGCCCCAGGGCAGGCGAATCTTGGATGGAAAGCTGGCTGGAGTTGCGCGACGCGAAAGGCGGGCTGCTGCCCGGCTACGGCTGGGTGTTCCCCGAAGGTGGGGGGAGCTGCAACGTCGGTTTGGGCGTATTGCAGGCAGGCGACGTCAACGTGCGCAAGCTGCTGGGGCAGTGGCTGGAGGGGCTGCCCGTGCAGTGGCAGTTTGACGACGTCCACCTGGAGGGCCACCTGGCGTCGGCGGCGCTGCCGATGTGCCTGAACCGGGGAGTGCTCTACAAACACGGCCTGCTGTTCGTGGGGGACAGCGCCGGGATGGTCAGCCCGTTCAACGGCGAAGGCATCGCCTATGCCCTGGAGGCCGCCAGCTTCGCCGCGGCGGCGATAGTGGACGCCAAAGCGCGCGGTTTCGGCACCCCCAGCGCCGAGCAATCGCTGCGTGGCTACGGCATTCGCGTCCACGAGGAGTGGGTCGGATACTTCCAACTTGGACGGGTATTCGCCGCTCTCATAGGAAAACCAGAGATAATGCGTATCTGTACTCGGTACGGCTTGCCCCACCCGAGCCTGATGCGCTTTACAATGAAGCTATTGGCCCATCTGTTTGATCGCTCCGGTGGGGACTGGATGGATCGGGTCATCAGCTACGCAACCAAGGCCGCCAGCTTGACGGCCGCAACAACGCCGCGCCCGCGCGGCCAGAAGGGATGATAAACGTCTATGAGTCCCTATATCCCATTCCTAGCGATGCTGGCGTTGGCGGCGTTCTTCCTCTGCGTCGCCATCCTGCTCAGCTCGGTGATCGGGCCGCGCCGCAAAGGCCGGACGAAGTACGAGCCCTACGAGTGCGGCATCGATCCGACGCCGACGCCGGTGGGAGGCGGGAAGTTTCCCGTCAAGTATTACCTGATCGCGATGCTCTACATCGTCTTTGACGTGGAGATCGTGTTCCTCTACCCGTGGGCGGTGGCCTTCGACCAGTTGGGTCTGTTCGCGCTCATTGAGATGCTGCTCTTCAGCTTGGCGATCGGCATCTCTTACGTATACATCTGGCGCCGTGGCGGCCTGGAGTGGGATTAGGAGGTGAGCCATGGCTGGTGGATTGGAAGATAAGCTGCACGAAGGTTTTATCCTGACGACGGTCGAAGGCATCTTCGGCTGGATGCGGCAAGCCTCGCTCTGGCCGGCGACGTTCGGCCTGGCCTGCTGCGCGATTGAGATGATGGCCTTCGGCTCGGCTAGGTTCGATTCGGCCCGCTGGGGCCAAGAGGTGTTCCGCGCCTCCCCGCGCCAGGCGGATCTGATGATCATCTCGGGCCGGGTGAGCCAGAAGATGGCCCCGGTGATGCGCCGCGTCTACGATCAGATGCCGAATCCGAAATGGGTGATCGCGATGGGGGCCTGCGCCTCGTCCGGCGGCATGTTCAACAACTACGCCATCATTCAGGGCGGCGATCATGTGGTGCCCGTCGACGTGTACCTGCCCGGTTGCCCGCCGCGTCCCGACATGCTGATCGACGCGATGTTCAAGCTGAAGAAGCAGATCATCGCGCATCGTCCGGCGGGCGGGCATGAGCTGCGGGTTTGGGACGAGTTGGAGGCCGCCGCGTTGACGGCCCCGGCCACCCAGGAGCAGAAAGGGCTGATGCGATGAGTTTCGGTACCCAGGAAGGGGCTTGGTCATCGGGGACGGGGGACACCTCCGGCTTCGGCGGCATTGTCACGAAAATAGAGTTTCCGAAGGGCAGCGAGCCGCCCTACGGCGGTTGGTATGACGGCGCGATCGCCCGTTTGGGCGAGTTGGTCGCCGAGCCCACGGTCGCCGTCGTCTTCGACCGGGGCGAGTTGACGCTCCACGTGGCCCGCGAAAAGCTGCTGGAGGTCGTCCAAGCCCTCCGCGATGACGCGAAGCTGCGCTTCGAATACTGCGTCTCGGTCTCCGGGGTGCACTACCCGGCGGATGCGGGGGCGGAGTTGCACGTCGTCTACCATCTGCTCTCCATCACGCACAACCGGCGCCTGCGCCTGGAAGTCAGCGTCCCGGACGCCGATCCGCACCTGCCCAGCGTGGTGCGCGTCTACCCGGCCGCCGACTGGCATGAGCGCGAAGCGTGGGACATGTTCGGCATCGTCTTTGACGGCCACCCGTACCTGACGCGCATTCTGATGCCGGACGACTGGGTCGGCCATCCGCAGCGCAAGGATTACCCGCTGGGTGGCATCCCGGTCGAGTTCAAGGGCGCGAAAGTGCCGCCGGTCGATCAGCGGAGGAGCTACCGATGAGCGCCAGCATAGATTTCTACGCCGCCCCCGGCCACGAGGACGAGTTCACCGCCTACGAGACGAACGCCGCCGGCGAGTTCGAGGCGATTCAGGCCGAGCAGGCAGATCGCGAAGACCGCGTGCTCGTCATCAACATGGGCCCGCAGCACCCGTCCACCCACGGGGTGTTGCGGCTGATGGTCGAATGTGACGGCGAGACGGTGGTGAAGATCCGCCCCGGCATCGGCTTCCTGCACACCGGCATCGAAAAGTCGATGGAATACCGCTCGTACACCCAGGGCACCGCGTTCGTCACCCGGATGGATTACGTCGCCCCGCTGTTCAACGAGGCCGCCTACGTGCTCAGCGTGGAGCGGTTGCTCGGCATTGAGGATCAGATTCCGAAACGCGCCCAGGACATCCGGGTGCTGATGATGGAGCTGTGCCGCTTGGCCTCGCATCTGGTGGCCATCGCCACCGGCGGTCTGGAGATCGGCGCGCTCACCGTCTATATGAACGGCTTCCGCGAGCGCGAGATGATCCTCGATTTCTTCGAGGCGGTCACCGGCCTACGGATGAACCACGAGTACATCCGGCCCGGCGGGGTCGCCAACGATCTGCCCGAGAACGCCATCGCGCAGTTGCACGACATCATCGACTGGGTGGAGAAACGGCTCCCGGAAATCCACCAGTTCTGCGACGACAACCCGATCTTCAAGGGCCGGATGCAAGGCATCGCCTACATGGATTTGACGGCGTGCTTCGCCCTCGGCGTCACCGGCCCGTGCCTGCGCTCGGCGGGAATGCCGTGGGATCTGCGCAAGAGCCAGCCGTACTGCGGCTACGAGACGTACGACTTCAACGTCCCCACCCAGGAGTCGGCCGACGCCTATGGCCGCTACCTGGTGCGGATGGCGGAGATGGAGGAGAGCCTGAAGATCGTCAAACAGGCGTGTGACCGCCTGGACGCGAGCCGCGGCGAGCCGGTGATGATCGACGATCCGGCGCTGAAATGGCCCGCGCAGTTGGCTTTGGGGCCCGACGGCCAGGGCAACTCGCACGAGCACATCAAGCAGATCATGGGCGAGTCGATGGAGAGCCTGATCCACCACTTCAAGCTGGTGTCGTCCGGCTTCGAGGTGCCGCCCGGCCAAGCCTACGTGCCGATTGAGAGCCCGAAGGGCGAGCTGGGCTGCCATGTGGTCGCGGACGGCGGCGCCCACCCCTACCGGGTGCACATGCGCGATCCGGGGTTCAACCACTTGCAGGCGGTGCCGCTGCTCTGCGAAGGCGGCATGATCGCCGACATTGTGGTGGCCATCGGGTCACTCGACCCAGTGATGGGAGGTGTAGACCGATGAAAGAAGAATTAGAGCAGATCATGGCGCGGTATCCGCAGCCCCGCTCGGCCATCATGCCGATGCTGCATCTGGTGCAGAGCTACGAAGGCTACGTCAGCGATGCCGGCGTGGAGTTGGTGGCGGAGCTGCTGGGGCTCACCATCGCCCAGGTGCGCGGCGTGTCCACCTTCTACACCCAGTATCGCCAGCATCCGGCGGGCAAGCACCACATCGGGGTTTGCGCCACCGCGTTGTGCGCGGTGCTCGGCGGAGACGCGGTGTACGCGGCGGTCTCCGAAAAACTCGGCATCAAGGCCGACGAGACGACGGCGGACGGCCTCTTCTCCCTGGAGCGCATCGAGTGCAACGCGGCCTGCGACTTCGCCCCGGTGATGATGATCAACTGGGAGTTCATGGACAACATGACCCCCGAGAAGGCGGTCGCCATCCTCGACGATCTGGCCGCCGGCAAGCCGGTGCAGCCGGAGCGCGGCGCCACGCTGACGTCCTGGAAGGAGAACGAGCGGGTGCTCGCCGGTTTCTATGACGGTCGGGCTGACGAAGGGGTCTCCGCGGGCGTTTCCTCGCTGCGCAGCACCCCGAAGGGGGGTAAGAAATGACGGAGTTGCTTACCCCGATCCTGAGCGCCAACTGGGGCGTGGACAAGTCGTGGACGCTCAAGTCCTATCTCAGCTTTGACGGCTTCGAAGGCGCGAAAAAGGCCCTGAAGCTGAAGCCCGAAGAGGTGCTGGAGATCGTCAAGGAATCCGGGCTGCGGGGCCGAGGCGGCGCGGGCTTCCCCACCGGCACCAAGTGGAGCTTCGTGCCCCAGGACAACCCGAATCCGAAATACCTGGTGGTGAACGCCGACGAATCCGAGCCCGGCACCTGCAAGGACATGCCGCTGCTGCTGGCCAGCCCCCACACGCTTTTGGAAGGCATCGTGATCGCGTCATATGCGATCCACTGCCACACCGCGTTCGTGTATGTGCGCGGCGAGGTGGCGCACGTGGCCCGACGGCTGCAGGCGGCGGTGGCCGAGCTGTACGCGGCCGGCTGGCTCGGCAAGGACATCCAGGGCTCCGGCTTCGATCTGGACGTGGTCGTCCACTCCGGCGCGGGCGCCTACATCTGCGGCGAGGAAACCGCGCTGCTGGATTCGCTGGAAGGCAAGCGCGGGCAGCCCCGGCTGCGGCCCCCGTTCCCGGCGGTGGCCGGCCTGTACGCCTCGCCGACGGTGATCAACAACGTGGAGTCGATCTCGTCCGTCCCGTGCATTCTGCGCAACGGGGCCGAGTGGTTCAGCGCCATGGGCACCGAGAAATCCAAAGGCTTCACCATCTATTCGCTTTCCGGCCACGTGGCCAAGCCGGGCCAGTATGAGGCTCCGCTGGGCACCACCTTCGCGCAACTGTTGGAGTGCGCGGGCGGGATGCGCGCCGGGCATGAGTTGAAGTTCTTCACGCCGGGCGGCTCGTCCACCCCGATCCTCACCCCCGCCGACGTCGACATCCCGATGGATTACGAAGGCATGGTGGGCGCGGGCACGATGCTGGGCACCAAGGCGTTGCAGGTTTTCGACGAGACGACTTCCATCGTCCGCACCACGCTGCGCTGGAGCGAGTTCTACGCGCACGAGTCCTGCGGCAAGTGCACCCCCTGCCGGGAAGGCACCGGCTGGCTGGTGCAACTGCTCAAACGGCTGGAGGCCGGGCAGGGTCACGAGGGCGACGTGGACAAGCTGCTCAGCGTCTGTGACGACATCAACGGGCTCAGCTTCTGCGCGCTGGCCGGAGGCGCGGTCGCCTGCGTCACCAGCGCCGTCAAGCATTTCCGCGAAGAGTTCGAGCTCGGCTACACCACCCCCGCTTGGGAGGCTTTCCCCTATGAGTTATCGACGGCCTGGGCAGGAGGTGCGAAATGAGCGAAGAGCTGGTAACCCTCACCATCGACGATAGAGAGGTCTCGGTGCCCAAAGGCACCACCATCATCCGGGCGGCCGAGTCGATTGGCGTCTACATCCCGCGTTTCTGCGATCATCCGGGACTGGCCCCGCGCGGCTCCTGCCGCCAATGCCTGGTGGAGATTCCGGACGCTGGCAATGGGCGCGGCTTCCCCGCCCCGCAGGCCTCCTGCACCATGACGGTGGCGCCCGGCATGATCGTCAAGACCCAAATGACTTCCGCGAAGGCCAAGGCGGCCCAGGCGGGCATCATGGAGCTGCTGCTCATCAACCACCCGCTGGATTGTCCGATCTGCGACAAAGCCGGGGAATGCCCGCTGCAGAACCAGGCGCTGCTCGCCGAGCGCGTCGAATCCCGCTTTGACGGGGTGAAACGCCGCTATGAGAAGCCGGTCCCGATCTCCAGCCAGTTGCTGCTGGATCGCGAACGCTGCGTGCTCTGCGCCCGTTGCACCCGCTTCGCCGAGGAGATCGTCGGCGATCCGTTCATCTCGCTGTGCGAACGCGGCACCCACCAGCAGGTCGGTTTCAGCGGTGAGCAGCCGTTCGAGTCGATTTTCGCCGGGAATGTGGTGCAGATCTGCCCGGTCGGCGCGCTCACCAGCGTGCAATATCGTTTCAACGCCCGGCCTTTCGACCTGGTCTCGGTGGACACCACCTGCGAGCAGTGCGCGGCCGGCTGCGCACTGCGCACCGATTCGCGCCACGGCACCATCCGGCGGCGGCTCGCCGGGGTGAATCCGGAGGTCAACGGCGAATGGAGCTGCGACAAGGGCCGCTTCACTTTGGCTTCGGTGCCCGCCGAGCAGCGCATCACCACCCCGCAGATCCGCGAAAACGGCACGCTGCGCCCGGCTTCCTGGCCGGAGGCGCTCTCCGCCGCGGCTGACGGCCTGGCGGGTGGCTATGGCGGTGATGCCAAGGTGGGCGTGCTCACCGGCGGCAACTTGACGAAAGAGAACGCGGCCGCCTATGCGAGCTTTGCCCGCGAGGTGCTGCACACCGATTCCATCGACTTCCGCACCCGGCAGGTCTCCGACGAGGAGACGGCTTTCCTGCGCCAGCAGGCCCCCCAGGTGACGTACGCCGATCTGGAGACCGCCGCGCGCGTGGTCTGTGTGGATTTCGATCCGGAGGTGGACGCCCCCATCGTCTTCCTGCGCCTGTTCAAGGCGGTGACGAAGGGCAAGCTGCAAGTGCTCGCCTTGGGCGCGCAACCCGGCCGCACCTGGGAGAAGCTGCGGGCCGAGCTGGTCAGCGGCACCCCGAAGCAGGCGCTCAAGGAGCTGGATTTGACGGTGGACGACATCATCTTGGTGGGGGAGCGGGCCGCCGCCACTCCGGGCACCTTGGACACGATTTCCTTCCTGCGGGCCAAGTGGGCTTGGATTCCCAGCCACGCGGGCGACATCGGCGCTTTGGAGGCGGGCTGCCTGCCGCAAGCCGACGGCCTCACCGTCAACGGCATCCTGAATGCCGCGATGGACGGCGAGATCGCGCTGCTCACCGACGACATCGAGCTGTTCGCCGCCGAAGGCGCGCTGGCGAAGGCGTTCACCGTCTCGCTGGCGAACCATAAGGAAGGCATCGCCACCGCCGCCGATGTGGTGCTGCCCACCGCGCTCGTGGAGGAGCAGGCCGGCACCTTGGTGAACTGGGAGCATCGCGCGGGCGTCGTCAACCCGGCGATTCCGGGCACCCTGCCCACCGCCGCCGAGGTGCTCGCCCGGCTGCAAGCCGTCATCGAGGCCTACCGCGCCTACACGCGCGAAGACGACGCGGATTTCGAAGATTACGAAGACGACGACGATTACGAAGCCGACGAAGTGTCGGGCTTCGAACGTCCGGAAGAACCACCGGCCGCCGCCGCGCCGCCCACCGCCGCCGCGCCATCCGAGCCGGAGGCGTCCGACGCGGAAACCACTAGTGAGGGAGAGGAGGTGCCGGCATGAACGATCCATGGTGGATGATTGTGATCAAAGTGGTAGTGCTCTTTGTGCTGCTCTTGGCCTGGACGATCTTCAACGTCTGGTATGAACGCCGCCTGGTCGGCAAGATGCAGCATCGCAAGGGGCCGATCATGAACGGCCCGTTCGGCCTCGGCCAAGCCTTGGCGGACGGCATGAAAGCCCTGATCAAAGAGGATTTCATGCCCTCGATGGTGGACAAGGTGCTCTTCACCCTCGCCCCCATCATCTCCGGCACCGCCGCCTTCACCGCGTGGGCGCTGATTCCGTTCGGTGGCGAAGTCGAGATCTTCGGCGTCACCACCAAGTTGCAGGTGGCCGATCTGCCCGTCGGCGTGCTGGTGATTCTGGCCGTCACCTCGGTGGGCATCTACGGGTTCGTGCTGGCCGGCTGGTCGTCCAACTCGCCCTACCCGCTGCTCGGGGCGCTGCGCTCGTCCGCCCAGATGATCTCCTATGAGGTCTCGATGGGCTTGAGCTTCGCCGCCGTCTTCCTCTATGCCGGGTCGATGTCCACCTCCGACATCGTGGGCAAACAGGGCGAGGGCTTCGCGTTGTTCAATCTCGACATCGGCCTGCAGAACTGGTACTGGCTCTCGCTGCTGCCCAGCTTCCTGATCTACGTGGTCTCCATGGTCGGCGAGACGAACCGCGCCCCCTTCGATCTGGTGGAGGCCGAATCGGAGCTGGTCTCGGGCTACATCACCGAATACTCCGGCTTCCGCTACGCGATCTACTTCCTCGCCGAATACATCAACATGGCGACGGTCTCCGCGATCGCCACCACGCTGTTCATGGGCGGGTACCACTGTCCGTGGCCGCTGAGTTTGTGGGAGCCGCTGAACAACCCGTGGCTCGGCCCGGTGTGGTTCATCATCAAGGTGCAACTCTTCATCTCGCTGTTCGTGTGGCTGCGCGGCACCCTGCCGCGGTTCCGCTACGACCAGTTCATGAGCCTGGGCTGGAAGGGCCTGATTCCGATCTCGGCGGGCTGGCTGCTGCTGGTGGCCATCATCCGCGAGGCGCAACAGCAGGGCTGGCTCACCTCGCAGTGGTTCTACGGCATCGTGCTCGGGGCGGCCGCCATCATCTTGGTGCTGCTCTTGTTCACCAGCCCGAAGCCACCCCCAGCAGAGGTGGACACCAGTCCGGAAGTGATTGACGCGTTCGCGGGCGGCTTCCCCGTCGCCCCGCTGCCCGGCCAAGTATTGGCTGACGAAACCCACCCGGCTCCGAAACCACCCAAACCGGAAGTGGAGGTGCTGCCATGAGTTTCTTCAGCGCTTGGGCCGGCTTCGCCGTCACCTTCAAAAATATCTTCCGCAAGGCCTTCACCCAGGGTTACCCGGAGAAAGGCAAAGAGAAAGTCACCGCGCCGCGCTTCCACGGGCGGCACCAGTTGAACCGCTGGCCGGACGGGCTGGAAAAGTGCGTCGGCTGCGAACTGTGCGCCTGGGCCTGCCCGGCGGACGCCATCTACGTGGAGGGCGCCGCGAACACCGACGCGGAACGCTACTCTCCCGGTGAGCGCTACGGGCGGGTCTACGAGATCAACTACCTGCGCTGCATCTTCTGCGGGCTCTGCATTGAGGCCTGCCCCACCCGCGCGTTGACGATGACGAACGAGTTCAAGCTCGCCAACACCACCCGCGAATCGTTGATCTACACCAAGGACATGCTGCTGGTGGATCTGGTGCCCGGCATGGTCGCCCCGCCGCATCCGCGTTTGCTCGGCTGTGACGAAAAGGGCTACTTTACCGGGCTGCCGCCCACCGGCCAATCCGACAATCGGGTGCCGGTAAGCGCCAACCCCGAGGAGGTGGGCAATGACTGAGACACTCGAGATCACCCCGCAGTTGGTCGGCATCATCCTCTGCGGCGCGCTCGCCATCATCGGCGGCATCGGGCTGATCACCTTGCGCAAGGCGGTGCACGCGGCGCTCTCGCTGGCGTTTGTGATGGTGAACCTCGCCGTCATCTACGCGCTCTTTGATGCCGCGCTGCTGGCCGCCGCCCAGGTGATCGTCTACACCGGCGCGATCCTGATGCTCTTCCTGTTCGTGATCATGCTGGTCGGCGTGGATCGCACCGAATCCCACCGCGAGCCGATCCGGGGCCTGAAGCCCACCGCGATTGTCGCCGGCATCGGGCTCTGCGCCTTGATCATCCTCGGGGTCGGCTCGGCGCTCACCGCGACGCCCGTCGGCCTGGAGTCGGCGAACGCCACCTGGGGCGGGAACGTCGAATCGCTGGCGGTGCTGATCTTCCAAAGCTACGTCTTCCCGTTCGAGTACATCTCGGCGTTGATGATCATCGCCCCGGTGGGCGCGATGGTGTTGGCGCACGGGGCTCGGCTGCGGCCCAAGCGCACCCAGGCGGATCGGGCGGCGGAGCGAATCGCCGCCTACGCCAAGTCCGGCGCCCATCCCGGCCCGCTGCCGAATGCGGCGGTCACCGCGCTGCATGATTCAATCGCCACCCCGGCGCTGCTGCCCGACGGCTCCATCTCGGCCGCCTCG
Source organism: Propionibacteriaceae bacterium (assembly GCA_031272505.1). Classification (GTDB taxonomy): domain Bacteria; phylum Actinomycetota; class Actinomycetes; order Propionibacteriales; family Propionibacteriaceae; genus Propionicimonas. The sequence continues at coordinate 83,820 of JAISTQ010000054.1, forward strand.
GTGGCGGAGGCGATGGTGGAGCGGGACGCGGTCGTCAATACCCAGTGGGTCGCCGCCCGCACGGCGGAACGCTTTGCGGAGCTGAATGGCGAGGTGGAGCCTGCCGTCGTCACCCCGGAGCCGCTGGAACTGATCGACACCGACGAGGAGAGAGGAGCCTTGAAGTGAATCCCACCTTGTTAGCCGTGGTCACGCTGGCCGCCGTGCTGTTTTGCATCGGGCTGGTCGGCGTGCTGATCCGGCGCAACGCGCTGATCATCTTCATGTGTGTGGAGTTGATGCTGAACGCCGCAAACCTGCTGTTCGTCGCCTTCGCGTGGGCGCATGGCGGGCTGGACGGCCAAGTCGCCGCCTTCTTCGTGATGGTGGTGGCCGCCGCCGAAGTGGTGGTCGGGCTGTCAATCATCGTTGCCGTCTATCGGGCCCGGCGCACCACCAGCGTGGACGTGCCGGACGCGCTGAGGCTATAGGGGGTCGAAATGGAAATCGGTACTTTGACATTCGACGCCACCGGCCTCTACCAGTACTCCTGGCTGCTGATCGCGATTCCGGCGCTGAGCGCGCTGCTGCTGCTCACCTTCGGCCCGCTGTTTGACCGCAAAGCCCACTGGCTGGGCGTGTTCGCCTCCTGCGCCTCCTGTGGGTACGCGCTCGCGCTGTTCTACGCGATGTTGCGCACCGGCGCGGCGGAGCGGGCGGTGGACGTCCCGGTCGCCGAGTGGATCTCGGCGGGATCGTGGACGGTCAGCTTCGGCCTGCAGATCGACCAGCTTTCCATCCTGTTCGCGCTCTTGATCACCACCGTCGGCTCCATCATCCACATCTATTCGGTGGGCTATATGGCTGACGATCCGCGTCGCCGCCGCTTCTTCGCCTACCTGAACCTCTTCATCGCCGCGATGCTGCTGCTGGTGCTCGCCGATTCGTATCTGACGCTCTTCGTCGGCTGGGAGGGCGTCGGTTTGGCGTCATACCTGCTGATCGGTTTCTGGCAGCACAAGCCGAGCGCGGCCGCGGCCGCCAAGAAAGCCTTCGTGATGAACCGCATCGGCGATCTGGGCTTGACGATGGCGATGTTCTCGATGTTCGCCTGGTGCGGCTCAGTGAGCTTCGCCGACGTCTTCGCCAAGGTTGACGGCATCGATCCGGGCTGGGTGACGGCCATCGGATTCTTCCTGCTGCTGGCCGCCTGCGGCAAGTCGGCGCAGGTGCCGTTGCAGGCGTGGCTGCTGGACGCCATGGAAGGCCCGACCCCGGTCTCCGCGTTGATCCACGCGGCCACCATGGTTACCGCGGGCGTCTACCTGATCGTCCGCTCGAACGCCATCTACGCGCTGGCGCCGGTGGCTTCGGTGGCGGTGGTGATCGTGGCGCTGGTGACCATCTTCGTCGGCGCCTGGATCGGCTGCTCCAAGGACGACATCAAGAAGGTGCTGGCCGGCTCCACCATGAGCCAGATCGGCTACATGATGCTGGCGGCGGGCCTGGGCGCGCTGATCGGCCCGGTCGCCTACGCCTTCGCGATCTTCCACTTGCTCACCCACGGCTGTTTCAAGGCGAATATGTTCTTGGGGGCCGGCTCGGTGATGCACGCCACCGACGGCGATGTGGACATGCGGCATTTCGGGGCGCTGCGCAAGGCGCTGCCCGTCACTTTCCTCACCTTCGCCTGCGGCTATCTGGCGATCATCGGCATTCCGCCGCTGGCTGGCTACTTCTCCAAGGATCACATCGTGGAGGCCGCCTTCGAGTACCACCTCGGGGTGGGCCTGGCGGCGCTGATCGGCGCCGGTTTGACGGCCTTCTACATGACCCGCCTGCTGGTGATGACGTTCTTCGGCAAAGCCCGTTGGGTGGAGGGCGTGCATCCGCACGAATCCCCGAAGATCATGACGATCCCGCTGATTCTGCTCGCCCTCGCCTCGATTGGGGCCGGGGTGGCGTTGAACGCCTGGATCATCGATTGGATGGCGCCCATCTCAGCGGTCGCCGGCGAAACCCACGCGGTTTCCTGGATGCCCACCCCGATTGGGATCGCCACCTTGGCTACGGTCGCCCTCGGCGTGTTGGCGGCCATCTGGCTGTTCGGCCGGTGCGAGGTGCCGTCCACCCCGCCGCAGACCAAGAATCCGTTGGTGATCGTCGGCCGTCGGGACGTCTTCGGCGACGTCATCAACGACACCTTGGTCGTCAAGCCGGTGATGGCGTTGTCCACCGCCGCCGACGTCGTCGACCAATCCGGCCTGGATCGGATGTGGAACGGCCTCGGCAAAGGCACGCTGGCGTTGAGCCAGCTCACCCGAAAAGTGCAAACCGGCCGGGTGAGATCGTATGCGCTGGTGACGGTGCTCGGGGCGCTGCTGGTCGGCGTGCTGTTACTCATCGGACAGCTGGGATAGGAGGATTTGATGACATTCCCGCTGTTGACTTGTTTAGGGCTGCTGCCGATCATCGGCGCGGCGATCTTGATCCTGCCGGTCCGCGCGGCTGGCAAGTGGATCGGGTTGGGCTTCGCGCTGGCCACGCTCGGTTTGGCGGCGGCCGCGGTCCCCGTCTATCTGGGCGATCCCACCGCGTTGACGCAGACGGTCCCCTGGATTCCCGCCTTCGGCGCCTACTGGGCGTTGAGCGTGGACGGTATGGGGTTGACGATGGTGCTGCTCACCGCGTTGCTCACCCCGTTGGTGCTGTTCGCCGAATGGAACATCACCGGCAAAGGCACCAAGTGGACGTCTCAGGCGTTCGCGGCGTTGGTGCTGCTGCTGGAAGGCTTGAGCCTGCTGGTGTTCATGGCTGACGACATCCTGCTGTTCTACATCTGCTTCGAGGCCACGCTGATCCCGATGTACTTCCTGATTGGCGGTTTCGGCGGCGAGCGGCGTTCCCAGGCGGCTTTGAAGTTCCTGCTCTTCGGCCTGGCTGGCGGCCTGATCATGCTGGTGTCGGTGGTCGGCATCGGCTCGTTCTCGCAGCAGGCCATCGGCGCTCCCACCTATCTGATCTCGCAGATCGGCGTCTCCCTCTCCGGCGGCAGCACTTGGGCTTGGGTGCTGATGCTGTGCTTCCTGGCCGCGTTCATCCTGAAGGCCCCGATGGTGCCGGTACACACCTGGCTGCCCACCGCCGCTGAAGAAGCCACCCCGGGCTCGTCAGTGCTGATGGTGGGCATCCTCGACAAGATCGGCACCTTCGGCATGATCCGCATCTGCCTCACCCTGTTCCCGGTGGAGAGCGCGGCGATCGCGCCGGTGATGATCGTCTTGGCGCTGGTCTCCATCATCTATGGGGCGCTGGCGGCAATCGGCTCGAAGAATCTGCTGCGGCTGGTGGCCTACACCTCGGTGAGCCACTTCGGCTTCATGGTGCTGGGCATCTACACTTTCACCTCGGTGGGCTTGGGCGGCACCATGTTCTACCAGGTGAACCACGGCTTCTCCACGGCGGCGCTGTTCCTGGTGCTCGGCTTCCTGATCAAGCGGCGCGGCTCGGCCAACGTCGCCGATTACGGCGGGGTGCAGTCGCAGGCGCCGATCCTTTCCGGGGCGCTGCTGCTGGCCGGCCTTTCCGGCTTGGCGCTGCCCGGCATGTCCACCTTCGTCTCCGAGTTTGAGGTGCTGGCCGGCTCCTGGTCGCGCTACCCGTGGGCGGCGATTGTGGCCGCCCTGGGCACGGTGCTGGCCGCCGTCTACATCCTGCTGATGTACCAGCGGACGATGACGGGCCCAGCCACCCCCGAAGTCGAGGAGACGATCACCACTGATTTGACGTTGAAGGAGAAGCTGGTGGCGTTCGGCTTGGCGGCCGTGGTGATCATCTTGGGATTGATACCCAACTTGGCGCTCTCGGTGATCACGCCGACCGCGCAAGAGACGCTTACCCAGATCGGCGTCGCCGACCATCAAGCTCCACTAGGTGAGGAGGTGCCGGCATGATCGCGCTGGAAACCGTGGCTCCCGTAATTGAGTGGCAATCGCTCTCGCCGGTGCTGATCGTGCTCGGCGGGGCCTGCCTGGGCGTGATCTGGGAGGGGGTGCTGCCCCGGCGGCTGCGCAACCCGTTCCAGATCGTCACGCTGCTGGCGGCGATCATCGGCGCCCTCACCATGTTGACGCTCAACTTCCTCCATGCCTCGCTGGCTACGGATGCCGCCACCTCCGTCGATCCGAAAGTCGGCCTGCTGGCGGTGGGCACGCTGTGCTCGGACGGCCCGTCGATGGCCGCCTGGTTCGCGCTGCTGGTCTTCGGCGGCCTGGCGTTGCTGATCTTCGGGGATCGGCAGCTCAACCAGGGGGCGAGCGCTTTTGCCTCGGCGGCCGCCACCACCCCCGGCAGTGACGAGGAGCAGTTGGCGGACACCATTGGCCGCGAGCACACCGAGGTTTACGCGCTCGGGCTGTTCTCGCTGGCCGGCATGATGGTGTTCGTCGCCGCGAACGACCTGATCACCATGTTCATCGCCCTGGAGGTGATGAGCCTGCCGCTGTACCTGCTCGCCGCCATCGCCCGGCGCAAGCGGCTGCTCAGCCAAGAAGCGGCGTTGAAATACTTCCTGCTGGGGGCGTTCGCCTCGGCGTTCTTCCTCTTCGGGGCGGCGCTGATCTACGGCTATAGCGGCAGCTTCCAATGGGCGGGCATCGATTCGGCGATCTCCGGCGGCTCCACCAGCGGCGTGGCGGTGGTCACTTTTGGTGACGGCATCCTGATCACCGGCGTGGCGCTGTTGGCGGTGGGCCTGCTCTTCAAGATGGGCGCGGTGCCCTTCCAGTCTTGGGTGCCGGACGTCTACACCGGCTCGCCCACCCCGGTCACCGGCTGGATGGCCGTCGGGGTGAAGATCGCGGCGATCCTGGGCATGATGCGCGTCTTCTACGTCGCCCTGGGCGGCATCCGCTGGACGTGGCAGCCGGTTATCGCCGTGGTGGCGGTGCTCACCATGGTCGTCGGCGTCATCATGGCGCTCGCGCAGACGAACATCAAGCGGCTGCTCGCCTATTCGGCGGTCTCCCACGCGGGCTTCATCTTGACGGCGGTGGTCGGCACCCAGTTCTATGTGGGCGCGGGCCAGTTGAACGCCATCGGCTCGGTGATGTTCTACCTGATTGGCTACGGTTTCGCCACCATTGCCGGCTTCGCCATCATCATGATGGTGCGGCGCGGCTCGGCAGAGGCCTGGGATTTGGATGATTGGGCGGGCATCGGGGTGAAGAACCCGGTGGTCGGCGTACTCTTCGCCATCGTGCTGCTCAGCTTCGCGGGCATCCCGCTCACCGCCGGCTTCATCGGCAAGTGGGCGGTCTTCACCTCCGCGTGGACGGGCGGCTACTGGTGGCTCGCGGTGGTCGGCATCGCCTTCTCCCTGGTCGCCGCCTACCTGTACCTGAAAGTGCTGATCAAGATGTTCTTCGCCCCACCCGCTGAAGGCGTCCGCGTCGCCAAAGCCTCCCCGTTCGTCTGGATCCCGGTGATCATCTCCACCATCGCCACCCTCATCCTCGGCCTCCTCCCCGGCCCCGTGATGCAGTGGCTCAGCACCCTCGAAATCTTCATCCGCTAGCCAAGTTCGAGTCTCCCGACCCACGTGGCAACGGTTTCACGGGCTCAGGAAGAGCGATTGATGAGGTCGGTGGTGAGGGATTGCAGGGTGCGTTTGGCGGGGCTGTCCGGGAAGCAGTCGAGATGCGCGCGGGCGATGGCGGCGCGGCGCTCGACCTCCGCTTTCGCCTGCGCGAGCGCGGGGTGAGCCCGCAGCAACGTGACGGCTTCCGCCACCTCCGCGTCGGTGAGGCCCGGTTTGGCCAACAAGTCTTGCAGCCGCCCAGCTCCATCGGTCAACGCCAAAAGCGTCGGCAAAGTCGGCACCCCCGCCTTCAAATCCGTGCCCGGCGTTTTGCCCGACTCATCAGACTCAATATCCAAGATGTCGTCAGAGAGCTGGAACACCATCCCGATTTCCTCGCCGAAGGCCGCCAACGCCGCCAACTGATCCGGGCCCAGCCCCGCAACCATGCCCCCGAAGACCGCCGAAGTGGAGATCAGCGAACCCGTCTTGTCCGCGATCACCTGCAAATACGACTCCAATGACGTCTGCGCCAACCCGGCCGGCTGCAACGTCTCATTGATCTGCCCCTGCACCAGCCGCTGGAACGTCCGCGCCTGCAGCGCCACATACTCCACCCCCAACTCCGCCACAATCGCCGACGCCCGCGCGAACAGATAATCGCCCACCAGAATCGCCCGCAGATTCCCATACCGCGCATTCGCCGACGGCACCGACCGGCGCACTTCCGCCTCGTCCATCACATCGTCGTGATACAACGAAGCCACATGCGTCAACTCCACCACCAGACACGCCTTCACCACCGCATCCGCATCCGCTTCCCGGCCACCCAACTGGCTCGCCAGAATCACCAACGTCGGCCGAAACCGCTTACCGCCCGCCGCGATCAAATGCCGCGCCGCCTGCGAAATGAACTCCGTGTTCGCCTCCGCCTGCGCCAACAACCCGGCCTCCACCGCCTGCAGCAGCGCCTTGACCCCCCGGCCCAACTTCGGATGCATGGCCCCAGTCTATCCGCCACCCACGATCCGGGGAGTGTCAGATAAACGGTGGGCGGGCGCTCAGATGTGTTGCTGGGCGGTGGTGACGGAGGTGACGAGGTCTTGCCAGGAGGCGATGAACTTATTCACCCCTTCGGTTTCCAGGAGGTCGACGACGTCGTCGTAGTCGATGCCGACGCTGGCGAGATCGTCCATCACCTGTTGGGCGTGGGGACGGAAGCTGGTGGTGGTGTCGCTGATCAGTTCGCCGGGTTCGCCGTGGTCGGCGTAGGCGGCGAGGGTGGCGCCGGGCATGGTGTTCACGCACGGTTTGGTGATCAGCTCGGAGACATAGAGCGTGTCCGGATAGGCGGGGTTCTTGACGCCAGTGGAGGCCCAGAGCGGCCGCTGCACGTTCGCCCCCTTGGCTTTCAGAGCCTCGAAGCGCGGGGTGGTGAAGACGTCCACGTATTCGGCGAAGGCCAGCCGGGCGTTCGCCACCGCCGCCTTGCCGCGCAGGGCCAGCGCCGCATCCGTCCCGATGGCTTCCAGCCGCTTGTCGATCTCGGTGTCCACCCGGGAGACGAAGAAGGACGCCACCGAATGGATGGTCGAGATGTCCCGGCCCGCCGCCAGCGCGTCCTCCAAACCGAGGATGTAGGCATCCATCACCGCGCGGTAGCGCTCCAGGGAGAAGATCAAGGTGACGTTCACGGAGATGCCCGCCGCGATGGTGCTGCGGATCGCCGGCAGCCCGGCCTTGGTGGCGGGAATCTTGATCAGCACGTTCGGCTCGCCGACCAGTTGGCGCAGCTCGGCCGCCTGGGTGACGGTGAGGTCGGTCTCGTGCGCCAGCCCCGGCTCCACCTCGATGGAGACCCGGCCGTCATAGCCGCCGCTGCTCGCGTACACCGGGGCGAAAAGCTGGCAGGCCGCCTTCACGTCCACGCTCATCAGCCGCCGGATCACCTCGGGGATCGGCACGCCTTTCAGGGCGGCCAACTCGTCCCCATAGACGCTCAAGTCTTGGAAGGCGGCCGCGAAAATCGTGGGGTTGGTGGTGACGCCGGTGACTGAATCTTCGTTGATCAGCTCGGCCAGCTTGCCGGAGCGGAGCAGCTCGCGGGAGAGATCGTCCAGCCAGATGGAGACGCCAGCTTGGTGCAGTTTGCGTAAACGTTCGTTCATGATTCAAATCCTAGAGTAAGAGTTGATTCAGAAGGCGGGTTCGTAGCGTGGAAGCGAATTATGCGTCAACTCTAGGTGGCATGATTGGAACATGGACTTGCATGAGTTGGGTGCCGTGGATCTCGCCCAAGCAGTGCGGAAGCGGGAAGTCTCCGCTCGGGAGGTGGCCGAGCACACGCTGCGCCGGGCGGAGGCGGCTAGCTCGCAACTCGGCGCGTTTACGGTACTGGCTCCCGATCTGGCGCTTGCCCAGGCTGACGAGATCGACCGGCAGTTGGCGCGCGGCGCGGCCCCGGACGCACAGCAAGCCCCCTTCCTGGGGGTGCCCTGCCCGATCAAAGACTTGACGCCGGTGGCCGGCCTGCCCTACCAGCGCGGCAGCATCGCGCATCTGGGGGAAGTGGCCGAAGTGGATGACGACATCGTCGGCTGGCTGCGCGCGGCGGGCACGCTGATGGTGGGCAAGACCAACACCCCGGAGTTCGGGCTGCCGTGCTACACCGAGCCCGATCCGGCGATCGCCCCACCCGCGCGCACCCCTTACGATCCAAGCCGCACCGCGGGCGGCTCCTCCGGGGGAGCGGCGGTGGCGGTGGCGAGCCAGATCGTCCCCATCGCGCATGGTTCGGACGGCGGCGGCTCGATCCGGATTCCGGCCTCCTGCTGTGGCCTGGTGGGGCTGAAGGCCTCGCGCGGGAGAGTTCCCAACGGCATGAACCTGCCCGGTCCGGCGTTCACCACCGACGGGGTGCTGACCCGGACAGTCAAAGACACGCAGGCCGCCTTCGCGGTGCTGAGCCGCCAGCGCGGCCGCGGTGACACCATCCAGGGCAGCCAAACGCGCTCCCTGGCCCGTCCGCGGCGGGTCGGCGTGTTGACACAGCCGATCATCGCCGAAGCCCCGGTCCATCCGGACTGTTTGGACGCGGTGACGATCACCGCCATCAGGTTGGAGGAGTTGGGTTGCGAGGTCACCGACGCCCCGGTGCCGTTCCCCGTCGAGCAGTGGGACGCCTTCGCGGCGCTCTGGGCGGTGGGGGCGCTCGCCGAGCCGCTCACGCCCGCGCAGGAGGAACAGATCCGTCCGCTCACCCGCTGGCTCCGCGACGAAGGCCGCAAGTATTCCGGGCTGGAGCTGATGCAAGCCTGGGGCGCCGCCCAGCAGACCGCCCGCGACGTGCACACCGCGTGGGAGAGCTTCGACGTCATCCTCACCCCGACGCTGGCCCAGCCGCCCGTCCAGCCCGAAGCGCTGCGCGATGACACCGACCCGGCGGCCGACTTCGCCGCGCAGACCCGATTCACGCCTTGGACGTCGTTATATAATTTATGCGGACTTCCGGCCATTTCGCTTCCGCTGCACACTACCAGGATCGATGGGGTGACCCTCCCCATCGGGGTGATGCTCGGAGCCCACTGGGGGGCCGATGAGTTGCTGCTCGGGATTGCGGCATGTTTGGAAGAGGAGTTTTCCAATGAGTGAGTTCGCCCCACCCACAACCGAGGGCCCGCGCGACGTTCCGTCACGGGCCCGGTATTACGTATTGACGACGCTGTTCGCCTTTTTGGTGCTGCCCTTGGGCGCCGCAATGGCGGGCTCTTTGGCGGTGCTCGTCGCCAATTCGCAGCCAGCCGTCACCATCTGCTATGTGGTGCCCATCGCGCTGGTGGCGGGCCTCTTTTGGGCGTTTTGGGGAGGGAGGTATCCGCAGCCCGACACCTGGTTCGCCCGGCTGGCCCCGCTCACCATCTCCTGCGCCTGGTTCATCGTGTCCTACCTGGTGCCCGCCTGGCTCATCGGCGCGGGCTCGGAAGCGTTCAGCTACACCGCTTGGATCTCGGTCCCGTGGCTGCCCGCCAGTTTCTTCCTGGCGTTAACTGGCACCGAATCCGCTTGGCCGATCCTGATCGGCACCTACTTCGCGGTCTCCGCGCTCGCCTATATCATCGCCAACCTGCTTCGTGCGGCCGAGTTCCGCAAGCGGATCGGCTGGCTGTGGACGGCCTTGATCGCGGCGGTGCTGACGGGGGCGGTCGTCTATGTGATGTCCCCGGCGGTGCAGGGCGTGGTGCTGGAAGACGACGAAACGGTGGACAAAGTCACCGACAGCCTGCTGATCGACGAATACCGTCCGTTCGGCTACCCCCAATCGAAGATCGTCCAGCCGGACACCCCCGCCAGCTTGCAGATCACCAGCGATTTCCCGGTCCTGGACGGGGCGACGGCCTTCTATCCGGTGTATTCGGCGGTCGCGAACGCCACCTACGTGCCGCCGTCCACCGAAGCGAACGCGCTGCGGGCTTTCACCGACAATTTCGTGATTTGCCGCACCACCCCATATGCCTTCGAGTATTTGATTGACGGCAAAGTGGACGTGATCTTCACCTTCGCGCCCTCGGCGGAGCAGGCGGCGGCGGCCGAAGCCGCGGGCAAGCAGCTCACCTTGACGCCGATCGGCCAGGAGGCGTTCGTCTTCTTCGTCAACTCCGGCAATCTCGTCGATTCGCTCACCGTCGCGCAGGCCCGCGACATCTACACCGGCAAGCTCACCAACTGGAACCAGCTCGGCGGCCAGGATATGGAGATCCAGGCGTTCCAGCGGGAGGCGGGCTCCGGCTCGCAGACAATCATGCTCTCCGCGGTGATGCAGGGCGAGCAGATGATGCCGGCACCACGGGAACGCATCGAGGTGGCGATGGCCGGGATGGCCAACAAGGTGGCCGACTACCGCAACTACTACGGCGCGGTCGGCTACTCCTTCCGCTGGTATCTCGAACACATGCACGACAACCCGCAGCTCAAGCTGCTGAAGATGGACGGCGTGGCGCCCGATACGGCGATGATCGCCAACGGCACTTACCCGCTGACGGTGCCCTTCTATGCGATCACCGCGGGAACCACCAACGCCAACACCCAAAAACTCATCGATTGGCTGGTCTCCGACGAGGGGCAAGCTCTGATCGAGAAGGTGGGCTACGTGGGGATCAATCCCTAAGAATCACTCTTAGTCGTCGGAATCGTCGGTGAAGACGTCCGGGATGCCGTCCAGGTTGGCGTCCACCGCCTCCCGGGAGGCGATGTCGCGATAGTGGCGATTCCGGGAGGCCAGGATGGCGCCGCCGATCAGCGCGGAGAGCACCGAGGCGGTGATCACCGCCACTTTGCCGATGTCCTCGTAGTCCGGGTGGAGCGCCTCGAAGCTGATCTGGTTGACCAGCAGCGCCACCGTGAACCCGACTCCGCCCACCACGGCCAGGCCGAACACGTCAATCCACTTGATGTCCGGATCGAGGTTGGCGTTGCGCAGCCGGGTGACCAGCCACGTCGAGCCAAAGATGCCGATCGCCTTGCCCACCGGCAGGCCGATGATGATGCCCAGGCCGATGGTGGACGTCAATGAACTCTGCAGGTGCTCCCAGCCGCCGAAGGCCACTCCGGCGGTGAAGAAGGCGAACACCGGGGCCGCAAACCCGGCGGAGATCGGACGCACCTTGTCTTCCATGGATTGCGCCAGCCCGGCGCCTTGGCCGTTGGAGCCGACCGGCACCAGGAAGCCGAGCACCACGCCGGAGATGGTGGCGTGGATGCCGGAGTTGAAGAAGAGCGCCCAAGTGATGACGGCCAGGATCGTCAAAACAATCGTGGAAAGGACGCGGTAGCGCCGGATGAACTGCCTCCCGAACTGCACCAGCAAGCAGAACCCGGCCATCGGAATCAGCGAGAGGCCGAGGAAGCCCAGATGCAGATCGGTGGCGTAGGCGATGGCGATGATGGCGATGCCGATCAGATCGTCGGTGACGGCCAAAGTGAGCAGGAAGGTGCGCATCGCCGCGGGCAGGTGGGAGCCGATCACGGCCAGCACCCCCACCGCGAAAGCGATGTCGGTGGCCACCGGGACGGCCCAGCCGCGCAAGGCCGCCGCGTCATTCCAGTTGATCGCGATATAGATGATCGCGGGCCCGGCCACCCCGCCGAAAGCCGCCACAATCGGGACGATGGCGGTGCGCGGATCGTGTAGGTCTCCGGCGACGAACTCGCGTTTGAGCTCCAGGCCGACCAGGAAGAAGAAGATGGCCAGCAGCCCGTCAGCGGCGAACTCGCCGACCGTCAGGTGCAGCTTCAGCCCGAGCAGATCCCATTCGATCAGGTGGAAATCGCGCACCCCGAAGTAGAAGTCGGGCCAGACGTTGGCGATGGTCATCGCGATCACCGCCGCGCCCAGCAGCAGCAGCCCCGAAGTCGTCTCCCGCTCCAAGATCCTGGAGACGCGCGAAGTCTCCCGCCAACTCCCGCGCGAGAGGGTGGGCTTCGGAGACGTCGGATGACTCATGAGAGCAATGGTAACCCCAGATTGTTACGGCTGGGCGGTTACCAGATCTTCACCCGCTGCTCGGCCGGCAGCCAGAGCGCGTCGGATTCCGTCAAGGCGAAGGCGGCATAGAAGGCGTCGAGGTTCCGCACCACCTGGTTGCAGCGGAATTCGTCGGGGGAGTGCGGATCGGTGGCGATCTGGGTGGCCAACGCCTCGTCGCGGCGCTTGCACTGCCAGGAGAGCGCCCAGGCGTAGAAGAAAAGCTGCTGGGCGGAGACGCTGGGGTTGCCGTCGGCGAGCTGCCAGGCTAGATAGGCGATGCCGAGGCCGCCGAGGTCGCCGATGTTCTCGCCCAGGGTGAGTTCGCCGTTCACGTGGGTGTCGGGCAGTTGGGCGGGGGCGAGCGCGTCATATTGGCCCACCAACGCGGCGGTGCGCGCTTCGAAGGCCTCCCGGTCGGCGGGCGTCCACCAGTCGCGCAGCGCGCCGGTGCCGTCGAAGGTGGAGCCTTGATCGTCAAACCCGTGGCCGATCTCATGGCCGATGATCGCGCCGATGGAGCCGTAGTTTTCGGCGTCTGCGGCCGTCACATCGAAGAAAGGCGGCTGCAGGATCGCCGCCGGGAAGACGATCTCGTTGCGCAGCGGATGGTAGTAGGCGTTGACGGTCTGCGGGGTCATCAGCCACTCCCACTTGCGGATCGGCTGGCCCAGTTTGCTCAGCTCGTCCGCCCAGAAGAACTCGGAGGCCCGCAGCGCGTTGCCGACCAGGTCGTCACGCTTGATTTCCAGCCCGGTGTAGTCGAACCAGCGATCCGGGTAGCCGATCTTCGGGGTGAACTGCTCCAGCTTGCGCAGCGCCTCCGCCTTCGTTTCCGCGCCCATCCAATCCAGCTCGGTGATCGAGATGCGGTAGGCCTCGATGAGGTTGGCGACCAGCGCGTCCATCCGGGCTTTCGCGTCCGGCGGGAAGTGCTTGGCCACATAGAGCTTGCCGACGGCCTCGCCGAGGGTGTCCTCGACCAGCGCCACCCCGCGCTTCCAACGCGGCTTGATCTCCGGGGTGCCGTTCAGCACCGTGCCATAGAAGCGGAATTGCTCGTTGACCAGTTCGTCGGGCAGCAGCGAGGCCAACCCCGAGGTGGCCGCCCAGCGCGCCCAGAGCTTCCACTCGTCCAAACGCGCGGCGGTGAGCAGCCCGGCCAACGCGGTGAAATAGGACGGCATCGCGTTGACGAAAACGCCCTCCAAAGGCACCCCGGCAGCTTCGAACAGCGGCGACCAATCGAACCCGCCGCAGGATTCGACGAGGTCTGCGAACGTCATCGGGTTGTACATTTTGCGCATGTCGCGGGTGGTGACTTTGTCCCAGTGGTTTGCGGCCACCTGCGTCTCCAAGGCGATGATCGGCTCGGCGGCGGTGGCAATCATGGTGGCGACGTGGTGGCGGTATTCGGCGAGGATCTCGGCGTGCTGCTCCAGCCGGTAGTACTCCTCGTCGGGCAGGCCGATGCCGGATTGCTCCAGGAAGAGGATGTAGGTGGACGGATCAGCCGGATCGGATTCCACATCCATCGCCATCGGGGAGCCGGTGCCCCGGCGGATCGACCGGCCAAAGTAGGCGAGCAATTCTTCGATGGAGGTGATGGCGTCGATTTCGTCCAACAGCGGCTGCAGCGGGGCCAAGCCCAGCGCGGCCACCCGTTCGGTGTCCATGAAGGAGGCGTAGAGGTCTTCCACCTTGGCGGCCTCCGAGCCCGGCTCCGAGCCCGAGAGCGAGGTGACGATCTCCTTGATCGCCGCCTCGGAATCATCCGAGAGTTTCACGAAGATGCCAGCCGAAGCGCGATCCGGCGCGATCTCGGCGGTGGCCAGCCACTTTCCGTTGACGTGGCGGAACAGGTCGTCCTGCGGGCGGATGGCGGGATCTAAATCGTAAGCAGTCACCCGCTCAGTCTACGACACCGTCCAGGTGTCGCGACCGGTAATGTACTCCTGCAGCGAATCCAGTGAGGAGACGGTGCCCGCCGTCTGGTCGCGGACCTGCTCGTCATAGGTGGGACGGGCGACGTCGCGGAAGACGCCGATGGTGGCTTGCCGCAGCACCCCGATGTCGGTGAGCCGGGAAAGCTCGAAGGCCAGCGACGGATCTTCGCGGTAAGCGTCGTGGACGACGACCTTCTTCTTGCCCACGTCGGTGACCCGCGCCACACCCAGGGAGCCATCCTTGCCGCGCACCACGCCGAGCGAGCCATCCGGGCCGAAGATGATCGGCTCGCCGTGGCGCAACTCGATCAGGTTCGCCTCCGGGCCCTTGAGCGCGTCAAAAGCGCCGGTGTTGTAGATCTGGCAGTTCTGATAGATCTCCACCAGGGCGGCGCCGGGCGTCTGCACCGCGCGGGTGAGCGTCTCGGTGAGGTGGGCGCGATTCGAATCGATGGTGCGGGCCACGAAGGAGGCCTCCGCGCCGAGCGCCAGCGACACCGCGTTGAACGGCACCTCCACCGTGCCCTTCGGGGACGATTTCGTCACCTTGCCCAGCTCCGAAGTGGGGGAGTACTGGCCTTTCGTCAAGCCGTAGATGCGGTTGTTGAACAGCATGATGGTGATGTTCACGTTGCGGCGCAGCGCGTGGATCAGGTGGTTGCCGCCAATCGAGAGCGCGTCGCCGTCACCGGTGACCACCCAAACCGCCAGATCCGGCCGGGAGACCGCGATGCCGGAAGCGATCGCCGGCGCCCGCCCGTGGATAGTGTGCATCCCGTAGGTGTCCAGGTAGTAGGGGAAACGCGAGGAGCAGCCGATGCCGGAGACGATCACGATGTTCTCCTGCTTGATCTCCAGCTCGGGCAGGATGCCCTGGAAGGTGGAGAGGATGGCGTAATCGCCGCAGCCGGGGCACCATTTCACCTCTTGGTTGGAGACGAAATCCGCGCGCTGGTAGGGCTTTTCGACGTGGGGCACATGATCAAGCCCGTGGAAATCCGTGGCTTCGCTCATTTCGACACCTCCTCGATGATCGGCTTGAGGAATGCGGCCAGCTCGCTTTGGGCCATCGGCAAGCCGCGCATCTGGTGATAGCTGATGGTGTCGATCAGGTACGTCGAGCGGATCAGCAGGTTCAGCTGGCCGAGATTCAACTCTGGGATGACCACTTTTTCGTAGCGCTTCAGGATGTCGCCGAGATCATGCGGGAGCGGGAAGACATTGCGGAGCACCAGCGTGGCCACGTCCTTGCCTTTGCGGCGCAGCTTCAGCGCGGCCGCCTCAATGGCCCCGTAGCTGGAGCCCCAGCCGAGCACCAGCACTTTGGCCCGGCCGCCCGGATCATCCACCTTCAGGGGGGCGTAGTCGTCAGCCACCTTCTCGACCTTCTGCTGCCGGATGTGGGTCATTTTTTCGTGGTTTTCGGGGGTGTAGGAGACGTTGCCCGTGGTCTCGCCCTTCTCCAGGCCGCCGACGCGGTGCTGCAGGCCGTCAGTGCCCGGCAGCGCCCAGGCGCGGGCGAGGTTTTCGTCACGCAGGTAGGGCAGGTAGGTGCCGTCGGGGCCGTTCGGCGCGGTGGTGAAGTGCGGCTCGATGGCGGGCAGCTCGGTGAGCACCGGGATCCGCCACGGCTCCGCCCCGTTGGCGAGGTAGCTGTCGGAGAGCACCATCACCGGGGTGCGGTATTTGATCGCCATCTCGGCCGCCTCGTAGGTGGCGTCGAAGCAGTCTGACGGGGTGAGCGGGGCGATCACCGGCATCGGCGCCTCCCCGTGCCGCCCGAAGATCGCGGAGAGTAGATCGGATTGTTCGGTCTTGGTGGGCAGGCCGGTCGACGGGCCGCCGCGCTGCACGTCCACGACCACCAGCGGCAGCTCCAGCATCACCGCCAAGCCGAGCGTCTCCGTCTTCAGATCGAGGCCGGGGCCGGAGGTGACGGTGGCGCCCAGGCAGCCCGCGAAGCTGGCCCCCAACGCCACGCCCGCCGCCGCGATCTCGTCCTCGGCCTGGAAGGTGAGCACGCCTTGGCTCTTCGCCGCCGCCAGATAGTGGAGCACGTCGGAGGCCGGGGTGATCGGGTAGGCGCCCAGGAAGAGCTGCATCCCGGCCTTGGCGGCTGCCGCCATCAAGCCCCAGGCGATGGCCCGGTTGCCGGAAATCTGCCGGTAGGTGCCGGCCGTCGGATTTGACGACGGGATGGAGAAGCGGTTCGGGAATAGCTCGGCTGTCTCGCCGAAGTTGTAGCCGGCGTTGAAGGCCGCCAGGTTCGCGTCCCGGATGGACTCCCGGTCGGCGAACTTGCCTTCGATGAAATCGCGGGTCGGCTGGACCGGGCGGTCATAGAGCCAGCTGAGCAGCCCCAGCGCGTAGAAATTCTTGGTGCGGGCGGCGTCCTTGCGGGAGAGCCCGAACGGGGCGGCCGCCTCGGTGGTGCGCTTCGTCAACGGCAGCGCGAAGAGCTGGAAGCGCTCCAGGGAGCCGTCGGTGAGCGGATCGCTCGCATAGCCCGCTTTGGAGAGCGAACGGGAGGTGAACTCGTCGGCGTCGCAGATCAACAGGCCGCCGTCCTCCAGATCGCCGATGTTCGCCTTCAAGGCCGCCGGGTTCATGACGACCAGCACGTCGAGCGTGTCGCCGGGCGTGAAAGTATGGAAATCGGCGAAGTGGATCTGATACGAGGAGACGCCAGCCACCGTGCCCTGCGGGGCGCGGATTTCCGCCGGATAGTTCGGCAGGATGGAGAACTCGTTCCCGGCCAGCGCCACCTCGTGGGTGAGGCGGTTGCCAGCCAACTGCATTCCGTCCCCCGAATCACCGGCGAGACGGATGACCACATGGTCAATATTGATCTTGTTCAAGGTAGTAGCTTTCGGCAGTACTGCGGTGTACTCGGTGTGGTGGACACGGTTTGCAATAGTACTCCAGCCCCGCAAGCCGTTCCATGCTTTGGACGGGCGTTTCCCAAATCGTTATCAACCCTGCCAATCCGTGCACCACACCCCCTCCAAAATGAGAATAATTCCACCTCCGCCCGGAGGGCACCGGGGGTCCGCGGGGGTCGTCCCCCGCGTATTACGAAAGATGACCCGGCTCGTTTTCACGAGCAGGGTCATCCTGAATCACGTGGCGGGTGATGGATTCGAACCACCGAAGGCATACACCGACAGATTTACAGTCTGCTCCCATTGGCCGCTCGGGCAACCCGCCGTAGCAACGCGACTTTACCAGAGGTGGGCGGATATGACAAAAGGTTGGCCGATAATTGACCTATGCGGATCGGGACTTTCAACGTGAACGGGATACGGGCGTGCGTGCGCCGGGGGTTTGAGCCGTGGCTGGCGCAGGCCGGGTTGGACGTGCTGGTGCTGCAGGAGGTGCGTTGCCCGGTGGCGGAGCTTCCCGACGTCTTCGGTGGCTGGCATAGCGAGTATTTCCAAGGGAATCAGCCGGGGCGCAACGGGGTGATGGTGCTCAGCAAGATCGAGCCGAGCGCGGTGCGCGAAGGCTTTGGGTACAAAGACGATCCGCAGGGCCGCTACCTGGAGACGGATTTTGACGGATTGACGATTGCCTGCCTGTATCTGCCCAAGGGGGGCTCGCCGGCGGTGGGCACCGAGGACCATCTGGAGCGCTATCACCGGAAGATGGCGTTCATGGCCGCCTTCAAGGAGTATGTGCGCGAGCATATCGCGGATCAACAGGCCGCCGGGCGTGAGTATCTGCTGATGGGGGATATGAACATCGCGCACACCGAGGCGGATTTGAAGAACTGGCGCTCCAACCAGGAGACGGACGGCTTCCTGCCCGAGGAGCGCGCGTGGTTCGGCGAGTTGCTGGGCGTCGGCCTGGTCGACGTGGTGCGGCAATTGCATCCCGGCGAGGACGGCCCCTACTCATGGTGGAGTTGGCGCGGCCGGGCCTTCACCTCGGACGCCGGCTGGCGCATCGACTACCACCTGGCCACGCCCGGCTGGGCGGCCCGCGCTACCAGCGGCGGCACCATCAAAGAGCCCAGCTACGAGGCCCGCCTCTCCGACCACGCCGCCGTCATCGTGGAGTACTCCACCCGTCATTCTCGGGCGTAGCCCGGGAATCCAGTTCGCGACGTACCGAAGCTACTTGGAGCGAACAAAGAGCGCCCGAGCGAAGCGAGGTCAATTTGTGGACAATTTAGTGAAGATCTCTTCGAGGGTGGCGCCGTTGTGTTGGGCGCGCAGTTCGTTGGGCGTCCCTTCGGCGACGAGGCGGCCCGAGTTGATGAAGGCGAGCCGGTTGCAGTGGGAGGCCTCGTCCATGTAATGGGTGGTGACGAAGAGCGTCACCCCGGTCTTCGCCAACTCGTAGAGCAGATCCCAGAAGCGGCGCCGGGCGAGCGGATCGACGCCGGAGGTCGGCTCGTCGAGAAAAAGCAGCTCGGGGGAGTGGATGGTGGCCGCGCCGAGGGCGAGCCGCTGCCGCCAGCCGACGGAGAGATTCGCCGTCAACTCCGATTCCCGGCCGCGCAGATCGGCCATGTCGAGGATGTATTCGCGCCGGGCGGCGAACTCGTCCGGGTCCAGGTTGTAGACGCCCCCGTAGAAGCGCAGGTTCTCCTCCACCGTCATGTCCTCGAAGAGGGAGAATTTCTGGCTCATGTAGCCGATCCGGCGGCGCACCTCGGCCACCCGCTTGGCCACGTTGGCGCCCAGCACGTAGGCCTTGCCCGATGACGGGGTGAGCGAGCCGGTCAGCATCCGGATGGTGGTGGTCTTGCCCGACCCGTTCGCGCCCAGGAAGCCAAAGACCTGGCCCACCGGCACCTCCAGGGAGAGGTGGTCCACCGCGGTGAAGTGTCCGAACCGCTTGGTGAGGTTCTGGATGCTGATGGCGTTCGCTTCGGTCATTACATTTCTCGCAATCTGCGGTGGGTGGCGAAGATGGCGGAGGTGAAGAAGATGACGGCGAAGGTGGTCAGGGCGAGCAAGGGGACGGCCATGTCGATGAAGTCGGTGGCCTTCATGAAGGTGGAGCGCAGGATTTCAATCATGTGGGTGAGCGGCAGCAGTTGGGAGACCCAGGAGAGGGTGGGCGGCATGGAGTCGATGGGGAACACCCAGCCCGAAAGCACGATGGAGGGGATCAGGGTGAAGACCACCGCCTGCTGCGCCTGTTGCCGGTTGGACGAGATCAGCGAGATCAGCAGCCCGAGCCCGATGCAGACCAGCAGGAACAAGAGCAGCCCCACCATCAGCACCAGCGCGTTGCCCACGAACGGCACCCCGAACCACCAGGAGCCGAGCACCCCGATGAACAGCGCCTGCGCGGTGGCGATCAACGCATAGGGCACCACCTTGCCGGCCAGATACTCGCCGGGCAGGATCGGGGTGACGAACATCTGCTCCAAGGTGCCCGATTCGCGTTCGCGCACCACCGCCATGCTCATCACCACCATCAGCGAGAGCATCATGATCAGCGAGACCAAGCCCGGAATCATGGCGTTCACGGTAGCCAAAGTGGGATTCGCCACTACCCGCACTTTCGCGTCAATCTGCGGGACGCCGCCCACTGACCCGTAGGACGAGGCGAGTTGCGCGTTGTACGCCTGTACGATCTGCGCGGCATACGAGGAGGCCACCGTGGAGACCTGCGCGTTCGAGCCGTCCACCACGATTGCGATTGGGGCCACCCGTCCGGCGTCCACTTCCGCGCCCGTCCCTTTGGCGATCACCACCGCGATCAGGGCTTTCCCGTCGTCCAGCAGCGGCTGGATGTCGCTCTCGGTGGCCAACTGCTCCTTGATCTCGAAGAAACCGGAGGCGGAGAAGGATTGCGTCAAGGTGCGCGAGACCGGGCTGTGATCCAGATCGACCACCGCCATCGAAATGTCCTTGATGTCCGCGCTCACCACGTAGCCGAGCAGCAGCAACTGCGCGATCGGCATGATGATCAGCATCCGCAACAGGATCGGATCGCGGGCCAACTGCAGGAATTCCTTCCAGATCAGCAGCCGTACTCTCACCCAGCTCACCGCAGCCTCCTTCGGTAGAAATGCGCGGCCAAGGTGATCGCCAGCACCGCGAAGATCAGCATGAAGCTCATCTCCGGCAGCACCTCGGCGAAACCGGCCCCTTTCAAGAAGACGTCACGGGTGAGTTCCACCATGAAACGCACCGGCAGCGCGCAGGAGAGCCACTGGATCCACTCGGGTAGCTGTTCGAGCGCGAACACGAAGCCCGAGAGCAGGAATGACGGCAGGAACGCCACCACAATCGCCATCATGTTCGCCGACTCCAAGGTGTTGCAGAATGACGAGATCAGCATCCCCAACGCCAACCCGCAGACCACGAAGATGAAGGTGCCGAGGGCGAACGCGAACAGGTTGCCGCGCAGCGGGATGTTGAACAGCCACTTCGACACCAAGGTGATGATGCCCACTTCGGTGAGCGCCAGAATCGACCACGGCAGCAGTTTGCCGAGCAGCAGCTCGGTGGGCCGGGTGGCGGACACGGTGATCTGATCTTGGGTGCCCTGGGCGCGCTCGCGGACCAGCGAGACCGACGTCTGCTGCACGGTGACGATCATCATGATCACCACCAAAAGGCCGGGGATCAGGTAGTCGGAACTCTTCAGCTCCGGGTTGTACCAGGTGCGCATCAAAGGCTCCAGCCCGCCTACCGCGGAAATGTCCACCCCGTTCAGATCGGCCCAACGGACGGCCAACTCGCGGTTGTATTGGGTGGTGAGCGCCAGCGCGGCAGCGCGCGAGACCCGGCCCGAGTTCGGCTCCGAGCCGTCCACATAGACGCCGACTTCCGCCGTCAAACCAGCGAGCAGATCCTTGCCAAATCCCTTCGGGATGACCAGCACGATGGAGACCCGCCCCTCGTCGATGACGGCGTCCACCCCGGAGATGGTGTCGGCCCGATAGCTGACGTTGAACAGGTCGGAGGCGTCGAAGGCTTGCGCGTATTCGCGGCTGGTCGGGGTGTTGTCCATGTCCACGATCCCGGTGGGGACGTTGCGGATGTCGAAGCTGATCGCGTAGGCGAAGAGCAGCAGCATCAGCACCGGCATCAGCAGCACCGCGGCCAGCATCCGGGGATCCCGCCACAAGTGCAGGAACTCCTTCCCGGTGATCGCCAAGATTCGGTTAAGCATCGGCGGCCTCCTGAACCGGGGCCGTCTCGGCGAGCACGGCGAATGCCGATTCCATGTCCATGTTGATCGCGTTGAGCTCGTAGGGTATCCCCGCCTGGTGCAGCGCCTCGCGCACCCGCTCGCCGGCCAGCGCCGAATCCTTGGCGAGGATGCGCACCTCGTCGCCGAAGATGTGCCCGGAGCTCACGCCTGCAATCCGGGCGTCGCGCAGCACGGTGGCCGTCTCGTGCGGATCGGTGGTGAGCACGCTGAGCAGCGTCCCCTCCACCATCGCCTTGATTTCGGCGGGCGTGCCTTGCCGGGTGATCCGGCCCGCGTCGATGAAAGCCAGTTGGTCGCAGCGCTCGGCCTCGTCCATATACGGGGTGGCCACCACAATCGTCTTGCCGTCGGCGCGCAGCCGGGCGATCACCTCCCAGAACTCCCGGCGGGAGACCGGATCGACGCCGGTGGTCGGCTCGTCCAGCAGCAGCAGATCCGGCTCGTGCATCAGCACCGAGGCGAGCATCAGCTTCTGCTTCATACCGCCGGAGAGCCGGGCCGCGAAACGCTTCGCGAACGGCGTCAACCCCATCTGCTCCAAGAGTTTCGCCGAGCGTTCCTTCCGCTCCGCCTTTTTCACCCCGCGCAGCCGGGCGAAGAAGTTGACGTTCTCGGTGATGGTGAGATCGGGATACATCGAAAAGCGCTGCGGCATGTAGCCCATCCGGGCGCTGACCTCTTCGGTGTCGCGCACCAGCGAGTTGCCGAAGATCAGCGCGTCGCCGGAATCCGGGGCGAGCACCGTGGCCAGCATCCGGATCAGGGTGGATTTCCCGGCGCCGTCCGGGCCCACCAGCCCAAACACCGTGCCCGGGCTTACTTCCAGGCTGATTCCGGCCACCGCGACCACCGCCCGGAAGTGTTTTACCAACGGGCGGTCGGTGCTGGCGATGGCGAGCTGATCCATGGGGCGGCTACTCGAAGGAAATGCTGACGGGCATACCGGGCTTCAGGCTGCCGGACGCGGCATAGGCGGCCTCAATGCGGAAGCGGACCTGATAGACCAGCTTGGTACGTTGGTCCTGGGTCTGCACGGTGTTCGGGGTGAACTCGGCGGTGTCGGAGATGTACTCGATCTCCGCGGCCACCGCGTCGCCGGAATCCGGCTGGATCTGCACGCTCTGGCCCAGCTTGATGTTGCCGATCTCGGTCTCCGGCACATAGCCGCGCACGAACAGATCGGAGGTGTCCAGGATGGTGAGCAGGTTCCTGCCGGGGGCGGCCGCCTGGCCCACGGTGGCGATCACCTCGGAGACCACGCCCGCCGCCGGAGCCTTCACGCTGGCGTAGCTGATCTGCAGCTTGGCCAACTCCACCTGGGCGTTCGCCTGCTCCACCTTCGCCTTGGCGGCCTTCACGTCCGCCTTCGAGCCGTCGTCCTGCGCGTTGGTGACGGCCGCTTCGGCGGCGACCACCGCCTGTTCCGCCTGCTTCAACTGCAACTCCAGCGCCTCGGTGTCCAACTGCACCAGCACGTCGTCCGCGTTGACGGTGTCGCCCTCGGAGACCAGCACCTCGGCCACCCGCGCGGTGATCAGGCTGGCCACCTGGTATTCGGTGGCCTCGACCGTCCCGCCGACTTCGGCCTTCGCCACCTCCCCGGGGTTGGTGGACACCCACCACCACCAGACGCCGCCGGCGACCAACGCCAGCACCACCACGATGATCACCGGGATCGGAGGTCTTTTATGCTTTGCCATGTTTCATCCTTTATTCCTTTTGGCCGCAATTGGCGGCTGAAGTGAAAACCAATTTCACCGGCGTCCCAGCCGGCAACGCGTCGGCGCTGGCCACCACCACCTCGACCGCCCGGGTGAGATGGATCTCCTCGGTGGCTAGGGTGTTCGGCGGAAACTCAGCCTGCGGGGCCACGCTTTGCACCGTGCCGGTGGCCGTCTGCCCCCAGTCGGTGGTGATGCAGCTCAGCGCGGCGACTTCCGGCACCTGGCTGGGCGGCAGCCAGACGCGGATCTGCGCGTCTTGGTCCGGACGCAGGGTGGCCACCGTCGCCCCGGCGGCCAGCACGTCGCCGGGTTGCGGCAGCGTCATCACCGTGCCCGCTTGGCTGGCGGTGATGGTGAGCTGGGCGCGTTGGCTGGCCCACAGTTCCGGAGCCACGCTGAGGGTGTCGGCCGCCTTGCTGGCCAGCGTCTTCGCCTGCGCCAACTGCACCAGGGCGTCGTCCAGCTTCGCCTCGGCCTGGTCCAGCTTCTCGGTGTTCGATTTGACGGTGCGCTTCGACTTCTTCAGCTTCTTCTCGGCGGCGGTGAGCTTCTTTTTGGCCGCCTTCAGTTTGGTTTGCGCGGCCTTGAGCTGTTGCTTCCCGGTGGCGATCTTTTTCAGCCCGGCATTCACCTTGGCCAGCGCCTGCTCGGTGGCGGTGCGCTGCGGGCCGGGCGGCAGCACCTTGAGCGCGGCCACCAACTGCTTTTTCTGGCTCTTCAGCGTCTTTTCGTTCTTGGCCAGGGTGGTCTGCTGCTTTGCCAGCGCTTTCTCGGATTTCGCGAGGTCCTTTTTGCCTTTCTTGAGCGTCTTTTCGGCCTTTTTGATCTGCTTTTTGGCGTCGGCGATCTGGTCCCGCCCTTCCGCGATGTCGTCGCGTTTCTCGTCCAGATCCTTGATCGTCTGCGCCAGCACGCTCACCTGCGCTTTGGCTTCGTCAGCCTGCGCCTGGCCCGCGCTCCCGGCCAACTCCCACGCCCGGCCGTCAAGCTGCGCCAGCACGTCACCCGCGCTCACCTGCTGCCCGACCTTTACCGGCACCTCGACCACCTGGTACCAGGTGGTGTCGGTGTTGACGGCTGGAGCCGACGTGTCGGTATCGCCCAGGGAGTTGCCGATTGACTCGTCCACCTCGGCGTCCTCGTCCTCGGGATCGAAGTCTTCCTCCGTTTCGGTGAGCGTGATCTCGGTGTCCAACTGCGGATAGGCGAGGATGGGCGCGGAAAGTGTGGTGACGGGCGTGTCCACCGTCCCCACATATTCGGCCTCGGGACTGGCCCCGCACCCAGCCAAGGCAAGCGCCAATGCGCCCAAAAGAGCAAGACGCCGCACAATAACCCCTTCCGCAGGTTGGTTAAATCATAGGGGAGTTGGCTGTGTTCATAGCTGCCGCTTAGCCAGATTTAGTAGGCTTACGCGGGTGAGTGTAGTTGCCGTCCCCAGCTTGGCTGAACAGCCATTGCCGTTGCGGCTGCTGCGCTCCAAGTGGACTTGGATCCTGCTGGCGGCCACCGCGCTCTTCGCGCTCTGCCTCTACGACCAATACCAGATGGTGATGGGCGACGCCGACGCGGTGGACAATGTGGCGCCCGGCCTCAACTTCTCGGCGGTGAAGATTTCTGCGGGCCTGGCTTTCTGGACGCTGCTCTTCTGGGTGGTGGTGTTCTTGCTCATCGACCGCTTCCACCCGGCGCGGCCGAACCTGTGGTACCTGTCGCTGGGCTGGGGGATCAGCGTCGCCACCTTCGTCTCTATATATATAAATACCTGGGCTTCGGTGAAGCTGGGGGTGGAGCAGACCGGCGGTGATCCAGCGGCGGCCGCCCGCACCGCCACTTTCATCGCCCCCTTTGTGGAGGAGGCCGCCAAGGCCACCGTCTTGTTCTGGCTGGCGATTCTGCTGCGCTACCGCATGGTTTCGAAGCTGACGATGATCTCGCTCGCGGGCTTGAGCGCGGCGGGCTTCGCCTTCACCGAGAACATCATCTACTACTGCCGGGTGATCGTCTATTCCTCGGGGACGATCGCGGTGGGCGATCCGGAATCCGCGCTCACCCAGATCGTCTGGGCGCGCGGGGTGTTCACCGCCTTCGGGCATCCGCTGTTCACCTGTATGACGGGGTTGGGCATCGCCATCGCGGTGCGCACCCGTTCGAAGCTGGTGCGGGTGTTGGCCCCGGTGACGGGCTATCTGTTCGCCTCTTTGCTGCACATGCTCTTCAACTCGCAGACCTCCATCAACTCCGAGGACACGCTTTATATGCTCTATTTCCTGGTGGTGCTGCCGGTGCTGCTCTCCCTGGTGATCGCGCTGATCCGCCAGGAGTTCACGCAGGGAAAGCTGATCAACGCCCGGTTGACGGATTACGTCCGGATGGGTTGGCTGGCCGATTCCGACCCGGTGGCCTTCGCCAAGATCCGCTACCGCTTCCGGGCGCTGCTGATCGCGCTGCTGCGCGGCTGGCGGGTTTTCGTGGCCACCGTGCGGATGCAGCGCACCATGACGGAGCTGGCGTACATCCGCGACGCCGAGGCCCGCGGCGTGATGGACGAGGAGGCCAAGGCCCGCGCCAAGGAGTTGATCCTGCGCATCCAGGGGCTGCGCGCGCTCGCCATCACCGATCCGCGCGGCCTGAAGCTCGGCCTGCCGCCGGTCTGGAAGAAGCTGAAGGCACTGGTGACCCGCCGCCGTCAACCCGAGTACTCCCAACTGCCGGCTGGCTGGGGCGCACCCTCGGCCTCGGCCACCGATGTCGGCTACTCGGCCGTCAACCCCACTTGGGATCCGCCCGCGTAATTATCCCCAGCCGCGGTCTTTCCGCCCCCGAGTTATCCACAGAAAAAAACTGCTTAACCGTTTGCGCTACTCCAGCCCTAATTAACCAGGTGACAGAAAGGAGAAGCCATGGAAGCTTCAGTATGGATGACGGGCCGCATCGGCGGCAGCGTCGATTTTCGCACCGTCAAAGAAAACACCCCCTGCGCCTCGTTCTCGTTGGCGTGCACTCCCAGCCGGTACCGCGAGGGCGAATGGAAGGATGACGGCACCCTCTGGGTGCGGGTCTCCTGCTTTGGCCAGTTGGCCAACTCGGTGAAGGCCAGCTTCGCCAAAGGGCAGCCGGTCTTCGCCGCCGGCAAGCTGCGGGTGCGCAAATGGAAGGATCAGGAGAACCACGAGCGCGAGACCCTGGAGATGACGGCCAGCGCCGTCGGCCACGATCTCACCTTCGGCACCACCGTCTTTTCCAAGCGCAACGGCAACGGAAACGGCGGCGACACCAACACCAACGGGGAAGCCAACGGCAGCTACGGCGACAACGGCGGCCACCTGCCCCACGGCAACGGCGGCAATGGTTATGGCAACGGCTCCAACGGCGCCAGCCCCGCCATTCCCGCAGCCCCCGCCGTCAACCCCATCACCGGCGAAATCTCCACCCCCGCGACCTACACTTCCGAAACGGCGTAGGTACTGATAAGGTAATGACATCGTTAGTACCTTCACCGACTCGGGAGGCTCAGATGTCCAAGGATGCCGTCTTCACACTGAAACTGGAAAAGAGCCTGCGCGACGACTTTATGGAAGAAGCCGCAGCTGAACACCGTCCAGCCTCACAGGTGATCCGCGAGCTGATGTATCGCTACATTGAAGAGCGGAGAACCAAGCAGTCATCCCAAGACCCGGCCTACCAAGACTATGTCCGGGCGATGATCGCGCAAGGCATCGCGGATTATGAAGCCGGTCGAATCATCTCTAATGAAGAAGCGAATGACGAGGCGAAACAGTGGCTTACAGAGCTGAAGCGGAGCTCAAGAGGCGCGTGAAAGACAATCCGTAGTGGTGATCAGTCGCGGGTGAGGCGGCGGTGGGTGGAGCGGTGGGGGCGGGCGGCCTCTTCGCCGAGGCGGGAGATCTTGTTGGTCTCGTAGTCGGCGTAGTTGCCCTCGAACCAGAACCACTTGGCTTCGTTGTCGTCATCGCCTTCCCAGGCGAGGATGTGGGTGGCGACGCGGTCCAGGAACCAGCGGTCGTGGGAGATGACGACGGCGCAGCCGGGGAACTCCAGCAGCGCGTCTTCGAGCGACTGCAGCGTCTCCACGTCTAGGTCGTTGGTGGGCTCGTCGAGCAGCAGCACGTTGCCGCCGAGCTTGAGCGTCAAGGCCAGGTTCAGCCGGTTGCGTTCGCCGCCGGAGAGCACACCGGCGGGCTTTTGCTGGTCGGGGCCTTTGAAGCCGAAGGAGGCGACGTAGGCGCGCGAGGGCACCTCGAAGTTGGCCACCTTGATGTGGTCCAGCCCGTCGGAGACGACTTCCCAGACGTTCTTCGCGCCATCAATGCCGGAGCGGTTCTGATCCACGTAGGAGAACTTCACCGTGGTGCCGACCTTGACCTCCCCGGCGTCCGGCTGCTCTTCGCCGATCAGCATCTTGAACAGCGTGGTCTTGCCCACCCCGTTGGGCCCGATCACGCCCACGATGCCGGCGCGCGGCAGGATGAAGGAGAGGTTCTCGATCAGGGTGCGATCCCCGAAGCCCTTGGTGAGCTTGATCGCCTCGATCACGTCGGAGCCGAGCCGCGGGCCAGGCGGGATGTTGATCTCCGCCAGATCGATGGGCTTGGAGCGCTCGGCCTCGGCGGCCAGCTCTTCGTAGCGTTGCAGGCGGGCCCGGTTCTTGGCCTGCCGGGCCTTCGGGTTCGCGCGCACCCATTCCAGCTCGCGGGCCAGGATCTTGGCGCGTTTCGCGTCCTTCTTGCCTTCGATCTGCAACCGGGAGCGCTTCGTCTCCAAATACGTCGAGTAATTGCCCTCGTAGGGGTGAAGCTGCCCGCGGTCCACCTCGCAGATCCACTGGGCGACGTTGTCCAGGAAGTAGCGGTCGTGGGTGACGGCGAGCACCGCGCCCGGATAGTTCTTCAGGTGCCCTTCCAGCCAGGCCACGGAGGCGGCGTCCAGGTGGTTCGTCGGCTCGTCCAGCAGCAGCAGGTCGGGCTGCTGCAGCAGCAGCTTGCACAGCGCCACCCGACGGCGTTCGCCCCCGGAGAGCACCGAGACCGGCGTGTCGCCCGGCGGGCACTGCAGCGCGTCCATCGCCTGCTCCAACTGGGCGTCCAGATCCCAGGCCTCGCGGTGGTCCAGCTCGGCTTGCAACTCACCCATCTCGGCGAGCAGGGTGTCGTAGTCGGCGTCCGGATCGGCCAGCTCGGCGGAGATGGCGTTGAAGCGCTCCAGCAGCGCCAGCGTCTCCCCGACGGCCTCCTCGACGTTCTCCAGCACCGTCTTGTCCTCGGTGAGCGGCGGCTCCTGAAGCAAGATGCCGACCGTCTTGTCCTTGGCCAGCAGCGCGTCGCCGTTGTCGGGCCGGAGCAGCCCCGCCATGATCTGCAGCATGGTGGACTTGCCCATGCCGTTTGGGCCGACCACGCCGATCTTGGCGTCTTCGTAGAACGCCAAGGTGACGTTGTCCAGGATCAGTTTGTCGCCCAGCTTCTTGCGGACGTTGTGCATTGCGAACACGAATTCGGGCATGTGTCTCCTTAGCGCTGTAATGACCAAAAACTGATTCTATCGGGGCTAGAGTAGGAATGCTGTTGACGTGAGGAGAACCAGTGCCTACTGTTGCGGAAATTTTGGCGGGCAAGCCAGAGACTGTCGGTCAGTTGATCGAGTGGCGGGTGTCCCATACCCCCTATGCCAGCGCCTTCAAATACCGGGATCGAGACGAACAATGGATCAGCTTGGATTGGCAGGAGACCGGCTTCCTGATTAAAAAGGTGGCCGCCGCCTTCCTGTCCCTGGGGCTGAAATACGAGGAGCGGGTGGCGATCATCGCCTCCACGCGGATGGAATGGATCCTGGCGGATCTTGGGGTGAACATGGCCGGTGGGGCCACCACCAGCATCTATCCGAACACCGCCGGGGAGGATTTCGACCACATCATGCTGGATTCGGAATCCTGCTTCGCGGTGGCCGAGAACGCCGATCAGCTCTTGAAGCTGTTCCAGTCCACCAAGGCGATCAAGAAGGTCCGCAAGATCATCTTGCTGGACGGCGAGAACAAGTCCGACATGGTGATCACCTGGAACGAGTTCCTGGAGTTGGGCGAGCAGGCCCTAGAGGAAAACCCGGAGATCGTCGCCGCCGCCCAAAAGGACATCACCGCGGACACGCTGGCCACCTTGGTCTACACCTCGGGCACCACCGGGATGCCCAAGGGCGTGGAGCTGGTGCATCGCGCCTGGGTGTATGAGGCCTTTTCCATCGAGACGCTGAAGCTGATCGCCCCGAACGCGGTGCTCTACCTGTGGCTGCCGCTCTCGCATGTGTTCGGCAAGGATCTGGTGGCCGCGCAGCTCGGCATCGGGTTCTGCTCGGCCGTCGACGGCCGGGTGGACAAGATCCTGGAGGGCTTGGGCGAGGTCAAACCCGACGTGATGTGCGGCGCCCCCCGGATTTTCGAGAAAGTCCGCGCCGCCGTCATGCTTTCCTTCCCGCGCAAGAGCGCCAAGGGCCGGATCGCCCGCTGGGCCTTCGCGGTGGGCCGTGATTCGCGCCCCTACCGGCTGGCGGGCAAGCCGCTGCCGAAGCGCCTGGCCACCCAGTACGCGCTGGCTGACAAGCTGGTCTTCTCCACTTTGAAGGAGAAGATGGGCGGCAACATCAAGTTCTTCGTGTCCGGCTCGGCGAAGCTGTCGTCGCAGGTGTTGGGCTGGTTCTATTCGGCGGGCATCACCATCATCGAGGGCTACGGTTTGACGGAGACCACCGCCGTCTCCACCGTCGGCCATTGGAACGATCCGCATTTCGGCACGGTCGGCTGGCCGCTGCCGGGCACCGAGGTGAAGATCGCGGACGACGGCGAGATCCTGCTCAAGGGCCCGGCGGTGATGCGCGGCTACCACAAGCTCCCGGATTTGACGAAGGAATCCTTGATCGACGGCTGGTTCCACACCGGCGACATCGGCCATCTGGACGAAAGCGGCTCCCTGGTGATCACTGACCGCAAGAAGGATCTGCTGAAGACCTCGGGCGGCAAGTATGTGGCCCCCGCCAAGGTGGAGACGGTGGTCGCCGCCTCCGTCCCCTATGTCTCGCAGGTGGTGGCGATCGGCGATGGCCGCAAGTACATCTCCGCGCTGCTCACCATGGACCGCCCGGCGGTGCTGCAGTGGGCCGAGCGGCACGGCATGGGGGAGCGCACCTTCCAGGACATCATCGATTCGGAGGAATTCCAGAAGGCGATCGCGGCGGGCATCGAGCGCGCGAACGCGAAGCTGGAGCACTGGGAGACGGTGAAGCGCTTTGCGATCCTGGCCCAGGAGTTTGGCGTCGCCGACGGCGGCGTCACCCCGTCGATGAAGATCCGCCGCGCGGTGATCAGCCAGCGTTACGCCAAGGTGGTGGAGTCGCTCTACGATTCCGATCCGGTGGTGGATCTGCCCCAATAATCTGATCCGCTGCGCACTGTTTTCGCCCAAGCGGGCTACCCTAGTGCTATGTCTTTCACGACGCAGGTCCCGATCCGCTGGGTCGATCTGGATGCCCAAGGGCATGTGAACAACGCCGTCATCCCCGAGTACGCGCTGCAGGCTTGGGTGGCTTTTCTGACGGACGGCGGCCGCACCGAGCTGCTCAACGAGCTGGAGGTGCTGAAGGCGCAGGTGCAGTTCCTCGCGCCCATCCCGTTCTCCACCACGCCGATCACCGTCGAGTTGTCGGTGCTCGGGGTGACGGGCTTTCGCGCCCGGGTGGATTTCGTGATGAAGACCGGCGCCCGGCGGGTGGCCTTGGTGCGCGCCACGCTCGGCTTCGCGGAGGCGGACGAGAGTAAATCGCTGACGGATCAGCAGCGCGCTTGGTTCGCCCACCACATCGTCCCGCATGGGACGGGCACCCAGGTGTTGACGGAAAAGCAGGTGAGCACCTCGGTGGAGGTGGCCCGCGAGAAGTCCCGCTCCGGTGAGCGCACCGCCATTGACGCGCTGGCGGCCTTGGTGTCGGGGGAGCAGCCGGTCACCGATTCCACCATCGAGCTGCACACGTCGGCCACCGATCCGTTCCCTCCCTTCCCGAATTGGCGGGTCGGCCCGGAGGCCTATGAGTACGATTTCGCGCTCCGCTACACCGACATCACCACCACCGGGCGGATCTCCCCGGTGGCGCTGTTCAAGATGGTCGCCGAGGCGCGGGTGCGGATGAACCCGCAGGACAACGGCAAGACCCGCATGGAGGAAGCGGCCGAGGCGGAGATGGTGTGGCTGGTGGTCCGCCAGGACGCCGAATACCTCGCCCCGATCCCTTACGCCGAGGAGCCGTTGAAGGTGCGCACCGCCTACGCCCGCGTCGGCAACACCTCGCTCACCCTGGTCGCCCAGATCGAGCTGGACGGCGAGGCGCTGGCCCGCACCACCACCGTCCTCGTCGCCGCCGACTCCGCCGGCACCCCCATCCCCGTCCCCGACTCCATCGCCGAAGGCATCAACATCTGGCCCGCCACCGTCGCCATCTGACACTGCCTGAGCGAACGAAGTGAGCGAAGACCATATGGGGAAACATCCCCATAGCCATCTGTAGACCGCGAGCACTATGCTCTTACCAGACAGGCAAGCGAAGGGATTGTGATGGCCCAAGAGATCATTCCGTTGACGTTGTTTTTCGAGGGGGAGTCGGTGGAAGTGCCGTCCGACGCCCCTTTCTACATCGGGCGGGAGGGTGATTTCGTCCCCGACGAGAACCCGTACCTGCATCGCCGCGCGCTGGAGATCGTCTTCGCGCACGGCATCTGGTGGCTGACGAACACCGGCTCGCACATCTCCGTCACCGTCTCTGATCCGCACACCAGCGCCCACACCTGGCTCACCCCCGGCGCCCGCACCCCCCTGATGTTCGACGAGACGATGGTCTCCTTCACCGCCGGGCCGTGGGAATACGAGATGACGATCCACAACGCGGTGCCGCTGTGGCAGTACGGCTTCTCCATCAGTTCGCAGGGCGGCAGCACCACCATCGGCGCGGTCACCCTCACCCGCAGCCAGAAGCAGTTGATCGTGGCGCTCGCCGAGCCCGCGCTCCGCCGCGAGGGGACTGGCTCGTCCGTCGTCCCCACCAACGCGGCCGCCGCTGAGCGGCTCGGGTGGGCCCGCACCCGCTTCAACCGCAAGCTGGACAACGTCTGCGACAAGCTGGACATGCTCGGCGTTGACGGGCTGCACGGGGGCACCACCGGCCACGCCACCAACCGCCGCGCCCGCCTGGTGGAGTTCGCGCTCTCCGCCGGGCTGGTCACCCCAGTGGATCTGCTGCTGTTGGACGAATCGGTGCCTGATGATGAAGAGTGAAAAAAGTCGTTGGAGTTAGCGAAACTTTTTACATCTCATTTAACGAGACAGGAAACCTAATAACGCTCAGGATTTCTTTACTTTTCCCTCTAGACGACTAAACTGGTTACATCGCGAGGGGGGTTGTACCTCGGTCAGCTTCGAAGTTGTAGCTAACTGAGGGAAGAGGCAATCTCCTGACCGTGCTTGTACTTAGACGTGCAAGCCCATCCAATTACCAGGAGTTTCTATGAGATCAACTACCTACCGGCGGAGTATCATCGCTGGCCTGCTCACGGCTGGCTTGGTGTTCACCGGCATGCCTGGGATCACCACCCAGCAGGCCGCCGCCGCTCCACTATTGCCCTATCAAGACCAAACGCTTCCCTTCAGTGTCCGCGCCGCAGATTTGGTATCCCGCATGACGCTCGAAGAGAAGGCTCCGCAGTTCGCCTCGACCCTCTATACCGGGTCCTCTGGTGCCGCTGCGCCGGCCATCCCGCGCTTGGGTGTGCGCACCTACAACTACTGGTCCGAGGCGCTGCACGGCGTTGCCCGTGAAGGCCTGGCCACCGAGTTCCCCACCGGCTTGAACATCGCCGGCACCTGGGATCGCGATCTCGTGCAGGCGGCGACGAACGCCATCTCCGATGAGGCGCGCGTGAAGACGAACGACTGCTACACCTTGGATGCCCAAGGCCAGCCGACCGTCTCGGTGGACACCCAATGCAAGGGCTTGACGTATTGGTCCCCGACCATCAACCTCGCGCGTGATCCGCGCTGGGGCCGCGCCGATGAGAACTACGGCGAAGATCCGTACCTCGCCGGCGAGACCGCCGGCCAGTTCGTGCTCGGCCTGCAGGGCGGCAACGCCTCCAAGCCCGATACCGTCGGCGGTGGCATCCAGGCCAACTACCTGAAGGCCGTCTCCACCACCAAGCACTATCTGGCCAACAACTCCGAGGTGAACCGTCACGACGGCACCTCGAACCTCTCGGATCGCTCGCTGCACGAGTATTACACCGCGCACTTCGGCAAGGCGATGCAGGAGTACGGCGTGAAGTCGTACATGACGTCCTACAACGCGGTGAACGTGGTGGATACCTTCACCACCGACACTGCCGCCCCGCTCATCAAGACCGGCGTCGAGAGCGATTTCACCTCCATGGGTTCCGGCACTTACGAGGCCAGCACCCCGGTGTCCGCCAGCATCTATGTGAACAACACGCTGCTGCGCCGGATGTACGGCTTTGACGGCTTCTCCACCTCAGACTGCGGCGCCACCAACAACGTGATCGGCGTGGGCGCCAGCTTCTCTGGTGGCCACGCTTGGCGTCCGGAGGCGCTCGGCGGCCGTCAAGTCACCGCCGCTGAAGGCGCCGCCTGGTCGCTGAAGGCCGGCACGGATGTCGACTGCTGGGCCACCGTTTACCCGCAGACGCTCCCGGTCGCGCAGCAGCAGGGCCTGGCCACTGAGCAGGATTGGGATGTCGCGCTGGTGCGCGCCTTCACCGTCCGCTTCCAGACTGGCGAATTCGACACGGTGAACCCGTATCGCACCAGCCAGTATGTCTCCGCCGCCAACAACGACAAGTCGATTGAGTCGGCCGAGCACCAGGCGATCGCACATCAGATGAGCCTGGAATCCCCGGTGCTGCTCAAGAACGACGGCAACGTGCTGCCGTTCACCTCGAAGTCCGGCAACACGGTCATCGTGGGCTACTACGGCGAAGAGCCTGTGCATGGCGGCTATTCTCCGGAGTCCACGCTGAACACCAAGTCGGCCTATGAGGGCGTCCGCGATTTCGTGGGTGCCAGTGGCAACGTCTCCATCATTGACGACGCGGATCTCGGTTTCTTCTCTTCGTCGAAGCCAATCATCGGTGGCTCGATGGACATGATGACTTTCCAGTACCGCGCCATCGACTACTACGATGCCACGAACACTTACATCGGTTTCGCTCCGGCGAATGCCTCCACCATAACCGCTGACGGTGCTGGCTATACCTATGGCTGCTTCTCGTGGGGTTCTGTGAGCTTCTGCTTCGGCGGTAACGGCGCTAGCCTCAACGGTTATTTCGACATCAAGCAGACTGCTGGTGTTCCGGCTGGCGCGAATTCTATCCAGATCCCGCTCAGCCTCCCGTACGGTGGCACGAGCTATCTGCCCGCCGCTGCGGGTGAGCCGGCTGGCTGCATGTCCACCCCTGTGGGTTGCAAGACCATCGGTGAGATCACGTTGCAGGCTGGTTCGCATACGCCGGTCACCGTTCCGGTGTACAAGAACGAGTACATCACCGGCGCCTCCAGCTATGCCACGCAGTATCTGCCGCTGAACGTCACGCTGGCTCAGCTTGGCTTGGCACCTGGCGATACCGACACCATCCGCTTCTCCTTCGGCCTCACCGGTGTGGCTGCCGGTGGCTCCGGCCTCAGCTTCACCACCGCGCAGGAGAATCAGATCAAGGCTGCTGATCGCGTGATCGTCTATATCGGCACCGCCGAAGGCGATTCGAATGAGGAGCAGGATCGCCCGAATGTGAACTTCCCGCAGAGCCAGGCGCAGATGGCCAAGCAGATCGCGCAGTGGAATCCGAATACCGTGGTCTGGATCCAGGCGGTCGGCCAGATGAACATCACCCCGTTCAAGGACGATGTGAAGGCCATCATCTGGTCCACCTACAACGGCCAGTTCCAAGGCGATGCGGTGGCTGAGGTGCTCTGGAATGCCTCGGTGAACGTGGGCGCGGGCAAGACGGTCCAGGCGAATCCGTCTGGTCGCCTCACCTACACCTACTACTCTGACGTGCCGAACCAGTTGACGGCGTCGACGGATTACGCATTGACGACTACCGAGTACAAGGCCACCACCGATCCGGACGGCACGATTTGCGGCCGCACCTACTGGTATTACAAAGTGAGCGCTAGCTGCGCCGCCCCGGATTATGTGTTCGGCCATGGCTTGAGCTACACCAGCTTCGCCTATTCCGGCCTCACCCTCTCGCAGACTTCGGTTACGCCGAATGACACCATCAACGCTTCGGTCACCGTCACCAACACCGGTGCCTATGCCGGGCGCGAAGTGGTGGAGCTGTATGCGATTTCCCCAGGTGCGGATGGCGAGAACCGGCCGTTGAAGCAGCTGAAGGGCTATGCCAAGACCGATCTGCTGCAGCCGGGCGCTTCCGTCACCGTGAGCATCCCGCTGAAGGCGTCGGATCTGTGGTTCTGGGATACCGCGGGCCAGAAGCGCGTCTATGACACCGGCGCGTGGAAGATCCAGGTGGCTCCGAGTTCCGCTGACGGCGCTGGTTTGACGGCCACGTTGAACATCTCCGGCACTCGCAAGGCGGGCGTGGATGTAGTCACCGCGATTCCGGATGGCGTCCAGCTCTATCTGACGACTCCGGATAACGTGATCAACGCCAACCTGTCGGCTACCAAGCACGATCAGTCCTTCTGGGATCTCACCGATCCGGCCGTGAAGGTGGAGTACTCGGTGCAGAATCCGGTCGTGGCGAAGGTCACCGCCGATGGCGTGGTCTCCCCGATCGCGGAGGGCGCTACCCTCGTGGTCGCCAAGGTCACCGCCGA
Source organism: Propionibacteriaceae bacterium (assembly GCA_031272505.1). GTDB lineage: Bacteria > Actinomycetota > Actinomycetes > Propionibacteriales > Propionibacteriaceae > Propionicimonas. Next base: position 119,651 of record JAISTQ010000054.1, read on the forward strand.
TGGCGAGACGAAGCAGACCACCTTCCCGGTAGTCGTGCATTCGCGGAACATCACCTCCGGCGTGGCGATGACGCAGGGTAATGCTGCTGACGGCTACCCGCTGCCGAGTGTCACGGATTACACCTTCCAGGTGAACTTCCCGACTCCTTCCCCGACGCTCTCCGAAGCCAAGGCGGGCGTGCAGTTGAAGGCCAACATCTTCCCGGATGTCACCGGGACGGAGACCTTCAGCTACCTCATCGCCCCGATGGACAACAACTCCGCCGGCGCCTCCGTCACCAACAGCGGTCTGCTGAAGGCCACGAAGACGGGCGAGGTGGAAGTCACCGTTGTCGCGGAGCTGAACGGCGTGCAGAAGTCGCACACCATCAGGGTGCGGGTTACCGCTGATCCGGTCGCCCCGCAGGAGCCGACGACACCTTCCTCCAAGGTGAACTTGGCTACCTCCACGGTGAAGGCCGGCTGGCGCGCCTACACCGGCAAGCAGGTGAAGCCTGGTTCCATCGTGGTGAACGGCGTGAAGCTCGTGGAAGGCACGGACTTCACCTACACCTCGCTGGGCACCAACAAGGCCATCGGCAAGGGCACCGCGGTAATCTCCGGCATCGGCACCCATGAAGGCACCAAGTCGGTTACCTTCAAGATTGTGCCGGCGAAGAGCAAGATCACCGCACTCACCCCGGCCAAGAAGAGCCTGAAGGTCACTTGGAAGAAGTCCTCCTCCGCCGAGGGCGTCACTGGCTACCAGGTCGCCTACAAGGTGAAGGGCGCGGCTTCGTTCAAGACGAAGACGGTCACCGGCGCTTCGAAGACATCCTTGACGCTTACTGGCTTGACAAAGGGCAAGCAGTACACCATCAAGGTACGTGCCTACAAGAAGATCTCCGGCGTCAGCTATCCTGGCCCGTGGACTCAAAAGACCTCCACCAAGAAGGTCAAGTAAGTAAAACCTCATCAGCAAGTGGCCCCAGGTCCCCCTGGGGCCACTTGCTTCCCCGTCATCCTCGAGCCCCAGGCTCGGGGATCCAGTCCGACCATGCCGGAGGCATTTGGGAGGACACAGAACGTGTGAGCGAAGCGAACTCTACATGGGGAAACATCCCCATTTCGTCAATTGAAACCCGTCATTTACAATATTCCCCATGAGCGCCCAACGCTGCCGCAAACTCCTAGTCGCCGCCCTGTCCACGTCGCTGCTGGCTGGCCTGCTGGTGGCCGCCGTGCAGCCTGTCTCCAGCGCCAACGTGCCCGCTGGCTCCGTCGTCGCCTTTCGCGGCAGCACTCAGCTTCCCGTTCCCGATGGCTTGACCGACATCGTCGCCATCGCCTCGGCGAACACCCACAATCTGGCGCTGCGTGAAAATGGCACGGTAGTGCAATGGGAGATCAACGCCCCATCGGCGGCACAGACGGTGCCGGGTCTCACTAACGTCGTGGATATTTCGGTCGGTTGGAATCACTATCTAGCTGTCAGATCTGATGGAAGTGTTTGGGCTTGGGGCGACAATACCTTCGGACAACTGGGTATCGGAACTACTCTCAGCGCTCCTTCCCCTGAGAGACTGACGGGAATCGCCGGTGTCGTCAAGGTGAGAGCTGGAGCAGGCACGAGCGTTGCTTTGAAACCCAATGGAGAGGTTTGGGTGTGGGGATCGAATGAGCAAAGGGCACTGTGCCTTGCTGATGCTATCACCAAGCAACTAAGCCCTACACAACTCTCAGGCGGATCTGCTTCAGATGTTGCTGCGGGGGGTGCACACCTTGTGATCTTGGGATTCAATGGTGAAGTAGGTGCTTGTGGTTTATCGAATCCCATCCAGTCCAACCCTTTGAACTTTGGTCAGACAACTGTTCCTTCCGGTCTCTCCGGTGTAGTTGCAATCGGTGCTGGCCCGGCTTTCAGCGCTGCACTGAAATCTGATGGCTCGATAGTTTGGTGGGGAGTCGGTGCAGATTCCGCAACACACGAATGGCCTATATCCAGCAATGATATTAGTGACTTCGTGGTTGCGGTAAGGGAGGCAAGCAGTCTGAGGGCCATGGTTTGGGCGATCTACAACGACGGGACGGTGCTCGGTGGGCCGAGTTGGCTGCACGACGTCACTGCCATTTCGGCCGGTTCCGATTACGCCTTGGCGATTGTGAAAGCTGGTTCACCAACCACTCCGCCGGTCGCTTCTTGGGGTCTCACCTACGACGTGAACACGCCATCCGGTGCCTCAGTGGCCAGCGTCACCCTGCCAGCGGCACAGTCGGGGATTGCGCAAGGATCGGCGTCTGCTGCGGTAGGCGCGCCATCTGGGGTGCCGGTGAAGTCGGGCGGCACCTACTCGTTCGCGGGCTGGTCAACCACGGCTACCGGGGCCGTGGAGTACTCGGCCTCCGCCACCGTCACGTCTAGTGCCGATGTGACGCTCTACGCCCAGTGGACGTGGACGCCCACCCCGCCGCCGTCGACCTGGGCGCTCACCTTCAACGCCAACGCGCCAGCCGGTGCCTCGATGGCGGGGGTCACCCTGCCTGCGACGCAATCTGGGATTGCGCAGGGTGCGGCTTCCGCAGTCATCGGCGCGCCTGTCGGTGTGCCGGTACAGACTGGTGGCACCTATTCGTTTGTCGGATGGGCGCGCAGCTCCAGCGGGTCGGTGGAGTTTGTCGCCGCTTCCACCGTCACCTCTTCCGCGAATGTGACGCTCTATGCCCAGTGGTCCTGGATGCCCACGGCGGTACCCACGCCCACTTGGGCGCTGGCGTTCGACGTGAACGCGCCAGCGGGAGCTTCGGTCTCGGGTGTGTATCTGCCAGCGGGGCAGTCCGGGCTTACGCAGGGTGCGGCTTCGGCGGCAGTGGGTGCTCCAGTTGGGGTACCGGTGCAGGCCGGTGGCACCTACTCGTTTGCCGGATGGTCGACCAGTCCCACTGGAGGCGTGGTTTACACCGCGTCGTCATCGGTGATTTCCGCTGCGAACGTGACGCTCTATGCCCAGTGGGTGTGGACACCCACCGCGTCCCCCGAGCCGACGCCCACGCCCACGCCCACGCCAACGCCGACGCCCACCCCAACACCGACCCCAGCGCCGGACGACAATCCCACGGTGGTGCAGGACGAGCCGGATGCGCCGTCTTGGTACATTCCGGGTACCGGCCTGTTCACGAAGGTGCCGAAGGTGTCGATTTCGGGGGTGGCAAAGGTGGGCCGGAAGTTGACGGCGAAGCCGGGCACCTGGAAGCCGGTGCCGGAGTTCGCGTATCAGTGGTACCGGAATGGGAAGCCGATCGCGCAGGCGTGGGGAAAGACGTACACGGTGAAGGCCGCGGATTTGGGCAAGAAGATCACGGTGAAGGTGATCGCGTACAAGAGCTATTACAAGGTCACCAGGGTGCTCTCGAATGCGAAGAAGATCACGCGGGGGGCGCTGTCGCGCAAGCCGGTGCCGCAGATCACGGGCACGGCGAAGGTGGGTGCGACGTTGAAGGTGAAGGCGGGCACCTGGAAGCCAAAGCCGGTGAAGCTCACTTACCAGTGGTATCGCAACGGCAAGAAGATCAAAGGGGCGACTGCGTCAACGTACGAGGTGAAGACCGCAGATGCGAAGCAGGTGATCACCGTCCGCGCCACCGGCACCAAGAGCGGCTACAAGACCGTCGCCAAACTCTCCAAACCCAAGCGCGTCGCCGCCCTCCCCAAGCCCAAACCCACACCTACCCCGTCATCCACCCCCTACACCGAACCCTGCGAATACGGCACCGACAAATGCTGACTGTCAGCCAGCCCCAATGTGCGCGCACACTGTCTAAGAGTTGTCTGGATCAGCTGCCAGAGGGAGTGGGATGCGCGGCTGCTTTTAGCTGGTGGAAGATTTCGACGAACTGGGCGGTGGCGGCTTGCGTACATTCCATGATGGCTCTCATGTCGGCCTTTCGCAGCGAGAATCCGCGGACGATGGTTTTCAGGGCGTCCCCATCCCCGGACATGGCCTTGCCGAGCGCGGCCCCGACGGCGATGGCATAGGTGGTGTTGCCGATGGTGAGCTTGGTGCTCTTCAGCTTGGTCACCTTCACGGTGACGTCGGAGAGCGGAGCCTCGGCGACCAGCCGCTTCTTGCCATCCAGCAGCGTCACGTTGCCTCCGCCAATCAGGCTCGTGCCGTTCTGGATGATCGGTATGCCCCTCCGCGCGACCTGCACGTGCTCGCCGACATACTGATACTGCGGCTGCGCGGCGGCCGGTGGCTGCGGCGCAACCCCCCACGCCGGCGCGGGCTGCGCGACGGCCTGCGGCTGTGGGCCTGACGTCGGTTGCGGCTGATACTCCCATGGCTGGGCTCCCTGCGGGGGCTGGCCAGCAGGCCCAACGGCGGCCGGCCACTCAAAAGTCTCTTCATTCATGTCATGATCCTTTCACGCCCCCACCCCCACGTCGATGGGGACTTTTCCCCATTGCAGTGGTTTTTCGCCTCTGGTTGGCTGGTGCCCAACAGAAAGGAGGTCAACATGTACCCAGACCTGTTAGTTACCTACGATGACTACGAAGGGTGTCGCAACACACTGACTGGCATCCTCTGCGACTTGAAGGACCACACTCGGCAGTTCACTGCTCTCGGAAGCTATGTCGGGCACGCAGACTTGCAACAGAGGCTTGAACACTTCGCTGAAAGCTGGCAGATCAGACGCGGATGGACCATCGATCTACTCCACGAAATCCGCAATGAAATCGCCGAACAATGTCAAGCATGGGTGGATTTTGACAAGAACAGTTGCTTGGCGAATCGGCCCATGGAGAACAATCAACACACAACGAATCAGGATCAGAAGGATCAAGGCAACCCAAGCACGAATAACCAACAGGGTCCTAGTAATTCGAATCCCGCAATACCTCCACCCAATTCCCCGGCAGTTACTCCTCCCAAGCTCAAGGAAAAGGATCGAATTGGTCCTAAAAGGTTGCCAGGAGAAGAACCCCCAGAGATGAGACCTCGCAAGGCTAAAAAGGAAGCCGACACTTCCCAGGAAAAAGATGATGCAACTGCAACAGCTCCAATGGAGGTTAGTGGAGGGAACACTGGCACTGGCGTCGGTGAATCAAACCCAATCAACCCTTGGGCGCCAAAACCACTGGGAACAGTCTCATTACCGCAGACTGATGCAGAAGAAACCGCTGATGGAACGTACAAGGCATTCGAACAACCTGTTTCATCCCCACCGGTGGCAACGGGCGCACTTGGAGCGATTTTCAACTACCTTCAGAGGCAAGTGGCAGTTGAAGCCGCTGCAGAAGCTAGTACGCCAGCGGTCGAGCTGTCATTGGCGGATCGCATCAACTTGGAGCTCAGCGCGATGGGTATTACCGCAGAAGAAGTCACAGTCAAAGCAGACCCGATGGATCCCAACGCGATCGTCGCCTACTTGCAGACTGGTGATGGCTCGGTGCTGCAAGTGGAGTTGAGCAAGGCAGCAGCCGATACGGAGAATCTCTTTACCGCAGATGTGAGTACAACGCCCGTTTCGCTCACCGACAGTCTTGCCTCCGACCTGCAGAGTGATGATCTAGCTTTCCGTGACGCAGTTACTGAACGTGAAATGATGATCGAGCGTGAGGCAGCAATAGCACGCGAGGCGCTGGCCGCAAGCGAGCCTGATTTGGCAACTACTTCAAGTTCCTTGAGTGGTAGTGGCGGCGGAGGCGGTCTTGGAGGTGGCAGCCTGGGGAGCGGCGGCCTCTTCGCTGACGATTCCAGCCTGATCGATCCTGACAGCAGTTTCAGTGGCTCAGATCTGTTTGGCACTACTTCAGTTACAACAAGTACAACCCCATCACACGATGCCTGGGGGTTACAGAGTCAGGTAACTGATTCGGACTCTTTGAGTTCGTCATCGGCTGGAATGGCCGGCATGGGGATGGGGATGATGGGTGGTGCCATGGGAATGCGTGGCGGCTCAAGTGGCCAGGACGGCAAAGGAGTACGTAACAGAAATCGACGCCTCCTAGATGAGGCAGGAAAGGAAGGTGAATGACAATGGGAAACAATCGACCCAAGGACTGGTCGGAGTTTGGTTACAGCTCTGATCCAGTGTCGGGAGATCCAGACAAGATCGCGGGCCAGGTTCAGAAGCTACATGAGTCTGCAAAGACTCTCAGAAGTGCTCGAAAGAACCTGAAGAACTTGATGGATCCAAAACGAAATGTGGGGGAGGGCTTCCAGAAGATTTTGGAAGACATTGAGATGGCGCGTGAAGCGATTCGAAAGATTGAGTCACGTATTGATGGTGCGGAACTTGAGCTTGGTATGTACGCACATAAGCTTGAGGAATCTCAGACTGAGTCCCTAACGGCATATGGAAAAGGAAAGAAGGCGGCGGCAGAAAGAAACCACTGCAAATACCAATTCGATTATTGGGATGGTATTGCTCAAGAGACTCAGGATCCCGTAGAGAAGGTCGAAGCTCAATCCAAACGCAAGAGCTGGGAGAGGCAGTACGAAACTGCTGACGACAAATTCAAGGCGGCAAAGGCAGACATTGAAGAAGCTGAGCATAAGAGAAATGCTGCCGCGCAGAAGGTAATGAAGAAACTAGAAGAAATTGAGGGAAGTAGTGAGGTAACAGATTCTTGGTGGGATGGTGTCGTGAACTTCTTCGAAAATCCTCCAGAATGGCTCCAATGGATCTGGGATAAAGTCATTGGGCCGATTCTCAAATTCTTTGACGACTTTGGAATCATTTTTGCACTTGCCCTAGTGGTGATTTGGATAATTAATCCGGCGGCGGGGACGTTCTTGTACATTCTTGGGACGGTCTTAACTGATGTGTTGATAACTGTGGCGGTCTTGAATACTGCTGTGAAAGCGGTGGAGGCTACTGTGACGATCATCAAGGCCTCTTCCGGCTACGACAGAATGGAGAAAGCAGTGGCCACCACTATGTCTTTCGTAGTCACAGCAGCTCTCACCTTCTTCTCTAGTGCCAAACTATTCAAGGGTTTGGATGGTTCAAAGGTAACAGGGTTTGATAAACTGGCTCAAAACTTATCTAATACTACATGGGGGAAGGGAGTAGCGAGTTCGCTTGTATCAAAGGGTATTTCAGTGAAAGATAAGGGGGCGATTGCAACAAAACTAGCTAATGGATTGAATACAACAACTAATAAGCTGGTCTCCAACGGCATCAGCGGTAAAGCGACAATCTATTCATTTTTAATGAAACAAGGTGTGAGCGGGATACATAAAGTCGCACTAAAGGATCCTATCAAATCTATGAATAGCCTTTCCTGTACAACGGCAAAGAATGAAAAATGCATCATATACGTTCAGGAGCCAAAGTAAGAAGGTAGAGAATATGACTAGTTATCCGAATGGTAAACCGTCAGCGTATGAGTTCTTCCTCCCTCCGGGTTGGATACGTCTAGATCTGCGCGGCGAAGTGAGCGACGAGGCCAAGCGGTATGCAAGCCACCTAATGGCGGTGGTGGATGCGCCGAAAGATCGCAAAGCCCGTATGCGTACTAAGTTGACTGGCCAAATGGTGCAGCAGTTGAGCAAGGCTAAGGAACAGGGGGTGCTGGACATGGCAGTGCCAGTCGCGAACGAGTATGCTCCGTATGCGCACACCTCGTTTGCATTCCGGCCGTTGCCACTGCCAAAGGACGAGAAGCCGATCAATTTCATCTCCTACATCGCCAGCCGCGATAACTCCGCGCAGTTCATTGAGATGAATGAGCTCATCGCACTGCGCACAGAGAAGCGGGTCTGCCATGAAGACCTTGATGTGCAGGCAGAGCTAAACCAGGAGATGAGCACCCTTGAAGTAGATCCCCAACAGGTAGTCCAGATAGAGCCTGGCCAAAAACTGTTCAGCAGCCAAGTACAGTATTACATCGGTGATCCACACAAATCAGACAACTGGATGATGGTGGTTTTCTCCGCGGCAGATGACGGCACTGAGATGATGGTGGAGTTCTCCAAGCACCTCACCGTTCTCTTCGACGAGATCATGAAGACGGTGAGATTCCATGATTAGCCTGCAAGTGCCGTACAGCCCATTGCTCTGGGTGGATGTCTCGGCTGATGATGCCGCGCTCATGGAAACCATCAACACCTTGGCCGAAGTATCCGAAGCAGCTTTTGATAAGCAGACAGAGTTCGAAGAACTGAAGGCAGTGGCCCAAGAATGCCGTCCATCCATCGACGTCCCACTCACCCTGCTGATGCTCACCGAGCCGCTTCAACCATCCATCGTGGCCTACCTGAGTGTTTTTCCAGCTTCCGGTGCGCACGAGATCATTCCGCTTGCGCAGCAGGCCATCGGACTGGAATCTCCGGAACGGTTGGAAGAGTTCGAGTTCGAAACGGGGGATGCTGGTTGTCGATTCATGGATTTCGCGCCGCTCAGCACCCTCGATGACGATTTCGACCCCACGGTGAACGGTGAAGACCCCTACATCACCTCGGTGTGCTATCACCGTCTGGTTACCGTTGGGACTGATCAGTATCTAGTGCAGATCGTCAGCCACTCAATGCGCGTGGAAGCTGCTGCCGTCCTTGATCAGCAGTTCCAGGAGATCCTTGGTGGCCTAACTCTCGCAGCCTAGACCATTATTTCCCGGCGACGGCGCGGAGGGCGAAGTAGGTGGTGGGGTAGTTGAAGAGTTTGGTGTCGGATTCGTCGGCGCCGGCGACTTGGGTGGCGCCGCGGAGTTGGGGTTGGGCGGTGGTGTTGAGCAGCACGG
>JAISTQ010000013.1 GCA_031272505.1 Propionibacteriaceae bacterium
CAATATTCCCCACTGCTGCCTCCCGTAGGAGTCTGGGCCGTATCTCAGTCCCAGTGTGGCCGGTCGCCCTCTCAGGCCGGCTACCCGTCGTCGCCTTGGTGAGCCGTTACCTCACCAACAAGCTGATAGGCCGCGAGCCCATCCCTGACCGTCGGGGCTTTCCAGCTACGAAGATGCCTTCATAGCTCGTATCCGGTATTAGCAGCTGTTTCCAACTGTTATCCCAGAGTCAGGGGTAGGTTGCTCACGTGTTACTCACCCGTTCGCCACTTTATACACACCCGAAGGTGCTTTAACCGTTCGACTTGCATGTGTTAAGCACGCCGCCAGCGTTCGTCCTGAGCCAGGATCAAACTCTCCGTTGAAAAATTTCCGGTGGGGTGTGAGCCCCGTTCAACCGTCAACTTAGAGTATTGATACTGTCCAAGATCCATCTAGCTGAATCTCGTCAATAATCAAAGGAACCGTCGAGCCGAGCCTTGCGACCGACTCAGACGGAGGTCATTGTCGACACTGGCCAACCTGCGGCGAACCGCCTGCCAACCGGTGTCTGTGCATTGACTTTATAACACGCTGTTGAGTTCTCAAGTTTCGGATGCGCACCTCGACTTTGGCCTTGGGCCGCCGTTTTGGGGCAACTCGTCTACTTTACCGCGCTACTCCAAGGACGTCAACCCGAGTTGTAGCTTGGCCCCCCACCAACCGGCGCGCGCCCATACCTGAGCCTTCGCTTGATTTGGTGGTTCGGCACTTGCGATCCGGCCGGCTGAGAACCTCTCTGCTGTCCGCTGCATCACAACGTGCTCGGGCAACATTACCACGCTCTCGCCAGCCGTCAAATCGCGTGAATCTCGGGCGTGTCGCACCCGTCTGACCCCATCGGGAGCGGTAGCGCGGGTGTTCGCTACGCGCGGACATCAGGTGGACGAAGGTGGGTTTTTCAGGTAAGTGTGGTTCACTTAGTGGGTGAATATTTCTTTGATCCGCCGTGCGAGCGCGGCTTTTACTGTTGTTGTCATGGGCGTCGCCCTTGTCGGTTGTCAGTCCACGACCACGGCCAGCCCCTCCGCTTCCCCGTCGGATGTCCCATCCTCCACCGCGAATGCGGCCGCCGGCGACACCTTGTTGCTGGGCCCCGCCACCGGCGAGTGCACCGACGCGCTGGCCGGCCTCACCTATGAGGTGGAGGACAATGTGCCGGTGTTGAAGTTCCCCGGCCCGATTTCCGTCGACGGCGAAGTTTCCTGCGTGCTGAACGATGGCACCACCGGCGAGGCGTTCCAAGAAGGCGATTACGTCCTCTACAGCGCCGCCGAATACGACAGCAGCGGCACGCTCACCGGTTCGTCGTTTGGCGGCGAGACCCAGACCGGCCAAATCCAGCCCAGCGGCGCCGGGGATCTCGTCTCCGACGCCTTGATCGGCAAGAAGGCGGGCGCGGTCATCGTGCTGGCCTATGCCTACGAGGAAGTCACCTACGTGATGGTGCTGGAGGCACTGGGCATCACCACCGCCCCGCCGGAGACCACTGAAGCCGAGACGCCGGCCACCACCGAGACGCGCGCCTGGGGCGAGCCGAACCCGGAGGTCAACAAGGACATCCCGGCGGTCAGCCTGGCTGATTCCGGCGAGCCGTCCATCACCACCGTCGCCGGCGATCCGCCGTCCGAGCTGGTGGTGCACACGCTGCTCATCGGCGACGGCCCGGCGGTCACCGCCGATCAGACGGTCACCGTGCAGTACAGCGGCTGGCTCTGGGACGGCACCCCGTTCGACAGCTCTTGGTCTTCGGGCGCCCCGGTCAGCTTCGGTCTGGACCAGGTGATCGAAGGCTGGACGGTCGGGCTGGAAGGCCAGACGGTGGGCAGCCAGGTAGAGCTGGTGATCCCACCGGCCATGGGCTACGGCGATTCCGGCTCCGGCTCGATTCCGGGTGGGGCCACGCTGGTCTTCGTGGTCGACATCCTCGCAGCTGCTTAGGAAACTATTTCGACGGCCCCTACCGTCTTCTTGCCGCGCCGGACGATGGCGTAGCGGTGGGCGAGTAGGTCGGCCGCGGTGAGGCGGGCGTTGACGTCAGTGACCTTCGCGTTGTTGACGTACGCCCCGCCCTCCTGGATCGCGCGGCGGGCTTCGCCCCGGGTCTTCACGATGCCGGAGGCCTCGAAGGCGTCAATGACGCTGGGCAGCTCCTCCCCCGTCGGCAGTTCCGCGGCTTCCAGTTCTTTCGCGATGGCGGCCAAGGTGCCGACGTCCAACGCCTGCAGGTCACCCCGGCCAAACAGGGCGGCGGCGGCCTCGGTGGCGGCTTGGCGCTCGGCGGGAGAGTGCACCAGATCGGTGACGTCGTCCGCCAGGGCGCGCTGCGCGGCCCGCCGGTGCGGCTCCTCCTCGGTGAGCCGCTCCAGCTCGGCGATCTCGTCGTGGCTACGGTTGCCGAAAATCTTCAGGTAGGCGATCACCATCTCGTCCTCGGCGTTGAGGAAGAACTGGTGGAAGGCGTACGGGCTGGTCATCTGCGGATCCAGCCAGACGGTGCCGGATTCGGTCTTGCCGAACTTCGTGCCGTCCGCCTTGGTGAGCAGCGGGGTGGCCAGCGCGTGGGCTTTGCCGGCGTCGGCGCGGCGGATCAACTCCACGCCGGCGGTGAGATTGCCCCACTGATCGGAGCCGCCGGTCTGCAGGGTGCAGCCGTAGCGGCGGTAGAGCTCCAGGAAATCCAGGCTTTGCAGCAGCACGTAGGAGAACTCGGTGTAGGAGATGCCCGACTCCAGCCGCGCCTTGACGACCTCCCGATCCAGCATCCGGTTCACCGGGAAGTGCTTGCCGATCTCGCGCAGGAAATCCAGGGTGGACAGCTCGGCCGTCCAATCATAGTTATTGACGAGGGTGGCGCCATTGTCACCCTCGAAATCTACGAATTTGCTCACCTGCTGGCGAATCCGCTCCACCCATTCGTGGACGATCTCCTTCGGATTCAGATTCCGCTCGCCCGCCTGCTTCGGATCGCCGATCAGGCCGGTGGAACCGCCCACCAGCAGGATCGGGCGGTGGCCCGCCGCCTGCAATTGGCGCACCAGCATCAACTGCACCAGGTTCCCCATGTGAATGGAGGGCGCGGTGGGATCGAAACCGACGTAGAAGCGCACCGGCCCGGCGTCCAGATGGGCGCTCAATTCGTCAAGGTCGGTGGAATGGGCGATGAAGCCGCGGTATTGGAGCTCTTCGATTACAGGATTCACGATGGGAAAGTCTACTCGGTGGCCGCCACCGCGTCTTTCAGCTCGGTGAGCTGGATGCGGACAGCTTCCGGCGCGGTGCCGCCGTGGGCGTTGCGGGAAGCCACCGAGGCCTCGATGGTGAGGCTGGCCAGCAACCCGCCGGTGAGCCGCGCGTCGATGCCGGTGAGCTGGTCTTCCTTGAGGTCTTGGAGCTCCAGGTGCTGCCGCTCACAGAACTGCACCACCTGGCCGGCCAACTCGTGCGCCTCGGCGAACGGGATATGTTGCCGGACCAGCGCGTCAGCGAGATCGGTGGCCAGCGAGAAACCGGTGGGAGCCAGCTCGGCCATCCGGCCAACGTCAAAGCTGAGCGTGCCCACCATCCCGGCCACCGCGGGCAGCAAGACGGCGAGCTGATCCAGCCCGTCAAAGATTGGCTCCTTGTCTTCCTGCAGATCCCGGTTGTAGGCCAGCGGCAGGCCCTTCAGGGTGGCCAGCAGACCGGCCAGGTTGCCGATCAGGCGGCCCGCCTTGCCGCGCGCCAGCTCCGCCACGTCCGGGTTCTTCTTCTGCGGCATGATGGACGAGCCGGTGGACCATTCGTCCGCCAGCCTGGCGATGCCGAACTCCTGGGTACACCAGAGGATCACATCCTCGGCGAGCCGGGATACGTCCACCGCCACCTGCGCCAAGATATACGCCTCCTCGGCGATCAGATCCCGGCTGGAGGTGCCGTCGATGGAATTCGGGGCGGAGGCGGCGAAGCCCAGCTTCTTGGCGACGAAATCCGGATCCAGCCCCAGATCAGTGCCCGCCAAAGCCGCTGAGCCGTACGGGCTGACGTCCAGGCGCTTTTTGAGATCCTGGAGGCGCTGCAAGTCGCGCACCAGCGGCCAAGCGTGGGCCAGCAACTGGTGGCTGAGCAGCACCGGCTGGGCGTGCTGCAGGTGGGTGCGACCGGGCATGATCGCCCCCAGGTGGCGGCCCGCCTGGGAGACCAGCGCCGCGATCACGGCCTTGATGTCCTTGGCGAGCTGCGCGTTGGCGTCTTTGAGGTACATCCGAATCAAGGTGGCGATCTGGTCGTTGCGCGAACGCCCGGCGCGAATCCGGCCCCCCAGCTCCGCGCCCGCGATCTCCATCAGGCCGCGCTCCAGAGCCCCGTGGACGTCCTCGTCGCTCTCCAGCGGGACGAAGCTGCCCGCCTTCACCGCGGCCTGCAACTGCTTCAGCGCGGCGGTGAGCCCGTCGGCCTCGGCTTTGGTGCACAGCTTGGCGCGGCGCAGCGCGGCGACATGGGCGAGCGAGCCCCGGATGTCGTATTCGGCCAGCCGCCAATCGAACTGGGTGGATTTGCTGAGCGCGAACATCGCTTCCGCCGGATGCTTGGCGAAGCGGCCGCCCCAGAGCTTTCCGTCTTGGCTCATTGCTTGGTCTCCTTCTTGGCCCGGCTTTGGCTCAGCTGCGCAAACTCTGCTGCCATCTTCTCACCACCAGCCGGATCCTTGGTGATGATGACGACGGTGTCGTCGCCAGCGATGGTGCCCAGCACCGCATCCCAACCGACTTTGTCGATCGCGGAAGCGAAGAACTGCGCCGCGCCCGGCGGGGTGTGCAGCACCGCCAGATTCGCCGATCCGGCGGCTTTCACCAGCAACTCCTGGGCGAGTTTCGCAAGTTTTTCGTGCGCCGCGCTGGATTCGAGCTGCGGCACGATGGAATAGCACAGCTCGCCCGCCGAGTTGCGGGTACGCGCCGCGCCGATGTCGACCAGATCCCGGCTCAAGGTGCCTTGGGTGACGCGCACGCCGTCGGCGGCCAGGGCGGCGGCCAGCTCCGCCTGGCTGGAGATGCAGGACTGCTCGATCAGGGCGATGATCCGGGCCTGCCGGGCGGTCTTGGTCCGGCGATCCGTGGACTGGCCGCGAATAAATGTCGTACCCCCCTGCTTAGATGTAACTACCGGGGCTGTCTTGGGCATGGCCGAGCCTCCTTTCGGGTAGTCGGAACGGGTTTCATCGGGGTTTCCTCATCCGGCTGCCGCGGCTTTGTCCAGCAGCCCCGGTAACGCAGTGACGAAACTATCGATTTGATCGGAGGTGATGATCAGCGGCGGTACCAAACGCAGCACATTCGGGCGCGGCGCGTTGATGACGAAGCCGTCATCGAGGGCGAGTTCAGCCACCTTGGCAGCCAAGGGCTCGTTCAAGACGATGCCGCGCAGCAGCCCTTGACCGCGCACATTGGCGATAGCCGGGTGCTTTAGGGCGGCGACCGACTGGACGAGGTGGCTGCCCACCTCGGTGACGTGAGCCAGCAAGCCTTCCTTTTCGATGACGTCGATCACGGCCAGGCCGGCGGCGGCGGCGAGCGGATTGCCGCCGAAGGTGGTGCCGTGGCTGCCGGGGGTAAGCAGGTTGGCGGCGGGGCCGGTGGCGACACAGGCGCCGATGGGGAAGCCGCCCGCGAGGCCCTTGGCGAAGGTGACGATGTCAGCGAGTACGTCCGTGGGAGCACTGGAGGATGAATCCGAAGTCGGGGCGGTGGCAATGGGAGCACTGGTCGCTGGGTCATTGGTGACAGAGGTGGGAGCACCAGTGGCCGGAGAAGAACCAGCGGCCGGAGGAGCACCAGTAGCGGTGGGAGCACCGGTAGCGGTGGGAGCACTGGCGAGCCAACTGCCGGTGCGGCCGATACCGGTCTGCACCTCGTCGAACCAGAGCAGGGCTCCGGCGGCGGAGGTGAGTTGCCGGGCGGCGGCGAGGAAGCCGGGAGGTGGTTCGACGACCCCGTTCTCCCCCTGGATGGGCTCGATGACGACGGCGGCGGTGTCGGAGTCGATGGCGGCGGCGAGGGCGGCGGTGTCGCCGTAGGGCACGAACTCGACGATGCCGGGCAGCGGTTCGAAGGGCTCGCGGTAGGGCTTGTTCCAGGTGATGGCGAGCGCGCCCAGGGTGCGGCCGTGGAAGGAGCCCTCCATCGCGATCAGCTTCTTCCGGCCGGTCATCCGGGTCACCTTGAAGGCGGCCTCGTTGGCCTCGGTGCCCGAGTTGGTGAAGAACACCTTGGCATCGATGTCAGTCCCCTGCCGCGCGAAACCGGCCAGCTTCTCGGCGAGCGCGATCTGGGCGGGGGTGGCGAAGAAGTTCGAGACGTGGCCCAGCGTGTGGAGCTGGTCGTCGATGGCGGCGAGGAGCTGCGGGTGGGCTTGCCCCAGCGAGTTGACGGCGATGCCGGCGAGCAGATCGAGGTAGCGCTTGCCGTCGGCGTCAAAGAGGTAGACGCCCTCGCCGTGGACGAACACCCGCTTCGGCGGGCCGAAGGTGTTCATGATCGCGTGGGTATAGCGCGCGGTGTATTGCTGGGATTCGGTCATGGGAGTGCTTTCGGGTAGTTCGGATTCCGGGTGGGGTACGGCATAGCTTCCTGTCAGTAGTGGCCGGGTGTCAGCGGTCGACGACCATGGTGCCGTTGCCTTCGTTGGTGAAGATCTCCAGCAGCAGCGAGTGCGGGACGCGGCCATCGATGACGGTGGCCTTGCGGACGCCGGAGCGCACCGCCTGCAGGCAGGCCTCCATCTTCGGGCGCATCCCGGATTCCAGGCTGGGGAGCATGTCGGCGAGGTCGGCGGTGGAGATGTAGTCGATGACCTCGGTGGAGGCGGGCCAATCAGCGTAGAGGCCGGCCACGTCGGTGAGCATCACCAGGCGGCGGGCACCCAGCGCCACCGCGAGCGCGGCGGCGGCGGTGTCGGCGTTCACGTTGTAGACCTGGCCGTCCGGGCCGGGGGCGACGGTGGCCACCACCGGCACCCGCCCGGCCTCGATCAAGTCGAGCACGGCTTCGGGGTGCACGCTGGAGACATCCCCCACCAGGCCCAGATCGACGTCCTCGCCGTCCACGGTGAGGTGGCTGGGGCTGGCGGTGAAGAGGTTCGCGTCCTCGCCGGAGAGGCCGACGGCCAGCGAGCCGTGCTCGTTGATCAGGCCGACCAGCTCGCGGTTCACCTGGCCCATCAGCACCATGCGGACCACCTCCATGGCTTCCGGGGTGGTGACCCGCAGCCCGGCCTTGAACTCCGAGGAGATGCCGAGCCGATCCAGCATGTTGGAGATTTGCGGGCCGCCGCCGTGCACCACCACCGGGCGCATCCCGGCGAGCCGCAAAAAGGCGATGTCGGCGGCGAAGGCGCGCTTCAGATCCTCGTTGACCATGGCGTTGCCGCCGTACTTGATCACGATCAGGGTGCCTTGGGAGTTCTTCATCCAGGGCAGCGCCTCAATGAGCACCTCGGCCTTGGATTGGGCGATGTGGTGGGTAGCCATTTGCTTCCTTTGCTTGGTTTAGGTGGAGTACTCGGCGTTTTCTTTCACGTAGCCGTAGGTGAGGTCGTTCGTCCAGATGGAGGCGGATGCTTCCCCAGCGTGCAGCCGGACTTCCACCAACACCTCGCGATTGCCCAGATCGACTTTCGCGCGATCCTCGCCGAGCTGGCCGTCGCGGAACACTTCGACGGAGTTGAAGAGCACGTCCACGTGCTCGGGATCGAACTCGGCTTGGCAGGTGCCCGCCGCGGAGAGCACCCGGCCCCAGTTCGGATCGTTGCCGAAGACGGCGCACTTGAACAGGTTGGAGCGGGCGATGGCGCGGGCCACCTCCAGGGCGTCGGCCTCGCTGGCCGCGCCCGTCACCCGCACTTCGATGTCATGCTCGGCGCCTTCGGCGTCAGCGATCAACTGCCGCGCCAGCGACCAGCAGACCTGGGCGAGCCGGGTGGTGAACTCTTCCTCGTCTACAGAGATGCCGGAGGCCCCGTTCGCCAACGCCAGCACGGTGTCGTTGGTGGACATGCAGCCGTCGGAATCGGCCCGGTCAAAGGTGAGCGAGACGGCGGCGCGCAGCGCCCGATCCAGCACCGCGGGCGGCACTGAGGCGTCGGTGGTGACGCAGACCAGCATGGTGGCCAACGCCGGGGCCAACATGCCCGCGCCCTTGGCCATCCCGCCGATGCTCCAGCCAGCCTGATCGACGTATTCGGCGGTCTTCGGCACGGTGTCGGTGGTCATGATGGCCGTGGCGGCATCCGCGCCCCCGGCGCTGCTCAGCCCGGCCACCGCGAACTCGATGCCCGCAAACACCGCGTCCATGGGCAGCCGCACGCCGATCAAGCCGGTGGAGCAGACCGCCACGTCCTCAGTGTCGATCTCCAACTGCTTGGCGAGCGCGGCGGCGGTGGCGATGGCGTCGGCATAGCCGGCCTCGCCGGTGCAGGCGTTCGCGCCGCCGGAGTTCAGCACCACGGCCTGGAGCTGGCCGTTCTTCACCGCCTGCTGCGACCAGCGCACCGGGGCGGCCTGGAAGCGGTTCGAGGTGAAGACGGCGGCGGCGGAGAACTCCGGGCCGGGGTTGACGACAACCGCCAGATCCGGCTTGCCTTCCTTGATGCCCGCGGCGACGCCGGAGGCCAGGAATCCTTGGGGAGTGGTGACGCTCATGGGGCCACCCCGATCACGCTCAGGCCGGTGGCCTCATCCAAGCCCAGGGCGAGGTTCATGGATTGGATGGCGTTCCCGGCGGTGCCCTTCGTCAGATTGTCGATCGCGCAGACGGCCACCAGCCGGTGCGCCGCCGCGTCCACGGTGACTTGCAGCTGCGCCGCGTTCGCGCCCAGCACCGCCTGGGTCTGCGGGAAGACGCCCGGCTGCAGCAAAGTGACGAACGGCTCGGCCGCATAAAAATCAGCGTAAGCCTGATACACCGCCGCCGCGCCCAGCGCCGCCGGCAGCGGCGCGGTGCAGGTGGCGAGGATGCCGCGCGGCATCGGGGCGAGCAGCGGGGTGAAGCTGAGCGTCGGCTGCGCCGCCCCCGCCAGCTTCAGGTTCTGCAGCATCTCCGGAATGTGCCGGTGGGTGCCGCCCACCCCGTAGGCGCTCATCGAGCCCATGACCTCGGTGCCCAACAGGTGCGCCTTGGCGGCCTTCCCGGCCCCGGAGGTACCCGAGGCGGCCACCACCACCACGTCCTCGCCGGTGATCAACCCGGCGGCGATGGCGGGCAGCAAAGCCAGCGTCACCGCCGTCACATAGCAGCCGGGCACCGCGATCCTTTTCACCCCCGCCAGCTTTTCCCGCTGGCCGGGAAGCTCCGGCAGCCCATAGGGCCACGGCGCGGCGTAATCCCCGCCATAGAACTGCTCCCAGGCGGCTGGGTCGGTGAGCCGGTGATCCGCTCCCGCGTCAATCACCAGCGTGTCGGCGGGCAACTGGGCGGCGACAGCCTCCGAGGCCCCGTGTGGCAGCGCCAAAAAGACGATGTCGTGCCCGGCCAAGGCCTCCGGCGTGGTGGGCTGGATCTCCCGGCTGGCCAGCGGGGTGAGATTCGGATGGTGCTCGGCGAGGCGACTGCCCGCGCTGGAGTTGGCGCAGAGCGCGCCCACCTCGATTTGCGGATGCGCGAGCAGGAGCCGCAGGATTTCACCCCCGGCATAGCCGGTCGCCCCGGCCACGGCTGCTGAATAAGACATAGGCATAAGTATGGCATGTTTTGTATACTTATGCAAGCAGCGCTACAGCAGCGGAATCAGCTCCGCTACCGAGTTCAGCACCCGTGACGGACGGTACGGGTAGACGTCCACATCTTCAGCCTTGGTGGAGCCGGTGAGCACCAAGATGGTGTGCAGCCCGGCCTCCATGCCCGCCACGATGTCGGTGTCCATGGTATCGCCGATCATGCCGGTCACCTCGGAGTGCGCGCCGATGCGATTCAGCGCGTAGCGGAACATCACTGGGTTGGGCTTGCCCACGATATAGGGCTGGCGGTTCGTCGCGGTGGTGATCATCGCGGCGATCGCGCCGGTGGCCGGCAGTGGGCCATCCTTCGTCGGGCCGGTGGCGTCCGGGTTCGTCACGATGAAGCGCGCGCCCTTCTCGATCAGCCGGATCGCCTTGGTGATCGAGTCGAACGAATAGGTGCGCGTCTCGCCGATCACCACGAAATCCGGATCGACGTCGGTGACCACGAACCCCGCCTCGTGCAGCGCGGTCGTCAAGCCCATTTCGCCGACCACGAAAGCCGTCTTGTCGCCATGCTGGTTCGCCAGGAAATCGGCGGTGGCCAGCGCGGACGGCCAGATATTCTCCTCGGGCACACACAGGCCGGAGCGCTCCAACCGCGCCGACAGGTCTCGCGGCGTGAACAGCGAGTTGTTGGTGAGTACCAGGAAACGACGTCCTTTCGCTTTGAACGTCTCGATCAGCTCGGCCGCCCCGGGCAGGGCATCCTCCTCATGGACGAGCACCCCGTCCATGTCGGTCAGCCAGCATTCCAATTCTGATGGGTTACGCATGTCTCTATTCTCTCAATAAGTATTTCTCTATGGTTACGGTTGTGGCAGATTTTGCTGTCTGTTTGGGGCCGATGCGGGAATAGCGCCCCGCAGGGCGGCTCACACTCGCGGAATCGCGCCGGTAGCGGTTTGCGCGGCGGCGATGGCGGCGTCGCGGGCGGCACCGGCTTCGGCCTCCGTCAGGGTGCGGTCGGGAGCGCGGAAGCGCAGCGCGAAAGCCAGGGATTTCTTGCCCGGCGGGATTTGGTCGCCGGTGTAGATGTCGAACAGCGCGATCGACTCCAACAGCGGGCCAGCGCCAGCGGTCAAGGCTGTCTGCACGGCGGCCACCGCGATGTCGGCGTCCACGATCAAAGCCACGTCCTCTTTGGCCACCGGGTGGGTGGAGATGGTGGCGATGTCGCCGGAGCCGGGGGCGGCGGCGAAGAGCGCGTCCAGATCGATCTCGACGGCGGACGTGCGGGCGGGCAGCCCGAGCGCGGCGACCACCGACGGATGCAGCTCCCCGGCATACCCGACCACGTTCCCGTCGCCCACGCTGAGCGCGGCGCAACGGCCGGGATGGAAGGGCGCGGACGCGGCGGCGGCGCGGCTGATTTGCAGCCCGACGGCCTGCGCCACCTGATCAGCCAGCTCGAAAGCCTGCTGCCAGGAGGCGGGGACGGCCTCACCCTGCCAGCCAGCGGGCTGCCAGGCACCCGTCAAGATGGCGGCCAGGTGACGCGGCTGGGTGGGGATGGCGGCCGCGATGGCGGCCAATTCGGCGTCCGACGGACGATGGTCCACTGCGGGCAGCGGCGCGGCCGGGTTGCCCTCGCGGGCGAAGAAGACGCTGCCGGTCTCGAAGAGGGCGAGATCGTCGTTGCCGCGCGAAGTGTTCCGGGCCACCGCGCCAAACAGGCCGGGCAGCAAGGTGGTGCGCAGATATGGGGACGTCTCGGCCAGCGGGTTGGCCAACCGCACCAGCGCGCGGCGCGGGTCGTCCGCAGGAACGCCCATGGCGTCCAAATCTTCGGCGGAGATGAACGGGAAGGTGATCACTTCGGTGAAACCGGCGTCCACAGCGGCCCGGTTCACCGCCCGCCGCAACTGCTGCGGCCGGGTGAAGCCATGGCCGGGCGGGGCGATGGGCGGCACCGACGGGATGGTGTCGAAGCCGAGCTTGCGGCCCACCTCTTCCACATAGTCGTACGGATCGCGCAGATCGGGCCGCCAGGTGGGCGGCGCCAACTCGAAGACTTCCGCGCCGGAGACCCGCACGCCGGACTTCTCCAACAACTCTTGGGCGCGCGCCGCCGAAACCTCCACGCCCAGGATGCGGGCGGGCAGATCGGACGCGATGCGCTGGGTGGGCGGCACAGGCACGCCGCCGGCCACCGTCTCCGCCGGATCCAGCTCGCCAGCCGCCAACTCCACCAGCAGCTCGGCCGCCCGATGCGCGGCCGCGTAGGCCGCCGCCGGATCGACGCCCCGGTGGAAACGCTTCGAGGCCTCGGAAGGCAGATTGTGGCGGCGGAGCGTCCAGCCGATGCTCTCCGCGGCGAAGTTCGCCGCCTCGATCAGCACCTCGGTGGTAGCTTCCGTCATCTCGGTGGTCTCCCCGCCCATCACCCCGGCGATGCCAATCGGGCCGGTGTCGTCGGTGATCAGCAGGTCGTCCGGATGAAGTTGCCGCAGTTGGCCGTCCAGCGTCGTCAACTGCTCCCCCGCGAGGGCCTTGCGCACCACAATCGGGCCGGTGAGCGCGTTCGCGTCATAGCCGTGCAGCGGTTGGCCGATCTCCAGCATCACATAGTTGGTGATGTCCACGGCCAGCGAAATCGACCGCATCCCGGCCATCACCAGCCGCCGCTTCATCCACATCGGGGTGGGCGCCTCCGGATTGATGTTGGTGACCTTCAACGCCACGAACAGCGGGCAATCCGGGCTCTGCAGCACCACCTCGTGGGCCACCGGGCCTGCGGGCGTGTCCGCGCCCAGGCTGCGCTGCGCCGGGTCGATGAACGGGACGTCCAGGGCGATGGCGGCCTCGCGGGCCAAACCCCGGATCGAGAGGCAGTAGCCCATGTCCGGGGAGACGTCGATGTCGAGCACCTCGTCGTGCAGGTGCAGATACTCGAACGGATCGTCGCCCGGCTCCAAGCCCTCAGCGGGCAACACGATGATGCCGGTGTGATCAATGCCGATGCCCAGCTCGTCCTCGGCGCAGATCATGCCGTCGGAGACGTGCCCGTAGGTCTTCCGGGCGGAAATCTCGAAGCCGCCGGCCAGCACCGAGCCGGGCAGCGAGACGACGACCTTGTCCCCCACCGTGAAGTTGTGCGCTCCGCAGACCACCTCGCGGCAGCCCTGGGCGAAATCCGGATGCGGCTGGTTGTGCTCGGGGCCGACGTCGACCTGCACCCAGCGGATCACCTTGCCGTTCTTCTGCGGCTCGTCCACATAGCGCAGGATCTGGCCGACCACGATCGGGCCGGAAAGCTCGGCGCCCACGGCCTCCACCGTCTCCACTTCCAGGCCGGCGCGGATCAACAGCTCGGCCAGCTCCCGGCCGGTGACGTGGGCCGGAATGGCCGCATATTCGCGCAGCCAACTGATTGGTGCTCTCATTCTTCCTCTCCTTCGCCGCTAGCGGGCGGTCCCCACCAGCGAGCGGCTGAACCTCACGTCGCCTTCCACCATGTCGCGCATGTCGGCGGCGTTGTTGCGGAACATCAGGGTGCGTTCCACGCCCATCCCGAACGCGAAGCCGGAATACACCTCGGTGTCGATGCCGCAGGCGGCGAGCACCCGCGGATTGACGACCCCGCAGCCACCCCATTCGATCCAGCCTTCGGACTTGCAGGTGCGGCAGGGCCGCTCCGGGTCGCCCACCGATTCGCCATGGCAGACGAAGCATTGCAAGTCCACCTCGGCGCTGGGCTCGGTGAACGGGAAATAGTGCGGGCGCATCCGGGTGCGGATCTCGGCGCCGAACATCGCCTGCGCAAAAGCGTCCAAGGTGCCGCGCAGATTCGCCAGCGTGATCCCCTTGTCCACCGCCAGGCCCTCGAACTGGTGGAAGACCGGCACGTGGGTGGCGTCAAACTCGTCCGCCCGGTACGTCTTGCCGGGGCAGATCACATAGACCGGCAGCGGCCGATCCAACAGGGTGCGGATCTGCACCGGGGAGGTGTGGGTGCGCAGCAGCAGGTGGTTGTCCAGCGGCTCGACGAACAAAGTGTCCGAGGTGGCGCGCGCCGGGTGGCTCTGCCCGATGTTCAGGGCGTCGAAGTTCAGCCATTCGCCCTCGCATTCGGGGCCTTCGGCGATCTCCCAGCCCATCGCCACGAAGGCGTCGGAGACCAGATCCATCAAGGCGGTGATCGGGTGCGGGGCACCCTGCGGGCTGGTGGCCACCGGGAGGGTGACGTCGATGCGCTCGTCCCGAAGCGCCTGCGCCAGCTCGGCTTCGGCCAGCTCGGCCTCGCGGGCCGCCAACGCCTGGTTCAACTGCGCCCGCGCCGCGCCGATCCGCTGGCCGGCTTCCTTGCGCTCCGCTTTGGGCAGGCTGCCCAGGGATTTGTTGGCGAGGATGATGGCGGCCTTGTCGCCCAGATGGGCGAGCCGGGCGGCCTTCAACTCGGCGGTGGTGCGGGCAGCCGCGAACGCCGCCAAGGCCTGCGAAACAATCGAATCAATACTTTGCTGACTCAAGTCAGACATTTCAGCTCACTTTTCTAATCGCGGTGGCACTGGAGTAGAGGCACACTGCGGCCGCAGTGGCCAGATTCAGGCTTTCGGCATTGCCATAGATGGGGACGGCGACCGTCTGATCGGCCAACGCCAGGTGTTCCAGCGGCAGCCCCCAGGACTCGTTGCCCATCACCCAGGCGGTGGGCTGGGCCAACCGGCCGGCGATGTCGGTGAGATCGGTCTCCGCGCTGCCGTCAGCGGCAAAGACCTGCATCCCGGCGGTGCGGCACGCATCGATTGCGGTGCCCAGCTCCACCTCGGTGACGATGGGCAGATGGAAGATGCTGCCCGTCGAAGCCCGGACCACCTTCGGGTTGTATAGCTCTACCGACTCGGTGGACAGGATGACGGCGTCCGCCCCAAAGGCGTCCGCGCAGCGGATCACGGTGCCGGCATTCCCCGGATCGCGGATCTGCGCGCAGATCACCACCAGTCTGGGCAGGCCGCGCTCGGTGTCCCCGCCCAAAGGCAAGGTGGGGGTGAACACCCGCTCCAAGGGGACGTCGACGGCCTTGGCGACCGCCACCACCCCTTGCGGGGTGACGGTATCGGTCAAGGTCGCCAGATTCTGCTCGGAGAGCGCGTAGACCGGAATCTCCAACTCGTCAGCCAACTCCACCAGATCGGAGTTCGGCAACGCCGAGGACCAGCGGACGAACAACGTTTCGACCACACCGGGAGCGGCGAGCGCTTCGGTGACGGCCTGCCGCCCCTCGACGAGGAAACGGCCAGCATCCTCCCGGGCCTGCTTCCGCTGCAAGGCCCGCGCGGAGCGGAGCAGAGCTTGGCTCGGCTCCGGTAGCTCCATCCGGGACACTACTGGTTCGCCTTCGCAATCTCGACCAAGGCGCTGAACGCCTTCGGATCGCTCACGGCCAGCTCAGCCAAGATCTTGCGGTCTACCTCCACCTCGGCGGCCTTCAGGCCGAAGATGAACCGGTTGTACGTCATCCCCTCAGCGCGCACGGCGGCGTTGATCCGCTGAATCCAGAGGCGACGGAAATCGCCCTTCTTGTTGCGGCGGTCGTTGAACGCATAGGTGTAGGAGTGCAGCAACTGCTCTTTCGCCTTGCGATACAGCCGCGAGCGCTGCCCGCGATAGCCGGAGGCTTGCTCCAGCACCTCGCGGCGCTTCTTCATACCATTTACGGAACGCTTTACTCTTGCCATTTCTACTCCTTACTTGCCCTTGTGCTTCCCGAGCAGGGTGCGGGCGTTCTTCTCGTCAGCCTTGGAGACCGACTGGTCTACGCTGAGGCGGCGGGTGCGCTTGGTGGGCTTGTGTTCGTTCAGGTGGCGTTTTCCGGCCTGCTGACGCATCAGCTTGCCCGAGCCCGTCACCCGAAAGCGCTTCTTGGCGCCCGAGTGGGTTTTCATCTTCGGCATATTCGCTCCTTTTGGTTGTACCTTGCCTAAAACTCGATGTCCGGATCCATGTTGTCCGCGGGACCCCGCTTCTTCTTCACCTTGGTGGAGGCGGCGGCGCGGGATTCCGTCTTTTCCTTGCGCTCGGCTTCGGCGTCGGCGGCGCGGGCGGCCACCTTGGCGGCCTTCTCGGCCTCGACGTCGACCCGGGCGTCAGCCTTCTTCTTCGTGGGGGCGAGGATCATCAGCATGTTGCGACCCTCCTGCTTCGGGGCGGACTCGATGGTGCCATACTCGATGACGTCCTCCGCCAGCCGCTGCAGCAGCTTCAAGCCCAACTCGGGGCGGGACTGCTCGCGGCCCCGGAACATGATGGTGATCTTCACCTTGTCCCCGGCCTTCAAGAAGCGGACCACATGGCCCTTCTTGGTGTTGTAGTCGTTGTCGTCGATCTTCGGACGGAGCTTCATCTCCTTGATCAACGTGTTGGATTGGTTACGGCGGGATTCGCGGGCCTTCTGCGCGGCCTCGTACTTGTACTTGCCGTAATCCATCAGCTTTACCACCGGCGGACGTGACTGCGCTGCCACCTCCACCAAGTCAAGATCGGCCTCAGCGGCCAATTTCAGCGCGTCCTCGATGCGGACGATGCCGACCTGCTCTCCGGCAGGGCCGACCAGACGCACTTCCGGGACCCGGATGCGTTCGTTGATACGCGGTTCGGTGCTGATGAGTTCCTCCTAATGTTGTGCAGCAAAGAGAAACCCGGAACGCCCAGATACGGGCACGCATGTGAAATGCGTCAACCTGAACGACTGTGCATCGGCAGGTGGGAGGCGGGCTCCACTTTTTTTACCAAGGATCGATATTACCACATGGATGCTCGCTGCGCTCGTGCGGGTAGGTCACGAGCGCAGCGAGCGGTTAGTGGTGATTATTTAGCTTTGACGGTCTTGGTGGCGGAAGTCTTCGCCTGGCCGTTCTTCGCGGTGGACTTCGGCAAGTACTTGGCCTTCACCTTGATGGCTTTGGAGTACTTCTTCGGCAGGGTGATGACGGTGTTCTTGTTGATCACCTTCACCGTCTTTACCTTCTTGCCACCGACATAGATCGCGATCTTGCCCTTGGCGACGCCGCTCGAGAGCGCGATGGCGACGGTGATCCGCGGCTTCGAGCCCTTCTTGAAGGAGCTGGTCGTCACCTTGATCGACTTCGTCGTCACCTTCGCGGCCTTCGGCGTCTCCCCCGGCACCTCGACGGTGACGGTCGGGCCGGGGACCTCGACGGTGACCGTGGTGGTGGTTCCCTGCGGAACCAAACCGGCCAGCGCGGACTTCAGCGAAGCCGTCACCGAATCCACCTGCGGCTGCGAAGCGGACGGGTTGGACGCGATGGACTGCGCGGTGGCGAGCACCGCCTGCAGCGTCGCCCAGGAATCGGCGGTGTAGTTCGACGCGGAGAGCAAGCCGGCCAGCGAGGCCAGGTTGTCCAGCGCGGCGCTGGAAACACCCGGCGAAGCGGCCGTCAAGCCGGCGACCGCCGCCTGCAGGCTGGCCGTCGCGGCGTCCACCTCGTTCTGGGTGGCGGCCGGATCGGCGCTCACCAACTCCGCGGAGGCGAGGGCCTGCTCGTAGGCAGCCCAGGAGGCGGACGAGTAATCCGAGGCGACCAAGGCCGAGGTGGCCGTCAACAGCGAATCCAGGCTGGTCTTGGAGACCGGGATGGATGGCGTCGGCACCCGGACCAGGCCCACCGCGCCCGCCTGCAGCGCGGACACCGCCGCGTCTACCTGCGCCTGGGTGGCGCCGGCGTTGTTGGCGACCGCGATGGCCGAGGAACGCGCGGTTTCGAACGGCGTCCAGGAAGCCGGGGTGTAATCAGCTTCCACCCGCGTGTTCGCCGAGGCGAGCAGGGCCGTCAAGGCCTCCTTGTTCACCGGCAGCGGTGCCCGCACCAGACCGGCGATGGCGTTGTTCAGCGCGGTGACCGCGTTGTTCACCTGGGTCTGGGTGGCGGAGGCGTTGTTGTTGACGGTGTTCGCCGACGTCTTCGCGGTGTTGAACGTGGCCCACGAGGCGGCGGTGTAATCCGCTTCGATGCGGGTGTTCGCGGCGGCAAGCAAGGCCACCAAGGCGTCCTTGTTCACCGGGGCGGGCTTCAGCACCAGGTTGTTCATCGCGGTGAGAATCGCCTGGGTGGCGGCATCGACCGCGGTGACACTCGTCGACGGCGTCGGGCTGATCAGCGCCTGGCCGGCGGTCACCGCAGATTGCAGCGCCGCCCAGGAGGCGTCGGTGAAGGTGGAGGCCTTCGGCGTCAGCGTCTGCGCCGCGTCAATCGCGATGTCCAGATCGTAAAGCGCCTGGTCGATCAGCGAACGGCTCACCTCGATCACCACCGTGCCGGACGTCAAGCCCGAGGAGGCGGCGGTGATGGTGCGCGGGCCGGGGGTGGTGGCGGTGAACACGCCGGTGGCCGGATCAATTACGTCGGAGGAGACCGACGAGCTGAACGTCACCTGGCTGAGCGGGATCACGCCCACCACGTTGTCGAAGGCGTCGAGCTGGTTCGCCGAGAGCACCGCCGGAGAACCGGTGACGATGGCCGCCGGGGAGGCGACCGCCTGCACCGCGATCGGCGGGGAAATCACCGGGCCGACCGCTGCGGTGGTGACCACCGCGTCGTCGGTGTTCGGGTTCGAGACCGTCAACTCCACTGTGATCAGCTTGGTGTACTCGGCGATCGTCAAGGTGTAGGTGGACGCGGTAGCGCCGGCGATGTTCACGCCGTCCGCCTGCCACTGGTAGGCCACCGAACCGGGGCCGACCGGCCAGGTGCCATTCGACACCGAGAGCGTCTGGCCCACCTCGACAGTGCCGGAGATCGCCGGATCCACCGTGGGTATCGGGGCGGCCGTCGGCAGAATCGTAACTGCCGCGCTGGTCGCGTCAGCGGGGTTCTTGTGATCGCCGGTGACCGAGACCTTCGCCGTCAACGCGTGGCCGATGTCGCCCGCCTGCAGCGCATAGGTCTGGCTGGTGGCACCGCTGATCGGGCTGCCGTCCAGATACCACTGGAAGGTGACGCCGCCCGGCACCTCGTCCCAGACGCCGGTGCTCACCGTCGCGGTACCGGGGTAGCGCGCGTCGCCATCGTCGAAGGAGATCACCGGTGGCGTGGTGTTGGTGAAGTTGGTCGTCGGGATCGGATCGAGCGCCGCGATCTTGGCGTTCAGATCGTCCTTGGCGTTGTCCACGGCAGTCTGCGTGGCGGTGAGGTCGGCCTCGACCGCCTCGGCAGCGGCCAACGAGGTGGCCAGATCCGCCCAGGAGGCCGTGGTGTAATCAGATTCCACCTTCGACTTCGCGGTGCTGATCGCCGTCTCCAGGCCGGAACGGTCCACGGGGGTGACCACCAGCGCGAAGGTGTAGGAGGCGATGTTGAACCCGTCGGTGAGGCAGGTCATCTTCAACGAATGATGCCCGGCCGTCAAATAGATCAACTGCGGTGCCGCGTCGGCGAAGGCCTGCCAGCCGCCGGTGCCGCCGGAGTAGCTGTACTCCAGCGTCCGGTCATTGTCGAAGGTGAGCGACCACTGGGTGTCCGGCGTGGTCTGGCTCATCGCGATGCGCGGGGTGACGGTGTAGTAGCCCGCCGCCTCGACGTCCAGATCGTAGAGCGCGTACTCGCCGGCGGTGGTGTAGCCGATGTGCTTGCCGCCGGTGACGGTATCCGAGCTGGTGGTCTCCGGGGCCAGGGTGGACGTCAGATAGGCGGCGTCCTCATAGGCCTTCACCTGGGTGTTGCCGGTGGCGTAGATGGTGCGCACCTTCGCGGTGATCGGCGTGAAGCGGACATAATCCCAGTTCACCGTGATCGCATTCGAGCTGGCACCCGGATGGATCGCCATCAGGCCCAGCTTGGGGTTCGCGAAGGCTTGCACCAGATCGCCCTTGTCGGACGAGCCGTAGGGCATGTAGACCCAAGTGCGGCCGTCGTCGAAGCTGGCGGAGAAGTTGTAATGGAACCCCTGCTTCACGATCCGGAAGATGCCTTCGCCCGGCGTCTGCGGACCAGCGGGCAGCAGCGCGGCGCGGGCGATGTACTCGCCGCCGCCATTATTCCGACCACCCAGCTCGGGCTTCACCGAATAGCGGTAGGCCGTGGAGCTTGAGCCGTTCCATTCGAGCAGGTTCTGCGCGAAGTTGTCGGAATCGTCGTAGATCATGAAGCCGATCTGCTGGTACGCCGTCCAGACCCGCTTGTCCCAACTCATCTTGGAAGTCATCACCCAGTCGCCGTCGGCCGGCATGTTGATGGTGTTCTTCTGCGAGGTGTTGGTGGTGTAGTACTCGCCCGTCTCGGAGATGACCTGCACGCTGCCGGGCTGCTTCGAGTAGTTCGCGGTCTGGTTGGTGATCGTCCACTGGCTGCCGATGCTGGCGTCGTTGAACTCATCTGACGGCGGCAGCGTGGTGGCCTGGTTCGCGATCGAGAACCGCACCCAGTCGTAGGTGGCGTTGAACTGCGTGGTGCTGGTATTGCTGGTGTTGCCCGTCAAGGCCAGCAGCGCGAACTTCGGATCGGAGAAGGACGCGGTGTGCGTGCTGCCCACCTTCGTCCAGCCGTAGAGCACGTTGGAACCGGCGGAGTGCATGTAGCGGTAGAAGTCGTACGAAGTGCCGTTCTTGTCCACCCGCATGTACACGGAACCGGGCAGCGCGGCCAGACTCTGGCCGGTCGGGGCCTCGGTGGCTACCGTGCCGCCCTTCTCATCCTTGATGCCGAAGCGGTACTCGGAGTTGTATTCGACCACGAACTGCAGGTAGTTGTCAGCGTCGTCGTAGACCATCACGCCGGCCTGCTGGTAGTTCTGGTTGAAGACGGTGTCCACATCGATCTTCACGATGGCCGTCCAGTCGCCGTCGGCCTTCTGGTAGACGACGTTGTGCTGGGCACTGCCGGCGGAGTACCAGTCGCCCGCCTCGCCGCGGATCACCACCGAACCGGCCGGGGTCGACAGGTTGGAGGTTTGATTGGTGACCGACCAGAACGGCTGCAGCGAGGTGCCGTCAAACTCGTCGGACTGCGGCAGGTTGGGGCTCGACTGGGAAGTCGTCAGCGTGACCCGGTAGAGCCGCGCCCCGTCGTCCGACTCGGCGCGGATGGTGATCACGTCGCCGGAGCGGGTCTGGGTGGCGGTGACGCCGGGAGCAGTGGTAGCGGCGACTACGGCCGCAGCCGGATTGGCCACCCACACACTGTAGTCAGCCCGGCCCGGATCGAATCCGGAGACCGAGGTGCCGTCAACGGTGATGCCTGTCAATTCCGGCACCACGCCGCCGGCCCGGATCGGCAAACCGGCCTGATCGGAGAAGGAGACCTTGTATTCCTGCTCGGTGCCATCGGAGGTGGCGACCACGATGGTGGCCCGCTTGTCCGTGGCGGTCGGCTGGGTGATCTGCACCGTCAACCCGGCGCCCGCGGCGGCGGAGACCACCGGCAGCGGGGCCCCGGAGCGCAGGAACTCGGAATAGTTCAACGTGCCCGGATCGAAGCCGGAGAGCGCTTGGCCGTCCACATAGATCATGTCCAGGCGGGCATCAGCCGGGGTGGGCTGATCGACGGTGAAGAACGGGGTGCCCTCGGTGTAGCTGTAGAGCGGCAGGCCGTTGTCCACCCGGAAGCGGGCCGACTTCAGCGCGAACTCGAGGACGTGCCGCGCGGCCGTCTGCACCTCGCCGACGTTCAAATCGCCAGCGGCGACGGCGGCGGCCGGATCGCCCAACGCCCGCTGCGCGCCCGGCTTCAGGATGTCCACGCCGGCGCGGATACGGTAGGAGTTGTCGGAGATCTCGGGGAATTCCGGATCGGAGATGCCGACCGTCATCGTCCAGTCGGTCATGGTGACGCCGTCAAAGCCCCACTGGTCGCGCAGCACGATGTTGGCCAACTGGTAGTTGTAGTGCGACCACACCGAGTTGACGCGGTTGTACGACATCATGATGTTCTGCGGCTTGGCCTCCTTGACCACGATCTCGAAGCCCTTCAGATAGATCTCGCGCAACGCCCGCTCGGAGACGCGCGAGTCGTTCGAGCTGCGCGAAGTCTCCTGGTTGTTGGCGGCGAAGTGCTTCGGCGTGGCCGACAGGCCCTGGGACTGCACGCCCTTGACGACCGCGGAGGCCATCCGGCCGGTGACCACCGGATCTTCGGAGAAGTACTCGAAGTTGCGGCCGCAGAGCGGATCGCGGTGGATGTTCATGCCCGGCGCGAGCAGCACGTCGGCGTTGTTGGCGAGCATTTCCTGGCCGATCTGCTTGAACAGATCCTCGACGAGCTGGTCATTCCAGGTGGCCGCCAGCGCCGCGCCCGAGGGCACCTGCGAGGTGGTGGCCGAGATCCGCATCCCGGCGGGGCCGTCAGCGGTAGAGATGACTGGGGCGCCATAGGTGGTGCGCAGCGAGTTCGTCACACCAGCCATGATGGAGGTGCGGCCGCCGATGCCGAGGCCGTCACCGCCGGAAGTCAACGCCACCAGATCGGTGATGTCAAGCTGCGCCATATAGTCGTCCAAGGTGGCGGTGCCGTTGTAGACGTCGAGCAGCGTGGTGGCCGTGGGCGTCGTCGGGCCTTGGTTGTACGGCTTGTCCGGGTTGCGGGTGGCCATGTCGGCGAGGATCTTGTCGCCCAGGTCATAGGAGCGCGTCGGGGTCTGCTGTCCGGTCTTGCGCAGGATGATCTCGCCGCTGGCGTTCTCCACCGCGCGCCAGCGGTCAAAGGCGCTGGAGGCCGGATAGACGGCGAGGGCTTCCGTCAACTGTTCGGTGACGTAGGTGGCGGGCACGTTATAGGAGAACTCCTGCGTGGCGGCGCGCACATTGTCGCCCACATAGATCGGGTAGTCGCCGGCTTCCAGCACCCAGGCGGACTTGTTGCCGCCGTCGGCGATGGTGTAGCCGCCGTCGTCATAGGAGGACATCTTGGCGACGTCGAAGGCCAGGGTGACCTTCTCGGACTTGCCCGGGCGCAGGGTGTTGGTCTTCGCATAGGCGACCAGGCTCTTCGCCGCCTTGCCCAGCTTGCCATTCGGGGCGCCGTAGTAGACCTGCACCACTTCCTTGCCGGCGACATTGCCGGTGTTCTTCACGGTGGCCTCGACGGTGATGGTGCCGCCGGACTCGCTCACCTCGGAGTCGATGTCGAAGGTGGTGTAGGAAAGGCCGTAGCCGAACGGGAACTGCACCTTGTCCTTGGCGAAAGTCTCGAAGTAGCGGTAGCCGACGAAGATGTCCTCGGCGTAGTTGTTGTAGGCGGAGGCGCCGAAGTTGTTCCGGGCCGGGAAATCGAGGAAGGAGTAGGCGAAGGTGTCGGTGAGATGGCCGGAGGGGGTGACGTCGCCGGAGAGCACGTCGGCCACTGCCGGGCCGGTCTCCATGCCGCCCTGCCAAGCGACCAGCACCGCGTCGATCTCCGGGTAATCCTCCACCCAGGCGAGATCCATCACGTTGCCGATGTTGACGATGACCACCACTTTGTCGAAGTTGGACGTCACCTGATCCAGCAGCGTGATCTCGGTGGACTGCAGGTGGTAGGCGGCCTGGGTGGTGTCCGAGCCCTCCCCGGCAGCCCGGCCGATCACCACGATGGCGGTGTCCGAGACGGCGGCCGCGTCGGCCACCTGCTGGTTCGTCAGGCTCATCTCCGGGTAGTAGAGCGGAGAGCCGGAAATCGGATTCGAGGCACACCAGGACTCGTAGGTGGAGGCCAGCGTCTCATTCAGGTTGATCCCGCCGTTGGCGCGCAGGCCGGTGAGGATCGGGGTCTTGTGATCGGCGTTCGGCAGCGAGCCGGAGCCGTAGCCGCCGAAGAAGGTGTTCACCTGCACCCGCCCGAAGACCGACACCGGCCGATCCGGGGTGAGCGGCAACACCTGGTTGTCGTTCTTGAGCAGCACGATGCTCTCCGCCGCCGCCTGTCGGGCGAGCGGGAGGACATCGGGATTGACCACGGCTTCGGCCAGCGTCGGGGTGAACAAACCGACGCCGGTGAGCACGAGGGAGATGGCGGAGGCGAAAACCACTGGGATTCGCCGCCTGCGAATTGAATGCGTCATTACATTGCCTTTCGAGGATAATCGACTGTTTTTGGCGGGTGCTGGCTGCTTCGCCAGCACTGGCCAAAATCTTTCGTCCGAGGGCGCGGACTAGGAATACACTACTCCTAGCCCGGCCACGGATCAATGTTATTTTGTGGTGATTTTCTTGGTGGCGGAGGTCTTCGTCGTGCCGTACTTGGGCAGTTTCGGCGCGTACTTCGCCTTGACCTTGATGGCCTTGGTGTACTTCTTCGGCAAGGTGACGGTGATCTTGGAACGGATCACGTTCATCGTCTTCACCTTCTTGCCGTTCACGAACAGCGCCACCCGGCCTCTGGCATCGCCGCCGGGGATGGTGATCTGTACCGTCACCTTCGGCTTGGTGCCCTTCTTGAACGCCTGGGCGCTCACTTTGACGGAGGTGGTCACTTTGGACGCGTCCTTGGTGTTCGGCGTGTCTCCCGGCACCTCCACGATGACGGTGGGGCCGGGCACTTCGACGGTCTTCACGTTCGCCTTCTCGGCGGCGAGTTGCGCCTCCAGATCGGCGATCTTGGCAGCCGCGGCTTCGGCGGCTTC
>JAISTQ010000042.1 GCA_031272505.1 Propionibacteriaceae bacterium
CCGCGGGCCCCCGATGCCCTGACGGGCAAACATGTCTTATCACACCACGGGCGACCCCCGTGGACCCCCAGTCCCTTCGGGAAGCATGACCAAGCAACTCTTAGATATAGGCGACGACGGGGAGGAAGTTGGCGCGTTTGGAGGCGCGGCGGAGGGCGGTGAGCACCGGGGTGCCGAGCAGCACAATCAGGAAGATGTTGGTGATGGCGCGGCCGGTGTCCCAGATGGCGGTGGAGCTGATCAGGGTGTACCAGACGAAGCGGCCGAGGTTTTCGACGAAGGGGGCGCCGGGGATGTAGGCGAGGCCCGGATCGGTGACGGTGCCGCTCACCAGGTAGGGCCAGAACCACAGGTTCATCAGAATGCCGTAGAGGTAGCCGGCGATGGCGCCATAGATGGCGAGCAGGGCGAGTTCCACCCCGCCGCGCAACGGCTTGCCGAAGGCGCGTTGCGGCAGCAGCCCGGCCCCCATGCCGACCCAGGCGCTGGCCAGCATCTGGAAGGGCAGCCACGGGCCCATCCCGGACGTCAGCAAGGCGGAGGCGAAGAGCGAGGTGCAGCCCAGGGTGAAGCCGAAACCGGGCCCGAGCACCCGCCCGGCCAGGATCAGCAGGAAGAAGACGGTCTCCACGCCGTTGGTGCCCGCGCCCAGCGGCCGGATCGCGGCGTTCACCGCCGACAGCACCCCGAGCAGCGCCAGGGCTTTGGCGTCCATGCCGCCGTCGGTGAGCTGCACCAAGACCAGCAGCACCAACAAAGGCAGGATCGCCATGAAGAGGTACGGGGCCTCCAAGGCGTGTTGGTCCGACCCCGGATCAGCGGGGAGCACCAGCGGCCAGGCGAACATCGCCAGCCCGGCGAGGGTGAGCACGGCCAGCAGCAGCCCCGATTTCCAGGTGATCGGGACGGCTTGAGTCGAGCTACGCATCCGGGCCTCCCAACGCCGTCAGCACCTCGGTGACGCTGAGCCACTCCAGCGGGGCCAGCACCCGGGCCACCTGCGGCGAGAAGATCGCAGACGACCCCAGCACCTCGCGCGCGGACCCGGCGGCGATCACCTCCCCACCGGCCATCACCACCGCCCGATCCGCCACCAGGGCGGCAAACTCCACATCGTGGGTGGCGACGCAGATCGCGCAGCCGGCGAGCGCCAACCCGCGCAGGTGGGCCACCAGGGCCGCTTTGCCCTGATAATCCAAGCCGCGCGTTGGCTCATCAAGCAGCAGCACCTGCGGATCGGAGCTCAGTTGCACCGCCAACGCCAGCGCCAAACGCTGCCCTTCGGAGAGATCGCGCGGGTTCTGCTCGTCGCCGATGCCGGGAGCCAGCGCGTCCAGCAGCGCCCGGCAGGTGCCCGACCCCACCGCAGCGGCGGTATCGGCTTGGTGGCATTCCGCCGCCACCGAATCCAGGTAGAGCAGGTCGGCGGCCGTCTGCGGGACCATCCGCAAATGGCCGCGAATCTGCTTCAGGCTGGCAGAGCTGAGCACTTCCCCGTGAATCGAGAAGCGGCCGGCGTCGAGCTTTCCGGCGCCCGTCAACGCCCAGAGCAGCGACGACTTGCCCGAGCCGTTCCGCCCGAGCAGCACCGTCACCTGCCCGGCGGGGAACTCGACGTCCACCTCGCGCACCGCGCGCAGTTCCCCGTAATCCACCTCGATGCCGGAAGCCACCAAGCCCTCGCCCGTCGGGGCGGAACTGGGCGGATAGGCCACCTGCGCCAACGATTCGCGCAACGCGGGCGCCAAGCGGCGGGCATCGCGCACCGAGACCGGAATCGGCTCCCAGCCCAGCGCGTCACCAAGCTGCACCACCGGCGGGGCCACTGGCGAGCGCGAGATCAACTCGGACGGCGCGCCCGACGCCACCTGGCCATCGCGGTCGATCAGGAGCAGCCGGTCGGCGTATTCCAGCACCCGCTCCAGCCGATGCTCGGCGATCAACACCGTCACCCCGAGATCGTGCACCAGCCGCAACAGCGCCGCCAGCACCTCCTCGGCGGAAGTCGGATCCAGCGCGGACGTGGGCTCGTCCAGCACCAGCACCCGCGCCCCGGCGGTGAGCACCGAACCGATCGCCACCCTTTGCTGCTGCCCGCCGGAAAGCGAAAGCAGCGGACGGTCGCGCAATTCGGCGATGGAGAGCAGATCCAGCGTTTCCTCCACCCTGGTGCGCATTTTCGCGGGCGGGAAGGCCAACTGCTCCATCGAATAGGCCAGCTCGCGCTCCACGGTGTCGATGACGAAGCCAGCCAGCGGGTCCTGGCCCACCCGGCCGACGATGTGGGCGAGCTCGCGCGGGACGTGGTCGCGGGTGTCCAGCCCGGCGACCGTCACCCGCCCGGACATGATCCCGCCGGTGAACCGGGGCACCAGCGAGTTGACCGCGCCCAGCAGCGTCGACTTGCCCGAACCCGTCGGCCCGGCCAGCAACGCGAACTCCCCTTCCGCGATCTTGAAGTTGACGTCTTGGATGGCCGGCGCGGGGGCGTCGGGGTAGCGGATCGTCACCTGCTGGAACTCGATCATGCGGCACCCCGCAATCGCAAGCCCGGCGCGTCAAAGCTGAAGACGGCGGGACGGATCAGCTTCGGATCGACCAGCCTGGGGTTGGCTGGCGGCGCGAGCAGGATCGGCAGCAGGCTGACCAGCCCCGCCAGCAGCCCGATGACGGAAACCTGCGGCCAAACCAGCGGATAGATCGACGGATTGGCAGACACCGCGTCGGTGGCCCCCAAATAGACGTAGCCAGCCGCCGTCAACACCCCGGAGGCGGCCACCAAAGACTCCGGCAACTGCCAGCGGTCCGGACGGTAGCGGGTATGCCGGGTGCGCCGCCCGGCGAGCGTGAAGGTCACCCCGGCGAGCGCCACCGCGACCAGCAGCAGCGGCAGGCCCCAGCCGCTGAAGGCCGAAATGTCGAACATCGCGTAGGCTCCCAGGCAGAGCAGCAGCATCGACGCCAAGAGCAGCAGCGACGTCACCCTGCGGGAGGATTTGCCGCGCTGGGCTTGCCGGCCATAGCCGCGCGAATCCATCGCCGCCGCCAGCAGCACTGAGCGATCCAAGGCGTCCACAAAGACCGGCATCAACACCTGGCGGAGCCAATTCCGCCGGCCTTCGCCGTCCGCCCGCAGCTTGCGCGCCCGCGAGACCCGCCGCACCGACTCGGCCAACTGCGGGAAGACCGAAAAGGCCACCACGATCACCGAGCCCAGCTCATAGAGGGCCGGTGGGACGGCCTGCAGCAGCCGTTTCGCGTTCGCCAGCGAGTTGGCGGCCCCGATGCAGATCACCATCGCCGCGAGCCGCGCCCCGTCATAAAGGCCGGAGCACAACGCCTCGGCCGAGACCGGGCCGAACAACTGGCCACCCAACACTTGCGGGAACGGAATGGTGAAGAGCACCGTCGGCCCGTCACCGGAAAACACCACCCGGAACAGGGTGCGCATCACAATGATGAAGAGGCCCAACCACAGGTACATCGAAAACGACAGCGCCCAGGGCGCGTCCGGACGCCGGAAGGCCACCACCAACGCGGCGCAGGCCACCAGCAGCGCCAACAGCACCGGATTCGTGGTGTTGGTCGCCGCCACCGCCAGCCCCAGCGCCCACACCCACCAAGCTCCGGGGTGCAACTGCCGGGGACGGCGATACCTGGCCAAACGGCTGCGCATCGGCGTGCCTCCTTGATAGTCAGGTGTTACGCTACCTTACTAAGAGTTGATCCATAAATCGCGTCCTACTATCGCTCCGCTCAACACTTCCATCGGTTCGGTCATCCAAGCAAGCTCGGATGCCTCTCACCTCAGTCGTGTTTGCGGTGGCCTCTGGAAACCACCTCGTGGCGTTGTCAG
>JAISTQ010000005.1 GCA_031272505.1 Propionibacteriaceae bacterium
TCGAAATACATCTCGAACTCGTGCGGGTGCGGACGAAGCCGGATGGCGTCGATCTCGCCGCGCTTGATGTCGATCCAGGTCTGCACCAGATCCTCGGTGAAGACGTCGCCGGCGAGCAGGTAGTCGTGGTCGGCTTCCAGCTTGTCGATGACGGCGTCGAGGGACGGCGGGACGGTGGGCACCAGGGCGTGCTCTTCGGGCGGCAGCTCGTAGAGGTCCTTGTCGATCGGGGCCGGGGGCTCGATCTTGTTCTGGATGCCGTCCAGGCCGGCCAGCAGCATCGCCGAGAAGGCGAGGTACGGGTTCGACGACGGATCGGGGCAGCGGAACTCGAGGCGCTTGGCCTTCGGGTTCGGGCCGGAGATCGGGATGCGGATGCAAGCCGAGCGGTTGCGCTGCGAGTACACCAGGTTCGTCGGGGCCTCGAAGCCCGGCACGAGCCGGTGGTACGAGTTGATCGTCGGGTTGGTGAAGGCCAGCAGCGACGGCGCGTGGTACAGCAGGCCGCCGATGTACCAGCGGGCCAGATCGCTCAAGCCAGCGTAGCCAGCCTCGTCAGCCATCAGCGGCTGGCCGCCCTTCCAGACGGACTGGTGGACGTGCATACCGGAGCCGTTGTCACCGAAGATCGGCTTCGGCATGAAGGTGACGGTCTTGCCACCCTCCCAAGCGGTGTTCTTGATGATGTACTTGAACTTCTGCAAGTCGTCAGCCGCGGCGAGCAGCGTGTTGAACTTGTAGTTGATCTCGGCCTGGCCGGCGGTGCCGACCTCGTGGTGGGCCTTCTCGACGGAGATGCCCGCTTCGATCAGGTTCTTCACCATGTCGGCGCGGAGATCCGCGAAGTGGTCGATAGGCGGTACCGGGAAATAGCCACCCTTGTACTTCACCTTGTAGGCGCGGTTGCCGCCCTCTTCCTCGCGGCCGGCGTTCCAAGCGCCCGCCTCGGAATCGATGTAGTAGAAGCTGGCATTCTGCTTCGTCTCGAAACGGGCCGAGTCGAAGATGTAGAACTCCGCCTCAGGGCCAAAGAAAGCCTGATCGCCAATGCCGGTGGCGGCGAGATAGTTCTCCGCCTTGCGGGCAATGTTGCGCGGATCGCGGCTGTAGGGTTCTTTGGTGAGCGGATCATGGACGAAGAAGCTGAGGTTCAGCGTCTTCGCCTTGCGGAATGGATCAACGAAAGCGGTGCCCGGATCCGGAATCAGAATCATGTCTGACTCGTGGATCTTCTGGAAGCCGCGGATAGAGGAACCGTCGAAAGCCAAGCCCTCTTCGAACACCTCAGGGCCGAAGAAACTGGCAGGGACGGCGAAGTGCTGCATCACACCCAGCAGGTCGCAGAAACGGACGTCGATGTGCTCGACACCCTCGGATTTTACATAGGCCAACAGGTCGTCGGCGCCTTGGAACATATTTCCTCCTATGGAATGCATTGGAATCAAGCAAACCCTATGCGCGACACGTCACCAATCAGTTGCCCGCTCATTACCACCATGTAACAAACAACCCGCCCCGTCACCAACCGGCGAAAACCACCCCTCCGTCCCCCGTTCCCCACCACCGGACGACCGCCAAACCACAAAACCACCAGGTTGCCCAAACCACGTCCAGAGTCTCAGGCACTGGTGGCACGGTGTCCGACGAGTGTCCTGATAGTTTCGGGGTCTCGGCGGGCATCAATGACGGCAAGAATCTGCGGAATGTCGTCGATGATGCGGTAGGCAACCAGATAGGGGAAGTGCTGAAGCATCATGTGCCGGTAGTGTTCGAACAGCTCAGAGCCCAAGTAAGGAAAGTCTTCGATGAGGATGATTCTCGCTTCGAAATCGTCTATTAGACGTCGACCGAGGTCAATGTCGTGTGCTTCAAAGCGTTGCGCAGCAGTATCCACATCGGACACCACTGCCAGGTGGAAGGTTGAGCTGGGCACGAGAACTATGCAGCCAACTTGCGACGGGCTTCATGAAGGGAGCGCAAATCCGCGATGGCGGCGCGGGAGTCGACCGCAGCAGCGGGATCGGCGTCAAGTTCGGCAGCGCGATCACGGATGAGCTGCTCGTCCTCAGCAGTAAGCGTGACGTCGGTCGAATCCATGGTGCTGTCAAGATAATCGCGCAACTCCAAGCGCTGTTCGCGGTCAAGGGAGGCGATCGCTTCCTGAAGGGCCAATGCAACCATATGACGATTCTACCTGAACGCGCTCTCCCAGGCCGAGACTTCGGTTGCTCCCGAGTTCAGTTATGAGTTCTGGTTGCGACACGCCGAGCGGAACTACAACAACTCATCAGCGAACACGAAAGCGGCGAAGGCCCCGGGTGTCCGAGGCCTTCGATTGTGAAGTTGTGGGGATGGGGATGGGGCTACTTGACTTTGATGGTCTTGGCCTTGGAGGTCTGGGTGTTGTAGGCCTTCGCGTAATCGTCGCTGGGGACGAACTTCACCTTGATCTTGTGGTTGCCCTTCTTGAGGGACTTGCTGAGGGTGTACGTCGCGGAGGCGCCGGCGACCTTCACCGTGGCGAGCTTCTTGGAGCCGTCGTAGATGGTGGCCTTGCCGGTGTGCGGGCCCTTGGTGGTGATCTTCAGGGTGACGGCCTTCTTCTTGTACTTCTGGGTGGCGGAGCTGTAGCTGACGGACAAGTGCGGGCTCTGCTTGACGCCGGTGATGGTGAATACCTCGGAGGTGGCGCCGGTGGTCCAATCCGTCTCGGGGATGACGAAGCGGTATGACGTCTTGGCGGCCGTCTTCTGGGTGATGGTCCAGTTGATCGTGTCTGCCGTCATGCTGGACAAGAAGAGATTCGTAGTACGACTAACGTCTGTCCACTTGCCGCCGGAGAGCGTCTGCAGGGCGATTTCGTGGAACCGGCTGCCAGAAATTGGGTACTCGACGCTGATGGTCTTCTCCAGCACGTAGCGCGGATCGTTGAAGCTCCAAGACCAGTTGTCTACCTTGAAGACCACCCCGTTGGCTTTGGTATAAGCCGTCTCGCCGAGGCCAATCTTGGTCTGGTTCTTGTTGACCTGCACAGTGTAGACGGGCGAAACCGCATCGGGGCTCTCGCTACGGAGCCGGAACTGCCACAGCCCGCCTACTTCTTCAGACTTGTTCCTGAAGGTGTCGATGGTACCGGCGGATTTGGCCAAGTAATCGATGGCGTACTGCGTCCAAATGCCGTTGACCAGCCGCTCGACAATCACTGTGGGTGAACCGGAGACGCTGGCGGGCAACTGATAGGCGATCACTGCCGTCGGCGAGATGGCAGTGGTCTGGAAGGCCGTCTGGGTGCCGAGCGTGATCACGTCTTCGGCCTGGGCCATGGAGGCGGGAGTGAGCGCGGTGAGCGTGCCCACTGAAACGATGCCAGCCAGCAGGGCGGTGGCTAACTTGTTGGTCTTTGTCATGGTCATTTTGATCCCCCCTTGTGGGTTTTGTTCGTGGCCACCCGAGTGGGCGACCTTGTAGAATAGCGGCTTTGCTGAGCCTGATCATTACCGTGAAACCCCTAACCAGGGCCGAATCGGGGTTCTCCCCAGACGGGGTGGCTCGGGTCGGAATCGGGCGGTAACTTACTGAGTGTTGGCCTGAAGAAGATCGCCGATCCACCTCAGCGTTCTCATCAACTCTTAGCAGCCGAAACTAGCCAATCGATGGCCAAAATCACCTCTCCGTCGCCCGTTCCCCATCTCCGGATGTCCGAGGGTTTCGTGGTGGGTTGGCCTGCACATATATGCTCATGCTAATATATGTGCATGGCAGTTTTGGAGCGACGGGTGCAGATTTTGTTCGATCCGGTGGAGTTTGATCGGCTGGAACGGTTGGCGGCGCAGTTGGGCAGTTCGGTCGGCGCGGTAGTGCGGCAGTCAGTGGCTGATCGGCTGGCGCGAGAGCAGCGCTCGAAGACGGCTGCATTGGCCCGGGTGTTGACGCAGGCAGCTGACGTTGATCCGCTGCTGGCCGATTGGGATGCGGTGAAGGACAGCTTCGAGGGTGACCGGTTCGAAGGCATCTCATGAGTAAGCGAGTATTGATCGACACGGCAATCCCGCTCTTCGCGGTGGGCGGTGCCGCTGCGGAACGAGCCGAGTGCCAGCAGGTGCTGCAGCAGATCGCGGAGAACCAGCTAGACGCTTATGCCAGCGTCGAGATGATTCAAGAAGCCGTCTTTCACCGGATGCGGGTGGGGGAACGGGCAGCGGCCGTCCAGTTTGGTCGCGATTTGGCCGAGTTGATCACCATTCTGGATTTCGACAAGAAGGTGCTCACCAAAGCCTTGGAGTTGATGGAAACCTGCTCAATCCGCGGCCGGGACGCCGTCCACGCCGCCACCGCATTCGTCAACGGCATCGACACCATCATCTCCACCGACCCGGCTTACGCCACCGTCCCCGGCCTCGCCCTCGCCCACCCCACCGCTTTCATTGACTAGCGGCTGAAACTACTCAATCGATGGCCAAAACCGCCCGTCCTAAAATCCATTGAGTGGTTTTTTCCCCAAAACCTCGCGAAATCGGCCAAATCCGGCCCAAAACTACTCAATCGTTTCAGAAGAGGGCGAATTTCGCGATCTGTTGAGTGATCCAAGCCCCTTCAGTCAGCCAGCTCGCAACACTGGGGGATGGTACGGATTCGACCCTGAGTGGGGGTGCTTAGGTAGA
Organism: Propionibacteriaceae bacterium; assembly: GCA_031272505.1. Lineage (GTDB taxonomy): Bacteria > Actinomycetota > Actinomycetes > Propionibacteriales > Propionibacteriaceae > Propionicimonas. The sequence goes on from JAISTQ010000005.1 coordinate 4,662, forward strand.
ATCATTCCCAGCAAAGTCGCTATTCTACAAGGTCGCTCACCCTGGGCGGCCAAGATACACCTACAGGGGGGATCAACATGACCATGACAAAGACCAAGAAGCTGGCCGCGGCCCTGCTGGCTGGCATCGTATCGGTGGGCACGCTCACCGCACTCACTCCCGCTCCCATGGCGCAGGCCGAGACGGCCACTGTCATCGAAGTCGCCGTCGGATATGAGCACGCCGCCGCGCTGTTCTCCAATGGCGATCTCTATAGCTGGGGCAAAGCCGCCTATGTTGGCGATGGCACTGCGAAGGATCGCTACAAGCCGGTCAAGGTGGCCTCGGGCGTCAAATCCGTGAGCGCCGGCCACGGGCAGACGGCCTACTTGAAGAATGACGGCAGCGTCTGGATCTTTGGTAGCTGGCTGGCCAGCGACACCTACAAGCAGTACCCGAAGAAGGTCGCCACCGGCGTCGCCAAACTGGTAGCCGGCTACGACGCCATCTTCATCTTGAAGACCAATGGCGATCTCTATTCCTCCGGTTACAACAGCAGCAGCTCGGGTACCCTCGGCTTGGGGATGACAGAAGGCGGCTATGTCAAAGAATTCAAGAAGGTGGGCAGCGGTTTCACCGATGTCTTCTACTCCGGCGGTTATGTCCTGGATCACACCGCATTCGCACTGAAGGGCACCACCCTGTACGGCTGGGGTGCCAATGATTACGGCCAGGTGGGCGATGGCACCGCGATCACCCGTTATGCCCCGGTGAAGGTGATGGACGACGTGGTGGCTTTCGAGCACGGCGCTTGGTATGGCAACGCGGCGATCACCTCGGACGGCTCGGTCTATACCTGGGGCGGCGTCTCCGCTTTCACCACTGGTTCACTGCAAGGCCAGGGCAAGGGCGCAGCGATCATCGAAAGTCCGGTGAAGGTGATTGACGGCCCGACGGCTGGCCCGATCGTGGATGTCTCGATCAGCACTTCATTGGCCAGCTACCTGAAAGCGGACGGCACGGTGCTTTATTCCGGAAGCGGATGCTTCGTTGGGGCTGCTGGCGGTGTTTGCGATCTACCTGAAGCGTGGGTACCTACGCCACTTACTTTGGCGGACGGTTCGCTGCTGGCCGGGGTGGCGTCGGTATCGGCTGCCGATCAGTCTTCGTTCTTCCTCAAGGCAGACGGCACGCTGCTCGCAATCGGCAAGAACCTGTACGGCGAACTCGGCCTCGGCGGCACTATGGACCTCGAGATTCCGACAGTGATCGAAACCGGGGTTCAAAAAGTGTGGGCATCTCATTGGTTCGAGAATGCCACTTTCATCCTGAAGAGTGACGGGCTCTACTCTTCCGGCGGGGCGGCCTACAACGGCTTGAACACCAACGTCAAGGCGGTCAATTTCGCCAAGTTGACCTTCAAGTCCAACGCGCTGTTCAACCCGCCCGAGGGTAAGTTGAAGTCGCTGAAGGTGAGCACCGGCAAGCTCTCGCCGAAGTTCTCCGCCTCCAAGTACAGCTACAAGTTGAAGATTCCGGCCAAGAAGGCCTCGGTGAAGCTCACCTTTGCGAAGAACGATACGAAGGCGAAAGTGGCGGCCTCCACCGGTGGTGCCTACAAGAACGTCAAATCGCTCACTGTAAAGCTGGCCAAGGGCAAGACGAAGACGGTGAAGCTGCGGGTCACTGGATCGGGCGGCTACGTGAACACCTACACCATCAAGATCACCCGCGCCAAGAAGTAGCGGTAAAGAAAACTCCATAAGCGAAGGCCTCGGGTGTTTCCGGGGCCTTCGCGCTATCTGGTGTGGTGGCTAGGGTCGGAATCGAACCGACGACCTTTCACTTTTCAGGCGAACGCTACTACCGACTGAGCTACCTAGCCGTGGATGGAGCGACCCCGACGAGACTTGAACTCGCGACCTTCGGCGTGACAGGCCGACGCGCTAACCAACTGCGCTACGGGGCCATATTGAGTTGTGAAGAGGCTTGCGCCAAGGAGAAACTATACCCTAAGAGGCGCGAGCCTTGCATCCCCAACGGGATTCGAACCCGTGTTGCTGCCGTGAAAGGGCAGTGTCCTAGGCCCCTAGACGATGGGGACTCGCTGGGCAACTATATCTTATTAGCGCACTATCCGGCTAGCGGGTGGGCTTCGCCGCGCTCAGGCACTCTTGTCGCGCTCCAAGTACCTTCGGCATGTCGCGCGAGGATTCCCAGCCTGCGGCGAGAGAATGACGGCCTTGGGCTGGCCTCAAATGAGGACGTCGAGGCGCAGGTTGCGGCTGCGGACGAGGTGGGCGGTCATCAACTCGTGGGCGGCGGCTGAGTCGCCAGCGCGGATGGCGGCGAGGATTTCGCCGTGTTCGTCGTGGGTGATGGCGAGATCGTCGGCCGGGGCGGGCGGGCCTTGGTCGTAGATGCGCAACTGGGCGGCCCAGCGATCCAGGGCGCCGGAGATCGTGCGGTTGTGGCCGGCCTCCCACACCGCCTTGTGCCAGGCGGCGTTGGCCTCGTGCCCGGCCACCACGGTGGGGGCGGCCCAGCCCGTCTCATGCAGGGATTCCAGCCGGGCCAGATCCAGATCGGTGCGGCGGCGGGCGGCCGAAGCCGTCAACGCGGGCTCTAGGGCGATGCGGCCCTCGTAGATTTCGATGACGTCCTCAGCGGTGCCGGTACGCACCCGGTAGCCATTCCCGGTGCGCTCGATCAGCCCCTCTTGCTGCAACGCGGCCAGCGCCTCGCGCACCGGCGTGCGCGACACCTGGTAGTGCTCGGCCAGCGAAGTCTCCAAGAGCCGCTGTTGCTGGGCAAAGACGCCCGTCAAGATGTCCTCGCGCAGGCGGAGGTAAAGATCTGTCCCGATCGCTTCGGCCACGGCGCTCATCCCTTCTGCCGCTCACGATTTCGCTTGCTCAGATTCTTTCACACAACCACGCACACCGTAGCGATGGTTCCACCAGTTCCGCTAAAGAAAGAGGGTCCGCAACGGCGTCTTGCGCAACACCAGCCCCAGCGCCAGCGCCGGGAAGAAGGAGAGCGCCCAGATCAGCAGGCCCTTGTCGTCAAGGCCGAAAAGCTGCGTGAACAGGTAGCGGAAGATCTCCGCGCCGACGAAGATGGCGAAGCCGCATCCGGTGACCGCCCGGATCACGCTCGCCACCCACCCGTGCAGGAAGGGTTCGGCTGATTCGCAGATCATGATCAGCCCTACGGAGATCGAGATCGAGGCCAGCACGGACGTGACGGGCGTGCCCAGGTACGCCCCCTTGAGGTGCAGTTCGCCAAAGTAGCCGGACATCGCGTAGGCCGCCGGCACCACCACCAGGCAGGCGCCGAGCACCGGCTTGATCGGGAAGCCGCCCAGCAGCGAGCCATACTCCAACCGGCAGAAATCCGAGACCCGCCGGAACGCCCAGCCGCAAAGCAGATAGAAGATGGCGATCATGGCCACGCCCGCGCCCTCGGGCCACCAGGCGATCGACTCGCGCCACCAACTGCCCAGCACCACGCCCGTCAGCCCAATCGCCAGCGGGATGAACGGCGACTTCGGCAGCGTCGCCCGGAAGACGACCGTGGCGATGAACATCGTCGAGACGAACCACAGCGGCCCGAAGAACTCGCGGATGTTCTCGCCGCCCAGCGCCAGATGCCCGACCACCTCGCCGAAGCTCGTGCCCGGCACCGGCACGCACAGCGCCACCACCAAGGCCAGCGCCGCCCAGCAGGCATAGGGCACCAGCAACGTCCGCGCCCGCCTGCGCACCTCCGCGCCCAGCGTCCGCCCCGGCCGCCACAGGTACCCCGAGATGATGAAGAAGATCGGCACATCAAAGCTGACGGCCAACTGCCGCGCCCACAGGAAATCCCCGTTCGCGGTATGCCCGATCACCACGCACACCAGCCCGATCATGCGGGCCAGATCCAATCCCACCGAGCGCGTCCGGACGCTGGCAGCACCCAGTGGCTTCAAGATGGTGGTGGTCATGCTCCCCGCTTTCAGTCGCCCCCATTATGGCCCACGGGCTTAAGCGCTCCCTGTGTGCCCGGTCTCATTTTCATTACGTTCGCACGGTGTAGGCTGGGGGTATGGCTGAGCAACACATGCAGATCAGGATGCCGGGGGATCTGGCGGTAGGGAGTTTTGCGGATTTTGTGCGGGCGTGGCACACCAATGACGCGTTCGTGTTGGATTTTGTGGCGCTGAATGAGCCGCCGCACCCGGATCCGGACGACTCGGATCGGATGATCATCGACGGATCGGTGGTCTCGCGGGTGCGGATTCCGCCGGGGCAGGTGTTTGAGTTGATGAAGGCGTTGGAGGCGCAGCTTTCGGCGTGGGAGCGCGAGCATCCGGATCGGAAGCCGTAAAGCCCGGCGCGTCCCGTAATGGCGAGCGGCAGTCGTTAGAATGAGCCTATGCCGCAGGTCACGGTGGTCATCCCCGTCCACGATAGCGAAACCTTCCTTGCCGCCACGCTGGAGAGCGTGCGGCAACAGAGTCTCGAAGACATCGAGATCATCTGCGTGGACGACGGCTCCACCGATGGCTCGGCGGCGATCCTGGCTGAGCACGCGGCAGCCGACGCGCGCGTCAAGGTAATCACCTTCGCGGATAACCGCTCCACGCTACAGGCCCGCAAGGCCGGGGTGGCGGCCGCCAGCGGCGAGTTCCTGATGTTCCTGGACGCGGATGACTACTACGAGCCGGACGCCTGCAAATCGGCGGTCACCGCGCTGCGGAACCTGGACGCCGACATCGTGCATTTCCCCACGAACCTGATCCCCGCCCCGAACACGTCAAAGACGACGATTGAGTTCACCACGCGGCTGTTGCAGCCGTTCACCGATTCGCTGGACGGCTTCCAGATCGCCGAAGCCTGCTTCGGGGAGCGCCGCTTTTCGTGGTTCCTGTGGAACAAGATCTTCGACACCGAGCTGGTCCGCCGGGCGTACACGTATATCGCGGACGACGCCTTCGAGACGATCTCCGAAGACTGCCACCTCTTCTTCATCATCGCCGCCCTGGCGCGGCGCCTGGCCGGGATCACCGGGCCGCCGCTCGTCAACTACCGGCTCGGCTTCGGCCACACCGCGCAAGCGGAGATCACCCCGGAGCGGCTGCGCTGGTTCACCGGGCAGAAAGACGTCGCGGAGGCCATCGCCGCCTTCGCCGCCGGCCGGGACGCCCGCTACAACCTGCTCGCGCTCACCGTGCGCAAAGCCTTCGTCAACCAGACCGTGCGGGCCTGGCTGCTTACCCTGCCGCCGGAACAGGCCGCCGCCGGCTTCAAGCTGCTGCGGCAGGCGTGGGAGCCCGACGAGCTGGCCACCTGCCTCTATGAGAACTTCCACTTCCGGCTCGAGAAGGAAGAGCAACTGCGCCACAAGGCCCGCGAGTTCAAACGCCAGGCGGCCGAGCTGCAGGCCGAGTTGGACAAACGGCCGTCGCGCAAGTGGGGCAAGCGATGATCCGGCGCAACCAGGGGCTGATCAACGCCCTCAGCCGCATCCTGGACGTGCTGCTGCTCTTCGTCGCCTACTTCGTCGTCACCTTCATCCGCTTCGACCAGCTTGGCGAGGCCACCCAGTCAGCCCGCGAGGTGTGGACGGCCAGCTATCTGACGATGGTGGGCGTCTACGCGCTGTTCACCGTCTTCCTCTACTACGTGGTGGGGCTGTACCGCTCGCAGCGGATCCAATCGTTTGCGCGCGACCTGCGCCTGGTGCCGTTGGTGAACGCGGTGAGCACCCTGGCGCTGATCACGTTCCTGTATTTGACGCGCTTCGCGGACTTCTCCCGTTGGGCGCTGTTCTTCAACTTCGCGGTGGCCACCATCCTGATCATCCTGAAGCGCGGCGCCACCCGGATCGTGATGCGGCGGCTGCGGCGGCGCGGCTACAACCAAAAGCACGTGCTGGTGGTGGGCACCGGCCCGCTGGCCACCGAATACGCCGAATCCATCGCCGACAACCCGGCCTACGGCTTCACCATCGACGGCTACCTGGGCACGCAGCCGGGCGCGGATCAGCTCGGCACCATCGCCGACTTGGAGGAACTGCTCGCCGACAGCGATTTCGACGCGGTGATCGTCGCCCTGGAGGTGAGCGAGGCGGGCGAGCTGCAAAACGTCATCAACAGTTGCGAGAAACAGGGCGTGCGCACCTTCATCATCCCCTTCTTCAACGATTACACCTCCTCGCATCTGGAAGTGGAGAACATCGGCAACTGCAAGCTGATCAACATCCGCTCGCTACCGCTGGACGATCCGGCGAGGGCGGCCCTGAAGCGCGGCTTCGACCTCGTCGTCGCCATTTTGCTGGTGGTGCTGCTCTCCTGGCTGCTGCTGCTGATCGCCATCGGGGTGAAGCTCACCAGCCGCGGCCCGATACTGTTCAAGCAGACCCGGGTGGGCTGGGGCGGCAAGCCGTTCACCATGTACAAGTTCCGCTCGATGCGGGTCAACGACGCCGCCGACACCGCCTGGTCGACGGATTCCGACACCCGCCGCACCAAGTTCGGCGCTTTGCTGCGCAAGCTCAGCCTGGACGAGTTCCCGCAGCTCTTCAACGTCATCAAAGGTGACATGAGCCTGGTCGGCCCCCGCCCGGAGATCCCGGTTTTCGTCGAGGAGTTCACCGCTGAAATCCCGCTCTACATGGTGAAGCACCAAGTTCGGCCCGGGATGACCGGCTGGGCGCAGATCCACGGGCTGCGCGGCGACACCTCGATCTCCAAGCGCATCCGCCGGGACATCTGGTACCTGGAGAACTGGACGTTCGACCTCGACCTGCGCATCCTGGCGCGCACCGCCTTTAGGATGACGAACACCGAAAAGATCGTCAGCGAGCCCGCCAAGACAAAATGAAGATCCTGGTCGCCACCCACAAGCCGTATCCGATGCCGGAGGAGCCGATCTACCTGCCCGTCAGCGTCGATTCCAGCCAGGATTTGGGCTACCAGCGCACTGACGAAGGGCGCAACATCGCCGCCAAAGCGGCTTGGTACAACGAGTTGACGGCGCTGTACTGGGGCTGGCAGAACCTCGCCGGGGACGTGATCGGGCTGGCCCACTACCGGCGGCTCTTCAAAGCCACCCCGGAGGCCATCGAGGCGTTGCTGCGCCGCACCGACGTGATCGTGCCGAAACGCCGTCACTACTACATCGAGACCAACGCCTCGCAGTTCGCGCACGCGCACGGGGAACTGCCCCTGGAGGTGACGCGGGAGGTGATCGCGGCCCGGCACCGCGACTATCTGGACGCTTACGACTTGGTGATGAAACGCACCTGGGGGCACCGCTTCAACATGCTGATCATGAAACGCCCGCAGTTGCACGCCTACTGCACCTGGCTCTTCGACATCCTCTTCGCCGTCGAGAAAGAGCTGGGCACCCCGCCGCCGCGCACCATGGGATTCATCGCCGAACGGCTGCTGGACGTCTGGCTGGAAGGCAGCCACACCGAGTACAAAGAGCTGCCAGTGCGCTATTTGGAGCGCACCAACTGGCTGAAGAAGGGCTCACACTTCCTCTACCGGAAATTCCGGCGCAAACCTCAGTAGAGCACGCAGGAGACGTCGGCGTTGCCCACCGGGTGCAGCGCGATCTCGGCGGGCTTCGCGAACTCGATCACCACGCCATCCTTCACCTTTTCCATCCGGGTGACGCCGCGCCAGAGCGGCTCTTCCGGATTTTCGGTGCGGATGTTCTCGAACATCGTCCACAGCTCGTCGACCGAGCCGCCGTGGGCGGGCTCCAGCTTCACCTTCAGCTTGTCGGTGTTCAGCTCCTTGAGGTTGCCCACCAGGGCCTGCTCCTTCTCGAACTGCTCCACCGAGACGCGCGTCCAGTGCTCATCCACCATCGCCTTGAGATCCCGCGGCTCCCAGCCACACTCGGCGCGGGCCAGCGGGCAGCGCGGGTGGAAGGAGCAACCGCGCGGCGGACGGGCGGCGTCCGGGATCTCGCCACGGGGCAGATCGCGCGGCACCATCTTGGAAGGATCGACGTCCGGAATCGCCTTCAGCAACGCCTGGGTGTACGGATGCCGGGGCTCGGCGAAGATCTCGGCAGTGGGGCCGACTTCGACGATCTTGCCCAGGTACATGATGGCCACCCGATCACAGAAGAACTTGGCGGTGGCCAGATCGTGCGTGATGTAGATGTACGTCAACTGCAGGTACTGCTTCAGATCGAGCATCAGCTGCAGGATCTTGGCGCGGACGCTCATGTCCAGCATGGAGACCGGCTCGTCCGCCACCAGCACCTCGGGCTCCAGGATGATCGCGCGGGCGATTACCGCGCGCTGCTTCTGGCCGCCGGAAAGATCGGACGGGTACTTGCTCATGAACTGCTCGGCCGGGGCCAGGCCGACATGCTCCAGCGCCGACTTCACCTTTGCTTTCAGCTCCGCGCCCTTAGCGCGACCGTGGATCACCAGCGGGTGGCCCACCTGCGTCTCAATCGTCATCGCCGGGTTCAAGGCGGCGTGCGGATCCTGGAAGACCATCTGCAGCTTCTGCCGGTGCTTGCGCAGCTTCTTGCCCTTCAGCGAGGCGATGTCGACCGGCGCGCCGCCGTCCAGCGACTGGTGCCGGATCAGGCCGCCGGTGATCGGCACCAAACCGAGCACCGCCCGGCCCAGCGTCGTCTTGCCGGAGCCGGATTCGCCGACCAGGCCGAACACCTCGCCGCGCTTGAGCGCGATGGTGACGTCGTCAACCGCTTTGACGATACCGCCCTCCCGGCCGAGGATCCGGGAGAGCCCGGCACCCCGCAGCTTGAAGTGGACTTGCAGATGATCGACGTCCAGGATGACATCGGCCTTGCCCGCAGTGGGAGCCTCGGGAACTGTCACGGTTTCACTCATCTCAGCCTCCTTATGCTTCCTCGAAGGCGGCGATCTCGTCGCGCTCCAACGGGCCGCGCTTGTCGGCCGGGACATCGTTCAACTGCAAATGCCAGCAGGCGGCATCTGTCGAGCCGGGGCGGGATGCGCCGCCGTGGACGTTGAGCATGTCCGGCTCCGCGAGCGGGCAGTACTCCATCGGCTTGGGGCAACGCGGGTAGAAGTGGCAGCCGGACGGCGGATCGATGAGATCCGGCGGGGCACCCGGAATCGAGTGCAGGCCGTCGGTGCGCAGCGTGATGGTGGAACGGAGCAGCTCCTGGGTGTACGGATGCTGCGGATTCGAGAAGACCTCCACGGCGTCGCCGATCTCGACGATCTTGCCGGCGTACATCACCGCCACCCGATCACAGGCTTCGGCGATGATGCCGAGGTTGTGCGTGATCAAGAGCAGCGCGGTGTCGAAGTTCTCCCGCAGATCGTGCAGGATCTTGATGATCTGGGCTTCCACCAGCACGTCCAAGGCCGTCGTCGGCTCGTCAGCGACCACGAAGGCCGGCTGCAAGACCAGCGCCAAGGCGATCATGATGCGCTGGCGCATACCGCCGGAGAACTCGTGCGGGTAGGCCAGCCAACGCGACGGCGGGATGCCGATCACCTTGAGCACGTTCAGCGAGCGCGTCTCGATCTCTTCGTCGGAGATCTTCGGGAAGTGGGTGCGCAGCGTCTCCGCGAAGTGCTCGGAGACCCGCATCAGCGGATTCAGCCGGGTGAGCGGCTCCTGGAAGATCATCGCCAGGTTGCGGCCGCGGTACTTGAAGCGCTCTTTGGGGCTCAGCGCCAGCAGATCCTGGCCCTTGAAGGAAAGCTCGCCGTCGATCACCGAGCCGGGCGGCAGCAGGCCGAGCAGGCCGCGTCCGATGGTGGACTTGCCGGAGCCGGATTCGCCGACCAAGCCGAGGATCTCGCCGCGGCGGATGGAGAAGGAGACGCCGTCAACCGCGCGGACCGGGCCTTTCGGGGTGCCGTACCAGATGCGGATGTCCTCGGCGTTCACCACCGGGAGGTCTTGATCTGCCGCATTGACGTCCGTCTCGAAGGCGGGATTGATGGGGCTGCTCATGGCTTCACCTCCCCGTCGTCAACGATTTCTTCATAGGCGGACTCCGCGATGTCATTGGTGACGACCTCGGCGGCCACCGCGACCTTGGCCTTCGGCTTGCGCTCGGGAAGCACGATGGCGGCGAAGCGGCGCTTGCGCAACGTCGGGTTCATCGTCTCGTTCAAGCCTTCGCCGATCAGCGTCAGGCCGGTGACCAGCAGCACGATCGCCAAGCCGGGGAACATGCCCGTCCACCAGATGCCGGAGGCGGCGTCGTCCAACGCGCGGGAGAGATCATAGCCCCACTCGGAGGCGTCAATGGGCTGGATGCCGAGGCCGAGGAAGCCGAGGGCGGCCAGCGTGGAGATGGCGTCTGCCGCGTTCAGGGTGCCGATCACCGGCACCGACTGGATCACGTTGGTGAACAGGTAGCGGCCCATGATGGTGCGGTTCGGGGCGCCGATGGCGCGGGCGGCCTCCACGTAGGTGGCCTCCCGGGCGCTCAAGGTGGTGTTGCGCACCACCCGGAAATATCTGGGGATATAGACGACCGTCAAGCTCAAGGCGGCCGAGATGATGCCGGAGCCCTTCATCAAGCCGGAGAGCAGGAAGGAGAAGACGATGGCCAGCAGCAGCGACGGGAAGGCGTACATGGCGTCCATCAGGAAGACCAGGCAGCGATCCACCCAGCCGCCGACATAGCCGCAGAGCAGGCCGAGCACCACGCCGATCACCAGCGACAGGATGATGGAGAGCAGCACCACCTCCAAGGCGGTGCGGGCGCCGTAGATCACCCGGGAGAAGATGTCGTAGAACTGATCGTTCACGCCGAGGATGTGCCCGGGGCCGGGTGGCGCCTGCTTCACGAAGCGGACGCCGTCTACCTCCACCTGGTTGAACCCGTAGGGGGCGATGAAATCGGCGAAGATGGCGACGATGATGAACAGGAAGACGATCACGATGCCGATCAGCATGATCCAGCGGGCGAGGCCGGTGGTCTGCTGGAATGGTTTGAGGAAACGTTTCATGGCTAGAACCTCACCCTCGGATCGATCAAGGCGTTCGCGATGTCGACGATCACCGAGATGAGCGCCACCGCGACGGCGAAGAAGGTGACGATGCCCTGGACGCCCACATAATCGCGGGCCATGATGTAGTGCATCAGCTTCGTGCCCAAGCCTGGCCAGTTGAAGGAGGATTCGGTGAGCACCGCGCCGCCGAGCATCATGGAGAGCTCCAGGCCGATCACGGTGACCACGGGCACCAAGGCGTTCCGGAAGGCGTGCTTCTTGATCACCCGGCGCTCATGGATGCCGCGCGCCCGGGCGGCCTCCACGTAGTCGCTTTGCATCGTCTGCAGCAGGTTCACGCGCACCATGCGGATGAACACGCCGCAGATCATCATGCCCAAGGTGAAGCACGGCAAGACGTGGTGCAGCAAGATGTCGCCGAAGGCCCCCCAATCGCCTTGGATCGCCGAATCGATCAGCAAGACGTGCGTGGTGGGGTTGGTGGCCACGGTGAACATGATCTTGGGCGAGGCGATGCCGGACGTGGGCAAGCCCAGCGGCCTGGCCACAAATAACTGCATCAGCAACGCCACGAAGAAGATCGGGGTGGCGAACGACACGATGCCGAAAATCCGGATGATCGTATCGCGGGCGGAATCCCGTTTGCGGGCGGCCCAGCGCCCGAGCGGGATACCGACGAACACCGCAATGGCGAAAGCGCCGAGAGTAAGGGTGAGAGTAGCCCCGCCGTTATCGCGGATGATGTTCAATACTGGTGTGTTGTCTGTAATCGTCTCTCCAAAGTTGAAGGTGACGGTATTCCACATATATTCCAGATACTGCACGATGAGTGGACGTTCCAAGCCCAGCAGCGCCCGTTTCTGGGCGATGACTTCCGGGGACAGCTTGCCGCCCACGGAAGCCGTGATCGGATCACCGGGGGCGACCCGCAAGAGCAGGAAAACCACGGTGAGCAGGATGAACATCATGGGGATAACGAGCAGGATCCGCTGCAAGATGTAGCGCGGCAGCGATCCGTTTGACACGGTTCCTCCTTGATGGTGCCGCCGCACGCGGACGCCGACGGCGAATCGTTATCGGTTCGTGACCATACCAGAGTTGTGTGAAGCCTGTTGTAGGTGTCCAAACGCCTCTGGACAACATCGATACGAAATCGTTAACTGTTCGTTTCCAAATTCCCGATACCGTAACACCGCCGTAATAATGAGCCGTTGGAATTGCATTCCGAAAGTCGCGCAGGGCATTTTTGCTTGTGTGCTCAATGTAAACCCTAGGGAGAAACCTATGAAAACCAGCAACAGCGCCAAGCTGGCTGCCCTTATCGCAGCTGCCGCACTGGCGCTCACCGCGTGCGGTACACCCACCGACACGACCACTCCGTCCGAATCACCTGTTGCTAGCGACACTACGTCGGCGACTCCCACTGAGGAGCCAACGACTGGCGGTAGCTACATCCTCGGCACCACCGACACCCCGATTGGCCTCGATCCGGCTGTCTCCTATGACATGGCGTCCTGGAACCTCCAGTACACCGGCTTCCAGCAGCTGCTCCGCTTCCCGCCGAACGCTGATGCGCCGGTGGGCGATGCGGCCGAGAGCTGCGTCATGGACGATCCGAAGACCGTCACCTGCATCTTGCGGGCCGGCCTGAAGTTCGCCAACGGCCACGATCTCACCTCCTCGGACGTCAAGTACTCGTTCGAGCGCAACCTGCTCATCAACGAGCCCGAGGGTGCCTCCATCCTGCTGGCCTCGATCGCCGATGATTCCGGCGGCGAGAACCAGAAGCTCACCGAGGGCGCCATCGAGACTCCGGATGACACCACCGTCATCTTCCACCTGAACCGCGCCGATACCACCTTCATCGCGCTGCTCTCCTCCGCCGCGACCTCGATCGTGGACGAGGAGTCCTTCCCGGCCGACGCGATCCTCGACGACGCTGGGGTAGTTGCCGCTCAGGGTTCCTCCGGCCCGCTCGTCCTCTCGTCCTTCACCAAGGGCCAGCAGGCGGTGTTCGAGCGCAACCCGAACTACACCGGTGATCGCCCGTCCGTTCCGGATCAGGTGTTCGTGCAGTACTTCCAGGATCCCACCCCGATGCGCCAGGCTCTTGAGTCTGAGCAGATCGACATCGCGTGGCGTACCCTTTCCCCGACCGACCTCGCCGACCTCGCCACCAAGGACAACGTGGTTGTCCACAATGGCAAGGGCGCTGAGTACCGCTACTGGGTCTTCAACGAGAACAGCGGCATCGGCAAGGAGAAGGCCGTCCGTCAGGCCGTCGCCAACATCATCGACCGTGATTCCATCACCACCAACGTCTACAACGGCATCAAGGCTCCGGCCTACTCGCAGGTTCCGGACGGTATGCCTGGCTACAAGGCGTCCTTCGCGGACAAGTGGGGCACCACGCCGAACGTTGACAACGCCAAGGCCATCCTGGAGGCCGCGGGTGTGGAGACCCCGGTCGAGTTGACCATCGGTTACCCGCCGGAGCACTACGGCGCCGAGGCTGCTGACGAAGCCGCTGAGCTCTCCCGTCAGCTCACTGATACCGGCCTGTTCACCACCGAGCTGAAGTCTTCGGAGTGGACTGAGTACCAGAACCTCTACCGTGAAGGTGCTTATGACCTGTTCCTGCTGGGTTGGTACCCGGACATCCTGGATGCCGACAACTACCTGTCCCCGTTCCTCCCGAACGGTGGCTTCATGCAGAACGGCTACAACAACGAAGAGGCCAACAAGCTCATCGAAGACGAGCTCGCTGAGACCGATCTCGCCAAGCGCAATGAGATCCTGGGCCAGATCCAGGACATCATCGCCGAGGACGTTCCGATCATCCCGTCGTGGAACGGTCAGAACACCGCTGTCGCGCTCCCGAGCGTGAATGGCGTTCTCGAGACGCTGGACGCGAACTACATCTTCCGTCTCTGGACGGTGTCGAAGAGCTAGTTCTCACCCACACAACTTAACCTTGAGGGGCGGTACTTCGGTACCGTCCCTCTTTGCTTGCCCCCAATCTCTTTCCGGCGGCGCTAGGGTGGTTCCATGCGTAAAACCTTGGGTCTGTTCGCGGTGATGGCGGTGCTGGCCGGGTGTACCGCGCCCGATACCGTGCGCGACTATGACCGTCCCTCCTCCCCGTCGGCCACCGAGTCGACGCCGCTGGCCAGCGCGGCCCCCTACACGGCGATCGCGCTGCGCGACGTGCCCGGCTACCAACCCACGCTGGCGGGTGACGGGGGCTGGATCTCCGGCGAGCTGGTGGATGGCGGCGGCAACTATTCGTGGCACACCGAGAGCGCCACGGGGGAGTACCAGCCCGCCGAGTTCGCGGAGATCGTCTTCCAGCGGGCTTCCGAGTACGCCCAGATTCCCGGAGTGCTCACCTTCCGAGGCAACAACTACCGCAACGCGCCCACCTATGGGACGGCCGACATCAAGGAAAAGAAGCTGGAGATCGTCTGGACGCAGGAGATCGGAGAAGTGCGCGGCGACGGCTCCTATTGGCCGGGCGCGGGCTGGACGGGACAGCCTTTGCTGGTGAACTGGCCGGAGGCGACGCGGCGGGCGATGGGATTCGCCGACGAGTTCGCCAACAAGGACTTGGTGGAGGTGATCTACCCGGTCTTCGAGGGCAAGGTCTACCGGCTCGATTTGGAGACCGGCAAGCAGACCAAAGACCCCATCGACGCCGGCTGCGGCTTCAAGGGGACGGGCTCAATCGATCCGCGCGGCTACCCGCTGCTGTATGCCGGGCAGGGCCTGAACGACATGGACGACGACGAGACCACCGACGACTGCCCGTTCCGCTACCGCATCTTCGACCTGATCCAGAATGTGGAGGTCTCCGGCTGGGAGGGCACCGATCCGGCGGCCCCGCGCACCGAGCCGGAGGGCTGGGGGGCCTTCGATTCGTCCGCGTTGGTCAACGCCGCGGCGGACACCTTGATTGAGCCGGGCGAGAACGGGCTGATCTACCGGGTGAAGCTGAACTCGGAGTTTGACGGCAAGCGCGTCTCCGTCAATCCGGAGCTGACCCGCCTGGAGTACCGCACTCCATCGTCAGAAGAGTTCGGCATCGAATCCTCGGCGGTGGCTTGGAAGAACCTGATGTGGGCTTCGGACAACGACGGCAACCTGTTGTGCTGGGACGCGCAGACGATGACGGTGCTCTGGGTGCTCGACGTGGGCGACGATTCGGACGCCTCAATCGTCCTCGAAGACACGCCCGATGGCCCGATGCTCTACCACGGCAACACCCTCGACAAGCGCGGCAAGGCGGAAACCGCCCCCGACGGGGTGCCGGATTTGACGACCAACCTGCGCAAGATCGACGGGCTCACCGGCGAGATCGTGTGGCAGTATGACGTGCCCACCCAGGCCGACTATCCGAACAACGGCGGCGAGTTGGCCACCCCGCTGCTGGGCACCGGAGAGATTTCCGACCTGGTGATCTACAACGTCTCCAAGACCACCAGCACCCGCGAGGGCGACCTGATCGCGTTGGACAAGGAGACGGGCAAGCTGGTCTGGCGGCGGCACCTGGGCCGCTACTCGTGGTCCAGCCCGGTGGCGATCACCGGCGACGACGGCCACCAGTACGGCATCCTGTGCGATTCCGGCGGCATCATGCACCTCTTCGATCCGAACACCGGGTACGATCTGGACGCCATCTCGCTGGGCCGCAACATCGAAGCCAGCCCGGCCGTGTATCAAAACATGATCGTGGTGGCCAGCTACGCGAAGCAGATTTTCGGCATCCGCGTGTCCTGACGCAGGCCCCCCGCGCTTGCCAGATTTCGCGGCCAACGACCGTCACCTTGAGCACTCTTGCCCGACTGGCGGACAATATTGCAATAAATGTTGACAACGCAATGAAAAAAGCTAAACAGTGTCTGGCTTGGGATTATGCCCTAACCGGGCAAAAAATGTTGGAAATTTGCCCAAAAAGTGGCGTGTCGGCTTGCCCTGAGTTTTTCCTGTGAGTTTTGCAGTGGTATAGTGAAGCAAAGACAGGGGAGCGCCGGGAGGCGCTGAGAGTGTGAGAGATCACAGACCCTCGAACCTGATCCGGATCATACCGGCGTAGGGAGTCGAGAGCTCCTTGGGCGAAAGCCCAAGCCTTCCTTGGGAGAGGAGGTGCAGAGTGTCTAGCAGCGGGATAGGCACATCAAGTGAGGCGGGCGCGCCCGGCCTCTGCTTGACCTGCAGGGCGAATCATCCAGCCAGCGGCCATCTGATGGATAGGAAAGATGGCGGCGTGCATCCAATCTCCGGGGTTCACGAGATGTCGTACCCGCGAGTGCCTGAAGATGCTCCTTTGTCGCGACCGCAGGTAGCCGAGTTGGCTGCGCTGGAAACTGAGGTCGGCGACGTGGACAAGCTGTACCTATAAGAGCCACGAGTCCGGCCTCCAGATTTAGGAGGCGTTTTGAAGCGCGCGTTTATCGCAATTTCGTTGGCATTTTCGTTGGCATTGGCGGGTTGTGCCGCTGACGGGGACATCGTGGGCGTTCCCGGTGACGAGAGTTCCGCCCCACCCACCGAGTCGGACACCCTCACCGTCGTCGTCTATGATTCCTTCGATCTCTCGGACGAGACGAAGGCGCTGTTCGCGGAGCAGACCGGGCTGCAGGTGGAGTACATCTCGCCGGGGAACGCGGGCACCATCGTCAACCAACTGGTGCTCACCAAGGATTCGCCGATTGGCGACGTGGTCTACGGCATCGACAACACCTTTGCCGGGCGGGCCATCGGCGAGGACGTACTGAGCCCCTACGATTCGCCCGCGCTGCCCGCGGAATCCCGCGCCAAATACACCGCCGACGAGGGTGGGACGCGGGTCTCCCTGCTCACCCCCATCGACTACGGCGTGGTCTGCGTGAACGCGGACAAGGCCTGGTTCGCCGAGCGCGCCTTGGCCATCCCGGAGACTTTGGAAGACCTCGCCAAACCGGAGTACCAAGACACCTTGGTGGTGCCCAACGCGGCTTCCTCGTCACCCGGTCTGGCTTTCATGCTGGCCACCATCGGCGCTTTCGGTGACGGCGACGGCTGGCTGGATTACTGGAAGTCGCTGAAGGCGAACGGCGTGAAGGTGGCGGCCGACTGGACCGAGGCCTACACCGTGGACTTCTCCGGCTCGTCGGGCCAGGGCAGCTATCCGCTGGTGGTCTCCTACAACACCTCCCCAGCCTCCGAGATCGGCGACGACGGGCAGCCCACCACCAGCGTGCTCACCCAGACCTGCTTCCGGCAGGTGGAGTACGCCGGGGTGATCAAGGGCGCGCAGAACGAGGTGGGCGCGCGCAAATGGATCGACTTCATGCTCTCCCAGCAGGTGCAGGCGGAGATCCCCGATTACATGTGGACGTATCCGGTGATCCCGGATGTGCCGGTGCCCGCAGACTGGACCAGCTTCGCGCCGGTGATTGATTCGCCGTGGTCGGTGCCGGCGGCTGAGATTTCCGCCAATCGCGAGGATTGGATCAAGCAGTGGACGGACGTCGTGGTTGGGTAGTTGGGATAGTCGCGGCCATCCCGGTCGCCTTCCTGCTCATCTTCTTCCTGTGGCCGGTCGCCACCCTGATCGGCCGGGGCTTCTTTGACGACGCGGGCGCGCTCTCCGCGTCGGGCGTGTTGAGTGTGCTCGGCTCGCCGCGCACCTGGCGGATCGTGGGGCAGACGCTCGGCCAGGCCACCGTCGGCACTCTCGTCTCGGTGCTGCTCGGGGTGCCCGGCGCCTACGTGCTCTACTGCCAGCGCTTTCGCGGCCAACGGGTGCTGCGGGCGTTGGTGAGCGTGCCCTTCGTGCTGCCCTCGGTGGTGGTGGGGGTGGCTTTTTCGTCACTGCTCAGCGAATCGGGATGGCTCGGCGGCTTGGGGCTCTCCGAGAGCTTCACCGCGGTGGTGTTGGCGCTGGTCTTCTTCAACTACTCGCTGGTGGTGCGCACCGTGGGGGTGCTCTGGGCGCGGCTGGACGTGCGGACGACGCAGGCGGCCCGCACCCTGGGCGCGAGCGGGCTGCGCGCGTTTTGGACGGTGACGCTGCCCGCCTTGAAACCGGCCATCGCCTCGGCGGCGGCCTTGACGTTCTTGTTCTGCGCGTCGGCCTTCGGGGTGGTGCTGGTGCTCGGCGGGGTCAGCTACGGCACCGTGGAGACCGAGATCTACTACCAGACCACCCAGTTGTTGGATCTGCCGGCGGCGGCCGCGCTCTCGGTGCTGCAACTCGTCATCATCTGCGCCTGCCTGCTGGTCACCAACCGGATGCGGGCGCGAAACGAGCGGGCGTTGCGGCTGCAGACCGCCCGGCCGGGGCGCAATCCGGGCTCGGTGGTGCTGAGCGCGATCACCGGCGTCACCATCGCGCTGGTGGCGTTGCCGCTGCTCTCGCTGGTCTACCGCTCGCTGCAGACCGCTGACGGCTTTGGCCTGGGCAACTATCTGCTCTTGGGCCAGGTGGCGGGCAAGGCGACCACGGTGAGCGTCTGGACGGCCACCGGGAACTCGCTCTGGACGGCGCTGTGGGCGGCGATCTTGGCTTTGGGGTTGGGGACGTTGACGTGCTACGTGCTCTCCCGTCGCCCGCGCTCGCCTGGCTTGCGGTTCGGGCTGCGCCTGTTCGATTCGGCGTTCATGCTGCCGCTGGGCGTCTCGGCGGTGACGGTCGGCTTCGGCTTCCTGATCACGTTGAACCGGCCGCCGTTCGACTTGCGCACCTCCTGGGTGCTGATCCCGTTGGCGCAGGCGCTGGTGGCGCTGCCGCTGGTGGTGCGCACCTTGCTGCCCACCTGGCGGGCCATCGATCCGCGGCTGCAGCAGGCGGCGGCCACCTTGGGGGCCTCCCCGTGGCGGGTGCTCTACTCCGTCGATCTGCGGCTGTTGCGACGGGCGTTCGGCCTCGCCGCCGGGTTTGCCTTCGCCACCTCGCTGGGGGAGTTCGGGGCCACCAGCTTCCTGGCCCGCGCGGATCGTCCCACCTTGCCGGTCGTCATCTACCGGCTCATCTCCCGGCCCGGCGTGGAGAATCTCGGGATGGCGTTGGCGGCCAGCGTGGTGCTGGCGGTGCTCACCGGTTTGATTATGCTTACCGCAGAACGACTTGGAGGTGAGAATGCCTGGATCTGAACTTGGCGCGGCCTTGGTGGCTCGCGACCTCACCGTCAACTACGAAGAAGGCGTGGCTTTGGCGGACTTCTCGCTTTCGGTCGCCCAAGGCGAGATCGTGGCGGTGCTCGGGCCGTCGGGTTCGGGCAAATCGACGCTGTTGCGCGCGATCGCCGGCCTGGAGCCGCTGGTCTCCGGGCGGATCTTTTTTGCCGGGGAGGACGTCACGAACGTCCCCACCCACCAGCGCGGCTTCGTGCTGATGTTCCAGGACGGCCAGCTTTTCCCGCACCTGAGCGTGGCCGCGAACGTCGGCTATGGGCTCTTCAAATGGCCGCCGCCCAAGCGCGCGGCTCGGGTGGCCGAGCTGTTGGCCATCGTCGGCCTGCCCGATTACGGCGACCGCCCGATTACCGCCCTCAGCGGCGGCGAAGCCCAGCGCGTCGCCCTCGCCCGCTCCCTGGCCCCCAACCCCCGGCTGCTGCTCCTCGACGAGCCGCTTTCGGCCTTGGACGCCGATCTGCGCACCGCCCTCGCCGACTTCATCCGCACCACCCTGAAAGAGACCGCCACCCCCGCCCTCTACGTCACCCACGACCACACCGAAGCCGCCTGCGTCGCCGACCGCATCATCGAAATGCCCTGACGCCAACCCCACCCCCGAACTCCCAGCCAAGCGGTTTTGCGGATTGACCCGCAAAAGTGTTGAATTTTAGGAAGTTTTGCTGATAGGATCGCATTTGTGAGCTTTACTGATCGTCCGCGTTATCTGGCTTGGCTGCGCCGTTGGCAGGGGCATCCGCTGGTGAAGGTGGTCACCGGGGTGCGCCGCTGCGGGAAATCGACACTGCTGGCGATGTTCCAATCGGAGTTGGTCGCACAGGGCGTAGAACCGCACCGGATAATGTCGTTCAATCTGGAAGATCCGGACACCGAGGCCGAGTTGCGTGAGGGATTGGCTTTGTACCACCAGGTGCAGGCAGCTTTGGAGCCGGGGCAGACGACCTATGTGTTTGTGGATGAGACGCAGCACCTGGCTGAGATGGAACGCACCGTCGCGGGGCTGGCGTTGTTGGACGGAGTGGACCTGTACGTCACTGGCTCCAACTCTGGCTTTTTGGGCCGAGAGCTCGCCACCCGGCTCACCGGCCGCTACGTGGAATTGAACGTCCTTCCACTGTCGTTCGTAGAGTTCATGGGCCAGTCTCCAACCGAGTCGCCAACTGCGGCATTTGAGCGGTACCTCATGTTTGGGGGGTTCCCGTACGTCGAACGGCTCTCATCCGACGAGACGATGATCCGTGAGTACCTCAACGGGGTGATCGACGCAGTGTTGCTCAAGGACGTCGCCCCCCGACAGACCTCTGTCAACACCGTGGTGCTGGGCAATGTCACGGACTTCATGTTCGATAACGTCGGCAACCCGGCTTCAATCAAGCGCATTTCTGACACGTTGACCTCGGCAGGCCGGAAGATTGGCCGGGGGGCAGTTGAGAATTACGTGGACGCGCTGGTGGGCGCTTACCTGCTGTATCCCGCGCCGCGCTACGACATCCGCGGCAAAGCTCGGCTTTCCACCAACCCGAAGTACTTCCTCGTCGACCCTGGGCTCCGGCGTGCCCGTCTCGGCGCTCGCCACGCCGATCTGGGGCATCTGCTGGAAAATGTGGTGTTTCTGGAATTGCTGCGCCGCTTTGAGCGAGTGGCGGTTGGGAAGCTGGACGAGGGCGAAGTGGATTTTGTGGTGGAAGACTCCGCTGGGCCGGCTTACTATCAAGTGGCGCTGAACGTCGACGACCCAAACACCTTGGCACGGGAACTGCGGAGCCTTGCCGCCATCCCCGGCCTCGCTCCCCGCACCCTCCTTGTCGGCGACCACGCTGGTCCCGCCAACTACGACGGCATTTCACGGATCAACGTCACCGACTGGCTGCTGGACTCGCCGCAAGAATAACTGAAACACTGCACCCCGCACCTCTCTGTGCTCGTGGTCCAGTTGGTTGCTCTGTTTTCTGTAGATCTTCATTGGCTGGGTACCACAACCCCGCTATTGAAGATTCCCATAAACCAGCGGCAAACGTAACCACGAGCACAGAGGGTTATGGGAGGTGGGACGACAGGCGGGTGGGCGGTGGCCACCCGCAAAGGCGAGAGGCAGGGCGACCACCGGACAACTCGCCCCGACTCTTCGTCCAACGCGGGCCGTTAGTAGGCCATGGCGAGAAGCCTGGCCCGCGAACCAAGGCGGCGACATTGAAAAGAGGTGCGGAGGTACGGGGATTGGTGGTTTTGGATTGGGGTGGCTGGTGACAGAGTAGAGTGAACAGCGATGATTGACCACCTGGTGTACGCGCATCCGCATGTGGATGAGTATGTGGACATTTTCGAGTCCCAGTGCGGGATTCGGCCCCGGTTTGGGGGATCGCATCCGGGGGGCGGCACGAAGAATTACATCTTGCCGCTGGTGTCGCCCGACGAGGGGCCGTGTTATCTGGAGTTCATCGGGCCGGACGAGAATCAGCCGGACGCCGATCCGGAGGAGTCGATGTTCGGGCTGCTCAAGGACGGGCTGGATTTTGCGCCGCGGCTGTTGACTTTCGCCATTCATCCCCAGGACATCGACCATGTGGCGGCGGCCGGGCGGGCGGCCGGGTACGACTTCGCGCATCCGACGTCGGCTTCGAGGTTCACCGCCCGCGGACAGATTCTGCGCTGGCGTTACGCGGTGGCGGAACCGTTGCCGTTTGACGGCCTGCAGCCCTTCTTGATCGATTGGGGCGCCACCCCGCACCCCGGGCAGCTCACCGAGGAAGTGCCTCCTGAGGAGCGGCTCTACCTGCTGCAATTGGACGCCGAACACCCGCAAGACGGCGAGTTGACGAGCCTGTATTCGTGGCTGGGCCTGCGGCACTGCCTGGCCTTCCCCGGCGAACACCCCCGGCTGATCGCCCACTTCGCCTGCGCCCGCGGCCCATTTGATCTGAGTTAGCGCTTTCCGCCCGGAGTACGGCGAAATCGGCAAGAATAATCAGGTAGACACTTCAGCATTGAGGGGGCCATGATGAAGCGACTGATTACCGCATTGGCGAGTTTGGCATTGACGGCGAGCGCGTTCAGCGGCGCGCCGGCGGTAGCCGCACCGATAGACACCACCAGTTTGGACGCCGTCACTGAGGCGTATCTGTACGAGTACCTGCCCGCCTTGGATGTGCCGATCGGCTGGACGGGCTCGACGGCCAGCTGCGATCCGGGCGCGCCCTCGGTGGCAGCGCAGGCGGCGACATTCACGTCCATCAACTTCTTCCGCAAGCTCGCGGGGCTGCCCGAGGTGACGGAGAACACCGCCGGTTTTGACTCCACCCAGAAGGCGGCGTTGATGCTGCAAGCAAATGGCAAGCTGGATCACAACCGAGATAACACTTGGTCGTGCTACACCACCGGGGGAGCGGAGAAGTTCCCGGCCGGTGCCAGCGGGGAGATCATCGCCGCGCTGCCGGGCGCGAACTCCGTCTGGCTGTATGTGCAGGATCCGGGCACGAACAACCGCGCGCTGGGGCATCGCGCCCAGATCCTGGATGGCGGCTACGTCTCCTTTGCCTCCGGCTCCACCAGCAGCTACAACGTGATGCACGGCTACAGCGGGGTGCCCACCACGCCGCTGCCGGATTCGTGGTCGTGGCCGTCGGCAGGCTATGTGCCCTATCAGCTCGCCCAGACGACCGCCCCGGATTGGTCCTTCTACCTGAAGACCGGCTCGACGTCGGCGGCCAGCGTCACCGTCACCAAGAATGGGGCAACGGTAGCCGTGAGCGACGTGCGGCAAGTCAATGACGGGATCGGCTGGGTGATGCCCACCCTGGCGAAGCCGACGCCGGGCACCCCGGACGTCTACCACGTCACCGTCAGCGGGGTCACCGGCGCTTCCGCCAGCACGTATGAATATGACGTCAAGGTTTTCACCATCCCCACCGTCGCGCTGGGCAACGTCACGGTAAGCGGCAAGCGCAACGTGGGCGAGACGCTGCAGATCTCCGTCGGCACGCTGGAGCCCGGCGCCACGGTGACGTACCAGTGGGCGCGGGCCGCCTGCACGTCGTACTGCACCAACACTGGGACGGTGGTCAGCTATCCGCACTTCGCCACCCCGGTGCCCATCGAAGGCGCCACTTCCAGCAGCTACACGCTCACCGCCGCTGACGAGGGCGCGGGCATCTTCGTGAAGGTGTCGGCCACCAAGCACGGCTACTATCCGGCAACCACCAGTTGGGTCGGCGCGAACGGGGCCGGTGTGGTGGGCACCGACGACCTGGTGGGGGCGAAAATCCCGGAGCCGACCACCAGCGGCACCAGCGTCACCCCGTCCGGCAACGACAAGAACACCACCACCGTCCCGGCGCTTTCCAAGGTGAAGATCAAGAGCCTGACGGTGGGCAAGAAAACCCTCACCGTCAAATGGCAGAAGTCCCCGGCCACCGACAAGGTGACGAAGTACCAGATCCAGTACCGGCTGAAAGGCAAATCCGCGTGGACGTCGAAGAAGGTCGCGTCATCGAAGGCCTCCTTGAAACTCACCAAGCTGAAGAAAGGCAAGGTGTACCAGGTGCGCATTCGGGCGATCCGGGTAGTCAGCTCCGGAGCGGCGAAGGGCAATTACTATTCGGCGTGGTCTGCGGTGAAGGCGTCAAAGAAGGTCAAGTAGCACTGTAAGATGGCACAGTGATTTCTCGGCTAAGTGAGTATTTTTTCCGCACGCTGCGCGAGGACCCGGCGGATGCGGAGTTCCCAGGGCATAAGTGGCTGGTGCGCGCCGGCTATATCCGGCGGGTAGCGCCCGGCATTTTCGTCTGGCTGCCGTTCGGGCTGCGGGTCTACAACAAGATTGAGGCCATCGTCCGCGAAGAGATGGACGCCATCGGCGCCCAGGAGCTGCGCTTCGGGTCGCTGTTGCCGCGCGAGCCCTATGAGGCCTCGCACCGCTGGCAGGATTACGGGCCGACGCTCTTTCGGCTGCAGGACCGCAAGGGTGCCGACTATCTGCTCGGGCCCACCCACGAGGAGTTCTTCACCCTGATCGTCAAAGATCTCTACTCGTCATACAAGGATCTGCCGCTGATCCTCTACCACATCAACGTGAAATACCGCGATGAGGCGCGGCCGCGCGGAGGCGTGCTGCGCTGCCGCGAGTTCGTGATGAAGGATTCGTATTCGTTTGACGTGGACGACGCGGGTCTGGCGGCCTCGTACCAGCAGCACCGGGTCGCCTACCAGGCGATCATGGATCGGCTGGGGCTGCCGTACACGGTGGTGCACGCGATGTCCGGGGCGATGGGCGGCTCGCGCTCGGAGGAGTTTTTGATCGAGACGGACGCCGGGGAGGACACCTTCGTCGTCGCCCCCAGCGGGTTTGCCGCGAATGTGGAGGCGGTGCGGATCACCCCGCCGCCGGAGGTGGACGCCGCCAACGTGGGCCCGCTGCAGGTGGTGGAGACCCCGGAAACCCCCACGATTGAGTCGCTGGTGGCCATTATCAACGCCAACTATCCGCTTCCCGATCATTCCTGGTCGGCGGCTGACACCCTGAAGAACCTGGTCTACAAGGTGACGGACGTGGACGGCAAGGAATCGGTGCTGGTGGTCGGCCTGCCCGGGGATCGCGAGGTGGACGAGAAACGCCTCGCCGCCGCGTTGGAGCCGAGCGTCGCCGAGCCTTTCGCCGACGCGGATTTCGCCGCCCACCCGGAGCTGGTGAAGGGCTATATCGGCCCGGTGAAGGCTGGCGCGGGGCTGTTCCTGGGCGAAAAGGGCAGCTCCCAGATCAAATATCTGACGGACCCGCGCGTGGTGGCGGGCACCCGCTGGGTGACCGGCTCGAACGAGGTGGACCGGCACCAGATCAACGTGGTCTTTGGGCGCGATTTCAGCTCCGACGGCGTGATCGACGTGGCCGAGGTGCGCGACGGCGATCCGGCCCCGGACGGCTCCGGCCCGCTCAGCTTGGCGCGCGGCGTGGAGCTGGGCCACATCTTCCAGTTGGGCCGCAAGTACGCGGACGCGCTGGGGCTGAAGGTGCTGGATCAAAACGGCAAGCTGGTGACGGTCACCATGGGCTCGTACGGCTTCGGCGTCTCGCGCGCGGTGGGCGTGATCGCGGAGAAGACGGTGGACGAGAAGGGCCTGGTGTGGCCCAAGCAGGTCGCCCCGTTCGATGTGCACGTGATCCCGGCCGGCAAGGACGATCTGGTCTTGGCCACCGCCGAGAAGTTGGCCGAGCAGCTTTCCGAGCAGGGCCTGGAGGTGCTGTTCGACGACCGGGATGTCTCGCCGGGCGTCAAGTTCAAGGATTTCGAGGTGATCGGGGTGCCGACCGCCTTGATCGTGGGCCGCGGGCTGGCCAACGGCGTGGTCGAGGTGAAGGATCGGGCCACGCTCACCAGCACCGAGGTCAAGCTGGACGAAGCCGTAGATTTCGTGTTCACCGCTGCGCAAGTGCGGTAAAATAGCTCCTTAGTTTGCACCCCGGTTCGGGGCGGATAAGTGAACCAGACAATAGGAGAGCCAATGGACAAGGCAAGCCTTATCGAGTTGGTCACTCCAATCGTCAGCGCAATCAATCTGGAAGTGGACCGGGTGGAGATCCGCCCGGCTGGCCGGCGCAAGCTGGTGCAGGTCTTCCTCGACGGGGACGGCCCGGCCGGCGGCGGCCCGGACATGGATCAGATCGCGGATGCCACCCGCGCCATCTCAAAGGCGTTGGACGCGGCCAATTTCGGCTCCGGGGCGTACACCTTGGAGGTGTCCTCGCGGGGGCTGAACCGGCCGCTGGTGGAGCCGAAGCATTTCCGGCGGAACTTGGGCCGTCTGGTCGAGTTGACGGAGGCTGGCGCAGACGCCTCCATGTACACCGGGCGGATAAAAGAGGTTGACGAAGCGGGCGTCACCCTTGACGTTGACGGCAAACCAACCCACCTCGATTACGCGCAGATTGAGCGGGCGTTCGTGCAGGTGGAGCTTAGCTAAGGAGTAAAAATGGATATCGACATTGCGGCATTGCGGCAGTTGGAACGGGATCGGGAGATTCCCTTCAAGCTGATCTTGGAGGCGTTGCAGGACGCCCTGGCGAACGCCTACGCGCGCACTTCGGGCGCAATCGAGGGGGCGCGCGCCGAAATCGACCAGAAGACCGGCGCGGTGCGCATCTTCGTCCCCGAGCTCAACGACGAAGGCGAGCAGATCGGCGAACGCGAGGACACGCCGTCCGGTTTCGGCCGGGTGGCGGCGGCGACGGCCCGGCAGGTGATCACGCAGCGGATTCGCGCGGTCGAGGACGAGCAGAAGTTCGGCCATTTCTCCGGCAAGGAAGGC
This sequence comes from Propionibacteriaceae bacterium, assembly GCA_031272505.1. Lineage (GTDB taxonomy): Bacteria > Actinomycetota > Actinomycetes > Propionibacteriales > Propionibacteriaceae > Propionicimonas. The sequence goes on from JAISTQ010000005.1 coordinate 31,098, forward strand.
GACATCCTGGTGGGCGTGACGCAGCAGGATCGCGATTCCAAGACGATCCGGGTGGATCTGGGCTCCGTGGAAGGCATGTTGCCGCCCGCCGAGCAGGTGCCCGGCGAGGATTATTCGCATGGCAAGCGGATGCGGGTCTATGTGGTCGCGGTGCGCCGGGATCTGCGCGGCCTGCAGGTGGTGGTCTCGCGCAGCCATCCGGGCCTGGTGGCCAAGCTGTTCCGCCTGGAGGCTCCGGAGATCGAGCAGGGCATCGTGGAGATCAAGTCGATCGCCCGCGAGGCCGGGCATCGTTCCAAGATCGCGGTGCTCAGCCACGACAAGAACGTCTCCGCAAAGGGGGCGTGCATCGGCGAGATGGGCTCCCGGGTGCGCGCGGTGATGAACGAGCTGAACGGCGAGAAGATCGACATCATCGATTATTCTGACGATCCAGCCCGCTACGTCGCCCAGGCGCTTTCCCCGGCGCGGGTCTCCTCGGTGCAGATCGTGGACGCGGCCACCAAGTCCGCCCGCGTGATCGTGCCCGACTTCCAGCTTTCGCTGGCCATCGGCCGCGAAGGGCAGAACGCCCGGCTGGCCGCTCGGCTCACCGGCTGGCGCATCGACATCCGCGGCGACCAGTCCGCGCCGCCCGTCGAGGCTCCGCCGCCGCCCGAGGTGCTGGCCGAGCAAGAGCAGTCTGTTGAGTAATCCCATCCGCACCTGCATCGGCTGCCGCCAGCCCGCCCCGCAGGACGAGTTGCTGCGCATCGCGCTCATCGACGCTGACGGCCTCCCCAAAGCCGTCTTCGACCCCCACCACCGCCTCCCCGGCCGGGGCGCCTGGCTCCACCCCGAACGCCCCGACTGCGTCCAAGCCGCCCTCGCCGCCAAATCCCTCACCCGCGCCTTCCGCCGCCCCGTCGACTGCTCCGCCCTCCACTCCTGAGTGAGCGAAGCGAGGGAAGTCCGTGTGGCGTTTGGACTGTATTGCGCTCAAGCGCTAGACTTGTTAGTTGGCTCTCAACCGAGGGCTGAACGATCAAACGAGGGGCAACGCTCATGAGAACTCAACCGAGTACAACGAAATGAGCACCATCATCGAATAAACCGGCCCCAAGCCTTCAGGCTTCGGGCCTGAAGGAGTGTCGTGGCAGCACCAGGCAAAATGCGGGTGTCCTCGCTCGCTAACGAGTTGGGTGTGGCGAGCAAGGACGTCCTTGCCATCCTTTCCGAAATCGGAGAGTACGTAAAGAGCGCGTCGTCAACCATTGAAAGCCCGATTGTGCGCAAGGTGCGCGAACGGGTGCAGGCCGAGCAGCAGGCCAAGGCCGCCGCGCAGCAACCCGAGCCCGCCCCGGCGGCGCCGGAGGCGAAGGCGGAGCCGGTCGTCGAGGCGAAGCCGCCCGCCCCGGAGCCCACTCCAGAGCCCACCCCGGAGCCGGAGCCCGCACCCGCACCCGAGCCCGAGCCCATCCCGGAGCCCGAGCCCATCGCGGAGCCCGAAGCGGTCGTCGAGGCGCCCGCGCCCACCAAGCCCGCCAGCAAAGCCCCCGTCCCCAAGCCCATTCCGAAGCCGTCCCCGGCCTCGATTCCGCGTCCGCGCCCGCAGCCACCCCGCCCTGGAGCCACCGGTGGTTTGCCGAGCGGCAGGCGTTCCGGCACCCCGCGCGCCGGCAACAACCCCTTCGCCTCCGAGCAGGGCATGGGCCGTTGGAAGCCGCGCAGTGACGACAACACCGACACCCGGCGCGGCGGCCAGGGGCAGCGCGGCGGCCAGCAAGGCCAGCGTTCCGACAGCGACACCCGGAGCAGCCGTCCGGGAGGCCGTCCCTCCGGCGGCGGCTACCGTTCCGGGCAGAGCGGCCCGTCCGGCACCGGCCCGAGTTCGCCCGGCGGTCGCACCACCCGCGGCGGCCGCGGCGGCCAAGGCACCCAAGGCGCTTTCGGCAAAGGCGGAAAGCGGGGCAAGAAAGGAAAGCAGCGCCGTCGGCAAGAAGTCGACGAGATGCAGGAGCGCACCTTTGGCGACACCCGGGTCCGCAAGGGCGACGGGGAGACGATCCGGCTGCGGCGCGGCGCCTCGTTGACGGATCTGGCCGACAAGATCGGCGTGGAGCCGGCCGAGTTGGTGAAGGTGCTGTTCCAGTTGGGCGAGATGGTGAACGCCACCCAGTCGGTGGCCGACGACACCCTGGAAATCCTCGGCGAAGAGCTGAATTACAGAATTGAGGTGGTCTCCCCCGAAGAGGAGGACCGCGCGCTGCTCGAATCCTTCCACATCGAGCTGGGCGACGATCTGGAAGACGAGGCCGAGCTGGAGCTGCGGCCACCCGCCGTCACCGTGATGGGCCACGTCGACCATGGCAAGACGAAGCTGCTGGACGCGCTGCGGCACACCAATGTGGTCGAGGGCGAGGCCGGTGGCATCACCCAGGCGATTGGCGCCTACCAGGTCTCCGCCACCGTGGACGGCGTGAAGCGCAAGATCACCTTCATCGACACCCCCGGCCATGAGGCGTTCACCGCCATGCGCGCCCGTGGCGCGGAAGCGACGGACATCGCGGTGCTGGTGGTGGCCGCCGACGACGGCGTGATGCCGCAGACGGTGGAGGCGCTGAACCACGCCAAGGCGGCCGAGGTGCCGATCGTGGTCGCCGTCAACAAGATTGACAAGCCCGGAGCCGATCCGGTGAAGGTACGCGGCCAGCTCACCGAATATGGGCTGGTGCCCGAAGAGTACGGCGGCGACACCCAGTTTGTGGATGTCTCGGCGGTGACCCGCGAAGGCCTGGATTCGCTGCTGGAGGCCATCGTGTTGACGGCCGACGCCGAGCTGGATCTGCGGGTGAACCCGAATCAGCCGGCCCAGGGCGTCGCCATCGAATCGCACTTGGATCGCGGGCGGGGCCCGGTGGCCACCGTGCTGGTCCATCGCGGCACCCTGCACACCGGCGATTCCATCGTGGCCGGCTCGGCCCATGGCCGGGTGCGCGCCCTGATCGACGACCACGAGCGTTCCGTGGAGGAAGCTCCTCCGTCCATGCCGGTGCAGGTATTGGGCTTGACGTCCGTGCCCGGCGCGGGCGACAGCTTCCTGGTGGTGGACGACGACCGCACCGCCCGGCAGATCGCCGAACAGCGGGAAGCCCGGCAGCGGGCCGCCTCGTTGGCGCGGGCCGCGAAGCCGCGTCGTCTCGAAGACATCCTCGAAGAGATGACCAGTGGCGAGATCGCCGAGCTGAACCTGATCCTGAAGGGCGATTCGGCCGGCGCCGTGGAGGCCCTGGAAGACGCCCTGCTGCAGATCGAGGTCTCCGACGAGGTGGCGCTGCGGGTGATCGATCGCGGTGTGGGCGCGGTCACCGAGACGAACGTCACCTTGGCGGCCGCCTCCGACGCGGTGATCATCGGCTTCAACGTCCGCGCGGAGGGCAAGGCCACCCAGTTGGCGTCCACCGAGGGCGTGGACATCCGCTACTACACCATCATCTACGACGCGATTGACGACATCGAATCCGCCCTGAAGGGGATGCTGAAGCCGATCTACGAGGAGCAGGTGCGCGGCCAGGCCGAGATCCGCGAGATCTTCCGCTCGTCGAAGTTCGGCAACATCGCCGGCTGCATGGTGATCGAAGGCACCATCCGGCGCAACTCCAAGGCGCGGCTGCTACGCGACGGCGCGGTGGTCACCGAAACCAGCATTGCCTCGCTGCGCCGCGAGAAGGACGACGTCACCGAGGTCCGCGAGGGCTTCGAGTGCGGCATCACGCTGCACAACTACAACGACATCCACGTCGATGACATCATCGAGACTTACGAGATGGTGGAGAAGCCGCGTGCCTAGCCAATTCCGCGAGAAGCAAGCCGAGCAGATCAAGGCGTTGATCGCCGAACTGTTGGAAAAGCGGGTCAAAGATCCGCGGCTCGGGTTCGTCACCGTCACCGATGTGCGGTTGACGGGCGACGGGCGCGAAGCCACCGTCTTCTACACCGTGCTCGGCGGCGAAGGAGATCGGATGGCGACGGCGGCCGCGCTGGCTTCCGCTGCCGGGCTGCTGCGCTCGGCGGTGGGCAAGAAGCTGGGCATGAAGTTCACCCCCACCCTGGCCTTCCAGTTGGACGCGGTGGAGGAGGACGCCTCCTTCATTGAGGACGCGCTGCGCAAGGCCCGTGAGCATGACGCGGCGGTGGCGGCGGCGGCCGAAGGCAAGGAATACGCCGGCGAGGCCGATCCGTACAAGCATCCCGAAGCAGATGAGTGACGCCGCCGGTTTCCTGGTCATCGACAAGCCCCCCGGCCTGACGTCACAGCAGGTGGTCAGCCGGGTGAAGCGGGCTTTGGGCGCGAAAAAGGCAGGCCATGCGGGCACCCTCGATCCGATGGCGACCGGCGTGTTGGTCGTCGGGGTGGGGCGGGCCACCCGGCTGCTCGGCTATCTCTCCGGCCACGACAAGCGCTACGAAGCCACGATCCGGCTCGGGCAAGCCACCACCACCGATGACGCCGAGGGTGAGCCGCTCGGCGAGCCCGCCGACACCAGCCAACTCACCGCCGCCCAGATCGACGCCGCCCTGGCCAGCTTCGTGGGCGAGATTGAGCAGGTGCCCGCGTCCGTCTCCGCGATCAAAGTGGACGGCAAACGCGCCTACGCCCGGGTGCGCGCCGGCGAGGACGTCAGCCTGCCCCCGCGGAAAGTGCGGGTTTTTTCCCTGGAGCGGATTCCCACCCCCAGCCTGGCCGAGATCCAGATCCAGGTGCACTGCTCGTCCGGCACCTACATCCGGGCCATCGCCCGCGACTTGGGCCAACTCTTGGGCGTGGGCGGCCATCTGACGGCGTTGCGCCGCACCTCGGTGAGCGCCTTCGATCTCTCCCAGGCCGTCAGCTTGGACGAGGTGGACGACACCGCCGAGCTGATCAGCCTGAGCGCGGTGGCCCGCGAGGTGTTCGACTCCCTCGAAGTCGGCCCGGCGGAGGCCGCTGACGTCGGCTTTGGCCGGGCGATCAGCAACCCCGGCGACACCGCCGAACTGGTCGCGATCTTCGCTGACGGCGAATTCCTCGCCCTCTACGCGCCCGAAGGTTTGAAGCTCAAACCGGTGGCGGTGTTTCTAGGTTAAGGTGGATGACCGTGAGTTCTGGGCAGTCGGCCGTCGCGATCGGCAATTTTGACGGCGTGCACATCGGGCATCGCGCGGTGCTCGCCGAAGCGCGGGCGCTGCAGCCCGAGAGCGAACTCGTCGTGGTCACCTTCTGGCCGCACCCGCTGCAGTTGCTCACGCCCGCCGATCCGCCGAAACTGCTGGGCACCTTGGACGAGCGCCTCGCGCTGCTGAAAGCCGCGGGCGCGGATCGCGTCGAAGTCGTCGAATTCACCCCCGCCCTCGCCAAAGAGAGCCCAGAGCAGTTCATCGCCGAAGTCTTGCTGCCGCTGCGCCCAGTCCGGGTGGTGGTGGGGGAGAACTTCCGCTTTGGCGCCCAAGCCGTCGGCGACGTCAACACTTTGCGCGTTTTCGGGCAGGCCGCCGGGTTCGCCACCACCGCGCTGCCGCTGGTGAGCAGCAAAGGCGAGGAAACCACGTCCAGCCGGATCCGCCAACTCCTGGAGGCCGGGGAGGTGTCCGCGGCGGCGGAGCTGCTGGGACGGCCGTTCCGCTTCTCCGGCGAGGTGGTGCACGGGGAGCATCGCGGCAAGTCGCTGGGCTTTCCGACGGCCAACCTGCTGGTGCCCGAGGAATTGGCCTCGCCCGCCGACGGTGTGTACGCCGGGCTGGCCCAAATCGGGCAAAAGGGCTTGCCAGCGGCGATTTCGGTGGGCTCCAACCCCACTTTCGAGGCGGTCTCGCGGCGCATCGAGGCGCATGTGATCGGCCGGGACGATCTGGAGCTGTACGGGCAGGTCATCAGCGTGGATTTCACCGCCAGATTGCGCGACATGGTGCGCTTCGCGTCCAAAGAAGAGTTGATCAACCAGCTACGAAACGATGCGGTTGCCGCCCGCGCCGCCTTGGCGCAGAGTAGCCTGTTGTAAGTGCGGGCTAAAGAGCTTGGTGTCAGCGACGGGCAGTTGGTGTTGGATTTCTGCCGTCGTCGGCCGCTGGTGAGTGTGTTCATGGCCTCTCGGGTGGAGGCGGGAATGCTGCGCCCCGGCGCCCCCGGCAAGATCTACGGATACCCGGCCAAGCATTCGAACGCCTTCCTGCACGTGGGCACCAACCTCACCCCGTTGGCCGAGAACGAAGAGTGCGTCGACGCCTTCGTGGAGGTGGCGAAGAACCGGGTGAGCCAATCCATCGTGGGCGAATCCTGGATCACCTTGGCGTATTGGCGGGCGCTCTGTGACGCCTATGGCCGCGAGTACGCCTACGTGCGCGAAGTCCGCCCCAGCCAGCCGCTGTTGGCGCTTTCGGGCGACCCGCAGGTGCCGCCGTCTCCGGCCGTCAAAGCGCTGGATTTCAGTTGCTACCCCGAGTATCTGGACACCTCGATAAGGATGTACACCGAGGAGGTCGGCCAGCAGCCGCCGGACACCTATCCGAGCTATTGCCGCTGGACGTTGAACACCGGCCGGGCCTACGGGGTGGTCAAGGACAAGCAGGTGCTCTTCAAGACTGACGTGGGGGCGGCCGCGCAGGGAGTCGCCCAAATCCAGGGCGTGTGGCTGAATCCGCGCTATCGGGGCAATGGCCTGGCCGCCGGGCTGATCTCGGCGGTGGTCACCGAAGTGCGCAAGACGCACCCCACCGTCACCCTCTATGTGAACTCGTTCAACACCCGGGCGCTGCGGGCCTACAAGGCGGTCGGCTTCTCTCAAGTCGGCGAGTTCGCCACCATCTTGTACTAGAGTATTCCGGGTTGTACCAAAGGAGTCTTGATGCCGAGCACCATCGAAAAGCTGTCCGCCACCCGCGTCAAATTGACGATTGAAATCCCGTTCGCGGAGCTGCAGCCGCTAATCCAGAAGACCTACGCCGAAGTGGCGCAGCAGATCAACATCCCGGGCTTCCGCAAGGGCAAGGTGCCCGCCGCGATCATCGATCAGCGGCTGGGCAAGGGGTACGTGCTGCAGGAGGCCATCAACGAGGCGCTCAGCCCCGCCTACTCGCAGGCGCTGGAGGAGCACGAGGTGGTGCCGTTGGCGCAGCCGGACATCGAGATCACCAAGCTCGAAGAGGGCGAGCTGGTGGAGTTCACCGCCGAGGTGGACATCCGCCCCGAGATCCTGCTCCCGGATTTCTCCAAGCTGACGGCCGAGGTCGAGGTGTTGACGAACGTGAAGGCCGAGGTGGACGCCCGGGTGGACACGCTGCGGCAGCGTTTCGCCACTTCCAAGGAAGTCAAGCGGGCCGCCAAGGAAGGCGATTTGACGACCATCAACCTGGTCGCCAAGATCGGCGGCGAGGTGATTGACGGCGGCATCAGCCAAGACGTCTCCTACAAGGTGGGCGACGAGAACATGATCGCCGGGCTGGAGTCCGCGGTGATCGGGCTGAAGGCGGGCGAGAGCGCCGAGTTCACCACCACGCTGGCGGGTGGCTCCCACGAAGGCGAGGAGGCGGAGATTGAGGTCACCGTCACCAAAGTCCAGGAGCAGCAGTTGCCGAAGGTGGACGACGAGTTCGCCCAGTTGGTCTCCCAGTTCGACACCGTGGCCGAGATGCGCGAAGACATCGAGAAGAACGTCCGCGAGGGGGCCCGCTACGCGCAGTTGCAGCAGGGCCGGGATCGGCTGGTGGAGGCTTTGTTGGAGGCCACCGAGGTGGAGCTACCCGAGGGCGTCATCGCCGCCGACGTGGAGGATCGGAAGAGCTCCATCCTCGCGCAGTTGCAGCAGGCCGGGATGACTTTAGCCAGCTATCTGGAGCGCACCGGCTCGAAGGAGACGGAAGAAGAGTTCTACGCCGAGATGGAGGCGAGCGCCCGCCGCGCGCTGAAGACGCAGCTCATCTTGGACGCCATCGCGGATGCCAATGACATCGGGGTCACCGAGGAAGACCTCGCCTCGATGCTGATGCAGCGGGCGATGGAGAACGGCACCAGTCCCGAAGAGGAGGCCAAGCACATGACGGAGCACGGCCACTTCCACGAGTGGGCCGGGCAGATCCGCCGCAACAAGGCCGTCGAGGTGATCGTCGCCAAGGCCAAGGTGACGGACGCGAAAGGCAAGAAAGTGGACATCACCATCTCCGCGCCTTCCGCCGCCGATGACGAGTGATCCGCCGTAAAGGCGTCAGCCGTGAGCGAACACAAGTGAGAAAAGCCACGCTAACTTGGGTTAACCGGGTAAGTTCACCTATGTGAGTGAAATGAGTACGTCCCTGCCGCGGCTGGCATTGCCCACCGGGCAGGCGGGCATGAACGATTCGGTCTATCAGGCGTTGCTCGCGAACCGCATCATCTTCCTCGGCTCCGAGGTCAAAGATGAGAACGCGAACGCGATCTGCGCGCAGATGCTGCTGCTGAACGCCGAAGACCCCGAGAAGGACATCTACCTTTACATCAACTCCCCGGGCGGATCGGTCTCCGCCGGCATGGCCATCTTCGACACCATGCAGTGGATCAGCAATGACGTCGCCACGGTGGCGATGGGCCTGGCCGCCTCCATGGGCCAGTTCCTGCTTTCCGCGGGCGCGAAGGGCAAGCGGTTCGCGTTGCCGCATTCGCGGATCATGATGCACCAGCCGTCCGGTGGCCTGGGGGGCACCGCGTCGGACATCAAGATCCAAGCCGAGCAGAGCCTGCACATCAAGCGCGAGATGGCTGCTTTGATTGCCGAGCACACCGGCCAGAGCGTCGCGCAGATCGAGGCGGATTCGGATCGGGATCGCTGGTTCACCGCCGAGGAGGCGCTGGCCTACGGCTTCATCGATCACGTCTACGAGAAAGCGGCGCAGATCCAGTCGGTCGCGCCGAACAAGTAGGGGGTTGAAATGGATATGACGCATTACATCCCACAGTGGGAAGAGCGCACCAGCTACGGCGTGCGGCGGGTCGATCCGTTCGTCAAGCTCTTCGAGGATCGGATCATCTTCATCGGTGACGTGATCACCGACGATCTGGCGAACGTGATCATGAGCGAGCTGCTTTGCCTGCAGTCGATGGATCCGGAGCGCCCGGTCTCCATGTACATCAACTCTCCCGGTGGCTCGTTCACCGCGTTGACGGCGATCTACGACACCATGAACTACATCAAGCCCGAAGTGCACACCGTGTGCTTGGGGCAGGCGGCTTCGGCGGCGGCGGTGTTGCTGGCGGCGGGCACCAAGGGGAAGCGGCTGGCGTTGCCGAACTCGCGCATCCTGATCCACCAGCCGGCCACCGAGGGCGGTTACGGGCAGTCGTCCGATCTGGAGATCCAAGCGAAGGAGATCCTGCGCATCCGCGATCTGATGGAGGAGATGCTCGCCCACGACACCGGGCAGCCGAAGGAAAAGATCTCCAAGGACATCGAGCGGGACAAGTACCTGACGGCCGAAGAGGCGAAAGCCTACGGCATCGTCGACGACATCCTCACCTCATTGAAGTAGGAAAGCGAAGGGCAGCGTCATGGCAAGGATTCAAGAGACTTCAGAGATGCTGAAGTGCTCCTTCTGTGGCAAGGCCCAGAAGCAGGTCCGCAAGCTGATCGCCGGGCCGGGGGTGTACATCTGCGAGGAGTGCATCGAGCTGTGCAACGAGATGCTGGACGAGGAGTTCGCCGCCGCCAAGGGCAAGGACACCTTCAACCAGCTCCCCAAGCCGGCCGAGATCACCGCGTTCCTGGACAGCTACGTGATCGGCCAGGAGAAGGCGAAGAAGGCGCTCTCGGTGGCGGTGTACAACCACTACAAGCGCATCCAGTCGGAGGCCACGAATCCGGGCTATGCGCGTCGGTCATCAGGCGATGATTCCATCGAGTTGAGCAAATCCAACATCCTGCTGATCGGCCCCACCGGCTGTGGCAAGACGTACCTGGCGCAGACGCTCGCGCGGATGCTGAACGTCCCGTTCGCGATGGCCGACGCCACCGCCTTGACGGAAGCCGGGTACGTGGGCGAGGACGTCGAGAACATCCTGCTGAAGCTGCTGCAGGCGGCCGACTACGACACCAAGCGCGCCGAGATGGGCATCGTCTACATTGACGAGATCGACAAGGTCGCCCGCAAGAGCGAGAATCCGTCGATCACCCGGGATGTCTCCGGCGAGGGCGTGCAGCAGGCGCTGCTGAAGATCCTGGAGGGCACGGTGGCCTCCGTCCCGCCGCAGGGCGGCCGGAAACACCCGCATCAGGAGTACATCCAGTTGGACACCACGAACGTGCTGTTCATCCTCGGCGGCGCGTTTGACGGCCTGGACGTGATCATCAACAACCGGGTGGGCAAGCGGCCGCTGGGCTTCAACAACGAGGCGGCGGCGCGGCGGCCCATCGGGCTTGATCCGTTCGCGGACGTCCGCCCCGAAGACTTGCACAAGTACGGCTTGATTCCCGAGTTCATCGGCCGGCTCCCGATGATCGCCTCGGTGACGGCTTTGGACGAGGAGGCGCTGGTGCGCATCCTGGTGGAGCCGCGAAACGCGCTGACGAAGCAGTTCATCAAGCTCTTCGAGATGGACGGGGCGCAGTTGCGCTTCACCGACGCGGCGATCAAGGCGATTGCGAAGCAGGCGATCCGGCGCGGGATCGGGGCGCGCGGGCTGCGTTCCATCCTGGAGGAGAATCTGCTCAACGTGATGTACAAGGTGCCCTCCGAAGGCGATGTCGCCGAAGTGGTGGTGGACGCCGACGTGTTCACCAAGGGGGCGGCCCCGAAGTTCACCAAGCGGCCACACATCGTCAGCGATGAGCCGCGCCGCAAGGACGAACAACTGCGGAAAACCGCGTAACTGCCAACGATCCGAGCTGGAAACGCCCGCTTGGGCTAGAATTTCGATGTCTCAGCGAGAGGAGTACCCATGGCGACACGCACAGTGGCTATCGCTTCCGGAATCGGTTTACATGCCCGTCCAGCCTCACTGTTTGTGCAGGCGGTGGCGGCGACCGGCCTGCCCATCAAGGTGGGTAGGGTGGGCGGCCCGGCGGTTGACGCCCGCAGCATCCTGATGGTGATGGGGTTGGGCGTCAAGCACAACGAAGAGGTCGAGCTCACCGCCGAGGGTGATGGCGCAGACGCCGCGTTGGATTCGCTGGTGGAGCTGCTGAGCCGCGATCTCGACGCCGAATGATCACCGGGATCGGCGTGTCCGCCGGGGTGGCCATCGCCCCGATTGTGAAAGTGTCCCCGCCCGCCGGAGTGGATGCGGCGGAAGCCCCCACTACTGACGCGGCAGCCGCTGCGGCACAGGTGGCCCAGGCGTTGGCTGACGTGGCGGCGAGCTTACAGGCGCGCGCGGCGGCGGCCCCGGAGCATTCGAAGGCGGTGCTGGAGGCGGGTGCGATGATGGCGGCCGATCCGGGCTTGCAATCCAGCATCGAGGGCGAGTTGCAGGCGGGCAAAGGCGTGACGGCCGCGGTGGCGGACGCGGTGGGGGAGTACGCCAACATGTTTTTGGCCCTGGGCGGCTATATGGCCGAACGGGTGACGGATCTCTTCGACGTCCGGGATCGGGCGATTGCCCGGTTGCGCGGGCTGCCGGAGCCGGGGATTCCCGATTTCGACACCCCGTCGATCCTGGTCGCCCATGATCTGGCGCCCGCCGAGACGGCGTTGCTGGATCCGGATTTGTGCGCGGGGATCGTCACCGCAGCCGGTGGGCCGACGTCACACACCGCGATCTTGGCCGCCCAGTTGGGGATTCCGGCGGTGGTGCAGGCGGCGGGCATCATGGATTTGGACGCGGGCACGGTGGTGGCCATTGACGGTTCCGCGGGCACGGTGGACGTCAATCCAAGCGAGCAGGCGCAGGCCGCATTGCTGGATCGGCATCAGCGTCGGCAGGCGGCCATCTCGGACAGCACCGCCCCCGGAGCCACCAAAGACGGCCATCCGGTGGCTTTGTTGGCGAACATCGGGACGGTGGCGGACGCCCGGGCAGCGGCCGCGTTGCCCGTCGAAGGGGTGGGCCTGTTCCGCACCGAGTTCCTGTTCCTGGATCGGGATGACGCCCCCAGCATGGCCGAACAGGCGGCCACCTATGGCGAGGTCTTTGAGGCCTTCGCGGGCCGGAAGATCGTGGTGCGCACCCTGGATGCCGGAGCGGACAAGCCGTTGCGTTTCGCCGATCTCGGCCCGGAGGAGAATCCGGCCCTGGGGCGGCGCGGGCTGCGGCTGGGGATGATCCGCGAGGATCTGCTGGACGCCCAGTTGCGGGCTTTGGCCGTCGCCCAAAAGGGCACCGGGGCGGACGTCTGGGTGATGGCGCCGATGGTGGCGAACGTCACCGAGGCGAAGTGGTTTGCCGCGAAGGTCCGCGCGGCCGGGCTGCCGAAGGCGGGCGTGATGATCGAGATCCCCGCCGCCGCGATGCGGGCGCAGGACATCCTGGCCGAAGTGGATTTCGCCTCGATTGGCACCAATGACTTGCAGCAGTACACCATGGCGGCCGACCGGATGGCGGGTGAGCTGGCCCGGCTGCTGCACTCCTGGGAGCCGGCCGTGTTAGACGTGATCGGGGCCGCCTGCGTCGGCGCCAAGGCGAACAGCAAGCCGATTGGCGTCTGTGGCGAGGCCGGAGGCGATCCCGCCTTGGCCCTGGTGTTGGTGGGCCTGGGGGTGACTAGCCTCTCGATGGCGCCGAAGAAAGCTCCAGCCGTCCGCACCGCGTTGGCGTTGCACACGCTTGAAGAATGCCAAGCTCTCGCCCATGTGGCCGCCGCCGCGTTCACCTGGGAGCAGGCCCGCAAAGCGGTGCTCGCCCGGGCGAACCCGGTGCTGGCTGACCTTATCTAATCGAAGTAGACGACCGGCTTGATCAGGTCGGGCGCCTTCTTGTCCATCAGTTCGAACGCCTCGGGCAGTTTGTCGAAGCCGTGGAAGCGGTGCGAGATGATCTGCGTCGGATCGATGCGGCCATACTTTATCAAAGCCAGCAACTGGTTGATGCGGGTGGCGCCGCCGGGGCAGAACGAGCCGCGGATGTCCTTGTCGGCCATGCCCAGCCCCCAATCCAGCGCGGCCAGGTTGAGCTGGTCGGCGCAATCGAAGTAGTTCACGTTGGAGATGATGCCGTTCGCGTGGGTGGCGCGCACGGCCGCGGTGTACGTCTCGCCGTTGCCGCCAGCGATGATCGTCTTGTCCGCCCCGCCATGGGTGAGCTCGATGATCTGCTTGTCGACCGGGCCGTCCTTGTACGAGATGATTTCCGTCGCCCCATATTCGCGGGCCACCTCAATCGCCTTCGGCCGGGTACCCACCGCGATGATCCGGCCCGCGCCCTTCAGCGCCGCACCGGCAATCGCCATCAGCCCGATTGGCCCGATACCGATCACCACTACCGTCTCGCCGTATTGCACTTCGGCCAACTCCACGCCGTGGAAGCCGGTGGACATCATGTCGACCGTCATCAGCGCCGCCTCCGGGGACACCCCTGCGGGCAGCGGGGACAGGTTCGCGTCCGCGTGGTTCACGTGGAAGAACTCGGCCATGGTGCCGTCCTTTTGGCCCATCAGCTTGAACGAGCCGAACGGCTTGGCGTCGTGGCTGAAAGTGCGGGAGTTCTGCACGCCGGGGGCCAGCCAGTCGGGCGTCACACAGGGGACCACCACATAGTCGCCGGGGGCGAAGCGGGTGACCAGCTCGCCTACCGAATCCACGATGCCGACCGCCTCATGGCCGAGGATGCGATCCACCTTCGGGCCGGAGCCGCCATGCGCGGTGTGGGTGTCGGAGCTGCAGGGGGCGATGATCGTCGGCTTGATGATGGCGTCGAGAGGGCCGGCGACCGGCTTTTCCTTCTCGATCCAGCCGACGTCGTTGATCTTGCGCATACCGAATCCGCGCATAGTTACTCCTTACATGTAAAGACTTGTCTAAACGACTTTACCGGATAGACCCCAACGGATCTCTTGCGTTGTTTTTCGGTAGTTTGAGTTCAGGTCAGATGCTCTTCGATGCGCAGCGCTCCGGACGGACAAGTGGCCACCACCGCGCGCAGTTTGTCCGCCAGTTCGTCAGTATTCGCGTACTCCGCGTTGATCCACGGCCGGGCCTTGGTGTTGAACACCTCCGGGAACCCGTGCACGCACTTGGCGGCATGTTGGCACACTTCCAAATCGAAAGACACATCGACCTTCGGGCCGGTGTAAAGTTTGCGGGCCATTCCAACCTCCTTCAATCGACTATGACCAGCCTACGTCGCACTCCACTATTTCGCTGGCTTTTCTAGTGGACGCGGCGGACGCCCCAGATTTCTTCGATGTATTGGCGCATGGCGCGGTCGGAGGAGAAGAAGCCGCAGCGGGCGACGTTCAAGATGGCGGAGCGGGTCCAGGCTTCTTCGTCGAGGTAGTACTGGGAGACTTTCGCCTGCGTATCAAGGTAGGCCTGGTAATCGGCCAAGGCCAGGAAGCGATCTTCGTAGAGCAGATTCGAGATGATCGGGGTGAAGGCGTCCTTGTTGCCGTCGGAGAAATGGCCGGAGGCGATGAGATCGATGGCGGCCTTGAGCGTCTGGTTGGCCTCGTAGTACTCGTGCGGGGTGTAGCCACGGCTGATCAGCGCCTCCACCTCGGGTTCGCGCATCCCGAAGAGGAAGAAGTGCTCGTCACCCACGAGTTTGCGGATCTCGACGTTCGCGCCGTCCTCGGTGCCAATCGTCAACGCGCCATTCAGGGCGAACTTCATATTGCCGGTGCCGGAGGCCTCCTTGCCGGCCAACGAAATCTGCTCGGAGAGATCGGCCGCCGGGATGAGCCGCTCGGCCAGCATCACGTTGTAGTTCGCCGGGAAGGCGACCTGCATGATGCCCTTCACCTTCGGATCGGAGTTGATCTTCTTGGCCACCTGGTTGATCAGGTAGATCGTCTCCTTGGCGATGCGGTAGCCGGGTGCGGCCTTGGCACCGAAGATATAGGTGCGGGGCGTCACCTCGCTGGGCGAGATCTTGCCGGTGATCAACTGCTCATAGACGGTGACGATGTGCAGCAGTTTGAGGCTCTGCCGCTTGTACTCGTGCAGGCGTTTCACCATCACGTCAAGCAGGTGGCCGCCGTCGAGATCGATACCGTCGCGCACCCGGAGCAGATCGAACAGGCGCTGCTTGTTGGCGGACTTCACCTTGCGGAACGCGGAGCGGAACTCCGGATCTTCGGCGTAGGGCTCCAGCTCTTGCAGCCGCTCCAGATCCGTCAACCAGCCGACGCCGATGGCATCGGTGATCAAGGTGGAGAGATTCGGGTTGGCGAGCCGGATGAAACGCCGTGGGGTGACGCCGTTGGTGACGTTCGTAAACCGATCGGGGTAGAGCTGCGAGAAATCGGGCAGCACCTTGTCGCGCAGCAACTGGCTGTGCAGCTCGGCGACGCCGTTCACCTTTACCCCGGCGACGGTGGCCAGGTAGGCCATCCGGACTTGCCGGTGGTCCCCGGAGGTGACGATGGACATCCGCTGCGCGCGGGCCTCGTCATTCGGGAAGGCCTTGCGGACCTGGGCGAGGAAGGTGTCGTTGATCTGGCAGATGATCTCGAAATGACGCGGCAGCAGGCGGCTGAGCAGCTCGGCCGGCCAGACCTCCAGCGCCTCGGGCAGCAGCGTGTGGCAGGTGTAGGCGAAGCACTGCTTGGTGGTGTTCCAGGCGTCGTCAAACTCCCAACCGTGCTCGTCCACCAGGATGCGCACCAGCTCGGGGACGGCGATCACCGGGTGGGTGTCGTTGAGCTGGAAGATGACCCGATCCGGCAGCGTGTGCAGATCGACGTTGGGGCCCAGCTCGTCCCGGATGAAATTCTTCAACGAGCACGCGGCGAAGAAGTACTGCTGCTGCAAGCGCAGTTCCTTGCCCTGCGGGGTGGAATCCTCCGGGTAGAGCACCTTGGTGATGTTTTCCGCGAAGGTCTGCGAGCGGACCGCCTCCACGTAATCCCCGGCGTTGAAAATGGCGAGATCGAAGGCCTTGGTAGCCGTTGCGCTCCAGAGTCGCAACGTGTTTACGCGGCCGTTCTGATAGCCGGGCACCATGTAGTTGTACGGGACGCCCATCACATTCCAGGCGGGCAGCCAGCGCACCCGCTCGGTGCCGTTTTCGTCAAAATAATGCTCGGTGCTGCCGCCGAAATTCACCTGGACGGCCGCCTCCGGGTGCGGGAACTCCCACGGCATCCCGAGGCTGAGCCAGGTGTCGGCCTGCTCGACCTGCCGCCCGTCCACGAACGTCTGCTTGAAGATGCCGTACTCGTAGCGGATGCCGTAGCCGATGCAGGGGACGCTCATCGTCGCCAGCGAATCCAGGAAACAGGCGGCCAAGCGCCCCAAGCCGCCGTTGCCCAAACCGGGCTCCACCTCCTGGCTGCGCAGCATCGTCAAATTCAAGCCGCAGCCGTCCAACGCCTTGCGGGCGACCTCGGTCAAATCTGTAGCTAACAGGGCATTGCCGAGCTGCCGGCCGAGCAAATACTCGGCGCTGAGGTAGGCCACCGTCTTCGCGTTTTCCTCGCGATAGCGGCGGCCCGTCTCCAGCCAGCGGGCCATCAGATAGTTCCGCACGGTGCGGGCGAGGGCGAGGTATTGGTCGTTGATTGACGAGCGGGAGAGGGCGACGCCCTGATCCGTGTTTAATTCGTGTAAAAACTCGCGGACGAAGCCGTCCACCGAGTGTGGCGGGGAGGTGACAGGGGCCAAAGCCACCGGGTGAGACGGCTTCTTCATGGGCCCAACCCGACCGGTGCCCATCGAGGGCGCGCCGTCGGCAGGCAGATCGTCAGCCGTCAGACTGGGCTCGAAAAACTCGTACTCGCTCACCCAAATAAGGCTACCGTTTGTGAGAGCAATGGTCTGACATTTCACCATTCGCGGGCACTCTCTGGTTAGGCTTTACCCAATGGACACCACACCACGCCGTCATCGATTCAACTGGGTCTGGGGCCCGGCGTTCGTGGCGGCCATCGCGTATGTCGATCCGGGCAATGTGGCGGCCAACCTGAGCGCCGGCGCCGAATATGGCTACCTGCTGGTATGGGTGCTGGTGATGGCGAACGTGATGGCGATGCTGGTGCAATATCTGAGCGCGAAACTGGGTTTGGTTACGCAAAAGAGCCTCCCGGAACTGCTTGGGGAGCGGATGCGCAAGGCGCCCCGGCTGCTGTTTTGGGGACAGGCGGAGCTGGTGGCGGCGGCGACGGATCTGGCCGAGGTGATCGGCGGGGCGATCGCGCTGAAGATTCTTTTCGGGCTGCCGCTGCTGCTCGGCGGGGTGATCATCGGGGTGGTTTCGATGGGTTTGCTGGCGGTGCAGAACCGCCGCGGTGAAAAGAGTTTCGAATTTGTGGTGATCGGTTTACTGCTGATAATCACCATCGGGTTCGTGGCGGGCCTGTTTGTCTCACATGTTGATTGGCTGCAGGCGGCCGAGGGCGTGCTGCCGCGTTTTGACGGGACGGAGTCGGTGCTGCTGGCGGCGTCGATGCTGGGGGCGACGGTGATGCCGCACGCCATCTACGTCCATTCCGCGTTGACGACCGAGCAGGCCGGGCACGAAGGCCGCAAGGCGCTGCCCCGGATGCTCCGGGTGACCCGCTGGGACGTCTTCGCCTCGATGCTGGTGGCGGGGGCCGTCAACATCGCGATGCTGCTGCTGGCGGCGGCGACGCTGCGCGGGCAGACCGGCACCGATTCCATCGAGGGGGCGTGGGAGGCGATCAACAACACCCTCGGCCCGGCGGTCGGCGTGCTCTTCGGGATCGGGCTGCTGGCCTCCGGCCTGGCCTCGACGTCGGTGGGCACCTTCGCGGGCGCGACCATCATGTCCGGCCTGCTGCGCGCCAAAGTGCCGCTGCTGGTGATGCGCCTGATCACCCTCGTCCCCGCGCTGGCGATCCTCGCCATCGACATCTCGCCCACCTGGGCGCTGGTGATTTCGCAGGTCTTCCTCTCCTTCGGCATCCCCTTCGCGCTCATCCCGCTGGTGGTGCTCACCTCGCAACGCAAAACCATGGGCCGCTTCGCCAACTCCATCCACCTGCAAGTCTTGGCCTGGATCGTGGTCGCCGCCATCGTCGCCCTCAACGTGCTGCTGATCATCCTCTCGTTTACGTAGCAAGGCTGCCCCCCTGGTGAGGGAGGCAGCCCTGCCTATGCACTTGTGTACTACTTGACTTTCTTCGAAGTCTTGACGGCGGAGACCGGCGAATAGTACTTCACCTTGGAGACCGTCTTGTAGGACTGGACGCGGACCTGATAGGTCTTGCCCTTCGTCAGCTTCTTGATCACCAGCGAAGCCTTGGACTTCGCGACCGTCTTCGACTTCCAGGCGGTGGTGCCCTTCACCCGATAGGTGATCCGATAGCCCGTCACCGCCTGCGCGGCGGAGGCTTTCTTCCAAGCGACCTTCAGCTGCTTCTTGCCCACGGTGAGCGTCGGCGCGGCGAGCTTCTTCGGCAGAATCTTGAACGTCACGGTCTTGGTGCCCGCATACGCGCCCTTGCCGGTGATCGTCACCGTGCCCTTGCCGATGGCCTTGTTCGCGCCGGTCGACGTGATGGTGTAATCCGTCCCGACAACCAGCTTCTTGCCCGCCACCGTCAAGGTGAACCCGGAGGAGATCTTCTTGCCCGTCCAGGCTTTCGCCGCGGCGGTGACCGTCACCGACGACAACTGCGTCGGCGCGGACGCCTGGGCGACCGGCACCAGCGAGGCGATCGCCACCGAGAGATTGGTGAGCGCCGCCTGGAGTTGCTCAGCCGTCGAGTTCGGATTGGCGAGGACGGCTTTGGCCGCCTGCAATGCCGCCTCATAGGCCGCATATGACGGGGCGGTGTAGCCCGCCGAGGCGACCGGCGTCACCAGCAAGCTGGCCAACGCGCCACGTACCGTAGCCGGATCGGACGCGCTCGCCCCGCCGGCGGTGACCGTGATCGTCGCGGCGGCCGACTGATAGACGCCGTCGCGCACCGAGACCACGGTGACGCGCACCTGCCCGGCCTTGGCGGCCGTCAACACGCCCGCGCTGGTGACCGATGCGCCCGCGGTGTTGGTGTCCATCGGGGCGATGGAGTAGGTGTACTCCGCGCCCCAAGCCGCCGGGACCAGATCGGCGAGCAACTGGTATCCGCCCTTGGCGTCACCCAAGGTGACCGTCTGGTCGGGGAAGCGGACTTGCTCAGCCTGGATCACGGTGTGGGTGGCATCATCGGACACGTAGGCGCCGTCATAGACCACCACCGGGAAGGTGTCGGACTTGGTGGAGCCGTCAGCCGTCACCGCGGCGGTGATTTGCGCCACGCCCGCCGAAATCGGAGCCACCGCGCCGTTGGCGTCAACCTGGGCGACTGCCGGGTTCGACGAGGTGTAGGTGACCGTCACCGCAGACAAGTCGTAGAACGACTGGTCAGTGCGGGTCGCGGACAGGTTGGCGTGGATGACGTTGCCGGGCGCGGCGGTGTTCAGCGTGGTCCCGTCGGGGACGACGGTCACCACGTCGAGGGCTGGCGCCAGCGTGCCGGACAGGTTGATGGTGGTGGTCAGCCCATTGTGTGCGGTGACCGGATCAACTACCGAGGACGTGCCGACTTGGAGCGTCCAAGCGCCCACGTCATACGTCCGCTTGCCCGCCACCGAATCCCAGAACCAGAGATCCGCGATGTCGAGCGGGATGGTGATCGTCTTCGTCTCATTGGCGGCGAACTCGACCTTCTGGAAGCCCTTCAGCTGCTTGTCCGCGCGCAGCGGATCGCCGGCCTTCGGGGAGGTGGCGTAGAGCTGGATGACTTCCTTGCCGGCCCGGCTGGAGTTGTTGGTGACGTTCACCGAGACCGTGATCGAATCGTTGGGCGTCACCGCCGTCTTCGACACCACCAGGTTGGAGTAGGTGAACGTCGAATATGACAGGCCATGGCCGAAGGGGTACGTCACCGGCCCAGTGAAGTACTGGTAGGTGCGGCCCAGCCGACCGTCAGTCGGGGTCAAGGTGTAATCGGTCGTCTCCCGCAGGTCGCGCACCGGATCTTCATAGTAGGTGAAGGGCAGCTTACCGCTCGGGTTGACGTCGCCCCAGAGCACCTCGGGGACGGTGTCCGCCTGATACTCGCCGTTGTACGTCGTCCAAATGATGGCCTTGCAGTTCTGGAACGGGGCGGTATCCACCTGGCCGACCGCCTGAATCCACACGATGGTGTTCGGGTTGAGGGCGCAAGCCTCATGGGCGATGTCCGACTGGAAGCGGGGCAACGCGATGGTCTTGCGATCCTGCTCTTCGGCCGAGTCCGAGGACTTGGTGGCCGTTGAGGTGCGGGTGCCCACATAGGCGATCACCGCGTCCGCGCTGCTGACGGCCGAGATGAGGGCCGGCTGCGCGTTGGCACCCAGGAAGGAGCCCACCGGCGTGGCATTGCGGTACTGGATGCGAATCCGCACCGTTTGCGCCGCCGCCGTGGGGCTGCCCAGGTTGATCGCCGCCGTGGTGGACGGGATGACCGAATAGCCGCTGGTGGTTTCGCCGACGTTGCTCTGCGGGGTGGTGCCCACGGAGGCCAAAGTGGCGGTGCTGGCACCGATTTGGATGTCGTAGTAGCCGCCCGGAGTTGGCGGGCCGCCGTACTGCTGCAAGCGGATGTACTGGGTGCCCGCCGGAATCGTGCCGGTGAACTCGACATAGCCTTCGATGGCGTCGCCGACGCCGACGAAGGAGCGGAAGCCGCCGCCCCAGATGGTCGCGCCTTGCTCATACCCGTCGAGCACTGCGGTGCCGGTGGCCTGCATCTGCTGCGCGGTGATCGCCCCAATGGCGGTAGGCGTCGGCGGGACGTCCGGATCGGCGCTGAAGAACTGAAGGCCGCCAATGGCGGGCTTGCCGGGCTCCTGCATCGCCGGGCTGTAGGTGACGTTGGCCGCGCCCAGCTTGTCCTCCAAGGCCACCTTGACGGTGCGGTTCACCAGATCAGCCGGGACAGTGGTGGGCGAATAGTCGCCGTGGACCAACTCGTCGCCAAACTCGCCGAGGAGCACCACGTTGGTGTCGGAGGCCGCGAGCGGGAGGATGCCGTCATTCTTCAACAGGACCACGCCCTCCTGGGAGGCCTGCTTGGCGACCGCGCGGTGTTCGGACGTCGAAATCTGGTTGCTCAGGTTGTAACTCGACCATGGGGTGGACGCGTCAAACTCACCGAGCCGCATCCGGACGGTGAAGGCGCGGGTCAAGTTGATGTTGAGTTCGTTCTCGGTGATCAGGCCCTGCTGGATGGCGGGGATGATATTTGGCGCGTACTGGGTGCCGTTGCAATCGACGTCAGTGCCCGCCTTCAGCGACCAGGCGGTGCCTTCGGCGCGGGTCAGCGCCCGGCCCACAATCGCGGGAGCCCAGGCGTGACCGTCATTGTTGCCCTCCACGTGCGCGTCGGTCACGTCGTCGATGGCGCCGCAGTCCGAGGTGATGAAACCGTCAAACCCGAAAGTCCGGCGGGCCAACGTTTCCACGGTGTAGGTGTTAGCTGATTGCGGGATGCCGTTGACGGCGTTGTACGACGTCATGCCGGAGGCGGCGCCGTAATCCTTCCAAAGCGTCTCGAAGGCGGGGGTGTAGTACTCGCGCAACTCGGCTTCGGTGAGGTTTGACGAGCCGTCATGCCGGTTGTTCTCGGAGTTGTTCGCCAAGTAGTGCTTCGGGGTGGCGACTGACTTCAGGTAGCCGCCGTTGGTCTCGGTGGCACCTTGCAGGCCGGCGGTGAACGCGCCGCCAATCTGGCCGGCCAGGTATGGGTCTTCGCCGTAGGTTTCCTCAGCGCGGCCCCAGCGGGGATCGCGGTGCATGTTGATGGTGGGGGACCACCACGTCAAGCCCCAGCGCCGATCCGCGTTGGCTGGGTCTTCCCAGTAGGCGCGACCTTCGTCAGAGGTGACTTTGGTGGTTTGGGCGACCAAGGTTGGGTTCCACGAGGAAGCCAAACCGAGGCCGGTGGGGAACTCGGTGGCCTCGCCGGTGACACCGAGGCTGGAACCGGACAGGGTGCCCGACGCCGCTGCGCGGGCCACGCCATGCAAGGCTTCATTCCAGTAAGTGAAAGCCTTCACGCCGAGCCGCGGGATGGCCGGGGCGACGACGTGCGGTGGGTTGGTGGAGCGCAACTGCTCCGCTTTCTCCGCGAGCGTCATCCGGGAGACGAGATCCGCCGCTCGGACTTCAAAGGGAAGGGAGGTGTCCTGGTAGGGCAAGAGCGGTGCCGCCGGAGCGTCAGTCACGCTCACCAGGGAGGTGATGACGAGGCCGACAGCGGCTAAGCCTGCCAGTAATCGTTTGGGTTGGGTAATGGGTTTAAATGGGGTAAGGGACTTCATAAGGGCTCCTAGTAGACTGCGCGACTTCGCGCACGCTCGAATGGCCACACCGCCAGCGGCCGTGGCCTTAAGCGCTGTTCCCAACCTATTGAAATCCGGCCTTGCCAGCGCCGGATACTGCCGGATTGGAAAACGTTTCGCAGTTGGCGATGACGGGAATTCGGGCATGTGCGCTGTGAGCGAACGGGGTTGGTTGCACAGTTTTTTCACGTACACTCGAATCTTGTGTGGACTGTAGGTTGGAAGCGGCGCGCCGTCGTGGCGCTGGGTGTGTTGGGCTTAATTCTGGTCGGTTTGCCGGTGGCTACGCCGCCCGCAGATGCTGGCTCGGAGATCGGCAGCCACTACATTCCATTGATCGGCGAAGACCATGTGACTCGCCTGGCGGCTTTGAGCAGCGAGGATTCCACCGCGGCGCAAGGGCGGCTGCGGGCGCAGAGCTTGACGCTCCCGACGTCATACGATCTGCGTAGCGAACACCCGGAATACTTGACGCCAGTGCGCAACCAGGGCAACTACGGCACCTGTTGGGCCTTCGGGGCGACCACGGTGGGCACCGCCTCGTTGGTGATTAACAACGTCACCGAAGAGACCGTCGCGCTGTCGCCGAAACACCTGGCCTACGCCGCCAACGGCGAACACAACTTGCACTCGCTGGTCAACAATCTGTACACCGACGCTGACGATTCCCCGATGATGCTGGGCGGCAGCTTCGAACTCACGCTGGGGGCGTGGTCGAACTGGATGGGGCCGCGCCTCGAATCCGCCTTCCCGTACCCGACCTCCGGGCCGCCGGATCCCACCCCGATCACCTCCGCTGCCGAGATCTACACCGCCGATTACCACCTGGATGCGATGTACTCGCTGCCGGGACTTTATGCCAACGCGAACAAGACGATCTTCTCGACGGGGAACCTGACGGCGGTCAAAGAGCACCTTTATAACGTCGGCCCGCTCACCATGGATGTGAAATCGAAGGGCGGCACGGTCAGTTGGTACACCAACACCGTCTCCGACCCGGATCACCTGGTCACCGTGGTGGGCTGGGATGACGACTACTCGCGCACCAACTTCTCGTCGAACACCAAGCAGCAGCCCGCCGGTAACGGGGCTTGGATCATCGAGAACTCCTACGGCGCGAACTCGGGCGAGAACGGCTACATGTACGTGTCGTACTACGACAAGTCGGTGGGCCTGTTCGACTACTACTCGCTCACCAGCGCCGACAACTACGACCTGAACCAATCGTGGTCGTTCAACAGCTACATCACCTGGGACAACGAGGATGCCAACGGGCAGCGGCGCACCGACATTTACGCCGCGAACGTCTACACCGCAGTCGAAAAGCAGGCCGTCAAGGCGGTGATGGTCTCGAACTCGACGATCGGGAACGACTACACCGTGGACGTCTACCGCGCGGTGGTGGACGAGCCTGATTCCGGGGTGCGGATTCCCAGCGCGCAGACTACCGTGACGAACGCCAAGTACGGCATCGACACCGTGGAGCTTGCCGAGCCGGTGGTGGTGGCCGCTGGCGAGAAGTACGCGGTGGTGGTGCACTACACCCACGCCGGGACGACGAATTTCGCCGGCCCGCTGCTGGAGGCCGAGGTGATCTACGAGACGTCCACCTCAAACACCAAGTGGATGGAAGTGCCCGAATCCGCGAAGGTGCAGCCCGGCCAAAGCTATGTCGGCAATGACGGCGAGGCTTGGAAAGACCTGGTCGAAGATGGCCGCTACTCCTACTTCGAGGTGGGCAACGTGGTGCTCCCGGCGTTGAGCGACTACACTGACGCCGATCCGGATCCGTTGCCGACGCCCACCCCGAGTGAGTCGCCGAGTGACACTCCGACCGACATCGCCACTGAGTCCCCGAGTGAGACTCCCAGCGAGTCTCCCAGTGAGTCGCCGAGTGAATCGCCGACAGTGAGCGTCACTCCCGATCCCACCATTGACCCGACGGTGACGCCGACCGTCACCACCACGCCGACGGTTACCACCACGCCGACGGTGACCACCACGCCGAAGCCGACTGCCACCGTCACGCCGACTGTGTCCGTCACGCCAAAACCGACGGCGACGGCCACCCCGACCCCCAGCAACACCCCGGCGAGCACCCCCACGTCATCGCAACAAGCCCCCGACCAGGGCAGCCCGGCGGACGATTCCGCCACCGTGACGACCGACGATCCGCCCGCCCCGAAGGTGGACGCGGTGCGCGGCCCGCAGGCCATCGTCTATCTGAAGCAGAAGACTTCCTACCAGCTTTACGCGGCCGCCTACCTGGGTGCGGTGAAGACCGCCGAGAAGGTGACGTGGACCAGCTCCAACACCAAGGTGGCCACCGTCTCTTCCACCGGCAAGGTGAAGACCAAGGCCGTCAAGAGCACCAAGAAGGTGGTGATCAGCGCCACCTCCAACGGGGTCGTGAAGCGGATCACCGTCTATGTGGTGCCGAAGGCCAAGAAGCTGGGCACGGTGAAGCTCTCCTACGCCGCCAGCATCGCGAAGGGGTATTCCGCCTTCGTCACCGTGAACACCGGCAAGGCCACCAACCCGAAGCTCACCTTCAAGGCCTCCAACTCGCGGATCTCCGTGGACAAGTACGGCAAGCTGGTGGCCAAGGCGAAGGGCAAGGCCAAACTCTACGTGAAGGTGAACGGACACAAGTTCACCAAGGCCATCACCGTCCGCTAATCCGCCCCCTCCGGTTGGCCTCATAGGAACGGCCGGTAGACTAGGGGCGATGTTGAGCCAGGGTTGGAAACAGCGTTTCGGCGTCGCGGGGGCTGCGCTGGCGTTGCTCCTTGTCTCGTTGCCCGCAGTATCCGCACCCGCTGATGAGGCCAATGAAATCAACGGCAGCTTCATCGCGCTGGTCTCCCCGGATCGGAAGACGCGCCTGGCCGTCCTGGAAGCCGCAGAAGGCGAAGCCGGGGGGTTGCGCGGGCCAGCGGCGGCCACTTTGCCCGCCCAATATGATCTGCGCACGGCCAAGCCGCAGTTGGTGGACGCGGTGCGCGACCAGGGGAATTACGGCACCTGTTGGGGTTTCGGGGCCACCGCCGTCGCGTCGGCCTCGCTGGTGCACAACTCGCTGGCCAGCTCCGTCGTCCCGCTTTCGCCGAAGCATCTGGCCTACGCGGTGAGCGGCGCCTTCGGGCTGCATTCCACGGTGTCTGACCTGTACACCAATTCCAGCGAGGCCCCGATGATGCTGGGCGGCTATTTCGAGTTGACGATGAGCGCCTGGTCGAACTGGATGGGCCCGCGCACCGAAGCCAGCTTCCCCTACCCCACGTCCGGGCCGCCCGATCCGTCACCGATCACCACCAAGGCGCAGATCTACTCCGCCGACTACCACTTGGACGAGGCATACACCCTGCCGGGGCCGTACGCGGCGGGCTCGAACAAGTTGAACTCGGACTTCGTGGAAGCGAACGTGACGGCCGTCAAAGAGCACATCTACAACGTGGGCCCGCTGGCGATGGACATCAAGTCCAAGGGCACGGTGGTGAACTGGTACACCGGGTCGAAAACCGACGCCGATCACATGGTCACCGTGGTGGGTTGGGACGACACCTTCTCGCAGGACAACTTCTCGACCAAACCCGCCGGGAATGGCGCTTGGATCGCGCAGAACTCCTACGGCGCGACGTCCGGCAGTGGCGGCTACATCTACGTCTCCTATTACGACAAGTCCGTCAACTTCTTTGATTACTATTCGCTGACGAGCGCCGCTGACTACGGCGTGAACCAGTCCTGGGCGCTGAACAGCGACATCACCTGGGACAACGAGGACACCAACAACCAGCGTCGCCGCGACATTTACGCGGCCAACGTCTATACCGCGAGCGCCAACCAGTCGGTGAAGGCGGTGCTGGTCTCGAACACCACGATCGGGAACAGCTACACCGTCGACATCTACCGCAACGTCTCCACCACGCCCAGCACCGGGGTACGGATCCCGGAGGCCCAAGCCACCCGCAGCAACGCCAAGTACGGCGTGGAGACGGTGGAGTTGGCCACGCCGGTGGTGGTCGCGGCGGGGGAGAAGTACGCGGTCGTCGTCCACTACACCAACACCAAGAGCGAGTTCTCCGGGCCGATGCTGGAAGCCGAGGTCGTCTACGCGTCGTCCACCTCTAACGTGAAGACGATGGAGGTGCCCGCGGACGCCAAGATCGTCGCCGGGCAGAGCTACATCGGCTATGACGGCAGCACCTGGAAGGATCTCGCCACCGAGGGCCGCTTCAACGAAAGCCAAATCGGGAACCTGATGCTGCCCGCACTCGGCGACTACACCTCCGCGCCGCCGCAGCCGCTGCCCACCCCGACCGAGACGGCGACGGCCAGCCCGTCCCCGACGCCGTCCATCTCCACCACCGTCCCGAGCAGCACCGAAACTGTGGGCGCTCCGGCACCCACCCAGACGACGGCCAAGGTGGACGCGATCCGCGGCCCGCAGTCGAAGGTGTACCTGAAGCAGAAAACCACCTACCAGCTCTATGCGGCCGCCTACCTGGGCGCGACGAAGACCAGCCAGAAGGTGACGTGGAAGAGTTCGAACACCAAGATCGCCACCGTCTCGTCCACCGGCAAGGTGAAGACCAAGGCGGTCAAATCCACCAAGAAGGTGGTGATCAGCGCCAGCTCGAACGGCATCACCAAGAAGATCACCGTCTACGTGGTCCCGAAGGCCAAGAAACTCGGCACCGTGGTGCTCTCCTACGCCGCCAAACTCTCCGTCGGCTACTCCAGCTTCGTCACCGTGAACGCCGGCAAGGCCACCAACCCCAAGCTCACCTTCAAAACCTCCAACTCCCACCTGGTCGTCAACAAATACGGCCAAACCACCGCCAAATCCAAAGGCTCCGCCAAACTCTACGTCTACGTCGGCTCCCACCGCATCACCAAAACCATCACCATCCGCTGACGCCCCCGCAGGCGAATCCTCCTGCCACCTCAGCCCGTTCAGATTTGAGTTCTTGCACTTTTCGGCGGCGGATCACGACAACAACTCATCACGGTAGAACGGGGACGGAACCACGGGCACAGAGTGCTGTGGGAGGTGGGACGAAAGGCGGGCGGGCGGTGGCTGCCCGCGAAGGCGAGAGGCAAGGCAACCACGGGTGAACGCCCGCGGACTCTTCGTTCAACGCGGGCCGTTGGGTGTGCATGACGAGACACTTGGCCCGCAAGGTGGGGATGGGGGGAGGAGGGAAACTACTCAATCGTTTTCCAAGAAAGGCCGATTCTGCAATCTATTGAGTAGTTTTGGGTTCCCACAGGGGGTGCGGGAGGTATGGGTGTGTCGGCGCGGATCGGGCGGCTATGGCGGGTGGAATGGCAATGGTGAGGGGGGTAGGTGGGGCTAAGCTGTGCGGGTGAACTCGGAGCGGCAGGGGTTGGTGTATGGGGTGGTCGCGTACACGTTCTGGGCGGTTTTTCCGCTGTATTTCTTGTTGGTGGCGGCGGCGAGTTCGATTGAGATCATCTGGCATCGGATCGCGTGGTCGTTGGTGTTCTCGTTGGTTGGGGTGCTGCTGGTGCGGCAGTGGCGGCAGTTGCTCGCCACCGCGAAGAACTGGCGGTACTCGGGGCGGTTGGCCATCGCCGGGGTGTTGGTGGCGACGAACTGGTTCCTGTACGTCTACTCGGTGCAGAACGGGATGCTGGTCGACGCCTCGATGGGCTACTTCGTCAATCCGCTGGTGACGGCGCTGCTCGCCATCATCTTTCTTGGGGAGCGGCCGCGCGCGTTGCAGTTGACGGCCTTGGCGTTCGGCTCGTCGGCGGTGGTGGTGATCTCCATCTGGTACGGGCAGATCCCGTGGATGTCGCTCTCCTTGGCGTTCTCATTCGGTTTCTATGGGCTGATCAAAAAGCAGGTCTCGCAAGAGGTGCCGCCGCTGATCGGGCTCACCCTGGAGACGGCCCCGATCACGCCGATTGCGGTGGGGTTCATCATCTTCCTGCAGGTGACGGGCACCGGCACGCTCACCAGCGTCAGCCCGCTGCACACGGTGGCGCTCTGCTGCGCCGGCATCGTGACCGCCGGCCCGCTGCTGCTCTATGCGGCCTCCGCGAAACGCATCCCGCTCACCACGCTGGGGTTGCTGCAATACATCTGCCCAATCGGGCAGTTCCTGCTCGCCATCACCGTCTTCGGCGAAGCGATGCCGCCGGCCCGCTGGATCGGCTTCGTGTTGGTGTGGATCGCGTTGATAATCCTGACGGCCGACCTACTCGTGCATCACAGCGAATCGCCGAAATCCTGACGGAACTTGGCCACCAGCTCGGCCGGCCAATCGCCAATCGGACGCAGCCGCCCATAGAAGAAGCG
Organism: Propionibacteriaceae bacterium; assembly: GCA_031272505.1. GTDB lineage: Bacteria > Actinomycetota > Actinomycetes > Propionibacteriales > Propionibacteriaceae > Propionicimonas. Next base: position 59,830 of record JAISTQ010000005.1, read on the forward strand.
CAGGATCTCCGGCTCCTCGTCCCACTCCAGGCCGCCGACGATCCGACGGTTGGCATAGAGCCAGCGGATGCGGTCAATCGCGTAGTTGACCTGGGAGAGGGTGAAGACGCGCCGCGGCATCGCGAGGCGCAGCAACTCCATGTCGGCCAGCGGCTCGGTGCCGTCCGGCTCCCGCTGCTCGCTCATGGTGCCACGCTCCATGCCGCGCACACCCGAGGCGATGTACACCGCCGCCGTCAACGAGGCTGACGGATACTGCCGCTGATCCACGTGGTCGAGGAAACGCATCGCGTCCAGGTGCGCGCCCAGGCCACCGGGCGGCGTGACCACCGGAATGTTGTACTTCTGCAACTCGGTGACCATGTGGGCGATGAAGTTCGGCCCCTGGTTGATCATGTCTTCGTCGAGCGTCTCGTCCAGGCCGATCACGATGGCCTCCATCTCGCGCACGCTCATGCCGCCGTACGTCAAGAAGCCCTCGTACATCGGCACGAAGCCGCGCATCCGCTTGTACAGTTCCTCATTCGAGGTGCAGATGCCGCCGCCGCGGCCGAAGCCGAGCTTGCGGAACGAGGAGTAGACGATGTCGCTCAGCGAGGCCATCTCCAGCACGATCTCGTGGATCGACATGTCCTTGCAGGCGGCTTCGCGGGTCTTGATGAAGTGCAGGTTGTCGGCCAGCAGCGAGGCGTCCAGCACCAGCAGGATGCCGTGCTTGTGGCAAGTCTCGGAAACCTCGCGCAGGTTCGCCAGCGAGAACGGCTGGCCACCGATGAGGTTCGTGCCCGCCTCCATCCGCACGAACGGAATCCGATCCGCGCCGATCTCCTCCACCAGCGCCTCCAGCCGCGCGCAATCGAACTCGCCCTTGAAGGGATCGTCGTTGGAGACGTCCAGCCCCTCCTTCTTGATGAACTCGACGACGCGGGCGCCATCGCGCACCAGGTGGGCTTTGGTGGTGGTGAAGTGGTAGTTCATCGGGACGACGTCACCGGGCTTGATGAACGTCACCGAGAGGATGTTCTCGGCGGCGCGGCCCTGGTGGGTGGGCAGGAAGTACTTCAGCCCGAAAAACTCCTGCAGCTTGGCGTGCAGCCTGAAGAAGGTGGCTGAGCCCGCGTAGGCGTCGTCAGCGAGCAGCATCGCCGCCTGCTGCCGGTCGCTCATCGCGTTCACGCCCGAATCGGTGAGCATGTCCAGGAAGACGTCTTTGTTCTCCAGCAGGAACGAGTTGTAGCCGGCGGCGGCCATCGCCTGGGCGCGCTGCTCGATGGGCAGCAGGGTGAGCTTTTGGATAATGCGGACTTTGTGCATCTCCAGCGGAAAGGTCTCGCCGGAGAAATAGCTGACATTGGACATGTCACTCCTTCGTGGGTTACTGACAACGTGCAATGATACCGCGCGAAACGGCTAGTCGCGTTGGTACTCGAAGTGCAGCTTTACCTTGTCGCCGCGGAACAGCACCTTGGTGTACTCGAAGACGCGGCCGGTCTTGGACGAGTGGGTGTCAGTGAGCAGCAGCAGCGGGAAGCGGCGTTCGACGCCGAGCAGCCGGGCTTCAGCGGTGGTGGCCAGCACCGATTCCAGCGTTTCGGTGACGGACGCGCTGGTGAGCTCGAAGTCGTTGGCGAGCACCATGCAGAGCTGTTCGGCCTCCAAAGAATCACCGGTGAGCGTGGGGGCCAAAGCCTTGGGGACGTAGCTGAGGTGCAGTGAAATCGGGGTGCCTTCGACGTTGCGGAGCCGCTTGGTGAAGTAGAGCGGCTCGTCGACGGGGACGTCAAAGATGCGGGCGAGCTGGATGTCCGCCTGGATCTCGTGGAACTCGATCAGCGCCGTGGAGGTGGAGTACCCCATCGACTCCAACTGCTCGCGGATGCCCTGGTAGGCGAGCGGGCCGGTGGGGATCTTCGGCTCGATGACGAAAGTGCCCTTCCCTTGGACGCGATGCAGCAGCCCCTCGTTCACCAACTGGGTGACCACCGCGCGGGCCGTCATCCGCGAGATGCCGAACATCCGCGAGAGTTCCAACTCGGAGGGGATCATCTGATTCGGCCCGTACACGCCCGAAACAATTTCGGCGCGCAACAACTCTTCGAGCTGCTTGTACAGCGGTTTCGGGCTGTCTTTACGCAGCGGGCCGGGCTCCGTCATGCCTAAATAGTAGCCCCTTCGTCCTAAAAACGCATTTGACAGCGGCGGTGTTTTCTGCCTAGTCTTCTATACAAGTTCTATCAACGCAGATGGAGCCCAGCGAGCAAGGAGATTGACATGCGTCTGGCCTTCGGAGCCGACCCAAACGCCATTGAACTTAAGGATCATTTGCTGGCAACCGCGAAATCATTAGGGCACGAATGCGAAGATTATGGCCGCGATGATCCCGTCTATGCCAACGTCGCCATAGATGTGGCCACGGCAGTGGCCTCGGGCAAGTTCGATAGGGGGGTACTGGTCTGTGGGACGGGTATCGGAGTAGCCATCGCCGCCAACAAGGTGCCGGGAGCGTACGCCGCAAACATCCATGACGTATACCAAGCTGAACGCGCACAGCTGAGCAACAACGCCAACATCGTCACCTTTGGCGCACAGGTCATCGGTCCGGTGTTGGCGGCTCGGCTGCTGGAGGCGTATCTTGCCGTCAGCTACGATCCGAACTCGCGCTCCGCGCCGAAAGTCGGGAGAATCTGCGACTACGAGGCGAACGGGCAATGAGCGCCGTCACCGAGTGCCGCTACCGGGCCGCCAAAGCCCGGCAACATGTGGTAAGGATGGTTCGTTCGTCGGGAGCCGGGCACATGGGCGGGGCGCTCTCCTGCATCGACATGGTCACCGCGCTCTATTTCCACACCATGCGGCTGCCCGCGCATGACGGGCCCTGGCCGGATGCCGCCACCTACCTGCGCGAAGCCGATCCGGGGCGCGACCGCTTCGTGCTGTCCGCCGGCCACAAGTGCATGGCCCAGTATGCGGTGCTCGCCGAGGCGGGCTACTTTCCGCTGGAGGTGCTGGACACCTACGGCAAGCTGGGCACCAAGATTCCGGGCCACCCGGACATGTGGAAGCTGCCCGGCATCGAGGCCAACACCGGGGCGCTCGGCCACGGCACCGCCATCTCGCTGGGCATGGCGCTCGGGCTGCGCGGCACCGACGCGCGCGTCTTCACCATTTTGGGTGACGGGGAACTCCCCGAAGGCTCGAACTGGGAGGCTTTCGCCGCCGCCGCCCACCATCGGGCCGGGAATCTGGTGGCGATCATTGACGTCAACGGGCTGCAGATCTCCGGGCCGGTCACCGAGGTGATGAACATGGAGCCCATCGCCGCCAAGCTGGAGGCCTTCGGGTGGCAGGTCTGGGAGGTGGACGGCAACGACATGGCGGCAGTCATCGAGTTGTTTGACGCGCTCCCGGTGGGCACCGAAAAGCCGCAGGCGATCATCGCGCGCACCGTGAAAAGCAAGGGCTTGAGCTTCGCCGAAGGCCGGGTGGAATACCACTACTGGAAGCCGAAGCCGGAGCAGTTGGCGCAAGCGGAGGCGGAGACGCAAGCCGCCGTGAGCGAAGCGGAGGTGCAGCGATGAGCATCGGAGAGCTGCGCGATCCGCGCAAGACGTTCGGGGCCGCCATCGCCGCCGTCGCCGAGGCGGACGAGCGCGTCGTCATCCTCTCGGCCGATTCCGGCAAATCCTCGGGGTTCACCGATTTCGCCGCCAAGCACCCGGATCGCTATTTCGAGCTGGGCATCATGGAACAATGCGCGACGGGGGTGGCCGCCGGGCTGGCCACCACCGGCAAGATCCCGGTGTTCTGCGCCATCGCCCCGTTCACCGAAGTCCGGCCTTACGAGATGGTCCGCAACGACGTCGGCTACATGCGCCAAAACGTGAAGATCGCCGGCCGCAACGCGGGCATCTCCTATTCAGATTTGGGCTCCACCCACCATTCGCTGGAGGATTTCGCGGTGATGCGGATGATTCCGGGGATGACGGTGATCGCCCCGCAGGATCCGACCGAAATCGAGGCGGCCGCCCAGGCGATTCTGGCCCACCACGGGCCGGTTTACATCCGCTTCGGCAACGATCCGATCCCGGAGCTGTTCGAGCCCGGCGAGTTCGTGATCGGCCAAGCCCGGCTGATCCGCGAGCTGGCCGCACCAGGCCGTCCCGCCGTCACCATCATCTCCACCGGAGCTTTGACGAACGCGGCGATCGGGGCAGCCGAACTTTTGGATGCCGCGGGCATCGACGTCGAATTGTTGGGAATGCCGACCATCTGGCCGGTTGACGGCGCCGCGGTGCGGGCGTCGGCGGCGAAGACCAAGCGCGTCTTCACCGTCGAGGAACATTATGTGCTTGGAGGGTTGGGTACTATCGTTCAGGAAGTCCTGGACGGGACGGGCGTGTCGGTTACCAAGCTGGGGATACCGCATGAATATGCGACATCGGGGCCGTATCTGCAAATCCTATCCAGCTACGGGCTGGATGCTGAAGGGATAACCGAAGCCATACAAAGGAGTATCAATGGTTGATCTATCCAAACTGGACAAGTGGGCGCTGGGCAAGTGTTTTGACCACAGCGTGCTGCCGAAGCAGACCACCGAGGCGGACATCCGCGCCGGGTGCCAGGAGGCCGTCAAATACAACTGCGCCGCCTTCTATTCGGCCTCCCCTTACTGGACCCCAGTCGTCGTTGAAGAGTTGGCCGGGACGGACGTCCACGTGGCCACCGGGATCGGCTTCCCGTTCGGTTGCCAGCCGGGCAAGGTGAAGGCCTTGGAGACCGAGATGGCCGTGCAGGCGGGTTGCACCGCGGTGGACACCGTCATCAACCAGGGCGCGTTGAAGTCGCGCCGGTTGGCCGAGTTCAAGCAGGATCTGGCGGATTACAAGGACGCCGCCGGGGACGCGTTGACGAAGGTCATCCTGGACACCTGCTTCCTCACCGACGAGGAGATCGTGATCGCCTGCGAGACCATCGCCGAGCTGGGCTTCGACTATGCGAAGACTTCCACCGGCCAGTTCGAGGGGCCGACGATGGAGCAGTTCCTCTTGATGAAAAAGACGCTGGAAGGCACCGGCATCAAGCTGAAGGTCGCCGGGGTGAAGTTCCCGCGCCCGCAGAACGCCTACTGCTTCCTCGCCGCCGGCGCCGACCTGATCGGCACCCGCGCGGCCGTCGCCATCATCGACGCGCTGGATCAGATGCGCGAGATCGGGATCGTCCCGCCGTACAATCCGTAGTCTCCGCCGTCATCGCGGGCCAGCCGAGATGACCGGAAAGTGAACTCATGACATATGACCTGATCATCCTGGATCTGGATGGGACTATCGCCCATACGCTGCCAGGCATCGCCCACGCCGCCGCGCAAGTGATGGCGCAGTTGGGCTATGCCGCGCCAGATCCGGATTCCGTGCAGTCAAAGGTGGGCGGGGGCGCCCGCAAGCTGTTCGAGCGGCTGTTCGCCGACGTGGACGATCCGCCGGTCGACGCGGCCACCGAGCGCTTTCTCGCCTACTACAACGCGCACGCCGAAGCGGGCACCACCCTCTACCCGGATGTCGTGGAGACGCTGGAGCGCCTGCACGGCACCACCAAGCTGGCGGTATGCACGGCCAAAGCCCGCCCGGCCACGCTTCGGATCTTCGAGCACTTCGACATCCTGAAGTACTTCGATCTTGTCGTCGCCATGGACGACATGCAAAAACCGAAACCAGATCCGGGCGGAGTCGCCACGATTTTGCAAAAACTGGACGTTGACAAGCAAAAATGCCTCTATGTGGGAGACTCTTCCACAGACTTGCAGACCGCGCTCAACGCAGAGGTGGATTGCTGGATCGTCGATTACGGCTATGGCTTCGACAAGGCACTGGCCTTGGGCGGCTACCGCAAAATCATCTCCGGTTTCGCCGAGATACACAACTGAATATCCCATCAACCGTCCACCAACGCCGGTGGATGCTATAGCCCACCAACGGAGGTGGGCAAGGAAGGAAAATGATGAGCAGTTACGTTGTCGGCATCGACGTCGGCACCACTGGTTCCAAGGCGATGGTCTTCGACCTGAGCGGAAACATCATCGGTAAGGGCTATCGCGAGTACAAGCTCGATGAGCCGAAGCCAAACTGGGTGGAAGTCGGGGCGCAATTCATCCTCGACATCACCTTCGAGGCGGTCCAGGAAGCGGTCGCGGATTCCCAGGTGGATCCGGCCGACATCAAGTCCATCTCGTTCTCGGTGAATCGCTCCAGCTTCTGCTTGTTCGACGAGGACATGAACGTCATCGACGACAAGATGATCGTCTGGCTTGATTCCCGCGCCGAATCGGTGATGGAAGAGATGAACGCCAAGATCTCCCCGGAGCGTCGCAACGAGATCACCGGGATGCCCGGCTACAACATCTTCGCCGCGGCCAAGTACTACTGGGTGAAGGTCAACGAGCCGGAGACGTACGCCAAGACGAAGTATTTCGCCTCGGTGGATTCGCTGGCGATGTGGGGCTTCGGGTCTGACGAATTCGTCGCCGAGACGTCGAACGCCTCAGTGACCGGCCTGCTGGACGTGCGCACCCTGGATTGGTCGGACGAGCTGTGCGAGGCTTTGGACTTCGACAAGGCGAAGTTCCCCAAGCTGGTCGCTCCCGGCTCGGTCGTCGGCGAAGTGAAGGCCGAGGTGGCCGCGAAGACGGGCCTGGCCGTGGGCACCAAGATTGTGGCCGGTTCGGGCGATCAGCAGTTGGCCGCCATGGGCGCGGGCGTCATCAAGGACGGCGCCGCCTCGCTCACCATCGGCACCTTCGGGCTGCTGGCGGTCGGACTGGCCCAGCCTGATTTCGCCTCGTTGACGGGCATGATGATCCCGTCGTCGCCGGTGCTCGGCGTGTTCGAGGTCGAGGGCCCGCAGGTTTCCGGCGCCACCTGCTACCGCTGGGCGCGCGACACGCTCTGCCAGGCGGAAGTGGCTGAGGGTGAGGAAACCGGCGTCGATCCGTACGTGCTGATGGAGCAGAACTACATCTCGCAGTCGGTTCCCGGCGCGAACGGCGTGATCTTCTATTCGGCGCTCTTCGGCTCCGGCTATCCCACCTGGGATACCAACGCCACCGGCATGTTCCTGGGGCTGCGCAACACGCACACCAAGGCAGACATGATCCGTTCCGTGATGGAGGGCATCACCATTGAGGCCCGGCACATCCTGGATTCGATGCTGTCAGCCGGCGTGCAGATGGAAGACGTGATCACCCTCACCGGTGGCGCGTCGAAGTCCGCGGGCTGGTGCCAGATCGTGGCGGATGTCTTCGGTTTGAAGATCCGCACTTTGGACGTCCCCGACGCGGCAGTGCTCGGCGCAGCTGGCCTGGCCGCCGTCGGCGCGGGGTTGTACGCGAACGTCGGCGAAGTGGTGGCCAACATGGTCCGCTTCGACAAGGTCTACGAGCCCATCGAGGCCAACGTCGCCACGTACAACGCCACGTTCGAAGCCTACAAGGCCGCCTATTACGGCCTGAAGGAGAAGGACGTCTTCACTCAACTCGCAGAGCTGCGTCCCGCTGAGTGAGCCAACACACAACTGAATACCAAACCATCATCCGGCTTGGGCACAGTGCTGTGCCCAGCCGGCACCTAAACGAAAGGTAAATAATGACATTCGTAGGACAACTACTGATGTGGGCAGTTCCGGTTGGCTTCTTGGCGCTGGTCTGCCAGGTAATCGATCAGCTGATCTTGAAGGTCGGCGGGATCGGCCCGTGGAAGGCGGGCGGCGGCTGGGTCATGTTCCAGACGTGGGCTTTGTGGTTCCTGGTCTATTACATGCTGGGCGGGGCGAGCGCGTATGATGCGGGGAAATCACCGGGCAACCTCACGGTCATCGTGATGGGATTCTGCGGTTACATCGTGGGTATCATCGCGGCCATCTGCATCTTTGAGCTGGCAGGGCTCATCGGCAAGGTGACCGCCTTCTGGTCAGTGCCGATTGCGCTGTTCGTGGTCTGCATCCCGGCCCTGTATTGGGGCTGGAGCGTGAACCCGATCGGCATCAACCCGGCACTGTTCCTCGGCGCAGCGACATTCTTCTGCGCAATGAGCTATTTCGGCGACCGTGAAGGCGCCTTCAAGCCGGACACCGGTAAATGGGCACGGTATGGGCAAACAGCCCTTGGCGAGCTGGTGTTCTGCGCTATTGGCCTCCCGTGCGGCTGGCTGACCCTCGCTCTGGGCGAAGGTCTGATGGCCTGGTGCGGCGTCGCTGGATAGTTCTCGATGCGCTGCCTCTCGGGGTACTCGCCCCTGAGGGGCAGCGCGTCGCCAAACACACAAGAAAGGAAAATCATGAGATACGCAACCTTTGGCCGCACCGGCCTGGAGCTTTCCAAGATTGCCATCGGCACTTGGGGCATCGGTGGGGCTGGCTGGGGTGGCCAGAAGGAAGAGGATTCCATCGCGGCCATCCAGGCGATGTTGGAAGCGGGCGTCAATTTCATCGACACCGCCCCTATCTATGGCTATGGCGAAGCGGAGAAAGTGATCGGCAAGGCCCTGGCGGGCGTGGATCGCTCCAAGCTGGCCATCGCCACCAAGTTCGGCGTCACCTGGCCGGAAGGCCCGGAGGCCGGTGTGCTGGTCCAGAACGGCTCGCGCGACAACATCATGCGCGAGCTGGAGCTCTCTTTGACGTCGCTGGGCACCGATTACCTGGACGTCTACATGCAGCACTGGCCGGACGTGGACACCAAGGCTCCCGCCTCGGAGACTTTTGGCACCCTGCAGGAGTTGAAGGAGCAGGGCGTGATCAAGCACGTCGGCGTCTCCAACTCCAATCCCGAGCTGATCGCCGCCGCGAACGAGTACACCGACGTCGAGGTGTTGCAGGTGCAGCACTCGATGCTGGAGCGCTCGAACGAGGAGCTGATGGGCTGGGCAATCGCGAACGGCATGGCCGTCATGGCCTGGGCGCCGCTCGCGGCTGGAATGCTCACGGGCAAATACCGGGGCCAGCCGCCGACCTTCGGCGCGGACGATTGGCGCACGCTGTTCTATCCGTTCTTCAAAGAGCCGGAATGGTCGCGCGCGCAGCAGATTCTGAAGACTCTCGATGAGATCGCCATCGCCCATGACACGCAGGTATCGGCGGTGGCCATCAACTGGAGCGCGCAGCATCCGCTTGTTTCCACGGCGCTGGTAGGCGTTCGTAACCAGCAGCAAGGCGAAGAGAATGCTGCCGCCCTCACTTGGGAGCTGACGCCAGCCGAGATCGCGAAGATCAACGCTGCCCTTTAAGCAAGCCCAGCCCGCACCAGTACAATCGGGTGCGTGCGCAGAGTTTGGTTGATCCTCGCGAGTGTGCCGCTGTTGGCCGCTTGCGCGCAGGTGTACCCCGCCAGCCCGGCACCGGCTCCGAGCGTCAGCCCAAGTGCAACACCGACGGTGGTGGTTCCCAGTGTGGAGCCATCACCGTCGGTCTCTTTCACGGTGGAGCCAGTGACGCCCACCCCAATCCCTTCCGTCACGCCGACTCCTTCCGTCACCCCCACTCCCACCCCCAGTGAAACTCCCAGCGGCGAGCCCACGCCCGACACCCGCGAGGGTAAAGAACTGGACGAGCCGTACACCGTCAACGGCATCATCTTGATCAACAAGCAGCACCCGGTCTCGAAAAACTACGTGCCCGACGAAATCACCAAGCAAGGTTTGACGCCGGAGGCCGACAAGGCCGTCACCAAACTCATGAAAGCCGCCCGGGCCGACGGGATCACTATCAAGATCCGCGAATCGTACCGCTCGTATGCGACCCAGAAGACCATCTACAACCGGGCCTTAAAGACCTATGAGACCGAGGAATTGGCGAAGCGCTACAACGCGGCGCCGGGCAAGAGCGAGCACCAATCCGGCCTTGCGGTGGATTTCTGGGACGGCAAGCTGCGCGGCCAGGGCATCGCGAAGACGGCGCTGGGCAAATGGCTGTGGAAGCACTCCTGGGAATATGGGTACATCCTGCGCTACCCGCCGGATGACAAGGAGAAGATCACCGGCTACATCTATGAGCCGTGGCATTTCCGCTATGTCGGCGTGGAGGTCGCCAAGGAATTCGGGGCGAACAGCACGCTCACCCTCGAAGAGTATCTGGGCGTGTTGGATTAAAGAGAAACCCCTGATCTTCCGACCAGGGGCCCTCTAGTTAATAGTTTTTACTTGTGTCTAGAAGACGCGGATCGGGATTTCGGCGGGGGCGTTCAGATAGCCCTCGATCTCCTCATCCAGCTTGCACAGGGTGAGCGAGAAGCCCGCCATCTCCAGCGAGGTGCAGTACTCGCCCACGTAGTTCTTGGCGATCACCAGGCCGCGCTCGGCGCACTTCTTGGCCGCCAAGCCGTAGAGCAGGTACAGCTCGGAGATCGGGGTGCCACCGAGGCCGTTGATCATCACAGCCACCCGGTCGCCCGCCTGGTACGGCAGGTCGTCGGCGACGGCCGCGAAGACCTCGTCCATGATGTCGGAGGCGGGGCGGATCTTGTCGCGACGCCGGCCCGGCTCGCCGTGGATGCCGACGCCGACCTCAATCTCGTCATCGCCGATCTCGAAGATCGGGGTGCCCTTGGCGGGCGGGGTGCAGGAGGTGAGCGCGATACCCATGGAGCGGATCCAGCCGTTCACCTTCTCACCGACCGCGACCACCTCGGCGAGGCTCTTGCCCGCTTCGGCAGCGGCCGCGACCGCCTTGATGACGAAGAAGTTGCCCGCGACGCCCCGGCGGCCCACGGTGTAGAGGCTGTCCTGGACGGCGACGTCGTCATTGACGATGACCACGCCGATTTCGGTGTCGGGCAGCTCGGCCTCGGCCATTTCCTTGGCCATGTCCCAGGCCATCCGGTCGCCGGTGTAGTTGTTGATCAGGTGCAGGATACCCTTGTTGGGCCGGGCGGCCAGCAGCTTGGTGCATTCGAGCACGTAATCCATCGGCGGGGCGGCGAAGACGTTGCCAGGGCAGCAGGCGTCCAACATGCCGGGGCCGACGATCATGGAGTGCGCGGGCTCGTGGCCCGAGCCGGAACCCTGCATGATGAGCACCTTGTCCGGGGTCTCCTTGCGGACCAGGATGTTGTATTCGGGCACCCAATCGAGGGTGTCTTGGTTGGCCAGATAGATGCCTTCGAACATGTCGTGGACGAAGTTCGCGGGATCATCGACGAATTTCTTCATAGTTCTCCTTAAATTGGGGTATTTGGGTGTTCAGTTGTGCCGCCGGTTAGAGGGCAGCGCAGATAGCCTTCGCCATGTCTCCGACGGCGACGATGCCCGGATCGTAGGTGCCGATGGAGCGTTCACCGGTGAAAGACTGCCGACCGCGCTTGGCGATCCAGCCCTTCGACGTCTCGCGCATCTCATAGGCGGCGTCGGCGGCCTTGGCGAATGCCTCCAGCAGGGTGCCTTCGCCGCTGGCTGCGGATTCCGCCAAGGAGACCGCGATGGCGTCCAAGGCGTCCACCAGCGTCTTGTCGCCAAGCTGGGCGCCGCCGCGCTTCATGATGCCCTCGATGGCGCTGCGGAGCCCGGCCACGATCTCGTCCAGCGTGATCTCGGTCTTGCCCCGGAAAGCGATTCCGGTACGCATGAACAGCGTGCCCCAAACCGGCCCGGAGCTGCCCCCGGTGTTCGCCGTCAGGGCGCTGGCGACATTGAGCAGGGTGGCCCCGATGGAGCTGTGGTCATAGCTGTCCCATTGGGCTTTCACCACCTTGAATCCGCTCGCCAAAGAGACGCCGAAATCGGCATCTCCCATCACGCCGTCCAACTCCGAAAAGTAGGCTTCATTGGCAATGGCGACATCAGCCATGGTGAGTACGACAGTCTCGGCTTGAGCCTGGGTAAGGTTATCCATTCTGCATCACCTCCTCGTGTTGTGCAGATATGTATAGCCTAGTCCCATCAAGTTTTCGCCGCTCCAACTTCATCTGTCCGAAACATTTCACATCCAGCGGCCGGCGATGGGGTGGGCGCAGTGGGGGCAGTGGCCGGAGGTGAGGGTGTTTTGGGTGACGTGGAAGCCGTCGCGGATGATGAGGGGGGCGTGGCAGGCGGGGCAGTAGGTGGTGGCGCCCTCAAGGTCGCGGATGTTGCCGGTGTAGACGAAGTGCAGGCCGTTGGCCTGGGCGAGGTGGCGGGCGCGGGCCAGGGTGGCGGCGGGGGTGCGGGGAGTGTCGCGCATCCGGTTGTCGGGGTGGAAGGCGGTGAAGTGCAGCGGGACGTGCGGGCCGAGCGCGTCGGCCACCCAGGCGCTGAGCGCGTCGATTTCGGCGTCGGAGTCGTTTTGGCCGGGGATCAGCAGGGTGGTGATCTCCAGCCAGACGTTGGTCTCGCGGGCCAGGTAAACCAAAGTCTCTTTGACGGGGGCGAGCCGCGCTCCCGTCAAGCGGCGGTAGAAATCGTCCGAGAAGCTCTTCAAATCGACGTTGGCGCCGTCCATCGCCGCGAAGAACTCGGCGCGGGGCTCGGCTTCGATATATCCGGCGGTGACCGCGATGTTCACCAGCCCGGCCTCCCGGCAGGCGCTGGCCGAGTCGATGGCGTATTCGGCGAAGATGATCGGATCGTTGTAGGTGTAGGCCACGCCCCGGCAGCCCCGGCCGGAAGCGAGCGCGGCGATCTGCTCGGGGGTGGCGGCGGCCGCCATCAAATCCAAGCTGCGGGCGGTGGAAAGCTCCCAGTTCTGGCAGAACTTGCAGGCCAGGTTGCAGCCGGCCGTCCCGAAGCTGAGCACGGTGGAGCCGGGAAAAAAGTGGTTCAGCGGCTTCTTCTCCACCGGGTCGACGGCAAATCCCGAAGAGCGCCCGTAGGTGGTGAGCATCAGTTGCCCGCCCAGGTTTTGGCGGACGAAGCAGAAGCCCCGCTGGCCTTCGCGCAGCGAGCAGTGCCGCGGGCAGAGCGTGCAGCGGACTTTCCCGTCAACCTCGCTCCACCAGCGCGCCGGGCTATTCATGGAAGGCGCTCACCTGGTAGACGTGGAGCCGCACGTCATCCCCCCAGTAGTCGGCAGCCAGCCGGGCTTTGCGCTTCAGATGCGCCATGAACACCCGCTTATCTGGCAGATCCTCCCAAACCTGCGGCAGGAAGGTGGCGCGATGGCTGCCCGCCTCCAGGATCACCCCGTCGATGTCCGGGCGGAGCTGGGCCAGCGCGTCCGCCTCGGAGGTGAAACTCAGCTCCTGCGGGGGCGTCAGCACCGAGACTTCCACGTCCACCTGCGCGAACTCGTCGCGCGAAAGCGGCGGGAAGCGCGGATCGCGGAAGGCGGCGGAGACGGCGTTGGAGCGCACGTCCTCACCGAGCCAGCGCCAGGCCTCCAGGGAGCCGATGCAGCCGCGCAGCCGCCCGTCGATGGTGAGGGTGACGAAGGCAGCCCCCCGTTCGTTGAGCCACTCGGCCTCACCGTCTGGCTCGGCAGCGGGCAGATTCAGTTGGGTGGCGATGGCCGACCGGGCCAGCCGCGTCAATACCAATCCGGCGTCATCAGGCAAGGCAGTCATGGGTACTCCTATTCGTAAAAGGCGAAGCTGGCATAGCCGACCACGCGGCGTTTGTCGCCAGCGGTGTCCCCCGAATTGCAGGCGGCGAGCAGCTTAGGCTGCCAACCGTGGTCGCGGGCGGCGAGCAGGAAGCCATTCAGCGGGTAGTACCCGCAGGCGTCCTCATGGCCGACCGATTCCAGGGCCAAAATCCGCTCGATGGTCTGCGCGTCCTGGGCCTGTGCCTCGGGATACGTTAAATAATGCGAGAGATCGGAGGAGACGACGAAGCGCAACTCCGGCTCGGTGAAAAGCACGTCCAACACCTCGGCGACGTCGGCGGGCGAGACCCAGCCGACCGCCAGCGGCAGCACCTCGGTGACGCCCAGGCGCTGCAGGAACGGCAGGTGCACTTCGATGGAATGCTCCTCGGCGTGGACGCGGGCGTCTTGCACCACCTGCTCGAAATCGCTGACGAGCTCCACCCCCCGCTCCCAGACGGATACTTCGCCGAGCGGGGTGGCCAGCGCGTCCGCGTCCGGCAACGCCAACGCCGGGATGCCGACCCGATGGCACGGGCCGAGCACCACCACCGGCCCCAGGTCAGCCCCTTTCCAGCAGGCATAGGCCTGCCCGGCGGTCGAGCCGGAATAGACGTAGCCGGCGTGCGGGGCGACCAGCGCGCGCGGGGTGGGGGAGGTGGCGGCGGGGACGTCCAGAAAGCCGTCCACGGTCTTTTCCAAAGTGTGGGCGTCGCCAGGGTAGAACAGCCCGGCGACGGCGGCGGGCCGGATCATGTGGCCTCCTCGTTTATTAGGGCAAGCAGTTCGGTTTTGCGCTCCGCGGTGGCGAAGGAGGCGGTGACGGAGTTGCGGCAGAGCTGCAACAGTTGGGCGTCGTCAAGGCCGAACTCGGCGGTGACGGCGGCGAAGTTCGCCCCCAGGTAGCCGCCGAAGTAGGCCGGATCGTCAGAGTTGACGCTCACCAGCACTCCGGCATCCAGCAAAGCGGGCAGCGGGTGGGCGGCCAAGGTGTCGACGGCCTGCAGCCGCACGTTGGAGAGCGGGCAGAGCGTCAACGGGATTTGCCGCGCGGCCAAGGCGGCGAGCAAGGTGCCGTCTTCGACGGAGCGGATGCCATGGTCGATGCGTTCGGCGTGCAGCAGGTCCAATGCCTGCCAGACGTAATCGGGCTCGCCCTCCTCGCCGGCGTGGGCCACCACATGCAGCCCCAGCTCGCGCGCCCGTGCGAAGACTGCAATGAACTCTGACGGCGGGTGGCCCACCTCGGCCGAATCCAACCCGACGCCGAGCAACTGCCCCAGATATGGCTCGGCGGCCGCGAGCAGCTCGGCGGCCGCGTCCGCGCCCAAATCGCGCAGGAAGCACATGATCAGCCCGCCGGTGATGCCCAACTCCAGCGCCGCTCGGGAGGCTGCCTCCGTCAATCCGGCGATCACCTCCGCCAGCGGCACCCCGTTGCGGACATGCACCTGCGGATCGAAGAAGAGTTCCGCGTGCGCCACCCCGTCGGCGGCCGCCCGCTGGTAGTACGCCCAGGCGAGCTGCGCGAAATCCTCCTGGGTGCGCAGTACCGTCATGCACTGGTAGTACAGATCCAGGAATGACTGCAGGGAGGTGAACTGGTAGCGTCCGCGCAATTCGGCAACGCTGTCCCACGGCAAAGGCACCGCGTTTCGCCGCGCCAACTCGAATACCATCTCGGGCTCCAGCGTCCCCTCCACATGCAGATGCAATTCCGCTTTTGGCACCCGGACTAGCTCCATGCGCAAATCCTAGTCGGTTGGTGGGTTGCCGGTGATCCGATGCCGCAGGGGTACTTTAGTTTTCTGCGCGGATTTGCGTCAATCACTCGCCTCGCTGGCCCGGTTGGCATACGATTCGAATGTGTACGAGAGTGTGCGGAACATTATCGATTCGATTCTGGAGTATCTGCGTGGCGAGGTGAGCGTACACCTGGTCGGGATGCGGGGCTCCGGCCGCACCTTGGTCACCTCGCTGGTCACCGAGCGGCTCACCGAAGAAGGTGTCACCGTCGCGTCGGTCACCGGCATTCCGGCTTTGAAAGATCGGCCGCTGGGCGCGCTGTTGGCCTCCGGTTTGCTGAATCCGCCCGTCGGGGCCGGGGGAACGGCGGCCGCACCGCCAGCGCCAGCCGGCGGCACCTCCATCGCGAGTGCGGTCACCTCGCTGTTGCGGCACCTGCCCCAGCCGAATTCGGTCTTGATCGTGGACGACGCCGACGAGTTGGACCAATCCAGCGCGGGTGTGATCGACGCCGCCCGCACCCGACAGCGCTTCCTGGTGCTGGCCGTCCGCCGTCCGGGCGGAGCCAGCCGCGAGGCCACCTCAGCTTTGACGTCGCTGGTGAATCCCTGCGCCCGACTCACCTTGCATCCGATGCACTTTGACCAACTGCACTCGCTCGTGCATGATCTGCTGCCCGGCACCGTGGAATCCGCCACCGTGGCCCGCATCGCCACCGCCACCGGGGGCCTGCCCGGTTTGGTGCAGGCGGTGATCGGCACCGGCAAGCGCACCGGGGCGATCGCCCAGGTGCAAGGCCAGTGGAAGGCCGTGGGCGATCTCTATTCGGAACGGCTGGCGGTGCCCATCTCGCTGCACCTCTATGGGTTGAACGATGCCGAGATGGACGCCTTGCTGCGGCTGGCCTGGATGGGTTCGGTGCCCGCCTCCGACGTCCACCTGATCGCCGACCTGCCCACCTTGGCGCGGCTGGACGACATCGGCGTGGTGCAGATCATGGATTCCTCCGCGGGCCGCATCGGCTCGGTCTTCCCGCCGCTGTTGGCCGAATACCTGCGTCGCGAGTCTTCCAGCACCCGCCGCACCCTGATCTTGCGCGAACTCGAGGAGGCCGGCGCTGACCCGCAATCGGAGATCAGCCGCTGGGTAAGCCCGCGTCGCGGCCTGACGGTTTCCGATTCGTCACTGCTCTCCAGCCGGATTCGCGAATACTGGGAGGCGGAGACGCAGCTCAACCGGACGGAATGGCTCAAAGACCAATCTCCGCAGAACGCGGTGCCGCTGGTGACCTCGATGATCTCCGCTTCCGCCAGCGCCGAGGAGATCGAGCATGTGATCCAGCGCACCGACAAGCGCAAGTCGAGTGATTTCTGGAAGGCGCGGCTGGCGATGTGGACCGCCATCTATCGGGCGGTCGCCCGCGAAGATCTGCAGGGCGCCCAGGAGTTGCTGGCCCAGCGAAAGAAAGACAATCCCGCCTTCGCCGACGTGTTGAGCTTCATTTCCGAGCATCTGCAGTTCGTCTGCGACCGGGTGCCCGACGTCGAATGGGACAAGGTGCCGAAACTGGTGGACGAGCTGCACCAGGACGTCCGCGTGGGGCTGCTGGTGGAGTGCCTCATCGCCCAAGGCCGTCCCGCCGACGCGTTGAAGCTGTTGGAACAGTACAGTCCGGAGTTCCTCTCCTACGCCGACCACAATCCGATCTATCGCGGCTTGGCGATGCTGCTGAACGGCCAGGTGCTGGAAGGCACCCGGTGGGCCGAGCAGCAGTTGGCCATCGCCCAGGACGAGTTGCATCCGGGGCTGATCCAGGCGAACGGCTATGTGGTGGCTTTCGGATTGGCGCTGCAAGGGCGCTTCCACGAGCTGGGCACCATCGCCGCCTCGATTTTGACGCTCACGGGCGTCACCACCCTGTACGAAATCTTCCAGCGCGGCGTGATGACGCTGGCCGCCTTGGCGGCGGTCTGGGATGGCCGGGTGGCCTACGCGACCACGCTGGCCGATCAAGCGGCGCACGTGCAGAAGCTGGGGCCGTTCCCGGCGATGTTGACGGAAGTGGCGCCCGAGTTGATCTACGTCGAGGGCGAGGAAGCCGGCGAGACGCTGTGGCGGGCCACCGATGATCTGCTGGAACGCGGCTATATCTCGGCGGCGATCTTCTGCGGGTCGGCGGCGATCGTGAAGAAACGGGACCTCAAGCGGGCCGCCAAGCTGGCCAAGGTGGCGGGCAAGACCCAAAGCCAACTGCTGCGCTCGATGGGCAACTTCATCTTGGCCGCCGCCGAGATGGATTCGGCCGCGCTCCGCCGCTCCGTCAAGGAGATGGAGGGCACCGGCGTGGCGCTGCACGTACTGCGGGGCTCGGTGATGCTGGCCATGGCACTGCGGCAAGACGGCGACATTGAGGGCTCCGCCGAGGTCGCCGACGAGGCTTTCCGGACATCGGCCATCAACGTGTCGGTGAAGCAGCGGATGTTCCTGCCCTTGGCGGAAGCGTGCGGCCTGTCCATCCGGGAGTTGGAGATCGGCAAGATGTTGGCGTCGGGGAAGAACCCCACCGAGGTCGCCCAAGAGCTTGATCTGAGCGTCCGTACCGTAGAAAACCACGTTTCGAGCACATATCGGAAGGTCGGTGTGGGCTCAAGGAAGCGATTAAGTGCCGCAATTACCACCTGGTTGGGGGGTTTAGAGGTCTGAATTACGCACGGTTTGCGGAATTTTGTACCTAATTCGCCCAAATTTGTACCTAATTTGGGGGGGTAGTACGCACAACGACCCTAACCATCACGTACGGTTGAAACATACCTCGGGAAAGGAAGGGCATCACATGAAGCACCAGCTCATGCAGCAGCGTAGCGTCGATGCCCTATGCTTGGCGGCTCAGTTCCCACCTCTCACATTTAGATGAGCCGCTAGAGAGAGTGTCTGCCAACCTCACCTCTCAACACCCCCCCGGCAGACACTCAACCCCATCGTGGGCCGACCGGTGTTCCCGCTTTACCGGTCGGCCCACCCAGGTTTAACGGGCCGGAATCAGCCCCCCAGCCCAACTCATAATCCATCCACAGCTTCGGCACATTTTTGCAACATAGGTTTGCGGCGTCTGGGGTTCGTCCAGACGTAGTCGTCAACTGAGAGGCCGACCATGGGGAAGAACGTTTTCAAGATCGTCCTGGATCTGATCCTGCTTGTCACCGCCACCTTGCTGTACCACTCCCAAGTTTTGGGGCTGGCGTTCCATGAGATCGCCGGGCTGTGCATCGCCGGGGTGATCGTGATCCATCTCGCCTTCGGCTGGAAGAGCCTGGTGGGTACCACGAAGCGGCTGTTCGCCAAAGGAACGCCGTGGCGGATGCGGGTGCGCTGGATCGTGGGCGCCTGCCTGCTGGTGAGCTTCGCGCTGATCGTGGTCTCCGGCCTGTTCATTTCCGAGATCGTGCTGCCCAGCTCCGGCGGCGGCCGGGGCGGCTCGTGGCGGGTCATCCACGACTTCTGCGCTGGCTTGACGATCATCTTCGCCGGCGTCCACATCGGCCTGCACTGGGATTTCGTGCGGGGTGTGGGAAGCAAGGTGTTGAAGATTCCGGCCAACATCGCCCGTCCGCTCTCCTATGGGCTGCTCGCCATCGTGTTGGCCTTCGGCGCCTTCTCGCTGGTGACCAGCAACCTCGCCAGCTTGCTGATGACCCCGTTCAACGGCACCGGCGGCGGGATGCGGATCGTTACCTCCGGTGGCCAGCCCGGCAATTTCCCCTCCGATTTCCCCACCGACGGCACCTTCCCCACCGACGGCGCCTTCCCCACGGACGGCACCATGCCGCAGCGCGGCGGTGGCCGGGGCAGCCTGCCCGAAGGCGAAGGCCCGAGCTTCAACCAAGAGGGCGAGGGGCCGACCTTCAACCAAGAGAGTGATTCCCAAGCCGGCGGGATGCAGGTGTACCCGTCAGACTTCCCCACCGACTTCCAGTCCGGCGAGGGCGGCCAGATCCGGATCGCGGGCGGCGGCGGCGGCGGCCGGTTCCGTTCCGGCGGCTCGGGCACCGGCTTCGTCGGCGCCTTGGGCGATTTCGCCACCTACACCTCGATGATGGCGTTGTTTGCCGCAGTTAGCTACCTGATCGCGCGGCGCGGCAAGGACGAAATCGTGGCCCCCGCACCGGTCCCCGAAGAGACCATCGATCCCACCGAGTGAGGTAGACTATCCCTTCGCGCGGGGCATAGCGCAGCTTGGTAGCGCATCCGCTTTGGGAGCGGAAGGTCGCAGGTTCAAATCCTGTTGCCCCGACGAAGCCGAGCATTGGTGGTAGATTGGAGCCGTCCGTTCCCTGTAAGTGAGGCTCACATGAAAAACCTAGTCAGAATCCCTACCCTCGTCCTGCTCGCGCTGTTGGTGGTGAGCGGTTGCGCCTCGGGCTCGCCGATCGAGCAATTCGTGGCCGCCGGCCAATCGCAGGTCGATTCCGTCAAAGAGTCGTTTGGTGACACGTTCAGCTCGGTCGAGTTGTCGGCGGAAGGCGAGAACACCATCGTCTACACCTATGTCTTCGGCACTGAGCAAGACATCCCGACGATCTCGGCCGGCTTCGAGTCGACGACCAGCACCCTGCAGTCCGGCTGTGACGAGGCGGTCTTCCCGGCGATGCGGCAAGCTGGCATCAGCGATCCGGCCGCCAAATACGTATATCTGAACCCAGACGGCACCGAAGTCTGGTCCACCTACATCTATCCCTCCGCGGAGGAGTAGCCACAACGCCTTGGCTCGTCCCGGTCTCAGGGGAGAACCGGGGCGAGATTTGGCGCGCAATCAGGGGATTAGATGAAAGACTGTACTTACCTAATCCTCGGTTCAAGGAGAGAACATGGCTCTTATACAAGCAATTACGGATGCCGCTGGCGGCGTCTTGGCCGACAGCTGGCTCGATTTCTTCTCGATGGACGCAATGGACGACAACGTCCTGCTCACCAAAGGGACGATCTACACCGGTGGCCGCGGCTCGAACACCAAGGGCTCGGACAACATCATTTCCAACGGTTCGGGCATCGTCGTCTTTGACGGGCAGGCTGCTGCGGTGGTCGACAACGGCGTGGTCGTCGAGTTCACCGCCGTGCCCGGCAAGTACACCTACCAGCAGTCCTCAGAGCACACCATCTTCGAAGGCGGTGGCCTGGCCAGCAACTTGGGCGAGATGTTCCGCCAGGGCATCGAGCGCTTCAAGTATGGCGGCGGCGTCTCGAAGGATCAGCGTGTCTACTACTTCAACATCAAGGAGATCAAGGGGAACAAGTACGGCACCTCCAGCCCGATCCCGTTCCGCTTCGTCTATCCGGATCTCAACTTCGCGGTCACCGGCGGGATCCGCTGCAACGGCGTCTTCTCCTACCGGATCACCAACCCGCTGCTCTTCTACACCTTCACCGCGGGCAACGTGAATCCGTCCTTCACCCGCGACATGATCGACGAGCAGCTCAAGAGCGAGGTCTACACGGCGCTGCAGCCGGCGTTGGGCGAGTTCTCCGCGCGCGGCATCACCTACGACAAGATCACCACCTATGTGGACGATCTGGCCAAGCTGATGAACGATCAGCTCTCCGCCCAGTGGAAGGATCTGCGCGGCATCGAGATCGTCTCCTTCGGCGTCAATTCGGTGACGGCTCCGGAAGAGATCGTCAAGAAGATCAACGACCTCGAGTTCGCGAAGGCGATGAGCGATCCGACCGTGGCCGCGGGCCGATTGGCCGCCGCGCAGGCCGACGCGATGACGACGGCCGCCGCCAACGAGGCGGGCGCGATGACCGGCTTCCTCGGCATGGGGATGGCCGGACAGGCCGGTGGCATGAATCCCGCCCAGCTCTTCCAGATGGGCCAGGCCGCGCAGCCCGCCGCTCCGGTCGCGCCGGAAGCCGCTCCCGCCGCTCCGGTGGCTCCGGTGGCTCCCGAGGCTCCTGTTGCACCTGTCGCTCCGGAGGCCCCGGTGGCCGCTGCTCCGGCAGCGCCGCCGGCTCCGCTCTTCGCCTGGACTTGCGCCGCCTGTGGCCATGATGGCAACACCGGCAAGTTCTGCGAGGAATGCGGCGCACCCAAGCCCGCGGCGTAACGGCCCGTGCGGTCCCCGGCGCCAGCCGGGGGCTCGGCCATGGCATTGAGAGGAGGTGAGTATGGCGGTATTGGAGTACAAGTGCCCAAACTGCGGCGGTGCGATCAGTTTTGACGCCACCGCGCAGCAGATGAAGTGCCCGTATTGCGAATCCACGTTTGACGTCCAGGCGCTGATCCAGCACGACAAGCTGCTCAGCCAGCCGCAGCCGGACGAATCCGTCAACTTCGGCTACGAAGAGCAGCAGTATGCGGACGGCGAGCTGGCCGGCATGGTCGTCTACTCGTGCACCTCCTGCGGCGGCGAGATCGTGGGCTCGGAGGTGATGGGCGCCACTTCCTGCCCGTTCTGCGGGAACCCAGTCGTCGTCACCTCGAAATTCTCCGGAGATCTGCGCCCCGATGCCGTCATCCCCTTCAAGCTCACCAAAGAACAGGCCTTGGCGGCGTTGAAGCAGCACTATCTGGGCAAAAAGCTGCTGCCGAAGGTCTTCAAGGACCAGAACCACCTCGACGAGATCAAGGGTATCTACGTTCCCTACTGGCTTTTCGACGCGGACGCGGTGGCCGATCTGGCCTATCACGCCACCACCGTGTCCACCTGGTCGGATTCGGACAACATCTACACCCGCACGTCACACTACTCGGTGCTGCGCGCCGGCGCGCTGGGCTTCAACCTGGTGCCGATGGACGGCTCCTCGCGGATGGACGACGCGATGATGGAATCCATCGAGCCCTTCGATTTCTCCCAGGCCGTCGATTTCCAGACGGCCTACCTCGCCGGCTTTTTCGCGGATCGCTATGACGTCACCGCCGAGCAGGCGCAGACCCACGTCGCCGACCGGGTGGTGAACTCCACCGCGAGCGCTTTCCGGCGCACCGTGAGCGGCTACGCCTCCGTCACCACTGAGCGGCAGAGCATCCAACTGCAAAACGGGAAGGTCCGCTACGCGCTGCTGCCGGTGTGGGTGCTCTCCACCTCCTGGGAGGGCAACGCCTACACCTTCGCCATGAATGGGCAGACGGGCAAGTTCGTCGGCGATCTGCCCATGGACAAGGGGGCCTTCTGGCGCTGGTTCCTGGCCATCTTCGGCGGCGGCTTGGTGGGGTTCGGCGCGCTGGCCACCTTGCTGCTTTGGGGTGGGGGTGCGTTCTGATGGCGATGTTGCGAAAGGCGCTGGCGGCGGTGGCCGTCACCATGCTCACGCTGTTTGCGGCGGTGGCGCCCGCGGCGGCGGATACCGGGCTGGGCCGGGTGGCCGAGGGCGAGCGGCTGCCCCGCTTTGTGGACGACATGGGCCTGCTCACCGCAGACGAGGCGGCCGCGTTGACGGCGAAGCTGGACGAAATCTCGCTGCGTCACAACTTCGACGTGGTGGTGGTCGACGTCGCCGCCCTTGATGACCGCGAAGCCCGCCTCTATGCGGCCGATTTCTACGAGGAGAACTTTTACGGCCTGGACGAGGAGCATTCCGGGGCCATCTTGCTGCTGGCGATGGAAGATCGCGATTTCGGCTTCGCCACCACCGGCACCGGCATCGCGGCCTTCACCGTTGCCGGCCAGAAATACCTGGATACCTTATTCCTGCCGCAGTTGGGCGAGGATGACTGGTATGGCGGCTTCACCGGCTATGCCGACGCGGTGGATGATTTCCTGAATCACTACGAGGCGGGCGATCCTTACGACTACAGCAACATCCCGGACACGTCCGAAGACGACGACGACGAGGGCAGCTACTACCCCGAATACGATCCGTATCCGCAATACGATCCCGACCAGAACACCGGCAACCGGAAGAGCAACGACCACACGTCCACCATCGTGATGTTCTACGGTGGGGCCTTGGTGCTGGCGCTGATCGCCGCGCTCAGCGTGCTGCTTTCCTGGAAGGGCAAGCTCAAATCGGTGAAAGCCCGCACCGAGGCGGACGACTACATCCGCAAGGGCAGCTTCGTGCTCACCGCCCAGTCGGACACCTTCCTCTATTCGAACGTGGTCGCCGTGCCCCGCCCCAAGGACACCGATTCCGGCGGCGGCAGCTTCGGCTCGCACGGCTCCTTCGGCGGATTCAGCTCTTCGGGCGGTTCGAGTTTCTCCGGCCATTCGGGAAAGTTTTAGCCCAGATTCGGTGTGGGGACGTAACTGAAGCGGCACACAACGTTATCCTTGGATGGTCGGAAGGAGTCCGGTGAAGACAGCAAGGCTTACCGCGCTGATTTTTGCAGCGCTTGATGTGGTGTTGGCGGTGGCGATCATCGTGCTGGTCGCCACGGGCGGGTCCAGCCCCACGAAGTACATCGCCGAGATCGAGGTGCAGGAGCAGGCGGGCTCGGTCGTCAAGACGGCGAACTACCTGCCCATCCTGGATGAGAGCGTCGATTGGGCGGAGCTGCCCCAGGAGCAGCGGATCGAGATCGCCCGCGCGGCCTGCAAAGAGGCGCTGGCGCAGATCGCCGCCGACGAGACGGTCGTCTACAACATCCTGGGTTTGACGTCCACCAAGAGTCCCGCCTTCCTCTATGCTCCCGAGCCGGAGAAGGTACAGATCATTGTGGACAACGAGATGGTAGGGGAGGCTGAGCTATGAGCAAAGCAGACAAAGCCAAATCCAAGGCCACCCCTCCTGAAGACAACGGCAGCGAGCTTTCGCCGGCCGATCTGCTCAATTTTGAGTTTGACGAGCCGGATGAGGTTGATCCAGCCGAGCTGATCGATTTCGAGGCTCCCGCCGAACCGGAGCCGGAAGTCGTCGAACCCGAACCGGAACCCGAGCCGGAGCCGGAACCCGAGCCGGAACCCGAGCCCGAGCCCGAGCCGGAACCCGAGCCGGAGCCAGAACCCGAACCGGAGCCCGAGCCCGAGCCCGAGCCCGAGCCGGAAGTGGTCCTGGAGGAGCCGGAACCCAAGCCGGAAGCCGCGGCGGAGCCCGTCGCTCTAGCTGAACCCGCCGATGCGGCCGCTGCGGCGGAACCCGAGGGGGAGGAAGCTGCCGCGCCCGCCAAACCCAAGCCTTGGCCGCTCTACGCGCTGATCCTGGGCACCATCGCGGTAGTGGAAGCCATCGTCGTCATTGTCCTCGCCAGCGGGTAGCTAAGCGTAGCTAACTCTTATGGCAGCTTATGGCAGCGGGAGTTCGCGCCCGTCGTCAAGCTCGATAATCTCTTCGACGCGGCGGGTGTGGCGTTCGCCGCCGACGAAGCTGGATTCGATGAAGGTGTCCACGATCATCAGCGCCAACTCCGGGCCCACCACCCGCGCCCCGAGAGCGAGCATGTTGGCGTTGTTGTGCTCGCGGGCCATCTTCGCGGAGAACGGCTCGGAGCAGATCACGCAGCGGATGCCGTGGATCTTGTTCGCCGCGATGCCGATGCCGACGCCGGTGCCGCAGATGATGATGCCCAGCTCGGCCGCGCCGGAGACGACTTTCGCGGCGGCGGCCGCTCCCCAGAGCGGATAGTCGGTGCTCTGCGTGGAATCGGTGCCCAGGTCGTCAACCTGATGCCCGGCGGCAACCAGGTGGGCGGCGATGAAGGCTTTCAATTCAGGGGACGAATGGTCACCAGCGAGAACGATGCGCATAGCGCTATAATAGCCCTCGTGTTTGCGCGACTGCTGCTTGGTTGCCGCAGCGAGGCCTAATCCCCAGGCTTCCTCGCTGCGGAGTTTGCCCGCGCCTGACACCCCAACTCACAGATAGGAAGCCAAAGACATGACCAAGCCGCAACCAAAACCGTTCCAAACGCCGTCGCCGATGCCGTTTGCCCGCTACACCCCGTTCATCCCCGTCGATCTCCCGGATCGCACCTGGCCGACCAAGCGGATCACCGCCGCCCCGCGCTGGCTCTCCACCGACTTGCGCGACGGCAACCAGGCCCTGATCGATCCGATGAGCCCCGGCCGGAAGCGCCGCATGTTCGACATGCTGGTGCGGATGGGCTACAAGGAGATCGAGATCGGCTTCCCGGCCGCCTCGGCCACCGAGTTTGATTTCATCCGCTCGCTGATCGAGACGGACGCCATCCCCGACGACGTCACCATCTCGGTGCTCACCCAGGCCCGCGAGGATCTGATCGAGACCACCGCGAAGTCCATCATCGGCGCCCACCGGGCCAACATCCACCTGTACAACGCCACCGCGGATCTCTTCCTGCGGGTGGTGTTCGGGATCACCCGCCCCGAGTGCGTGCAGTTGGCCCGCACCGGCACCGAATGGGTGATGAAGTACGCGGAGCAGTATCTGGCTGACGTCGAGTTCGGCTACCAGTACTCGCCGGAGATCTTCACCCAGACGGACACCGATTTCGCCATCGAGGTCTGCGATAACGTGATGCAGGTCTGGCAGCCCGGCCCCGGCCGCGAGATCATCCTGAACCTGCCCGCCACCGTGGAGATGTCCACCCCGAACACCTACGCCGATCAGATCGAGTACTTCTGCCGCAACGTGCCGAACCGGGAGTTCGTGGCCGTCTCGCTGCATCCGCACAATGATCGCGGCACCGCGGTGGCCGCCACCGAGCTGGCGCTGATGGCAGGCGCGGATCGGGTGGAAGGCTGCCTGTTCGGCCATGGTGAGCGCACTGGCAACGTCGATCTGGTCACCCTGGGCATGAACCTGTTCAGCCAGGGCGTCGATCCGAAGATTGACTTCTCCGACATTGACGAAATCCGCCGCACCGTCGAATACTGCACCAACATCCAGGTGCATCCGCGCACCCCCTACTCGGGCGATCTGGTCTACACCGCCTTCTCCGGCTCGCACCAGGACGCCATCAAGAAGGGCCTGGAGGATTTGGAGCGCCAGGCGTTGGCGGCGGGCAAATCCATCCACGAGATCGGCTGGCTGGCCCCGTACCTGCCTATCGATCCGTACGATGTGGGCCGCACCTACGAGGCGGTGATCCGGGTGAACTCGCAATCGGGCAAGGGCGGCGTCGCCTACGTGATGAAATCCGAGCACAAGCTGGAGCTGCCCCGGCGGCTGCAGATCGAGTTCTCGCGGGTGGTGCAGCGGG
The DNA here is from genome assembly GCA_031272505.1 of Propionibacteriaceae bacterium. Classification (GTDB taxonomy): domain Bacteria; phylum Actinomycetota; class Actinomycetes; order Propionibacteriales; family Propionibacteriaceae; genus Propionicimonas. Next base: position 86,225 of record JAISTQ010000005.1, read on the forward strand.
CCACCGACGCCTCCGGCCGCGAAGTCACCCCCGCCGAGCTGTGGCAGATCTTCGCTGACGAATACCTCGCCAACGAGTATCCGCTGAAGCTCATCACGGTGAAGTCGCTCTCCAACGGCGGCGGCTACACCGTCATCGCCAAGGTGCTGGATCGGGGCGTGGAGAAGGAGATTTCCGGCGAGGGCAACGGCCCGGTCTCCGCTTTCGTGGACGCGCTGGCCTCCATCGGCTACACCGTGCGGGTGCTGGATTACACCGAGCACGCGCTCTCTTCCGGTGGTGACGCCAAAGCCGCGGCCTACGTCGAGGCGGAAGTCGGCACCGGCGAGGACGCCCACGTGCTCTGGGGGGTGGCCTTGCACGAATCCATCGTCACCGCCTCCCTGGCGGCGGTAATCGGCGCAATCAACCGTTCACTAAGTTAGGCTCAACATATGGCAAAGGTTTTGACGCAACTGCCGATCGGCAAGCGGGTAGGTTTGGCGTTCTCCGGCGGGTTGGACACCTCCGTCGCGGTCGCCTGGATGCGCGAGCGCGGGGCGATCCCGTGTACCTACACCGCGAATCTGGGCCAGTATGACGAGCCGGACATCGACTCGGTGCCGGGCCGGGCGTTCCAGTACGGGGCGGAGCTTTCCCGGCTGGTGGATTGCCGCGCGGACATGGTCGAGGAAGGCTTGGTGGCGCTCTCCTGCGGCGCCTTCCACATCCGCACCGCCGGGCGCTACTACTTCAACACCACCCCGATTGGCCGGGCGGTCACCGGCACGCTGCTGGTGCGGGCGATGCGAGAGGACGGCGTCGACATCTGGGGGGACGGCTCCACCTACAAGGGCAACGACATCGAGCGTTTCTACCGCTATGGGCTGATGGCCAATCCGAAGCTGCAGATCTACAAGCCGTGGCTGGACGAGGATTTCGTCAGCGAGCTGGGGGGCCGCGCGCAGATGAGCGCCTGGCTCGCCGAGCGGGATCTGCCGTACCGCGACTCCAAAGAGAAGGCGTACTCCACCGACGCGAACATCTGGGGGGCGACGCACGAGGCGAAGGATCTGGAGGAGCTCTCCAACGGGATCGAGCTGGTGCAGCCGATCATGGGGGTGCGCTTTTGGGATCCGGAGGTTTCGATTGCGGCTGAGGACGTCAGCATCCGCTTCGAACAGGGGCGGCCGGTGGAGATCAACGGCCAGACGTTCTCCGACGCGGTGGCGCTGGTGCTGGAGGCGAACGCGATTGGCGGGCGGCACGGCCTGGGCATGTCCGACCAGATCGAGAACCGCATCATCGAGGCGAAATCCCGGGGCATCTATGAGGCGCCGGGGATGGCCTTGCTGTTCATCGCCTACGAGCGGCTGGTCACCGCCATCCACAACGAGGACACGCTGAACACCTACTTTGACGACGGCAGGCGGCTGGGCCGCTATATGTACGAGGGCCGCTGGCTGGATCCACAGGCGTTGATGCTGCGCGAGATGATCCAACGCTGGGTGGCCTCGGCGGTGACGGGCACCGTCACGCTGCGGCTGCGCCGCGGCGAGGATTATTCGATCCTGGATACCGAGGGCCCGGCGTTCTCGTACCATCCCGAACGTCTCTCCATGGAGAAGGTCGAAGATGCCGCCTTCGGGCCCACAGATCGGATTGGCCAGCTGACCATGCGGAATCTGGACATCGCCGATTCCCGCACCCGTTTGGAGCAATACGCCGGCCATGGCATCATCGGCGGCGAAATCTCCGATCTGGTCGGCTCTTTGGAACCGGGCGCAGACTCCATCCCAGAATTGCCCACCCCCCCGGTCTCCGACGAAGAATTAGCCGCCCAACAACGCGCCGCCTTCGACGCCGGCACCGATTAAGCGCTCCTCCGGGTGTAGTTATGCCTAGTGAAGCTCGCCTTTGCGGAATCGGGAGTCCAGGTAGAGCAGCACGGTGAGCGATTCGCTGAAGGGCGTGATGAACACCGAGACGGCATAGAGCAGGATCGCGAAGACGATCAAGCTCCCGATAGCGAATGCCACGCCAAAGCCGATGCCGCCGATCACTTCGGCGGGGATGCCGACGATCAGGCTGCCCAGCAGCGAGATGCCGACGATGCGCCAGAATGAGCCTTTCACCAGCGCGCGGGAGCGCTTGAAGGCGGCGATCGGGGAGCAGTCCTCCAAGATCACCACGGTGGGCACGAAGAACAGCCGGAACAACACGAAGAACAGGATGATGGCGGCGATGAAGTGCAGCAGCGCTCCGATGCCCATCATGGGGGCGTTCCTTTGGATACCGCCGACCATGAACAAGATGGTGGGGATGGCGAGGGTGGCATAGACGATCAGCACCAGCAGGATCTCCGCCCCGATCAGCGGCAGCAGCCGCCCGATTTTCGCTTTGAAGGCCTCGGATAGCGTCACCTTGTTGCCGTAGGCGGCCTGGGCGGCGCCGTAGGGGAGAGTCACCGAGAGCGGCAGCAGCACCAGCGTCGCCAAGAGCAACAGCACCGACATCTGGATCATCCGTCCGGGTGACAAGTATGCGCTGAGGTATTCCATGAGCACTTCCGGATCAGGGCCTAGCTCGATGTTCGTCCGCACATAGGAGATCAAGATGCCGAAGATCCCAAAGACGCCGGAGAACCACATCAGCACCATGGAGATGCCCCCGAAGATGGCTGGGGCTCCGAGCATCAGGCCGGGGTTGAATCTAATGGTCTTGAAAGCGCCGCTGAGGATGTCACCCAAGGACATCGGTCGCAGCGGCACCGTCCCCACGGGCGCCGGCTCCGGCGGAATCGAGTAGCCCTGCGGGGATTGCGGTTGCGCTTGGTATTGCGGCTGGGCCGGGTATTGGGGCTGGGCCGGATATTGCGGCTGGGCCGGGTATTGGGGCTGGGCCGGGTATTGGCCTGGCGGTGGCGTCTGGTAGGCCGGAGGTTGCGGCTCCGGGGGACGTGGTTGTTGTGGATCAGGGGGTGGGTACTCCGTCATGGTTCTCTCCTCTCAACATGACTTGATAACAACTCTATAACAAGTCACTTCTTACGCGGAGCCGAAGCGGCGGGTGCGGTGGGCGAAGGTCTCGATGGCGGCCCAGAGGTCGCGGCGGTCGAAATCAGGCCAGTATTTGTCGCAGAAGACCAGTTCGGCGTAGGCGGATTCGAAGAGCTGGAAATTGGAGAGGCGCTGCTCACCCGAAGAGCGGATGAAGAGGTCGACGTCGGGAATCTCGGGGTGGTAGAGGTAGCGGCGGAAAGTCTTCTCGTTGACGCGGCTGGGATTGACGCGGCCGGCGGCGGCGTCGGCGGCCAAACGGGCGGCCGCATCCACGATCTCGGCCCGGCCCCCGTAGTTCATGCAGAACTGGAACGTCAACGTGTCGTTGTGCTTGCTGAGCTCCTCTGCGAACTGCAGCTCCTTGATGACGCTACGCCACAACCGTCCGGCTTGGCCAGCCCAGAGCACCTTCACCCCCATCTCGTGCAGGGCGTCGCGGCGCCGGTGGATCACGGTGCGGTTGAAGCCGAGCAGCCAGCGCACCTCGTCAGGGGAGCGCCGCCAATTCTCGGTGGAGAAGGCGAACACGCTGAGGTATTTCACCCCGATCTCAATCGCCCCCTCGATGACGTCGAAGAGCGCCCCTTCGCCGCGGGTGTGCCCTTCGGTGCGGGCCAGCCCCCGCTGCTTCGCCCAGCGCCCATTTCCGTCCATCACGATGGCGACATGGGCCGGGATCAGCTTCGGATCCAGGCTTGGTGGGGTGGCTCCGGACGGATGCGGCGTCGGCGGCTTAGGCATATTGGTATCGTAGCGTGCATGAGTGGACATATTTATGTTTCACGGCGGCTCACCGTAGCGGCAATGGAGTTGCTGGAGCAAGTCTCAGTGGAAAAGCAGATCGGCGGCGAGCTTCCGGCTACCCGCGCGGAGTTGTTGGCGGGCGCCGCCGGGGCAGCCGGGGTGATCTCGATGCTGTCAGACAAGATTGACGCGGAGTTCTTCGACGCCGCCGGCCCACAGCTGAAAGTGGTGGCGAATCTGGCGGTCGGTTTCGACAACATTGATCTCGCCGAGGCCGCGCAGCGGGGGGTCGTGATCACCAACACCCCCGGCGTGCTCGACAACGCCACCGCGGATTTGACGTTCGCGCTGCTGTTGGCCGTCACCCGCCGGATCGTGGAATCCGACGCCTGGGCGCGGGCTGGCAAACCGTGGCTCTGGGGGCCGAACGAATATGTGGGTTTGGATGTTTCCAACGGCACCACGCTCGGCATTATCGGCTTGGGCCGGATCGGCGGCGCGGTCGCCAAGCGGGCCAAGGCTTTTGACATGCGGGTCATCGCCACCGCCCATCGCCATGAGGTCGGCGAGGTGGTTGACGGGGTGGAGATCGTCGAGTTGGACACCCTGCTTTCCGAGGCGGACGTGGTCAGCCTGCACGTCCCGCTCACCGCGGCCAACCGGCACTTGATCGACGCGGCCGCCATCGCCAAGATGAAGCGCGGCAGCTATCTCGTCAACGCCGCCCGTGGGGGAGTGGTTGACGAACTCGCGGTGGTCGCCGCTTTGGAATCCGGCCAACTCGCCGGCGCCGCCTTCGACGTCTTCGAGGGTGAGCCCAACATCCGTCCCGAACTGCGCGCCCGCCCGGACGTGGTGCTGGCCACCCACATCGGCTCGGCCGGCCGCAAAACCCGCGACACCATGGGCAAACTCTGCATCGACAACGTCCTCGCCGTGCTCTCCGACCAACCCGCCCTGACCCCGGTCGAGTGAGCTGACGTTGCGGTATTGAGAATTGAGTGCGTGGCCACCAGTAGCGGCTAAGTATTGACGATAATTCGCCAAGTTACTTGGTGATATATCGGCAAGTTACTTGGCGAATTGTCAAGGGTTACGGTAGGCTCAGTTCGTGGATAGGCTTAGAGAGAGGGTATGTAGGTGATAGAGCATCCCAATCCATACCAGGCGCGGGTGGTTGATGAGACGCTGCTGACGTTGATGCGCGCTGCAGGAGCAGTGGAGATTGTCGGGCCAAAGTGGTGTGGAAAGACCACGACGGCAGAGCAGTTGGCAAACAGCGCCGTGTACTTTCAAGACCCGGACACTCGACAGGCAAACCTGCAATTGGCTGCCAGCCGTCCGTCCTTGCTGTTGCAAGGGGAAAAGCCGGTGTTGCTTGACGAGTGGCAGGACGCTCCCTCGATTTGGGATGCGGTACGGTTCGCGGTCGATCGGGATTCGCGCCCAGGGCAATTTTTGCTTACTGGCTCCGCGACGCCCTCCAAAGCCGCTGAAGGGCAAGTTCGCCATTCGGGGACGGGCAGGTTTCTGAAGCTGCGGATGCGGCCGATGAGCCTCTACGAATCCGGCGAGTCCAACGGGCAAGTGTCGCTGTCGGAACTGTTTCACTCGGTCGAACCGGCGGCGCAGTCACTATTGTCTCTTGAAGGCTTAGCCCAGGCGATTGTCCGAGGGGGGTGGCCAGCAACTGTGCTGCACACCGGAGGTGATCCGTTGGCCACTTCGCGGGGCTATCTAGAGTCTCTCGCGGAATCGGACATCTCGAAGGTGGACGGGATGGAGAAGAATCCTCGTCGGGTCCGGTTGTTATTGCGCTCCTTAGCGCGCAACGAATCGACGCAAGCCGCCATGACCACCTTGCGAGCTGATATGGCGGCGGACGAGGGCAGCGTGTCCGTGAACACTATCGCCCTGTATCTGAATGCTCTCCGCCGGTTGTTCGTGCTCGACGAACAGGAGGCTTGGCCGGAAGGGGCGCGTTCGAAGGTGGCGCAGCGCAGTAGCCCGGTCAGACGGTTTTGTGACCCTTCGCTGGCTACTGCGGCATTGGGCATCACGGCAGACAAACTGCTGACCGACTACTCCACTCTTGGCCTGCTATTCGAGTCACTGTGCATCCGCGATTTGCGCGTCTATGCCGAGGCGAGCGGCGCTTCCGTCTTCCACTATCGGGATGCCCGCGACCTGGAGTGCGACGCCATTGTCGAAAATCTGGACGGAAGCTGGAGTGCGTTCGAGGCGAAACTTACGGCGTCAGGCTTCGACGATGCCGCCGCAAATCTGCTGAACATCAAGAAACACGTTCGTTCCCAACACGGTGGAGAGGCGTCTTTCCTCGCAATCCTGACCGCAGAACCTTATGGCTACCTTCGCACCGACGGCGTTCTCGTATTGCCACTGGCCTGCCTCAAGCCGTAGCGCGGCAGCGCCAGACCCGGCTGCTCGCCAAGTCGGCCTTCCGGCCCGCGTTCAGTTTGCGCGGTTGAAGAGTTCGATGGCGCGGGTGTAGACGTCGACGTAGCGGCGGGACATGGCGGCGGCGGTGAGGGAGTCGCTCAGGCTGTGGCTGGCGGCGCTCATGGCGGCGCGGCGGGCCGGGTCGGCGGCGAGTTGGGCCATGGCGGCGGCCAGATCGGGGGCCTCCTTGCCGGTGAGGATCGAGTTGTGCTCGTCCACCCCGATGGTGAGCCGCTCGTCGCAGTAGATGATTGGCGCGCCGGCGGCGGCCGCCTCGATGAGCACCATGGGTTGCACGTCGAAGTGGTAGGAGCCGAGGATGAACGCGTCGGCGTCGGCCATCTCCTGGGCGAGGCGGCGTTGGTCGCCGATCAGGCCGGTGAACAGCACCCGGCCTTTGGTGATCTTCTCAGCTTGACGCTTCAGCGCGGCGAACTCGCCCCCGTCACCGATGATCAGCAGCTCGGTGTCGTCATCGGCGAGCTGCGCGTAGGCCTCCAGGATGACGTCCACCCTTTTCTGCTTGTCCAGCCGGCCCACCGAGAGGAACCGGGTGATGCCATCGCGTTCGCGTTTGCGCTTCACCTCCACGAAAGCCTGGGAGACCGCGTTCGGGATCACGCTCATCCGATCCGCGAGCGCGCCTCCGGAGGCGGCCACGATGGGATCGGCGATGTGCTTGGCGGGCGAGGTGGAGAGCGTCACATGGGCGGCGAAGCTCGCCAGGGAGCGGAAATCGCGCTTGTCGTAGGGGCTGTCTTCGTTGACGACCTGGTTCTCACCCATCTCAATCGGCGGCAGATCCCCTTGGTAGCGGTCCAGCAGCTTCACCGCCAGCCCCTGCAGATATAGGTGCGAAACAAACCGGGAGGCGATCGGGGTGGTGAGGTGCGCGCCGGCGAAATTGGTGTGGAAGGTGTGCACCTGCGGCACTTGCAGCAGTTGGCGCAGCATCATCCCCAGATAGAAGGCGCCGCGTTCGTTCTGGGTGTGGATCACGTCCAGCGGATACTTGGCGGCGATGCGGCGCACCAATCCGCCCGTGGCGGCGGTGACGCACAGGTGGCTGGGGGTGCCCGGAAAGCGCCACACCGGCGTCTTGAAATACCCCCCGACCTCGGGCGCGTGGAAGTGGGTGCGCGGCGCGAACAGCGTCACCTCGTGCCCGGCGGCGTCCAGCGCGGCCAACTGCACCTGCAGCGAACGGCCGATGCCCCCGGATTCGGGGAAGAAGTCGTCAGTGAACAATCCAACCCGCATGTGCGCTCCTTTACGCTTTGATGACGATGGCAGCCGCCTGCGAGCCCCAGGAATCGGCCAACACCACCGTGGTGTCGACTCGCTCGTAGAGAGTGAAATGCAGCCAGCCGGTGTACTCCTCGCCCTCCCGGAGCTCGGTCTTCACGAACGAAGGCTCCCGGTAGGAGGGGTAGCCGGTGTAGATGTCGGCCACCTTGTTGTCCATGGCGTGGAAGTAGGTGTCCACCCAGCCCTTGGTGGAAATGATGTGGACGCAGACCTCCAGCCCGTCATCGGTGAACTCGTAGTCGGTGATCTCCCAGCGGCCGGTGGAGCTGCCCATCTCGAATGCCTCGCCCCAAGCGTCCTCGGTGGCGGTGACCTCGGTGGGGGTGGCGGTCGGCGTGGGAGTGATGCCGCCGTTCGGCAGGAAGTAGACCAGCCAGACGATCAGGGCCACCAGCGCGGCGAGTGCCGCTCCGATGATCCACGGGGCTTTCGGGCGGGGCGGGGCGAAATCCTCGACGCCGAGGCCGGGTTCTGGCGGCGGCGGGGCCGGGGTGACGGCGGCCCAGTCGGTGGCCACAATCCCGCTGGACTTCGGTTTCGCCAACGGCGGGGGTGTCCATTCGGCAGGTGGTCGTTGCTCAGTCATCTCCCTAAGCGTAGCGCGAAGCCGTAGAATAACCGGGTGCCTAGTGAATTGATTTTCTGGATTATCGTCGGCGTGATCGTCGCCGCGCTGGTGGCGGCCACCGTCGTGGTGCTGGTATCCAAGCGAAAAGTGCCACCGGCCGCCCCGGAAGCGGAGGTGGAGGTCGCCGCCCCGCCGGTTATGGAGGCGGAAGCGCCGTCCACACCAGCCCCCGAACCGCCCGCCTCCCGGCTGCAACGGCTGCGCCGCAAGCTGAGCGCCGCCGAGAATCCGTTCGCCAAGGCGCTGTTGAGCGTCTTGTCCGGCACCAAGCTGGACGATGAGGCTTTCGACGACTTGGAGGCCACCTTGCTCACCGCCGATCTGGGCGTGGAGCCGACGGCCAAGCTGATCGAGGCGCTGCGCCGCGAGGCCGGGGTTTCCGGCACCGCCGATCCGGCCGAGATCAAGCAGGTCCTGCACGACGAGTTGGTCAAGCTCGGCCAGCCGGAGTTGGACCGCACTCTGCATGTGAGCGGGGACGGAGTGCCTGGCGTGGTGCTGGTGGTGGGGGTGAACGGCACCGGCAAGACCACCACCATCGGCAAGCTGGCCCGGCTACTGGTGGCCACCGACCGCAGCGTGCTCTTGGGCGCGGCAGACACCTTCCGGGCGGCCGCCGCCGACCAGTTGCAGACGTGGGGAAGCCGCGTCGGGGTGGAGACGGTGCGCGGCGAGGAGGGCGCCGATCCGGCCTCGGTGGCTTACGCCGCCATTGAGGCGGGCATCGCGAAAGACGTGGACACCGTGGTGGTGGACACCGCCGGGCGGCTGCACAACAAGGCCGGGCTGATGGACGAGCTGGGCAAGATCAAGCGGGTGATCGAAAAGCAGGCCCCGATCACCGAGGTGCTGCTGGTGCTCGATGCCACCACCGGCCAGAACGGCCTGATCCAGTCGCGGGTCTTCGCCGAGGTGGTGGAGGTGACGGGCATCGTGCTCACCAAACTCGACGGTTCGGCCAAGGGCGGCATCGTGTTCGCGGTGCAGCAAGAGCTAGGCGTCCCGGTGAAGCTGGTCGGCCTGGGTGAGGGGCCGGACGATCTCGCCCCATTTGACGTTCCCGCCTTCGTCTCCGCGCTGCTCAGTTAAACTTTTCCCCGGAGGTATCCAGTGTTCGACAATCTGCAAAGCAAGCTCTCCAACTCGTTTCGCAACCTGCGCGGCAA
>JAISTQ010000067.1 GCA_031272505.1 Propionibacteriaceae bacterium
AGATTGCGGTGAGCGGGGTTGCGATTGGGCCGTGGGACGGCGATATGCGATACCTGGATGGGGTGACGGAGTTGGTGTGGGCGGCTGAGTTTCCGCTGGTGAAGCGGCAGTTGGGGCGCAAAGGGCTGCGGAAGATGATTGCGGCTGACGAGGGGATCTACTCGCACCGTCATTTCAAGTTGGCTTTGGGGCCGACAGGGGAGTTGCTCGGGGTGCTGAACAGCCGTTCCGCCCAGCATGATGATGTGCCCGCCGAGCGGGAGATCATCCGACGGTTGTTCGGATTCTGGGGGTGTGCGGGCCTCATCGTACGCAGCCTGATTTGGCGGATCAACATGAACGTGGATTGGCCGCCGCGCGACGCCTTTCACGTCGAGCACATCGCCGTCAGCCCGCAGAGCCGCGGCCTCGGGATCGGCTCCCAGCTGCTCGACCACGCCGAAGCTGAAGCCCGGGCAGCCAACTTGCCCGTCATCGATCTCGACGTGCTCAGTGCCAACACCGCCGCCCAGCGCCTCTATGCCCGTCACGGCTTCCAGATCGTCCCCACCCCGCCGCCGCGCCGCAGCTTCTGGCGCACCGACAGCTACTCCGAGATGGAGAAAACCTTGACGACTGCGGTGGGCTAGTGCCCGGTTCGACGGCCCAGTCGGTTGGCGAAGGAATCCATCACTTTGATGGCCTCGGGGGCGACCCAGACGCGGTTGCGCTTCTTATCGGAAGTCGATTTGAGGATTCCAGATTCCTCCAAGGCCTGTAGCGCGCGGGAGGCCGCACTCTCCGACAGCCCGACCCGCCGCACCAGAAATTGCAGGTTGACGGCGGGTTGACCCAAGATGGCTGGCAAAGCCAGGCGGGCTCCGGAGCCAACGCGGGTGCGGATTCTGGTTTCCCACTCGCCCAGCAGTTCCCAGAGGGAGTCGACCAACCAGTGCCCGTTCCCGGCAGCCAACTGCGCCGCCCGGGCTAGCGTGGCGACGATGGGGCCAGCCTCCCCGATGCGATAGGCATTCAAAGCGTCAACATACCATCCGGTGTCCACGAGCAGGCCCGCCGAGATGGGAATAGTGATGTGCTGCGTCAGCCCTTGATTCCGAAACATCGCCTGAATTAGTGCGCGTCCGACCCTGCCGTTGCCGTCGGAGAACGGGTGGATCGTCTCGAACTGAGCATGAGCGACTGCCGCTTGGGGGAGAACCGGAAGGTCAGTGCGATTGACGAAGCTGAGTAGATCTTGCAACGCGGGCTCCACCCGTTCGGCTTTCGGGGGGACGTAGTCGGCAGTCGGGGGAGTGGACGTTCCAGTGCCGATCCAAACCTGTCCGACGCGCAGCTTTCCGGCCTCTCGGTGCTCGCCCCCCAACAGCGCGTCGTGCATTTCCATAATGGTTTGCAGGCTGAGATCCCCCGCGAGCCGGATGGCGGCATCCATCGCGGCCACGTTCTTGGCCACCAGCGTGGCGTTGTGGCTGGCCTGCCCGCCGAGTTGCGCGATGGCAAGCTGCCTCGCCCCGACGGTGAGGTATTCGATCTCCGATGACGAGGCGGATTCCGAACGCATCAGCACCGTCTGCATCGGCGCCAAGGCCGTCGTCCCAAACTTTGCGGACACATAGGCGTCCAATCGGGCCATGGCAGTGGTGGCGTCGTGCACGTCTGCGGCAAGCCCAGACGGAAGCTGCAAATCCAGTGTCGCGATGCTTGCCGGGATGGCCGATTGATACTCCGAAGGAGTGCGGCGCAAGGCCCGACGTGAAACTGCCCCCGGATCCAGATGCCACTTGCCGACTTCCCAATCCACTGCGGGAATAGCGACGTGCTTCTCAGCAGCTGCATTTGCGTCCATGTGAGGACAATACCACGCATTATGCCCATTTGTGTGATAAATGGGCATAACGAGCGCACGTGTTCCCATTTCGGGGTGCGCTCAGGCACTCGGTAGTGCGCTACTTGGTTTGGGAGACGGTCAGGACTTTGGTTCCTCCGGGGTAGGCGATGGTGATGTAGCCGGTGCGGGAGACGCCGGTTTCGTTGCGTTCGGCGGCGGCGATCAAGGTGATGCCGGACGGGAAAGGCTGGTCGACCAGGTGCAGCCAACTGGCGTCCGTATAGACCCGCCAACTGCCAGGTGCGAGCGTGGTGCCTTGGGTGAGGGTCACCGTGCGCGACATCGTGCCTCCGGCGGCGGCTACCGCGAAGCTCTCGGCTCCGGAGGCGATGCTCAGCGGTCCGCTTTGGACGATCTGCTTGGTGGCGACGACCTTGGTGCCGGAGTAGAGGGTGACAGTGGCCAGTCGCACGGCGCCGGTGTTCGCCGTCGCGGTCGCCAGCACCACCCCGTTGTTGACCGAAACGGTGAGCCAACTCACGTTGTCGGTCACACTCAAGGTGCCGGTTCCGGTCCAACCGGTGGTCCAGTAGGTCGAGCCGGCCGTGGCCAGCAGCGGCGGCATCGGGTAGTCGTAGCTGCTGAACGTGCCGGGGCCCGCCGCCTGGGTGATGGTGAACGTCCGGCTGTACGTGCCCGCCGTGAAGGTGATCTTCGCGGTGCGGGTAGCCGACGTCGGATTCGGGTCGGTGCCCGCGATCAGGTAGCCGCCATTGCCGTCACTGGTCTTGTTCAGGTGCACCCAACTGGCGTCCACGCTAGCCTGCCACGCCGCCTGGTTGGTGGTGACCTTGATCGCCACCTCGCCGACGCCGAGCGGGGCCGCCCAGGTGGTCGGGACGGTGGTGAGCGTCGCCGCCGGGGCCACCGACTGGGTGACGCGCACGGTTTTCGTCAGTTCGCCGGCGGTGAAACTGATGTCCGCGCTGCGGGCCGCCCCCGTATTCGGGACGGCGTAGAGCACCACGCTCTCTCCGGTGCCACCGCTGGTGTGGCTGGCCTTCAGCCAATCGGGCAGGCTGGACGGATCGAGCGTCCAGGTGCCGTAGGTGGTGGTGAGCCGGATGGACGTCATGGCTCCGCTAGCCGCGAGCGTGACGGCGGTGGGCGACGGGATGAAGGTGGCGGCGAGCTGGGTGACGTTGATGTTCTTGGTCAGCCCGCCTGCGGTGACCGACACCGTGCCGGTGCGGATCGCTCCGGGATTGGGCTCCGCCGTGATGGTGAAGGCGTTGCCGCTGGTGGGATCTGCGGTGAGCCAACTGACGCTCGTGGAGGTCTTCCACACAGACTGGTTCGTGGTGACGGTGGTGGCCACCGAAGCTGCCGTGTTCGCGGCTAGCCAGACGCCCCGCGAGAGCGTCAACGTCGGCTTCTTCGTCTGGGTGAGTTGCAGGTCGGCCGTCTCGCCGCAGCCGCTCAGCTTCACCACCGCCGTGCGGTCAGCCGTGGTGGAGGTGTTCGCCGTCAGCTTGATCGACACCGTGCCGCTGTTCGCCCCCGACACCGGGGACAGGGTGGTCCACGAGACGGTGTCCGAGACCGTCCATGGCGCGCAACTCGAATTGACGCCGACCTGGACCGTTTGCGCCACATCCGTCACCGTCAAAGTGTTCGTCTCCCAAGCCAGCGGCATGGTGATCTTCACCGGGATGGCCGTGGCGGTGGCCGTGGTGTAGCCGGTCGCGTTGACGGTGGCCGTCACCGAAATCTGCTTTCCGGAGTCTGTGGTTTGGACGGTGTACTGTTGGCCGGTTGCGCCGGGGATGGCGACTCCGTCGCGCAGCCACTGGTAGCTGACGGGCGCGCCAGTTGGCACCACTCCCGTTGGGGTAGCCGTGAGCAGGCTCCCGACTGCTGCGTTGCCGGAGACGATGACGGAAGTGATGGCGCCGGTGCCGGGTTGGACAGTGTAGAGCTGTGTGTTCGTTGCACTGCCACCGATATAGTCCGGATGGTTGACTTGAATCTGGAACGAGAGCAGGTAGCCGTAGTCATCAGCGGTGGGAGTATAGGTGGGACCAGTCGCAATGATCTTGTCGAAACTTCTCGATGCTGTCCACCGCCACCAATTGAAGGTGTATGTTCCGCCAGCGCAAGGGCCGAAGCTGCTCACGCTGATTGTCTGCCCCACCTTTGGCGGCCAACCACTCAGCTCAAAGTCCAGCGGACAAGGAACCACCGTTTGGGTAACTGCACTCGTGGAGTTGGACACAGTGACCAGATCTGGGTAGCCCGCCAACTTCGCGGTGACCCGCACGCTCAGCGATTTCCCGATGTCTGACGACCAAGGCCGATACGTCTCTGCCGTCGCATCCGGAATCTCTACTCCATCGCGCAGCCACTGGTAAGTGAACGACGAAGCCGCTGGCGACGTCACCGGGTCCGTCACCTCAATCGTCACACTGGTAGCCGCGCTCGCCGGAATCTGCGGCAGAGCGACAAGCTTCAATTCGTTCAAAACAACGGGAGACTCGATAACGAAGTTGATGACACCTTCTCCGAATTCGGAGTTGTAAAACTCCAGTACGTACTCTTGGCCTGCTACGAGTTCGGCGACTAGCGTACGACCAGGTGAGAGGTATGCGATCTGTTTACTGCTCTGGGGATTCGTTATGGTAACGTTTCCTTCTGCCGCGGGAGTTCCGTCCACGATGCTGAACGTCCATTTACCTGTCTCTGGGGCGACGAAGCGGAAGTAGTTCACCCGATAACCGCTAGTGTAAGTCCTAGCAGAAATCTTCGTCTTTCCAGCTGGGCTCAGCGTCCACTGACATGCTTCGAGTATCGTCGATCCACAGTTTCGAGGTGGCATGTCTTGAGTGATGAACAAGGGCGCTACGGGTGCGTCCGTTGCCTCGAAGCGCAAGGCACAATCGCGCAGCTGTGGAATAGAGTTTTCGTCTACAGAGACAGTGACTGTTGTGCCATCTACTCCGGAAGTTGGCGAGACGCTCACCCAGTCGCAAGTCTGGACCAACTGCCAATTAGTTTGAGTGGTATTTAGCTGGATTTGGGTGGACTGCGCTTTCGAGTCCGGAGACCAACCTCTTTGAGATATGGAAAGCACCTTGCTCGTCTCGGAAGTGCGGCGAGTGATCTCTATGAGAGCGCCGGTTGAATCGACACTGAGCACCGAAACCTCAATGCCCATGCCTCGCGAATAGAACGTCTGTCCAACGTTCAGCGCAGGCGAAGCGAACTGGCCAGGCTGCTCAATAGTCACAGTTGGAGTTGTGCTGTTCTGCATGCGGTTGATCGTGACCCTGCCTTGGTCGTATTGCACGAAGACTTCAGAGCCGCCGTATGGGTCTGTTATCGCAACTAACTGTAAGCCGGTCACTGTGCCGCTGGGCGGTTCAATTAGGTACTGGCCTCTCGCGACGGGGCTATCAACTACCGACACTTGCTCAGGCTCCAATAGTCCGAGTAAATATCGATACATGGCAAGAATGCTACTGCCTTCGGAGGTCACTATGCCGTTAAGGCCTCCTGCGCTACCCATTATTCCAGTTCCAGATCCAAATGCATGGGTACAAGAATTACTCCAAGAGTCTTCTGCCCAGGAAACGGATTTAAAGTCTGGTGCAGGAGTACAGTATCGGAGAAAAGTGTGTCCCAGAGACAGGGCGTGCCCAAACTCGTGTGCAAGTAAAAGAAGGTTCCAGGCATGATTGGTCTCGGACAACGTGACATGAACGACTCCTTTTGTTCGGACTCCCCCGGTTCCGCCTCCGAATCCCCAGTTCGTTCCCGTTGAGCACACGTCAGGTTGCGGGAACACTGTCAACAACGTTCTTTGGGAGTCCTTCGACCAGTACGGATCCCAGTCAAGAGCGAGGGCCGCTGTCGCTTCTGCAATCATCTGGGTGAGATTAGAGGAAACACATGTCGAAGAAGAAATCGCGTGGGTAACGCTGCCATGAAGTCTAAATTCCCAAGGCTTCCCTGTCTGAGTTTTAAAGAGCTCTTCTAAGCGATCAAGTTCACTTTGCATCCATTCGTCAGTAATGTATGCGCCTTGGCCTGGTTCTTGAATTAGCACCGCAACGTAAAAATCGTGGGTATAATCGGAGTCACTCTCAGGTAGCTCGATACTGGGGATAGTTACGGCGGGGATCAGTTCAGTTATATCAGGCCACAATACTTCCTCCGCCTGGGCGGTGGTGAGTGGTACGAAGACCAGGGTGGAGATTAGTAGTGAAAAGGTGAGTAGCGCGCGGCTAGCTGTCCGGAACATTGGCCCCCCTCAAGGCTCGGATCTGGTGTGAGTATTTGGCTTCGCGACGAAGCGATGTGACGAGCACAGGAGCACCACCCATGAGCGGCAGCGCCCATGAACTCACGCCCATTCTCACACACGAAACGGCTCCCACAAGCCAAATTGCTCAAATGTCCATCATGTAGCCGGTTGACTTGCCCGGTAGGTTGACCACCTCACTGCTTGAATGAGGACACTGACTGGTGAACTATGGTTCGGTGATGGCTTTTGGTAGTTGCGATCGGCGTGTCACGACAAGAACTCAGATATGAACGGCGGACTGGGCGGTCTTGGGGGAAGGTGGGGGCGGCCCGTCCGCGAGGGGGGCCGCAGGACGGGCATCAGGGACGGGAGTTTGTTCACGGAGTGGACGGCGGGGGTCACGGTTGTGCGGGTTGGGCAAGACGGACGCGCGGGCGGCGCGAGGTGGGTAAGGTATTCCTCATGACCGACACGCCTTTTACGCTTGCCGGTGACTTCGCTTCGCCTTCCCGTGAAGAATGGGAGGCTGAGGTACTCAAGGTACTGAATCGGCGTCGTCCCGAAGGCAAGGAACTAACGATAGAACAAGCCTACAAACGGCTTACGTACACCACTGTGGACGGGGTTCAGATTGATCCCGTCTACACGCTCGCTGAGCAGCCCAAGCCGCTCGGCTACCCCGGGGTGAGCCCGTTCACGCGCGGCGCCACCATCAAGAACGGCGACATGGACGCCTGGGATGTGCGAGCCCTGCACGAAGACCCGGATGTCAAGTTCACCAACGAGCAGATCCTGGCCGATCTGGAGCGCGGCGCCACCTCGATTTGGTTGCGCATCGGCGCGGGCGCCATCGCCGCCGCGGATCTGCCCGCCGTGCTTGCGGGCGTCAAGCCGGAGTTGGCGCAGCTCGTGGTCAGCTCCAGCGACGATCAGCAGGCTGCCGCCACCGCTCTCTTCGATTACCTGCAGGCCGCTGGGGTGGCCGGCACCGCGAAAGCGAACCTGGGCCTCGATCCGATTGGCCTGGCCGCCCAGCAGGGCACCAAGCCTGATCTGGCCTCCCTCGTCGAATGGGTGAAAGGCCCGCTCAAGAGTGCCCCCGGCGTGAAGGCCATCACCGTCGACGTCACCCCCTATGACAACGCGGGTGCGGGCGATGTGCAGCAGTTGGCGTTCGCCGCCGCCACCGGGCTGGCCTACCTGCGCGAGTTGGAAGCCGCCGGTGTGCCGGTCGCGGAAGCCTTCGGGCAGATTGAGTTCCGCCAAGCGGCCAGCGCGGACGAGTTCCTCACCGTCGCCAAGCTGCGCGCCTTCCGCCGCATCTGGGATCGCATCGGCGAGATCGCCGGCGTTCCCGCCCAGCTCCGTGGCGCGATCCAGCACGCGGTCACCTCCTGGCGGATGATCACCCGTGACGATCCGCACGTGAACCTGTTGCGCGACACCATCGCCACCTTCTCGGCAGCGGTCGGTGGCGCGGAAGCCATCACCGTCCTCCCGTTTGACGCCGCCCACGGCCTGCCCACCGATTTCTCCCGGCGGTTGGCCCGCAACATCCAGTTGCTCGCCGCCGAAGAGGCCAACATCGGCCGCGTCAACGATCCGGCCGGCGGCGCCTGGGTGTTTGAAGGCTTGACGGACGAGATCGCCGAGAAATCCTGGCAGCTCTTCACCCAGCTTGACGCCGAAGGCGGCATCGTCACCGCGCTGGAGGCGGGCACCGTCACCGCGCTGATCGCCGAAGTGAAGGCCGAGCGGGCCAAGCGGCTCGCCACCCGCAAGCTCCCGATCACCGGCGTCTCGATGTTCCCGCGTGACGAGGAAGTCCCCATCGACGTCCGCCCGTTCGCCCCGCAGCCCACCCTCGGCGGGCTGCAACCCGCCCGGGATTCAGAAGTCTTCGAAGCGCTGCGGGATCGTTCCCGCAAGACCAGCCCGCAGCCGCAAGTCTTCCTGGCTTGCCTCGGCGAGCGCCGCGATTTCGGTGGCCGCGAAGGCTTCACCAAGCCGTTGCTGGCCGTCGCCGGCATCGCCCAACCGCAATCCGAAGGCGGCACCCCAGCCGAGATCGTCGCCCAGGTGCAAGCCGCGGGTGCGAGCTTCGTGGTGCTGGCGTCGTCCGCGAAGGTCTACGCCGCGCAGGCCATTGACGTCGCCAAGGCGCTGAAGGCGGCCGGAGTCGCCACCGTATATATCGCTGGCCGGAAAGCGGAAACCGGCTCGGACGAGGCCGATCAATACATCGACGGAGAAATCTTCGATGGCATGGATGTGGTCGCCTTCCTCTCCGACACCCTCGACAAGATTGGAGCCGTAGCATGAGCATCCCGAATTTCGCAGAGATCGAGCTGGGCGCCGGCCTTCCCGCCGCTGACGCAGCCGCCCAATTCCAGGCGCTCACCAACGCCGTCCACGGCTTCTCCGAAGGCTGGGAGACACCCGACACCATCGTCGTCCCCCCGATCTTCGACGAGTCCGCCTACGCGGGCCTGGATTTCCTGAAGACGTATCCGGGGATGCCGCCCTACCTGCGCGGCCCGTACCCGACGATGTACGTCAACCAGCCGTGGACGATCCGCCAGTACGCGGGCTTCTCCACCGCTGAGGAGTCGAACGCCTTTTATCGGCGCAATCTCGCCGCCGGCCAGAAGGGCCTCTCCATCGCTTTCGACCTGGCCACCCACCGCGGCTACGATTCCGATCACCCGCGCGTGGCCGGTGACGTCGGCATGGCCGGTGTGGCGGTCGATTCGATCCTGGATATGCGGCAGCTATTTGACGGCATCCCGCTGGATCAGATGACGGTCTCGATGACGATGAACGGCGCGGTGCTGCCGATCCTAGCCCTCTACATCGTGGCGGGCGAGGAGCAGGGCGTCCCCCTGGAGCAGCTCAACGGCACCATCCAGAACGACATCCTCAAAGAGTTCATGGTGCGCAACACCTACATCTATCCGCCGGCCCCGTCGATGCGGATCATCTCCGACATCTTCGCCTTCACCTCGGCGAACATGCCGAAGTACAACAACATCTCTATCTCCGGCTACCACATGTCGGAGGCGGGGGCCACCCCCACGATTGAGATGGCGTACACCTTGGCGGACGGCGTGGAGTACATCCGCGCTGGCGAGTCGGTGGGCCTGAAGGTCGATCAGTTCGCCCCCCGGCTGAGCTTCTTCTGGGCGGTCTCCACGAACTTCTTCATGGAGGTCGCCAAGTTCCGGGCCGCCCGGCTACTTTGGGCGCGCTTGGTGCGGCAGTTCAACCCGTCAAACCCGAAGTCGATGAGCCTGCGGACCCACTCGCAGACTTCCGGCTGGTCGTTGACGGCCCAGGACGTCTACAACAACGTCGCCCGCACCTGCCTGGAGGCGATGGCCGCCACCCAGGGTCACACGCAGTCGCTGCACACCAACTCGCTGGACGAGGCAATCGCGTTGCCGACGGATTTCTCCGCCCGCATTGCCCGCAACACCCAGTTGTTCATCCAGCAGGAATCCGGCACCACCCGTTCGGTCGATCCGTGGGCCGGCTCCGCCTATGTCGAGCGGCTCACCTACGAGGTCGCCAAGAAGGGCTGGGAGCTGATCCAGGAAGTCGAGCAGGTCGGCGGCATGGCCAAGGCCATCGAGCAGGGCCTGCCGAAGATGCGCATCGAGGAGGCGGCCGCGCAGGCGCAAGCCCGCATCGATTCCGGTCGGCAGCCGCTCATCGGCGTCAACAAGTACACCGTCGAGAACGATCCGGTGCCCGAGGTGCTGAAGGTCGACAACCGCAAGGTCCGCGAAGAGCAGATCGCCAAGCTGCAGCAGTTGCGCGCCGAGCGCGATCCGCAGGCGGTGCAGGACGCGCTGGACAAGCTCTCCTGGGCGGCGGCCAATCCCGATCCGAGCGATCCGGGCCGCAATCTGCTGAAGCTGACGGTCGACGCGATGCGCGCCAAGGCCACCGTGGGTGAGGTTTCGGACGCATTGGAGAAGGTTTTCGGGCGCTACCAGGCGCAAATCCGTACAATCTCCGGTGTGTACTCTGCAGAATACGGCCAAGGCTCCGAGCTGGAAGAGGCCCGCAAGCTGGTCGCCCAGTTCGAGGAGATCGCCGGGCGTCGGCCCCGCATCCTGGTCGCCAAGATGGGCCAGGACGGGCATGATCGCGGCCAGAAAGTCGTCTCCACGGCCTTCGCGGACATCGGCTTCACCGTCGACGTCGGCCCGCTCTTCCAGACTCCCGAGGAAGCTGCCCGGCAGGCGGTCGAGTCGGACGTCCACGTCGTCGGCGTTTCGTCGCTGGCGGCGGGGCACTTGACGCTCGTCCCCGAGCTGCGCCAGGAGTTGGACAAGCTGGGCCGTCCGGACATGATGATCGTGGTCGGTGGCGTCATCCCGCCGCAGGATTTCGACGAGCTCCGGGCCGCGGGCGCGGATGCCATCTATCCGCCCGGCACCGTCATCCCGACCGAGGCCATCGAGTTGCTGCAGAAGCTCATCGACCGGCTCGACGTCGTGACAGACTAGTGGGGTTCGCTAGCGCTCACACACCTACTGTTCGCTCCAAGCGCTCGCGCGCGTCGCTCACTGGATTCCCGACCTACGGTCGAGAATGACGGGGAAAGGGTACGTCCTCCCGATGACAAGTTGGGGACTATCCCGTCAATAAGGCGAGGTAGTCCCCATAACCGGCGGAAGCCATTTCCGAGCGGGGGATGAAGCGCAGGGCGGCCGAGTTGATGCAGTAGCGCAGCCCGCCCAGCTCGGCGGGGCCGTCTTCGAAGACGTGGCCGAGGTGCGAGCCGGAACCGCTGGCGCGCACCTCCACCCGCGGCCGGGTGAGGGTGTGGTCGGGAAGCTCTTGGAGCAGGTCGTCCGAGATCGGCTTGGAGAATGACGGCCAACCGCAGCCGGATTCGAACTTGTCCGTGGAGACGAAGAGCGGCTTGCCAGAAACCACATCCACATAGATGCCCGGCTCGAAGTTGTCGAAATACTCGTTGTGGAAGGGCGGCTCGGTGGCGGCCTCTTGGGTGACGGCGAACTGCATCGGCGTCAACTCGCGCATCCGCCGCAGCCGCTCCGCCTCCGCCTTCACCCCTTTGAAGGCGGCCAACGGCACGTGGCAATAGCCGCCCGGATTTTTGTCCAGGTACTGCTGGTGCGCCTCATGCGCTGGGTAGAAGTTCACCAGCGGCTGGGCCTCGACGACAATCGGCTCGGCATACTGCTCGCCCAGCGCCGTCAACACCAGCTTGACGAGCGGCGCGTCCGCCTCGTCAACCCAATAGATTCCAGTGCGATACTGGGTGCCGACGTCGTGGCCCTGCTGGTTCAGCGAAGTCGGGTCGATGATCTCGGCGAAGAGGATGAGCAGATCCTCCAAGGCCAACTGCAGCGGATCGTACTTCACCTCGACGGCTTCCGCGGCCCCGGTGGTGTGCGCGCAGACCTCCTCGTAGCTCGGATTCGGCACCGACGAGTTCGCAAACCCCACCTGGGTGCGGGCCACCCCGGGGATCAGCGACACATACTTCTCCACGCCCCAATAGCAACCGCCCGCCAGATAAATGGTCTTCATATGGGTAATGCTACGGGACGCTCGGACTAAGCTATTGCTGATGCTGAAAGACGAGTACGAGAGCGGGCGGCTGTTCAACGCCCCGCAGATGGAGACGAACTATGCGGACGCCAAAAAAGTGGCCACCGCAGCCGGGCCGCGCCGTTCGATCTCGGTAGAGGAGCTGGCCGAGCAGGTGCTGGCGGGCTCGCGGCAGCACATCGCGCGGGCGATCACCTTGGTGGAATCCTCGCGCTCGGATCATCGGCGCATCTCCCGCAAACTGCTGCGCATCCTGCGACCCTATTCGGGCAAGGCGATCCGGGTGGGCGTCTCCGGGGTGCCGGGGGCGGGCAAATCCACTTTCATTGACGCCTTGGGCTTGCGCTTGATCGACAAGGGCTTCAAGGTCGCGGTGCTGGCCATCGATCCGACTTCTTCGAAGACCGGCGGCTCGATTTTGGGCGACCGGACGCGGATGGGCGAGTTGGCCGCCTCCGACAACGCCTTCGTGCGGCCGTCCCCGACGTCGGGGCATCTGGGCGGGGTCGCCCGGGCCACGCGGGAGACGATGATCATCATGGAGGCGGCGGGCTTTGACGTCACCCTGATCGAGACGGTCGGGGTGGGCCAATCCGAGGTGGCGGTGGCCGGGATGGTGGATACCTTCTTATTAATTACACTGGCGCGGGCCGGCGATCAGCTCCAGGGGATCAAGCGCGGTATCCTGGAGATGGCCGACGTGATCACCGTGAACAAGGCCGATGGCGACCATGAGGCGGAGGCGCGGGTGGCGGCGCGCGATCTGATGGTGGCGATGAAGCTCATCTCGTCCGATCCGGATGCTCCCCGGCCGCCGGTGCTCACGTCCTCTTCGTTGACGGGCGCGGGGCTGGACGAGGTGTGGCAGGCGATCTTGGATCACCGGGCGCGGCTGGAGGCGGACGGCGAGTTGGAGGCGCGGCGGGCGAAGCAGCAATTGGAGTGGCTCTGGGCGCTGGTGCGCGGCGAATTGGAGGACGCGCTCAAGCGTTCTCCGCAGGTGAAAGCGCTGCGGCAGCAGTTGGAGGACGAGGTGGTGAGCGGCGAGCTATCGGCGTTGGAGGCTTCCGCGCAGCTCATCCAGGCTTTCGCCCGGGACGTCCCCATGTTGATCGACCAAGACGAGGTGACGCTGTAGTGTTCAGCGCGTATTCCGTGGCCAGCATCCGCGCCGCCGAGGCCGAGGCGATCGCGGCGGTCGGCGACGACACGCTGATGCGGCGGGCGGCCACCGGGCTGGCTTCCGTGGTTTTACGTGAGCTCAAGCCGGTGTACGCCAAGGCGGTGCTGCTGCTGGTCGGGCCGGGCAACAACGGCGGCGACGGGCTCTACGCGGCGGTGAAATTGCGGCAGCGCGGGGTGGTCGTCTTCGCCTGGCGGGCCGCGGATCGGGTGCACGCGGCGGGCTGGGAGGCGTTTTGCCGCGCGGGTGGCCGCGAAGTGGATTTTGACGCGGCGGTCGCCTTGGTGCCCCAGGTGGATTTGATTGTTGACGCGCTGCTTGGCATCGGCGGCAAGCCGGGGCTGCGCGAACCGGTCACCGATCTGGTCGACGAGATCGACGCCGCCGACACCCCGGTAATCTCCGTCGACCTGCCCTCCGGGCTGGACGCGGATTCGGGGGCGCTCTCCCCGTCATTCCTGCTGCCCAGCCACACCGTCACTTTCGGGGGGCGGAAGCTCTGCCACGTGTTGGAGCCGGCAAAGACGATGTGCGATCAGATCACCGTCATTGACATCGGGTTGCCGGAGATGGAGCCCGCGTTGCATTGCTGGGAGCTGGCTGACGTGGCCGTTGCTTGGCCGGTGCCGCTCGTCACCGCTGACAAATACTCGCGGGGCGTGGTGGGCTTGCACGTCGGCTCGGCAACCTATCCGGGCGCGGCCGTGTTGGCGGCTTCCGGCGCGATCAAGGCCGGGGCGGGGATGGTGCGCTTTTTGGGCGATCCCGAGGTGGGGCAGCGGGTGCTCGCCAGCTACCCGAACGTGGTGCTCGGGGAGGGACGGGTGCAGGCGTATGTGCTCGGCTGCGGCTGGGGCGATCAGCCCTATGGGGCCGGGATCATCGCCAAGGCCCTGGACGAGGCCCCAGCGGTGATCGACGCGGACGCGCTGCGCTACTTGACGCCCGAGCCGCACGCCTACCCGGCGCTGCTCACCCCGCACGCGGGGGAGTTGGCCCGGTTGCTGGAAGTGGATCGCGCGGACGTCGAGGCCGATCCCATCACCCATGCCAAAGCGGCCGCCCAGCGGTACCACGCCGTCGTCCTGCTCAAAGGCACCAACCAGATTGTCACCGACGGGCGTGACGTCTTCGTCCCCGTGCCCGGCCCTTCCTGGGCCGCCACCGCCGGCTCCGGGGACGTCCTCGCCGGCAGCTGCGGATCACTCTTGGCCGCCGGCCGGCCCCCGATCATCGCCGCCTGCGCCGCCGCCTCCATCCAAGCCCTCGCCTACCGCCACGCCAACTCCCCCGTCCCACCCCAAGACCTCGAGTTCCCCTGGGCGCTATTGAATCTCTAGCCCCGCCCGCAGCCTTCAAGTGTCAAGGGCACATTGACAGCAAGGCCGATAAGGCCATCGAGTCTTCGTAGGGTGTGGGCATGGTCATGCGACCATTGTCGATGGTTCTCTCTCCTGTCCAGATTCCAGACACCGCAAGCCAGGTAACACATCAAAGCGAAATCAAGACGGATCCGCTTATGGCAGTGATCTCACCGCTGCGCCAGACCGCCTTGGAGAGTTGGGATACGGCTTTCGACCATCCCGGCGACGCACTCGCGGAGTTATTTCATCAGATCGAGGGCGGTTACCACGGCGGAGACTGCGTCGTCGTGCGAGCCGCGTTTGACGCCTTCAGGTGTGATCAACACGACCTGGACACCTTTACGTGTGCCAGTTTCTTCAAGAAAGGCGTCTCGCTTTTGCCGCAGGCTCTGCGAGAGGGCCTTGGTGATGGTGAGCGCGGACTCTGAGTATTTCATCTCGCACAGCGACACCACACGGTCGGCCCGATCAAGCACCAGATCGATTTGCGCACCAGGGTCTACCTCGTAGCTGCGCCAAGCAGAAACGTCCGCAATGACTCCTTGAATCCCCAAAGCTTGGCGAATCTGGTCAAGATGAGCCAGGCAGATCTGCTCGAAAGCGTAGCCTCGCCAGGTTCGATACGCCTGTGTTTGGCTTGCCTTCAGCCAATACGAGCTGTCTGATGTTTGGCTGCGTTCGATGAAGGCCAGATGGAAAAGGGTGAAATGATCCACGAGTTGGTAGAGCGTACCTTTGCGCTTGCGCCCATACGGGGTATAGCTGCGAATGAAACCGCTGGTTTCCAACTCATTCAGGACGGAACTCAAGCTTCCGCTTTGCGGCAGTTTGGCCGCTTGGATGATCTCCTCACGGGTGAGCCCAGCCAAACGTCGTCCTAGAGCCCGCACCACCAGCAGATGCCGTTCCGCTCCCTTAAATAAAGAGAGATACAGGTTTTCGAACTCATTTCGTAAGACACCTCCTGCTTCGAAACACAGCCGCCCGATGTTCTGGGCAAGGCTGAGCTTCGGGCTGAGCAGGCTGAGGTAGTAGGGGATTCCTCCGAGGATCATGTATGACTCCACAACGCTGGCGGTGTCGACCGGCAGGCCGTTGGCTGCCGCCAACTCACGGGCTTCGCCAAGCGTGAAAGGTTGGATGAGCAGCCGGCGCGTGACGCGATTGTGAA
>JAISTQ010000010.1 GCA_031272505.1 Propionibacteriaceae bacterium
CGGTAGCCAATCAGCAAAGCGATCAGCCCGATCAAGATGACGGACACCGCGTTGACGATCACCGAGGCCACAATGTGCCCGCCGAGCACCGCGCTGCGGGCGATGGGCATGGTGCGGAACCGCGTGAACATGCCGGTGATGATGTCGGCGTTCACCCGAAACGCGCTGTAGGCCGAACCGCAGGTGATGCAGAAAAGCAGCAGCACCGGCACCACGAAATCGACGTAGCGGATCGGCCCGGTGTTCATCGCCCCGCCGAGCACGAAGACGAAGGCGAGCAGCAGCATCAGCGGCATCCCGACGATGGTCATGATGGTGTCCGCGGAACGGACGTTGTGTTTCAGCATCCGATTGGAAAGCGTCCAGGTGTCGGCGATCGCGTGCCTCATGATGCCGCCTCCGTTTCGGTGAGCGCGAAGAACGCGGCTTCCAAGTCGGGCGCGTCTCCGGCGGATTTCAAGATGGCGGCTTGGTCGCCCTGGGCGGCGATCACACCCTGGTGCAGCAGCGCGATGGTGTCGGCCAGCGCGGCGGCCTCCTCCATGTACTGGGTGGTGAGCACGATGGTGGTGCCGTGGTGGGCGAGTTCGCCGATGAAGGCCCAGACGTCGCGGCGGCCGGCCGGGTCGAGGCCGGTGGTGGGCTCGTCCAGGAAGATGATTTCCGGCTCGCCGATCAGGCTCATCGCGATGTCAAGGCGACGCTTCATGCCGCCCGAATAGGTGCCCGCCGGTTTGCCGGCCGCCTCCGTCAACCCGAATTGCCCGATCAAGGCCGCGGCCACCTGTTTTGGCTTTGGGACGTGCCGCAGCCGGGCGATCAGGGCGAGATTCTCCAGCCCCGTCAACACCGCGTCGATGGTGACGTGCTGGCCAGTCACCGCGAAGGCTTGCCGGGCTTTCGCGGGTTCGCGCACCACGTCAAAACCGGCCACCACGGCGGTGCCGGAATCGGGGGGGAGCACCGTCGTCAAGATGGACACCAGGGTGGTCTTGCCGGCGCCGTTCACCCCCAGCAGCGCGGTGACCGAACCGGATTTGACGGCGAAGTCCACCCCTTTGAGTACCGCCAAGTCTCCGAACGACTTGCGCAGCCCCGTCACTTCAATGGCCAGATCGCCCATCATCGGCCTTTCAACTCGCGGTGGATGTCGGCGTTCAGCTGTTTGGCTTTCTGCCCTTGCCAGGTGGTGGCCTGAGATTCCCGGACCACGTTTTCCACGAATCCGGCCACGTCGTCCCCGGTGACTTCCAGCACCGGCCGACCGGCGGCGGATTCCTCTTCGAAGAGGGCGCAGATGTCATAGAGCACGGTGATCAGATGGCCGTCGGTGACCCCGGAGGTATTCCAGAAAAACTTCTGAATCTTCTCCATCACCAGCCGGTAATCGGGCGGCAATGCCTGCACCCGCGCTTTGTATTGCCGCCACTCGCGCTTGTCGGCGCGGGCGCCCAGCACGGTGTCCAACGCCCGAGAGAACAGGTTGCGTTCCTCACTCATTTTTCCTCCTTGATTTGGGCCATGCGGGCCGAGACGAAATCCCAACGCTCCCAGAACGCGGCCAACTCGGCTGCCCCCGCCGGATTCAGCGCATACACCTTGCGCGGTGGGCCGAGCTCCGAACGCTGGGTGCTGACGTCCACCAACCGCTTCTTTTCCAGCCGCACCAGAATCGGGTAGACCGTCCCCTGGGAGACCGACTCGAACCCCACTGAGTTCAAGGCCCGGACGATCTCGTAGCCGTAGTTATCCCCCCGTTTGAGAATCTGCAAAACCGCGCCCTCCAGCACGCCCTTGAGCAGTTCGGTGAGATCGTCCACTTGGCCCTCCTGAGCTACTTGGTGTTACCAGATACCAGTATATGGTAACACAAAGTACCGGCCTGTCAACTCCGGCGTTGCAGCAGACATCCGATTAAGAGTTGATTCACAAGTCGTCAAGGTAGCGAGGATGGTCGATGGATGGTGCATCGCAAGGAGGAGGGTCGCCCTCGTGCTGGTGGCACGTGGGTGCGCCCGACGACACCGCGAGGTGCTGTTCAGCGGCCACCGGAAACACGACTGAGGTGAGAGGCATCCGAGCTTGCTTGGATGACTGAACCGATGGAAGTGTTGAGCGGAGCGATCGTAGTTGAGGACTTGTGAATCAACTCTTAGAGTTGACCCATGTTCATCACCCGCCGGGAGCTGGCCGACGCCCAACTGGCCTGCACGGACCGCGACGGCGGGGTAAGCCAACCGCCTTTCGATTCGCTGAATCTGGGGATGAGCGACACCGACCGGTTGGACGACGTGTTGGCCAACTTCGAACTCGTCCGGAGTCACCTGGGGGTGCGGCAATTGGTGGCGGTTGCCCAGGTACATGGGCGGGATGTGCTCACCGTCGACCACGGTTTCCGGGCCAATTGGCATGAGGGCAGCGAGGTAGGTGACGCGATTGCCGGGCAGCCGGCTTTGCCGCGCGCCGACGCGCTGGTCACCGTCGAGACGAATGTGGCGCTCACTATCCGAGCCGCCGACTGCGTGCCGGTGCTGTTGGCCGCGCCCGGAGTGGTGGGTGCCGCCCATGCCGGACGGGTGGGCCTGCTAGCCGGGGTGCTCGACGCGGTCGTCAACGCGATGCGGCAACTGGACGCGGGCCCGATCACCGCCTGGATCGGCCCGCACGTCTGCGCGGCCTGCTACGAAGTGCCCGCTGAGATGGCCGCCGACGCCTGGGAGCGCATCCCCGAAACCCAAGCCCGCTCCCGCCAAGGCACCCCCGCCATCAATCTGGGCGCCGGAGCCGCCGCCGAACTGATCCGCCTCGGCTGCGACGTCATCCGCGAAGACCCCTGCACCGTCGAAACCCCCACCCTGTTCTCCCACCGCCGCGACGGCCCCCGCACCGGCCGCCTCGCCGCCTTCATCTGGCAACCATGAGGCCAGGCCTGCGGGGTCGTCTCCCGCTGTTCAAGGCACGTTGTCGCGAATTCGCTCCTGCGGCACAAACACGTTTTTCCTATGAAATAGTGCATCTGAGAGAACATTTTTCATAGGAAATACGTTTCCATGTCCGCTGACAGCCTCGTCGCTATCTATGCGATCATCATCACCTACTCGCTGATCAAGCGGAGCGCACGGGCTCCCCACTGACCCCCATCGTCGAACACTGGTACCGGCGCTGCGCGAGCACGTCAGGAGAGCCAGTCGTCGTCGAAGATGAACCAGTTGTTCTCGATGTGGAAGCGGCGGGACTTCAGGCGGACGAACAGTTCCATGGAGAGATCCGTGAAGGAGGGGGCGACGGGGAGGTCGTCGGCGACCAGGTCGCTGCCGGGGCTGAGAATCCAGACTTGGCCGTAGGTGCCGTGGCGGCCGGGGTTGAGGTCGAGGATGAGGGCGTCGTAGCCCCCTTCGGGGGCGGTGGCGAACGGCACCCAGCCGGTGGTCCAGCCCATCAGTTTGACTGTGTTCTCGACGCCCCAGGGCAGGACGTCGTCCGTGCACTGCTCACCGCGCCCCCCTTTCAGCGAGTATCACCCACATTATCGCCAACCACAAGCCTGTGCCCGAGGTGTCCGGTGAGTTCGGCGTCCACCGGGTCACGGTCGGCGTAATCCTCAAACGCAACGGCGTGGAGAACCAGCGGCGGGGCTTGGATGAGTCCCAGCGGGCCGAGGTAGCCCGACTCCGGGACGAGGGCATGAGCTACAGGTCAGTCCCCTAATCAGTGGGTTAGAGTTGTTGATCGCAGTGCTGGTGGGTTGACGGGTTACCGGATCAGTTTCGGGCACCGGGATTCAAGGACATTAAGAAGGCGATCAGCATCATGCTCACGCCGCCGAAGAGCCAAGCTCCCGCGGTCGGCCATGTGCCGCCGAACGCATGTTCCACGAACCACAGTATCGTGAACGCGTAGGCGACCGGGGCTCCCGCGAGCAGCCCACAGAGCACCGAAAACGGGATGCTGGAGCGTTTGACCACTTTGTCGCACAGCAGATACAGCGGAATGCAGGGCACGCAGTAGACGACGAACGGGAACGCCACCGGGAAGATCGCGCCGAAAAAAAAGAAGATCTCCCATGACAGCGGTTCCAGGAACAGGTACAGGCTGGGGGCGTACAGGTATGCCGCCACCCCGAGAGCGGCGGCGTAGAGCAGCATCAACATCCTGCCGAAAACCACCACCACAAGCGAGGATTCGCGTTCTTCGTCCATCGTCCTGCCCCCATCTCTGTCAGCGCCGGTCGAAAATACGGCCAGTTTCGCCGGTCGAAAACACAGCCATTGGCAGCCCCTCCAAGGCTTCCTGAATCAGCGCATCGGCAACCTTCAACGCGGCGACCCGGCGGCCCATGAGCGTCTGCTGCGACGACCCCGGTTTGATGCTGCCCTTGGCCTCCATCGTCTGCTGCGACTTTGACAACTTGTGCAGCATCGACGCAATCGCGTGCTGTGCTTGCTCCAACTCGGTGCGGGAAAACTGACTGGCCACGAGCCAACTCTACTAACGGACTGTCAGAAAAACGGTGTCCGGTGAGTTCGGCGTCCACCGGGTCACGGTCGGCGTGTTCCTCAAGCGCAGCGGCGTGAAGAACCGGCGGCAGGCTTGGATGAGTCCCAGCGGGTACGCCGACGCCAGGGAATCGGCAGTTCGACGCCGACGCTCTCAGTCGCTCATTGTGCGCCTTTCAGAGCTGCTGCGATCTGCGCGGGTACGTCGTCATAGCGAATCGTGGTGGACTCGGTGACATGGGCGATGCGTTTGACGATGGCCTTCTCCAGGAAGCCCAGCTTGTCGAACCGGAATGCCCCACCGGCGAACCACACTCCTACCGCGTGGGAACTCAACGGCTCACCGTATGTGGCGGCGATCTCCGCATCGCGTTTGGCCGGGTCGGGTTCCATACCGCAAACAAACAGGGCCAGCGGCTTGGCCAACAAAGTGTTGGCGTGCGCCGCCAGGAACGATTTCAACGCCTTCATCGGCTGCCCGGCATACACTGGCCCGCCTACCACGATGGCGTCGAAGGAGCCCAGTTCTGGGGAGGGATTCACGCCCAGGTCGATCAGCGTGGCCCCGTCCAGCGCTTCGGCGATCTGGTCGGCGACCTGAGCGGTGGTGCCATGCTTGCTGGCGAATACGACGGCTGTAGTCATCGGCGGGTTCCCTTCTCGTCTTCAAGCACACCCAAAGCGGCATGGACCTTCAACAGAGCCTCACCGAGGGTGGCGGCCTCCGCGTCGGACATTCCGGCGAACATGGCGTCCATGAACGCTTGCTGCTGGCCCAACGTCGCCCCAGACCACTGAGCCACCTTCGCCGTGGGATTAACCCGCTGCGCCCTGGCATCCCTCGGGTCAGGGACCAGCTCGACGAAACCGCCCGCCTCCAAGTGCTTGACGATGCCTTTCACGTTCTGGTGCGAAGTGTCCATAGCCTGGGCCAACTGGGTCAACGTCGGCGGCTGGTCGAACAGATCCAGGATGACCAATGTCCACCACTGCCGGGCGGTCAACTCGGGCAGCCGGGCATCCAACAACCGTTGCAGCCGGTTCGCCACCGCAAACACACCGCCAAACACCAGCTTGCGGCCATCAAAACCCGCAACCTGCTCAGCGAGAATCATCAAAGTGCCTCCAATCAGACGATAGGGAACATCTTACACAACTATGGAAGATATTACCTAACCGGGTAGTCGCGGCCCGCCGAAAGCGCCCGCATCGAACCCAACTTCAGGCGGCTGGCAACGCCTCCAATCGCCCAAACTCCTGACCCAAAGCCGGATACGGGGACATGCCCAGTTCATGTCCCGCCAGGCGAGGACCAAGAGCACCCCCGAAGGCTTCGTCCAAGTTCCGCTTCTGGAGGCCCATTACCGACGGAGTCAGATCCGGTGAGATAATTTCTCCGTGTCCCAGATCCACGAAGACCCGGTTCAAGCTGAAGTGGCCAACGCGTTGGAGCATTGGAAGAAGGACCTCCTCCAGGTCTCCCTGCGCAGCCCCTTGCTGAATTACCGAGAAACCAAGTCGCACACCGTCGTAGTCACGTCACCGGACATCACGGAAATAGAGCGCGGTCTGCGGTCAGGGGCAGAGTTCTCGTTTCTCCCACTGCCCGACGGAGCAGAAGAGCCCCCGCAGACCGCCGTGCTGAACGGAGTTCGAAAGACCAAGGAACTCCAAACCGCTCACTCCGAACCTGATCTCGGAAGAAAGCTCCGTACTCTCGCACGTCGGGCCGACGCCGAGTATCAGGAACGCGGCATCAACGTCTGTTACATGGCCGTTGGAATGCTCAAATGGAGAGGCATTGACAACACTGACCTTGCCAGTCCGCTAGTTCTTGTTCCGGTGACGTTGGCCTCCAGCGGCTCGAAGC
>JAISTQ010000017.1 GCA_031272505.1 Propionibacteriaceae bacterium
GTTCAGCGACTGCTTGTCCACCTTCACCACGCCGGGGTCGTCGGCGTAGCTCATGTAGGCCTTGTTCGTCACCGTGCCGTCGGTGAAGTCGGAGGCGACCGTGCCGTTGAGCGTGCCCAAGATGCCGGAGTTGGCCGGGTTGGTGTTATTGGGGTCGTTGAGCAGGTTCAGCGCCAGGTAGTCGGCGTGGATGCGCAGGATGTCTCGGGTGACGGCCGGGGTGTCTTCCGGGTCGTCGCAGTCTCCGTCGGGCGTGGGCAGGGTGTTGTCGACGCACGGCGTCACCTCATAGGCGTCCGCCTCGTAGGTGATCTTCAGCGTGGAGCCCGCCGCCGGGTTCGCTGGATCCACCGTCGCGGCTTTCAGCAGCGCGCTGGGGATGAACAGGTCGTCGTTGGTGGTGGCCGTCTTGCGGGCCGGGTATTCGGTGTCGGTGTACGGCGTGAAGCCCTCCGGGATCACGTCGATAACCTCCCAGTTGTGGAACACGGTGTCCAAGCCGGTGGCGGTGATCGGCGTGTAGTTGCCGGTGCCGGTGACCACGCCGGTGGAGCCCAGCGGCACATCGTAAGTGTCCAGTTTGAGCTGGTAGCCGAGCGCGGCGCCGGTGCCGAACGGGCCGGTGCCCCTGGTGGAGGTCTTGGTCAGCCCGACCGCCTCGGAGACATTGTGGATCTGCATGAAGGCGGTGCTGACGCCCAACTGCTGGCTGAGCTGCTGCTGGCCGTTCTCGTAGTGCACCAGGGTGCGCGCGGTGAGGTCGCAGGAGTTGAAGTAGTAATCGTCGCCGATCGTGAAGACCGGCCCGTAGGTGGTGTAGCTGCCTGAAGCCCGCTGGGTGTTGTAGTGCAGTCGGTCGCCGTCGGAGAGCAGGCTGGGATTGTTGTTGTAGGCCGGATCGGTGGCCGCGGCCGGATCATTGGAGTGCAGCCACTCGTAGCTGTTCTCCTTCGCGCCCGGATTGCGCAGCTTGGTGATCAAATACCAAGTGACGTTGTCTCCCGAGTACACCTTCAGCGAGGGGGCGCTGAGGGTCACCTTGGCGATGTTCGGTTGGATGGCGGCGGGGAAGCGCACCACGCTCTTGTTGAACGCCTGCGCGCTCTGCCCGGCGGGCATCACGTCGTCGGTGCCCGAGGTGTTGTTCACCTGGTAGAGCACGGTTCCGGCGGCGTCGTAGGCGGTCACCGTGACTTTGCCGAACGCGGCGCTGGAATAGCCCAGGGAGACGCCCACATATTGCATCCGCGGGTCGAGGTCGTGGTCTTCGTAAATGAAGTCGCGGAAGTAGTCGCCCGCGGGAAGCAGGTTTCCGTTGCCGTCCTTGCCGGAGACGCCGATGTTCCAGGCCATCTCACCGTTCTTCTCGGCGCTGGTGTCCAGGAACCAGCCCCATTTGCCGTAGATGACATCGCCGTCGACGTCGGTGACGGCGCCGTTGTGCGGCCAGTACGGCTTCTTCACCATGTTGCCGGGTGGGTCGGCGGTGAGCAGCACGCTGATCGCATCCGAGCCGGTGAGCGTCTTCTCCCAGGTGAGCACGCCATTGTCGTCGTAGGTGACCTCCGAGCCGGCCGGCTGGTGCAGCAGCGCGGTGTAATCGGAGTTGTTCACGATCTGCTGATTCGGCACCGCGTCCGGGAACCGCACCACCAGATCCGGGGCGGCGGGCGGATTCATGGTGGCCAGGCCGGTATAGGTGCAACTCAGCTTGGTGGCGATGTCGAGGTCGGGGTCGTAGGGGGTGCTGTCGTCATTGTCATGGTCGATGAATTCGGCCACCGTCCAGCACGGATCGTTCTCGGCCGGGTCGAAGGTGGCGATCTTGGTGACGTCGCCGCCCGGATCGTAGGCCTCATAGCTGGGCAGGGTGTCGGTGTAGGTGATCTCGCGGATGTTGCGCGAGAGCTTTGTCACCTTGATCCGATACACGGCCTTCAGGTTGTCCGTGTTCTTGTATTCGTGCTCCGCGTCATCGTAGGCGCCGACGTTCAGGTTGTTGCCGTCCGCGGAGATCCATTCGGTCGCCTCGTTGATCCGCTGGTTGCCGTCGTTGTCGATCCAGATGGACTTGATCGGCGCCGGGGTGGAGTAGTAGCCGGAAAGATAGGTGGTCTCCGGGGTGTCCATGATCGGATCGCCGTTCTGGTCGTACAGCGTGATCGCGATGGGGAATTCGCGGCCTTCCTCGGTTGGGCCGGGGATGAGCTTCCAGGTGAGCGGATAGGTGAACGGGGAGCCGGGGTTGATCGGCGTGGTCAGCGTCATCCGCAGCACGCCGGTGCCCGGGTTGTCCACCATGGTGAAGCCGGAGATTACCTGGGTCTGCCATTGCACCCGGGTGGGGTCGTAGTAGATCTCGAAGTAGGAGCCGGCCGGCAGCACGCCGCCGGTGCCGGTGGCGTCGATGTAAAGCTTGGAAACCAGGGTCTGGCCGATGAGGTCGTAGGTGTGGGTGCCGTTTAGCGGCTGGTGGATGTCGAAGCCGATGGAGGTGCCGTACGGGTCGCGGTCATACTCGATGGTCATTTCCAGCGAATAGCCGTCCGGCGGGTCGGGGTTGGCGGGCACGTCCACGCCGGTGATGTCGAGGTGCTGCAAGTAGCCGGTGATCCGCGGCGGGGTGATGGTGATGCCGGTCTTCGGGGCTTCGGTGACGGTGATCACCCGGTCTTTGCCGATGGGCACCAGCACGTCGTCGCCGGTGTTGAGGATGCCGTCATCCCCGGCGGTGCGCTCGACGGGGTGGACGAGGATCTTGGCGGGGTTCATCTGGTAGCCGTCTTGGGTGACGACCGCCTGCGAGCCGTTCAGGGTGTAGACCGGCACCGAGGTGTTGCCGTTGAAGGTCTGGTTGGCGTTCAGTTCGGCGGAATCGTTCTCCTGGGTGAACACCGGGATGCACCAACTGTTGGCGTCGCACGTCCCGGCGGCTTCGGACCACGAGCCCCAATAGAGCTGGTCGGAGCCGTTCTCGGCGCCGATGCCGCCCAGCAGCACGTAGCGCAGCCCGGCGGTGCCGAAGGCGCCCTTGTGGATGCCATAGGACTGGTCGATCCAGAAGGGGAAGCCGAGGAAGCCGTTGGTGTCGGACAGGTCGAGGTGGTCCACCTTCGCCGAGTGGAAGGCTTCGGCCTCGATAGTGCGCAGCGAGGTCAGCCCGCCGGTGCTCAGCGTGGTGATCGGGCTGGAGTAGAAGGCCCGGTAGCCGATGTCCGCCAGCGCGGAAAGGTTGTCCAGGCTGAGTTCGGTGAGCTGGGCTTTGTAGAAGGCGCTGTCGCCGATGGCGGTGAGCGAATCCAGGCCGCTGAGCTGCACCGAGGTGAGCGGCGAGGCGAAGAAGATGTATGGCGGGATGTTGTTCAGCAGCGGCAGGTCGCTGAGCACCAGGTTGGTGAGCTTCTCGTAGGCCTTCTTGGCGGTGTTCGCCGTGTCTTGCGGATAGGGCGGCCCGACGTGGGTGGTGTTGTAGCCCTGCACCAGGTTGGTATATACGCCGTTTGCGTCCGCCTTGAAGGCCTGCTGCTCGGCGATGTAGGTGAGCTTGGGCAGGTTCTCCAGCGTCAGGCTGGTCAGGTTGGTGTTGGTGCGCCCCGCCGAGAAGGCCAAGCCGCCGATCTCGTAGAGTTCCGGCAGGTCTTTGATGGTCAGTTCGGTGCCTTGGTAAGCGGCGAAGGACAACATGCCGATGTATTGCAGCTTGTTCAGGCCAGTGAAGTCCAAAGATTCGAGGGGGGAGTTGAGGAAGGCGGCAAAGCCGACGGATTCCAGGTTCGGGGCCTCGGAAAGGTCCAGCTCGGTGAGCCGAGCGCCGTAGAAAGTGCGGCCGCCCTCACCGCAAAGGTTGTAGGTGTTCGCCTTGTAGGCGTCTCCCAGGTTGCCGCCGTCGACGCTGCCGATGATGCGCAGCGAGGTGTTGTTCTTGAGTATCACTTTGGTGATCAACGAGCCGCCGCCACCGCTGCCGGGGGCAGAGCCGTCGGAGAAGGCCCGCGAGCCGATGATCTCCAGGGCGCTCAAATCGCTGAAGTCGACGGTGGTGAGCCGGTTGGAGTAGAACGCCCGGTAGGCGATCAGCCGCAGGGACGTGTCACCGCTCAGATCCAGGCTGGCGATGGGCGCGAGTTCAAAAGCGTTGTCGCCGATGATCTCCAGGCTGGGCAGGTTGGACAGATCCAGTTCGGTCAACGCGGTGGCGTTCTGGAAGGCGCGCTCGCCGATCTCCTTGAGTTGCGGCAGGTTGGTGAGCGTCAGGCTCTGCAAAGGCGAGTTCACGAACGCCTCGTTGCCGATGGTCTCCAGCAAAGGCAGGTTGTCGAGGGTGAGTTCGGTCAGCCGCGCGGCCTCAAACGGGCCGTCGTTGGTGACGCCGGAGATGTTGGTGCCGTCCGGGTTCTTGTCGCCGTAGACGCCGATCTTCTTCAAATTCGGCATGTTGGCGATGGTCAGGCTGGTGAGCGGGCTGCGGAAGAAAGCCCGCGTCGGGATGCCGACCAGTCCAACATTGTCAATCACGAGCGTCTCCAGGTTTACCAATCCGGCGCCGAAAACGCCGGCGACGGCACCCTGGGTGGTGTCGTCCGAGGTACCGAGGATGCCGTCCGCGCCGGGCCCGACGCAATAGGCGGTTTCCACCACCATGTCCGTGTTGTAATCTCCGGCAACGACCGGGGTGCCGGTGTATTCGGTGCCCGGCCGGTTGAGGTTTACCAGCGCGGGCAGATTGCGCAGCTCCAGGTATTTCAACGGGGCGGTGGAATACTCCGTGCCGCTTTGCCCGAAGGAGCCGGCGGCGAGGATTTTCAGGTTCGGCAGATCTTCGAGCACGAGCGTGTCGGAGTCATAGTGGCCGAAAGCCATGATCGAGATCATCTCGATGGACTGCGGCAGCACGATGCCGGTGATCGGGCTGGAGCGGAAGGCGCGCGTGCCGATGTACTTCAGCGCGGTGTTCGTCGAGAAATCGAAGGTGCCGGTGAGCTGGGCGTTCGCGAAAGCCTCGTTGCCGATGGTCTCCAAGTGCGTCAATCCGCTGAGGTTGAGGCTGGTCAGATCGTTGCCGCCGATGGTGGAGGTGTTAGCGGGATTGCCCTGGTTGTTCTGGGAGAAGGCGTTAATGCCGATGGTGGTGAGCATCGGGTTGGTGGACAGATCCAGCGAGGTGAGCCGGTTGCGCATGAAGGCTTCCTGGCCGATAGTGGTCAGCGCGTCGTTGTCCGCGATGGTCAAGGTGGTCACCGGCGCGTTGGTGAAGGCCCGGTACGGGATGGTGGCCAGCGCGTCGTTGTTCGCGATGGTGATGGTGGTCAGGGTGGTGTACGTCTGGAAATAGACGGCTTCGATGGTGGGCAGGGAGTCGTTGTTGGTGATGGTGAGGGTGGTCAGGTTCGTAAAGTCGTCGAATCCGCCGGCGGTGGTGGCGATGCCGTTGGTGCCAGTGCCGGTGCGGTGCAGCGTCACCAGGGAGTCGTTGTTGTCGATGACCAGTTCGGTGATGCCGGAGATGGTCAGCGGGAGGCGGGCCGGGGTGCTCTGCAGGAACACCTCCGGGTTGATGGCGGTCAGCTTGGGGTCGTCTTTGATTTCGAACACCGTGCCGCCGACGTGGCCGAAGTTGTTGCCGTCGATGCGCTCCAGGGAGTCCATGCCGGAGATGTTCAGGTTGCTGATCGGATAGTCGCGGAAGGCGAACTGGCCGATGATCTTGAGTTTGTCCAGCATGGACAGGTCCACCGGGAACGGCGCGATGTTGATGCTGCCCGAGCCGGCGCCGCAGAAGGCGGCGATGCCGAGCTGTTCCAGGTTTGGCGCTCCGGAGAGGTCGAGGCTGCGCAACTGGGAGTTGATGAAGGCGCGTCCGCCGGCGCCTTCCTTGTCGCCGATGACGAGCAGGTTGGGCAGGTTGGAAAAATCGATGGATTGCAGGGCGTGGCCGCCGGTGTTGGCGGTGGTGTTGCCCGAGCCGTCCGAGAAGGCGAAGTCGGCGAGGATGGTCAACGCGGTGAGGCCGCTGAGGTCGAGGTTCACCACCTTGTTCCAGGCGAACGCGTTGTCGCCGATGGCGCGCAATTTGGTGAGCCGGGCTCCGGCCGCGCCGAAATTGATGGAGCCATAAGCCGCCGAGGTGTTGGTGCTGGTGGTGGCGAAGGCCTGGTTGCCGACGATCTCCAGATCAGTCATGTGGGACAGGTCGAGGTTTGACATCTGGGTGGAGGTCAGCATCGACGAGAATTTGTTCGTCCCCGCGCTGGAAATGGCGACCACCGGCTTGTTCTGCACCGGGTGCAGGCCGGGGAGCACCAGGGTCGACTTCACCGCGGCCGGGGTGCCGCTGGCGGTCATTTTCGTCTTGCCCGCGTTGCTCAGGCCGATCACGGCCAGGCCGGTGACGCTTTCGGTATAGTCGCCGGTGGGGTATTTCGTAACCGAGACGGTCTCGGTGCGGGAGGCGTACTCGAAGTCGTTGTACGTCCAGCAGTTCGGGGCGGTCTGCGCCGAATCGATGCATTCGTCCATCGGCGAGGCGCCCACCCGCACGGTGATGGATTTCACGGCGGTGTTGCCATAGGCGTCGGTGGCCTCATAGGTGACGGTCTCCGTATGCGCGGTGGTGGTGTTCACGCTGGTGGGCTGTACCTTGATGCTGGAGGCCGGGATCGGGGTGCCCCAGGCGTCCTCCGCGGTGGCCCAGCTCTTCAACTCAGCCTCGTCCACTACCGCCCCGTTGGCGACCACATGGTCGATGGCGTAAATCACCGGAGAGCCGGTCATCTCCTCATAGCTGAAGGTGACCTCGTTGCCGGAGGCGGCCAAGGTGATCGACTGGCTGGCCGGGGGGATGACGCGGTAGCCGGACACGTCGGGGGCGTTGAAGCTGACGGTGTCGCCCACCGAGTACAGATCGGCGGTGGAGAAGTCGTCACCATAGGTCTTGTCGGCCTGCACCGCGTTCGGCGGGGAAGCGTCGTCGACGAAGTGCACGGTGACCTGCGTGGGGTTGATCACGAAACCGGAGCCGGCGGTGTAGCTCGAATCGCTGCCGTCGACGGCGGTGGACGAGGTGAGCACCTGCACGACTTTGCCGTTGCCGTCGAAGGCTTGCGGGTCGATGGTGGTGAGGGCGTCGAGGGTGACTTGGCGCAATTGGTTGTTGGCGAAGGCTTTCGACCCGATTTCCTCCAGGTTGTCGGCCGTCAAATCAGTGAGCCGGTTGTTCCCGAACGCGTCCGCGCCCACCTTGGTGACGTTTTCCAGATCAAGCTCGGAAATCTTGTTGTCCCGAAATGCCTGGGCGCCGATTTCGGTATATCCGGTAGTGAGCGTGAGTTTCTCGATGCCGAGGTTGATAAACGCGGTGTCGGCGATTTTGGACGCACTTGTCCCTACGACGGTGAGCGCCTTGTCCGCGGCCACGTCCCACTTCGCCTTGCCGGCGTCGGTGAAGCCGGTGACCTCACCGCCGGTGACGGCGAAATCAGTGGCTTGCCAATCGGTATCGTCAGCGACCGCGACATTGCTGGGCATCGTCAGCCCAAACAGCAACGCAAAGGCGCTGGTACCTGCCATGAACCGCTTCCATACGCGCGTACGCAGCATTGCGGATCCCCCTTCTGCCCTCACAGCAGTTTTGACGTAGGGTGTCCCCACTCCCCACATCGATAGTTGCAACTACCCAATCTTTTCCTATTGAGGCTCGTTTTTCAAGGAAACCGGGCATCTGGATCAGCCATATCTCAACCCGTGAAATAGTGGGAAAACCCCAGTTCAGGTGCTCAAGGCTGCAAAAAGACGAACTTGGTCAGAATGTCATCCCCATGGCGAGGCGTACTTCGTCCAAAGTGGCGTCGGCGATCTCGTTCGCGGTCTTGTTGCCATCGCGCAGCACGTTGAGCAGATAGCCCGGATCGGCCGCCAATTCGGAGCGCCGCGCCCGGATCGGGGCGAAGTACTCGTTCACCGACTCGGTGACCAGCTTTTTCAGCGTGCCCGCTCCCCCATCGCCGATCTCCGCCGCGATCGCTTCCGGGGCCTGCCCGGTCGTCAACGCCGCCAGCAGCACCAGGTTGGAGACCTCCGGCCGGTTCGCCGGGTCATAGGTGATGTGCCGATCCAAATCGGTGACCGCCTTCTTGATCCGCTTGGCGGTGGTGTCCGCGTCCATGCCAATGTCAATGGTGTTGCCCCGCGATTTGCTCATCTTGTGGCCGTCCATCCCGAGCACCGACGACGCCTTCGAGAGCAGCGCCTCGGCCTGCGGGAACACCGGCCGCTCCGGGTTCACCCGCCCGTAGCGCTCGTCAAAGCGCCGGGCCACCACCCTGGTTTGCTCCAGATGCGGCAACTGATCCTTGCCCACCGGCACCAGATTCGCCTTGCAGAACAGAATGTCCGCCGCCTGATGCACCGGATAGGTGAGCAGCAGCCCGCTCAGCGCCCGATCCCCGCTGGCCTCCAACTCGGCCTTCACCGTCGGGTTGCGGCGCAGCTCCGAATCCGTCACCAACGACAGGAACGGCAGCAGCAACTGGTTCAGCGCCGGCACCATCGAATGGTTGAAGATCACCGTCTTCTCCGGATCGATGCCCACGGCCAGATAGTCGGCCACCAGGGACAGCGCCCGTTCCTGCACCGGACCCGTCCCGTCGCGATCCGTGATCACCTGGTAATCGGCGATCAGCACCAGCGTCTCCACGCCCGCGTCCTGCAGCCGCACCCGGTTCACCAACGACCCGAAATAATGCCCAATGTGCAGATTCCCGGTGGGCCGATCCCCCGTCAGCATCTTGAATCCCGACGGATCCACCGCGATCTGCCGCTCAATTTCCTCGCTGCGCGCCTCCGTCCGCCTTAACGACGCCGTCGACGTCGACTCCTCCAGCCGTTCCCCGGCATCAACAATCTCAGTCACAAGCGGCTAGTTTACCGCCACCCGCCACCCTCCGTACCGGTCTTCACTTCGCTTTCAACGCGGCTCCGCGAAATTGTCCTCGCTTCGCTCGGGCTCAGTGTGTTCGCTCCAAATGCCTTCGGCATGTCGCGAACTGGATCCCCGACCTTCGGTCGAGGATGACGAGACCCGACCCCGTCATTCTCGGGCGTAGCCCGGGAATCCAGTGAGGAGGAGCCGAAGGCACTCCGACGAACACAAGAAGTGTGAGCGAAGCGAACGCGACGCGAAGCGACCACTGAGCCGTCACCACATGTGGGGGTAATCGATGGTTTTGAGCGGGACCAGGGATTCTTTGATGGCGCGGGGCGAGACCCAGCGGATCAGGTTCCACACGGAGCCGGCTTTGTCGTTGGTGCCGGAGGCGCGGCCGCCGCCGAAGGGCTGCTGGCCGACCACGGCGCCGGTGGGCTTGTCGTTGATGTAGAAGTTGCCCGCGGCGTTGCGCAGGCCGACTTCGGCGATCCCGATGGCGCGGCGGTCGTCGGCGATGATGGAGCCGGTGAGCGCGTAGGCGGAGGTGGCGTCAATGTGCTTCACGATGGTCTCGTATTCGGAATCCTCGTAGACGTAGATGCCGAGCAGCGGGCCGAAGAACTCGGTGGTGAAGACGTCGTTGGCCAGGTTGGTGGAGGTGACCAACGTGGGCTGGACGTACCAGCCGACGGAGCGGTCGTAGCCGCCGCCGGCGATGATCTGCGCGTCCGGTTCCGCCTTCGCCTTCTCGATGGCGCCGACCAGCTTGTTGTAGGCGCGCTCGTCGATGAGGGCGGAGGTGAAGTTGGACAGGTCGCGCACGTCGCCGACCTTGATGGCGTTGGTCTTGGCGATCAAGTCGTCCTTGATCTTCTCCCAGACGCTGCGCGCGATGTAGCTGCGCGAGGCGGCCGAGCACTTCTGGCCGGTGTACTCGAACGAGCCGCGGATCAGCGCGGTGACCAGCACCTCCGGGTTGGCGCTGGAGTGCGCGAGCACGAAGTCCTTGCCGCCGGTCTCGCCGACTAGGCGCGGATAGGAGCGGTAACGATGGATGTTCTGGCCGATCTCCGACCAGATGGACTGGAAGGTGCGGGTGGAGCCGGTGAAGTGGATGCCGGCCAGCGACTCGTGGGCGAGCGCGACCTCGGAGATCTCTTTGCCGTGGCCGGGCAGCATGTTGATCACGCCGTCGGGCAGGCCGGCCTCTTTGAGGATGTCCGCGAACACCGAGGCGGCGAACTGCTGCGTCACCGACGGCTTCCAGATGGCGACGTTGCCCATCAAGGCCGGGGAGGACGGCAGGTTGCCCGCGATGGCGGTGAAGTTGAACGGGGTGATCGCGTAGACGAAGCCGTCCAGCGGGCGGTAGTCGAGCCGATCCCAAATGGTGGGCGAGCTGTTCGGCTGCTCCGCGTAGATCTGCCGCGCGTAGGCGACGTTGAAGCGCAGGAAGTCGGCCAGCTCGCAGGCGGAATCGATCTCGGCCTGCTGCGCCGTCTTGCCCTGGCCCAGCATGGAGGCGGCGTTGATCTTGGCGCGATACGGGCCGGTGATCAGCTCCGCGGCGCGCAGGAAGATCGCGGCGCGGTCGTCAATGGAGGTATTCGCCCATTCCGGGGCCACGCCCAAGGCGGCGTTGATGGCGGCCAGGGCGTCTTCTTTGGTGGTCTGGTGGGTGATGCCCAACACGTGCGCGTGCTCGCTGGGCATGGTGACGGCGAGCTCATGGCCGCCGCCGGGGCGCCGCTCGGCCCCATAGACGCCGACCAGATCCTTGGGGCCGGCGGTATATGCGGCGTTCAGCGCCGCTTCCAACTCCGCGCGCTCCTTGGAGCCGGGGGCGTAGGTGTAGACAGGTTCGTTTTTTGGCAACGGAACAGAAGAAATAGCATCCATGCGAGCAAGGATACCCTTAATGGCGACCACGATTTGGACAACTCCGCTCTTGTCCATTTGCAAACGCCTTGTCATGAGGACAATGCTCCAATTCACGAGGAAACTCACTAAGCTGTGCATGACATGACTCAGATGATTCGGGGGGCCGAAGCGCCGCGTCTGCCAGGCTTTGAATATAAAGGGCTGCTCGGGCAGGGACGCTTTGCCGACGTCTACGAATACCGCCACGCGCAGAGCTGGCGCTATGTGGCCGTTAAAGTGCTCAACTTCACCGACGAAGCCTTGATCACCCGGCTGCATCGGGCAATTGGCCCGCTCACCGCGCTCGGCAAGCATCCGAACATCGCCAAGGTGCTGGGCGGCGGCGTGTTGGAGGATGGCCGCCCGTGCGTGCTGATGGAGCGCTATTCAATCGTCAACATGGAGTTGACGCTGGACACCTCCCCGCTGCCCGCCCCCAAGGTGATTTCCATCGGCGTGCAGTTGGCCGGCGCCTTGGAGACGGCCCACCTGCGGCAGATCTTCCACGGGGACATCCGGCCCTCGAACATCCTGCAGGACACCTTCGGCCATCCGGCGCTGGCGGATTTCGGCATCGCGAACGCGCTGGCGGTCTCTGGCGAGCACCTGCCCAGCCCGTGGAGCCCCCCGAAATCCTTCGCCACCTTCTCGCCGCGCGCGGATGTCTATTCGCTGGCCGCCACCCTGTATTCGCTGCTCACCGGCATCGCCCCGAACGCGGGCCCCGAGGTGCAGCCGCTCCGCCCGATTCCGCGCAACCTGGAGGACATCCTCACCGAGGCGTTGGACGCCGCGGGCGGGTTCCAGTCGGCCGCCGATTTCGGCGAGGCGCTCCATGCGATCAGCACCCCGGGCACCCCGGCGATGCGGATCATCAAGCCGCCCACCGCGCCCCAGAGCAGCAAAGCTCCGTGGTTCGTGGTCCACACCCCGGAACCCGAAGCCGAGGAAGCTGAAGCAGCTGCGGAAGTTGCGGCGGAAGCCGATGCGGCCGAGGTCCCGCAGGCTGCGGCTGGGCCCGAGCCCACCCCTGAGCCCGTCCCGGAGCCCGGACCGGAACCCGAGCCCGCGCCTGCGCCGGAGCCGGTCCCCGAGCCTGAGCCAGAACCGGAGCCTGAGCCAGAACCGGAGCCTGAACCCGAGCCCGAGCCTGAACCCGAGCCGGCCCCCGTCGCCGTGCCCGCACCGCAGCCCGTGGCCAAACCCAGCGCCGATGTGGCCGTCAAACCGGCTGCCCCGGCCCAGCCCAAGGCGCCGAAGCACGCCCAGCCTCCCGAGCCCAAGCCGCCGCGCTTCGGCCGCGCGGGCCGGGTCGCCGTCGTGGTGCTGATCACCGCGGTGGCTGCCGGGGCGATTGCCATCCCGGCGCTGATCGCCTCCGGCCAGCTCAGCCCCGCCTCCCCCAGCCCAGTGGCGTCAGTCTCCACTAGCCCGGAAGTCTCAACCTCAGCTTCAGACTCACCTTCTGCTGAGCCAACGATTTCGGAGTCCGAAAGCCCGGCTCCGACGCCCAGTGAAACGCCTTCCGAAAGCGCCACTCCGACTCCCACCGTCGAGACCGCCCTCAATCCGGTGGGCACCATCTACGCCTGGGGGGACGCGAAAAACGGCCTGACCGGCGCGGACGGAAAACTCGAGAGCCCCACCGCGCTGCAGGGCGTCGACAACGTCGTCCAGGTGGCCGCCGGCGAGTCCTCCGCCTACGCGCTGGACGCCAATGGGGACGTCTGGTCCTGGGGTCGCAACAACTATGGGCAGTTGGGCATCGGCTCGAAGGCGTCAAAGTCTAAACCCACCAAAATCTCAACCTTAAGCTCAATCACCCGGATTGAGGCCCGCTGGGGCGCCGCTTACGCCCTCGACGCCTCCGGCAACGTCTGGGGTTGGGGCCAGGGCTATGTCGGCGACGGCACCGACAAAGACCGCGACACCCCTGTGAAAGTGAAGCTGACCGAGGTGGTGCAGGTATCCATCTCGCCGCTCTCCGGCTTGGCCTTGCGCGCCGACAACAGCGTCTGGGGCTGGGGCTTCTACACCACCAAGTCGCCCGGCCACTGGGATTACTCGAAGACGCCGATGCCGATTGAGGGCCTGCCGAACGTGGACACCCTGATCGGCGGCTACACCTCCAATTACGTGCTCGCCACCGACGGCACCGTCTGGGCCTGGGGCATGAACGACCAGGGCCAGTTGGGCGTCGACATCGCCTTGGAGCATTCCACCCTGCCGATCCAGGTGCCGAATCTGGATTCGGTGGTGCAGGTGGTCAACACCGAAAAGTCCGCCTACGCCTTGAAGTCGGACGGCACCGTCTGGGCCTGGGGCGGCACCCCGATTGGCCTCTCCGAGTTCACCAGCCGGGCCACCCAGATTCCGGGCTTGTCCGGCGTCACCAAGCTGTTTGCCGGACACAACCGGGTCTGGACGCAGACGGCTGATTTGAAGGTTTATTACAACGGCGAAGAAGTGCCCGAGTTGGCTGGGGCGACCGACATCGTGGGGGCCGATTCGGACGTCCAAGAGACGTTTTTCGCGGTTAGCGAGGTGAAGTAGAATGAAACCCATGAAACGCATTGGCGCGCTTGGCCTAATCACGGGGCTTTTACTCGGATTGGTGACCAGTGTCAGCCAAGCCGCCACCGGCACGTTGCAGCAATATTTCCCCGATCCGGCCTTGGCGCGGGCGGTGCTCCAGAAGATGTCGCTGGAGAAGGTCGATTGGAAGCCCACCGCGGTCAATT
Organism: Propionibacteriaceae bacterium; assembly: GCA_031272505.1. Lineage (GTDB taxonomy): Bacteria > Actinomycetota > Actinomycetes > Propionibacteriales > Propionibacteriaceae > Propionicimonas. The sequence continues at coordinate 13,585 of JAISTQ010000017.1, forward strand.
TGGGCACGGTCACCTCGCAGCAGTTGGCCTCCATCAAAGGCACCTTGGATCTTTCCGGCGCCGGCATCACCAGCTTGGCCGGAATCAACGCGCTCACCGGCCTGGAAACGCTCGACATCGGGGACAACAACATCTCCTCCATCGCGGTGAACACCTTCTCCGGCATGTACGGGCTGCGCAACCTCTACTTCACTGATTCGATCACCGGGAAGTGCAACCCGCTCACCACCTTGCCCATCGGTGTTTTCAACGACCTGCAGCAGCTCACCTACCTGAACATGCGGCACTGCTCGTTCTCTTCGCTGCCGTCAACGCTGCTGGCGAGCCTCACCGGGCTGCAGGAATTCCACTTCTCGAACACCCCGCTGAGCACCCTGCCGGCTGGCTTCCTTGATTACAACACCAGCCTGCGCGCCCTCTACCTCGATTTCGTGGAAGGCTGGCCGGGCTCCCGGCTCACCTCGCTGCCCAGCACGCTGCTGGCCAAGCTGCCGCAACTGCAGATCCTGAACATCAGCCACAACCTGATTGAGAGCCTGCCCAGCAACTTCTTCGACGGCAACCCGCTGCTCACGGAAGTGCAGGTGGACGGGCAGACGGTCTTCGATGGCCTGCCGGCCGCGGGCAGCAAGTCCCGCGAGCTGGCCGTGCAACTCTCCTACCCGAGCGCCAACTTGATGCAGGTCACCGGCTACCCGAAGTATGGGGCCGAGTTGGGCATCACCCCGAATGCCTACCCGCTAGACACCCGCGCCACCGCCGAATATCAGTGGTACGTGAGTTCCAACGCCACCGGGGCGAACGCCACCGCCATCGTCGGGGCGGACACCAGCACCTACTCCCCCACCCTCACCGACGTGGGGAACTACGTCTTCGTCTCCTTGACCTACCGTTCGGCATGGGAGCCAGCCCAGTTGGGCATCAAGCTGTACAGCACTCCGGTGAAGATCACCGGCCTGGCCTTCGCCGCCGCCCCGGTGCCCGCCATCAGCGGCTCGGTGCGGGTCGGGCAGACGGTTAGCGTCAGCCCGGGCGCGTGGGATCCCGCCCCCACCTTCAGCTACCGCTGGCTGCGCAACGGAAAGGCGATCACCGGGGCCACCAATGCCACCTACACCGTCAAAGCCGCCGATCTGGGCAAGAAGCTCTCGGTGCGGATCGCCGGCAATTATCCCGGTTACAACGGCGCCACCCGCGTCTCGAACGCGAAGCTGGTTGCCGTGGGCAAGATCACCAAAGGGACGGTGAAGCTGAGCGGCACCGCCTCCCCAGGCCATACCCTGAAGCTCAAGTTGAGTGGCTTCACCTCCGGGGTGAAGTACACCGTCACCTGGTATCGCGGCAGCACCAAGCTGAAGGGTAGCAGCCTCAGCCACAAGGTCACCACTTCGGATCGCGGGCACAGCGTGTACGCGAAAGTCACCTTCACCAAAACCGCGTATCAAAGTCTTACCGTGAAGTCGAACTCCAAGGCCATCCCGAAGCCGAAGGCCGTCAAGAAGACCACCACCACCACCAAGAAGACGACTACCACCACCAAGAAGAAGTCGTCGTCGACCAGCACGTCCACGCAGAAGACCGAGCCCGCCTGCAAAGAGGCCCGCTGCTCGTAATCTGGCTATGCCAAAGCCGTCATCTCCACGGTGACGAACATCTCGGATGTCTGCGATCCGGCGTACACCCCTTTGAGCGGCGGCACGTCGAAGTAGTCGCGGCCCACGCCGACCTCCACGTGGAAGGGGCCTGGCGCGGCGTCATTGGTGGGATCGAGGCCGACCCAAAGGCCGTCCCAATACTGCATCCAGGCGTGTGACTCCCCCACCGTGGCCTGCCCGGCCACCGGCTCTCCCGAAGGCATCATGTAGCCCGACACGTAGCGGCAGGGAATCCCGATGGAACGCAGCGCCCCCAAGGTGAGATGCACGATGTCCTGGCAGACCCCGGCGCCTTTCGACCACACCTCAGCGGCGCGGGTCTGCACCTCGGTGGAGCCGGGTACGTAGTCGACCTGCTTCAAGATCCGCTCCACGACGGCGGAGACCGCTTCGGAGGGCCGTCCGGCGTCGGCCGCGATGGCGGCGGCGATCACGGCCAGCTCTTCGCCGGGTTCCACATGCGAGCGCAACTGCAGCATCTCGCAGTGTTCGTCGAGCAGATTCGGCTCGGCGATCTCTTCCCAGCTGATGTGCAGGCCTTCGGTGATCCGGTCTCCGATGTCCACGGTGGAGGTGGCCACCACGTCCAGCCGGTCATGCGGCTCGGTGATTTCGAAGGCGGTGACCCGGGTGCCCCAATAGTCGGTGTAGGTGTGCTTCCAGGCCGTCGGCGTGAAATCCACCCGGGCGGCGAGCACGAATTGCTCCCGGTTCGAGCGGGGCGTCATCCGCGCCTCGTTGTGCGAGGCGCTCACCAAGCCGGAGTAGCGGTAGCCCGTCCGGTGTACGATGCGTAGCTGCTGTCCCATCAGAAACCCTCCTGCCAACTCGCGGCTACCGCGCCGCTGAAGTACTTTGCGGATACCGCCTCACTGACCTTCACACAAGTGCGCTGCAGGTCCGCCATGCGGCCGGTGAGCTCGTGCAGCAACTGGTCCGGCGGGCAATACTCCAACGCCGAACGCGAGGTGCCCAAGAGCCGCTGCGCCTCGTCGTCGAAACCGACCCGCTGTTGGTTCTGATCCAGGTGCCGCAGCGAGATTTCGGCCGCGCCCAGGGTGTAGACCAGCGAATGCGGGAACAGCCGGTCCAAGAGCAGGAATTCGGCCGCGTCCTCATCGGTGGTGACGCCGCCGTAGGTGCGCACGAAGGCATGGTGGGCGCCACAGCCGCGCAGCACGTTCGTCCAAGCGTTCGCGCCGGCGGTGAAGGTGGCGGTGGAGATCATCCGGGCGGTCATGTCGACGCGTTCGATCGACCGGCCCAGATTCAGGAAATGCCAGCCCTCGTCGTGGCTCATCGTCTGGTCGGCGACGCCGGAGATGACCGCGCAGCGTTCGCGGATGTGGGTGAAGGCGCTGCCCGGACGCATCCGCTGCAGCCGGCCGCCCTTCACCGAGTTCCAGGTGGTGTTGATCGCCTCCCACATCTCGGTGGAGACGGTCTCGCGGGCCCGGCGGGCCGCTTCGCGGGCCCCGCCCAAAGCCGAGGCGATGGAACACGGGGAAAGCTCGTCGTAGCACAGCGCCCGCATCACCTCGGCGGTGTCGGGCGTCTCGATCACCGGCGAGCCCATCACCGAAAGCAAGGTGGTGGCCGCCTCTTCCTGATCCACCGAGGGATCCTCCAACAAAAGCTGTAGGTGCACCTCGACGATGCGGCAAGTGTCCTCGGCCCGCTCCAGATAGCGGCCGATCCAGAAAAGGGACTCTGCGATCCTACTCAGCATGGCGCCCCCTTTCCCCGTTGTCCTGTTGTTGCTGTTGCTGCTGTGAATGCGAGGGCAGGATGATCTCTTCGCCGAGTTCCACCATCGGGATGGCTTCCAAGGCGGCAATGTTCACCTTCTCGCGCTTGGGCTTCGGGCCCGACAGCACCCAGGTGTCCTTGGAGCCGCCGCCCTGCGAGGAGTTGACGATCAACTCGCCCTCCGGCAGCGCCACCCGCGTCAACCCGCCGGGCAGCACGTACACCTCGTCGCCCTTGTTGACGGCGAAGGGCCGCAAGTCCACGTGCCGGGGGCGGACTTTCCCGTCAATCATGGTGGGCACCGTGGATAGCTGCACCACCGGCTGGGCGATCCAGCCGCGCGGGTCTTCGAGCACCTTGGCGCGCAGCTTCTCCAACTCTTCCTTGGAGGCCCGCGGGCCGATCACGATGCCCTTGCCGCCGGAGCCGTCCACCGGCTTGATCACCAACTCGCCGAGCCGGTCCATCACCTCTTCGCGGTGGGCGGGCTCTTCGAGCCGCCACGACTGCACCGAAGCCAGTTTGGGCTCCTCGCCGAGGTAATAGCGGATCAGGTCGGGCATGTAGGTGTAGACGAGCTTGTCGTCCGCCACCCCGTTGCCGACCGCGTTGGCGATGGTCAGGTTGCCGGCGCGCACCGCCGTCAGCAAGCCCGCGCAGCCGAGCAGCGAATCCGCCTTGAACTGCGCCGGATCGAGGAATTCGTCGTCCACCCGCCGGTAGATCACGTGCACCGGGCGCATCCCCTGCGTGGTGCGCACCGAGACCCGGCCGTTGTGGCAGACCAGATCGCGTCCTTCCACCAACTCCACGCCCATCATCCGGGCCAGCAGCGAGTGCTCGAAGTAGGCGGAGTTGTAGACACCCGGCGTCAACACCACCACCACCGGATCGGCGACGCCCGAGGGGGCGGCGTTGCGCAGCGCGGCCAGCAACTGCAGCGGATAGCCCTCTACCGGGCTGATCCGGTACCGGTTCGTCATCTCGGGAACGGCCTGGAACATCGCGTGCCGATTTGAGATCACGTAGGAGACACCGCTGGGTACCCGCACGTTGTCCTCCAGCACCCGGAAGACGCCCTGCTGATCACGGATCAGATCGATGCCGGCCACCTGCACCCGCACCCCGTTCGGGGGGGTGTAATGCGCCATCACCCGGTGGTAGTGCGGGCTGGTGACCACCACTTTGCGCGGGATCACCTGGTCCCGAAACACCCGGCCCTCACCGTAGACGTCCGCCAAGAAAGCCTCGATGGCGCGGACCCGTTGGGCCACCCCCACCTCCAGCTCTGCCCATTCATGTTCCAGAATCACCCTGGGAATGATGTCCAACGGGAATGGACGCTCTTCGCCCCCCAAGTCGAAGGTGACGCCTTGGTCGATATATTGCGTCTTCAGGTATTCCGCACGGGACCGCACTTCTTCGGGGTCCATCTTCATGAATCGGCGTGTCAATCCGCTGTAGGCATCCCGGATCGCCCCATTTGGCCCCATGACCTCATCGAACGTATCCGGATACCCCGCATACTCCTCAAATAACACGCTCACAGAGCAACCCTATTGTCCAAACTCCCTTATCCGCACCCCATTTTTGAGAACGAAACCCAACAGTAACGCGGGAATTGCCAGTGATACGTATTACAAAACAGCGGCAACGCCCCACGTCAACAAGGGGGCGAGGATCAGGGCGGGCAGCATGTCCCCGATTGCGATGTGTTTGACGCCGGCCAGCCGGATACCCAAACCAAGCAGGATCACGCCGCCGGTGGCGGTGATCGAATCGACCTGCCCGGCGGTGAGGAAGTTGCCCAGGAAGTAGCCGAGCAGGGTGAGCAGCCCCTGGTAGATGGCCAGCGGGATGACGGCCGCCATCACCCCGATGCCGAAGCTGGCGGTGAAGGCGATGGCGGCGAAGCAGTCCATCACCGATTTGATGACGAGTTGTTCGATGCCGGTGCCCAGCCCGTCAGAAAGCGAACCCAGGATCGCCAGCGGGCCGACGCAGAAGATCAAGGTGGACGTCACCGCGCCTTCGATGAAGCGGCCCCGGTCGGAATCTTTGGCGACCTTGCCGCGCAGCCAGTCCGCCGCGCCGTCAAACCGCTTTTCCAGCTTCAGCAGCGAGCCGAGAATGCCGCCGATCAGCAGCGAGACCAGCACGATCAGCATCGGGGCGTTCTCCCCCACCTCCGCGCTGAACGCCGCCGACAGCCCGGACGCGATCGAACGGCCCGCGATCACCAGCGTGAACAGGCCCAGCGTCTGGGTGATGAGGGTGCGGGTGTCCTCGCGGAAGCGGTGCCCGAGCAGCAGCCCCAACGTCGCGCCGATAATCACCGTGCCGACGTTGATGACCGTCCCCATGCCGATAAACACGCGCTCAAGTGTAGCTTGCGAGCGGCTTAGCGCCCGTGTAGGTCGTCTGATGTCGTAGAATGGAGCGGTTGTCTTTTGAAAGGATTTTCATGGTTTCGACGAATGATCTCAAGAACGGCATGGTGCTCAACTTGGACGGCCAGCTCTGGAGCGTGATCTGGTTCCAGCACCACAAGCCCGGCAAAGGCAACTCGGTGGTGCGCACCAAGCTGAAGCACGTGCTCAGCGGCAAGGTGGTGGATCGCACCTTCAACTCCGACACCAAGGTCGAGGACGCCCAGGTGGATCGGCGCGAGATGCAATACCTGTACAACGACGGCGAGTCCTACGTTTTTATGGACATGGACACCTACGATCAGCTCAACATCCCCGAATCCGTGGTCGGGGACGCCAAGAACTACATGCTGGAGAGCACTATGGCCACCGTGGCCACCCACGAGGGCACCCCGCTCTATGTGGAGTTGCCTGCCGCCGTCGAGTTGGAGATCACCTACACCGAGCCCGGCTTGCAAGGCGACCGTTCCACCGGCGGCACCAAGCCCGCCACCGTGGAGACCGGCCTGCAGATCCAGGTGCCGCTGTTCATCGTCACCGGGGAGCGCGTCAAGGTGGACACCCGCGACGGCTCCTATATCGGACGTGTCCAGTAGGCACAAGGCGCGCAAGGCCGCCGTTGACCTGCTCTACCGGGCGGATCTGCTCGGCTACGACCTCGCTGACGGCTTGGACGACCCTTCGCTGCGCGAATACACCGTGGCGCTGGTCCAAGGCGTCAAAGACAACCTGCCGTACATCGACACCGCGCTGATCAACGCGCTCAGCTCCGCCGCGACGCTGGACGCGGACGGAGATCCCGCGGGCTGGACGCTGGATCGGCTCTCCTACCTGGATCGGGCCATCGCCCGCCTCGCCGTCTATGAGCTCCGCTTCACCGACCTGGAGCCCGGCATCGCCCTCTCCGAAGCCATCACCCTGGCGGACGAGCTTTCCGCCGACACTTCGCCGCGTTTTTTGAACGGGGTTTTGGCCGCTATTTCCTAGAGTGTTTGCCTCCCGCGTTGGGCGGCGCTGATTGTGTAAAGTTTCCGTCGTGAGGCGTCGTCGCGGCTTGGCTGGAGCGGTGGACTGGGGTCTGCTCGCCCTCTGGTTCGGCATCGTTGGCGGCGTCACCTACTGGCTCTGGGCCGCCGGGCTGATCATACTCAATATGCCGATCGCGCTGATCATCGCCTCCGCCGCGCTGCTGCTCGCCGTCATCGTCTTCGCGCTGCTCGAAGCCTTGGGCAAACATCAGACGCTCGGCAAGCACCTCCTCAAGCTCCAACTCGGCACCACCCACGGAAAGCCGCCCGGCTTCATCCGCTCCTTGCTGCGCAACCTGATCAAGATCGCGCTGCCGCTGGTCTTCGTGGCCCTCAGCGTGTTGGTGCTGCGCGCCTCGCTTTCCTGGGACAACCTGCTGGTGGCTACCGTGGCGCTGGCCTTCCCCGCGCTCTATCTGCTCGGCATCTGGTTCACCCGCAAAACCCTCTACGACATCATCACCGACACCCGCGTCCTCCCCATGTTGGGCCGCCGCGCCATCATCGACGACGATTTCGAACCCGACGACGACGACCCCGAAGCCGAAGAAACCGTCATCCTCCCCCGCCGCGCCATCCAAGTCCTCAAAGCCGACGTCGCCGCCGACTCCTAATCACCCCGTTCCACGCGGGAGCGAGGCGCAAGCCGAGCGACCACGGCGGCGGAGTCGGCGCGAATTTTGGACATTTTTCGCGAAATGGCTGGTGACTAGCGATTTTCTGTTAGGCTCGTCCTATCTATTGGTAGTGCGGATAGAGGGGGGTAACTATGAAATCTGCATGTATTTTTGTTGGTGTAGCGCTGGTGTCGGGGCTGCTGGTCAGCCCAGGCGTAGCGGCTGAAGCGGCTAGCTCCGGGAAAGTGCTCAATTACGGCGGCACCTTGGGCGACTCCTTTGCTTCGGTGGCGGCGTTATCCGGCGGCGGGTATGTCGCGGTGGGGCACACGGAATCGAACGATGGCGATCTGACCGCCAACAAGGGCAGCGGCGATGCGCTGGTGGCGAAATTCAACGCCAAGGGCAAGAAAGTCTGGCTGAAGAATTATGGCGGCACCGGCCTTGATGAGTTCTCGTCGGTGGTGGCCACCGCGGACGGCGGATTCGTCGCGGTCGGCTCTTCGGGTTCGAAGAGCGGGGATTTACCGGCTACCAAGGGCGACTCCGATGCGATCATCGCCAAGTTCGACGCCAAAGGCAAAAAGGTCTGGGCTAGGAACTATGGCGGCAGCAAGTTTGATGAGTTCACATCGGTGGCGGCGCTTTCCGATGGCGGGTATGTCGCGGTCGGGCGCACTGTTTCGTCAAATGGAGACATCTCCGGCAGCAAAGACTTCCCGGCTTCCGATGAAGACTGTGAACAAGGCTGCGGAGACGCGCTGATCGCCCGCCTGGATGCGAATGGCAAGAAGGTCTGGCTGAAGAACTTCGGGGGTTTATATCACGAGAGTTTCGCTTCGGTGGCGGTGGCTGCCGATGGCGGGTACGTCGCGGTCGGAGCGACCAACACTAGTGACGGAGAACTCCCCACACAAGGTGGGCCTACCGCTTCATGCGGCAGCGGCGACCGCTGGTGTTACGACGCGGTGATCGCAAAGATTAGCAGCAGCGGAAAACTAGTCTGGTCGAAGAGCTTCGGCGACCCCGAAGACGATTATTTCACTTCAGTCGCCGCCACCCCCGACGGTGGCGCAGTAGCCGTTGGTTTCTCAAACTACACTCCTCCCGGAGATGATGAGTCTGATCCGCCAACCTCCCCAGGTGGGGCGATGATCGCGAAATTCGATGCCAACGGAACGAAGCTCTGGTACAAGCTCAGCGGCAGCGAGAGCGAAGGTGCCAAATTCCACGGAATCGCACCCACTGCGGACGGCGGCTGGTTGGCCGCTGGCGAATGGGATGAAGATGCGGTGATCGCGAAGCTCGACGCGAATGGTGAACAGCTCTGGCTGAAACACTATGGTGGCTCTTATGATGACAAATTCGTCTCAGTGGTGGCCAACACATCTGGCGGCTGGGTGGCGGTCGGCGATTCCAGCTCTTATGACGGTGACGTGGACGGCAACAACGGCAACAACAGCTCAATATTGCCCGACGAGACCACTTACGATACCGCGCTTGATGCCTCGATCGCGAAAGTCGATGCCAGCGGCGCATTGGCTTGGCAGTCTTCGTCGCTTTGGATCACCCCGTTCAACGACAAGACTTGGACGGGCAAGCAGATCAAGCCCAAGGTGACGGTGAAGGTAAACGGCAAGAAGCTCGTCTCCGGGTCGGATTACACCATCACCTACGGCACGAACAAGAGCGTGGGCCCGGGCACGCTCACCGTCAAGCCGAAGCACACGGCGGCTTATCCGGGTGCCAAGAAAGTGGTTTTCATGATCATCCCGAAGGCCGTCAGCATCAAAAAGATCACGGTGGGCAAAAAACAGGCCACCGTCACCTGGACGAAAGCTAGCGCGGCCCAGAAGATCACCGGTTACGAGATCAACTACCGACTCAAAGGCAACGACGAGACCTATTGGGAGTACGTGTCTGTCAGCGCGAAGAACCTGAAGAAGACCATCAAGAGTCTCAAGCAGGGCAAGCAGTACGTCTTCCGCGTTCTCGCCGTCAAGAAGGTCTCGGGCATCGATTACGAATCCGCCTGGAGCAAAATCAAAACCTCCCCCAAGATCAAGTAGCTACCTCTCAGAAGGCGGGAGCTACTCTGCGGAGGGGTGGTGACGTTGGTGGTGCCTGGAGAAGGCGGCACCCACGATGATGGGCAGCATGGCGGCGAGCGGCCAGACCAGGAAAGCGCCAGGGGCGTGGACGTCCAGGTTGATCGGGACGGACTCGCCTTGTGATGCCTGGGTGAGGCGGTCGGCGAAGCCGGGGCTGCCGATGATCTGCCCGAGCCACCAGCAGACCAGCGCGGAGATGGTGGCGCCGACTAGGCCGATGAAGGTTACGGTGACGCCGAAGTAGCCGAACCAGCGCCAAGCGACGATACCGAGGCCGATGCCGACCAGCGCGCCACAGCCGACGAACCAAGCGTCAGCCAGCACCCACTGGCTCAGCGAGCTCTCGGTGATGGAGGCGGAGTAATCGGCGTTGACGCGGAAGGTGGGCAGGCCGGTGACGTTTGCCCAGAAGATGGCGGTACACGCGCCGACGATGACCGTGAGCAGCCCATAGGTGGCCAGCCAGATGCCGCGGTGGCGTTCCACATTGGCGATGGTCATGTCGGTAGTCTAGCGAAGGCATTCCGGGCCGAGCAGCGCTTTGAGTTCGGCGGCCAGCGGGGAACTGTCGGCGACCTTGATGCCCGGCAAGGTGAAGCGTTTGCGTTCGCGAGCCAGCGAGACCGTCTCCAACTGCACCTCGGTGTCCCCCGGATGCCCGGCCAGCACCTGCTTCAGCCGGGCGACCAGTTCCGGAGTGCAGGCGCGGGTGGAGATGGAGATGACAATCGGGGCGGCGAATTGCGACGAATCGGCCGAGATGGAGAGCGTCTTGATCGAATCGGCGCGCAACTCCATGCGCTCTTCGCGCTCGTGCAGCCGACCGGTGATGGCGACGATGGCGTCGAGGCGCAGTGAGGCAGCGATGTCCTCATAGACCTTCGGGAAGGCCATCACCTCGATGGCGGAATCCAAGTCTTCCACCCGGACCACCGCCCATGTCTTGCCCTGTTTGGTGACCTTCCGATCAATCCCGGTGACCATCCCGGCGATGGTGACACCCTGGGCGGAAGGGCGATCCTGCGCGTCGCCGTTGATGGCCGCGATGGACGTGGTGGAAGCCCGCTGCAACGCCCCTTGCAGCCCTTTGAGCGGATGGTCGGAGACGTACATGCCCAGCATCTCGCGCTCGAAGCCGAGCCGCACCATCTTCTCCCACTCGGGCAGATCGGGCACCGGGGCGCTCTCCACGCCGCCGCCGATGCCTTCCAGGCCGCCGAAGAGATCATCTTGGCCGTATTGGGCATTGTGCTTCGAATCGAGATAGACGGCCATCTTGTCCTCGAAGACCTCCATCAGGGCCCGGCGGGTGTGCCCCATCGAATCGAAGGCCCCGGCTTTGATCAACGATTCCAAGACCCGCTTGTTCAGCACCACGGCGGGCACGTTCGTCAAAAATTCGTTGAAATCCTTGGCCTTGCCGTGCTCGGCGCGGGCGTCGATGATGCCCTTCACCACGTTCACGCCGACATTCTTGATCGCCCCCAGGCCGAAGCGGATCGCGTCGCCGATAGGCGTGTAGGCGAGCTCGGATTCGTTGACGTCCGGAGAGAGCACCTCGATGCCGAGCCGGCGGCACTCCCCCAGGTACGCGGCCGTCTTGTCTTTGTTGTTGCGCTCGCCCTCCAGCAGTGCCGCCATGTATTCGACGGGATAGTGCGCCTTCAGGTAGGCCGTCCAGTAGGAGATCAGCCCGTAGGCGGCCGTGTGCGCCTTGTTGAAGGCGTAATCGGAGAAAGGCACCAGCACGTCCCAGAGCGCCTTCACCGCCGCCTTGGAGAAGCCGTTCTCCGTCATCCCGGCCTCGAACTTGGGGTACTCGGCGTCCAGCACCGCCTTCTTCTTCTTGCCCATCGCGCGCCGCAACTCGTCGGCGGCGCCCAGGGTGTAGCCAGCCACCTTGCGGGCGATCTGCTGCACCTGCTCCTGGTAGACGATCAGGCCGTAGGTGGGCTCCAGGATCTCGCGCAGCGGCTCCTCCAACTCCGGATGGATCGGCTGGATCGGCTGCTGGCCGTTCTTGCGCAGCGCGTAGTTGGTGTGGCTGTCGGCGCCCATCGGGCCGGGACGGAAGAGCGCGTTGACGGCCGAAATGTCCTCGAATTCGGTGGGACGCATGAGTTTGAGCAGATTGCGCATCCCGCCGGATTCCAACTGGAAGACCCCGAGCGTCTCGCCGCTGGCCAGCAACGTATAAGTCTGGGGATCGTCGAGGGTGGCGGCCAGCTCGTCCAGATCGACTTCCTCGCCCTTGTTCGCCTTGATGTTCGCCAGCGCGTCGTCAATGATGGTGAGGTTGGACAGGCCGAGGAAATCCATCTTCACCAGGCCAAGCGCCTCGCAGGCGTGGTAATCGAACTGGGTGATGATCGCGCCGTCCGCCTCGCGGCGCATGATCGGGATTACCTCCGCCAACGGCTCCGATGACATGATGATGCCCGCCGCGTGTACCCCCCATTGCCGCTTCAAATTTTCCAGACCGCGGGCGGCCGCCACCACCTCGGCGGCCTCCGGATTCTGCTCCATCAAGTCGCGGAATTCGTGGCCCTCGGCGTAACGCTCGTCTTCCGGGTTGAAAAGCCGGGCGAAGCCGAGCTCCTTGCCCATTTCCGCCTTTGGGAAGGCCTTGGTGAGCATCTCGCCCAGGGCGTAGCTCTTGCCCAGCACCCGGGCGGCGTCGCGGATCGCTTGCTTGGCCTTGATGGTGCCGTAGGTGACGATCTGGGAGACGTGGTCTTCGCCGTATTTGTCGGTGACGTACTTGATCACCTCGCCGCGGCGGCGATCATCGAAGTCGATGTCAAAATCGGGCATGGACGGGCGTTCCGGATTCAGGAAACGCTCGAAGATCAGCCCGTGCCGGACCGGATCCAGCTCGGTGATCCGCAGCGCGTAGGCGCACATCGAGCCCGCGCCGGAGCCGCGGCCGGGGCCCACCGAGATGCCGTGGTCCTTCGCCCAGTTGATGAAATCGGCGACCACCAGGAAGTAGCCGGCGTAGCCCTTCGAGATGATCACCTCCTGCTCGTAGGCGGCCTGCTCGCGGGCGTAATCGGGCACCCCACCGGGCCAGCGCAACTCCAGGCCGCGCTGCACCTCCTTGACGAACCAGCTCGCCTCCGTCTCGCCCTCGGGAACCTCGGCCCGCACCATGAAGGTGCCCATGCCCTCGGTGAAGGAGATGTTGCAGCGTTCTGCGATGGCGAGGGTGTTGTCGCAGGCCTCGGGCAGATCCTGGAACAGGGCGCGCATCTCGGCGGGCGAGCGCAAATAGAACGTGTCGCCATCAAACTTGAAGCGACCGGGGGTATCCACGGTGGAACCGGAGTTGACGCAGAGCAGCAGATCGTGCGCCTGGGCGTCCTGCTGATGCACATAGTGCAGATCGTTGGTGGCCACCAGCGGCAGGCTGAGGTCTTTCGCGAGTTTCAGCAGGTCGTCGCGCACCCGCCGCTCCACCGGAATGCTGTGATCCATCAGCTCGACGTAGAAGTTCCCCGCCCCAAAGATGTCCTGGAACTCGGCCGCCGAGGCCAGCGCCTGCTCGTACATGCCGAGCCGCAGGTACGTCTGCACCTCGCCCGACGGGCAGCCGGTGGTGGCGATCAGCCCCTTGGCGTATTCGTGGAGCAGCTCGCGATCCGCGCGCGGCTTGTAGAAGAACCCCTCGATGGCGCTGCGGCTGGAGAGCTTGAACAGGTTGTGCATCCCGGCGGTGTCTTCGGCCCAGATCGTCATATGGGTGAAGGCGCCGTCGCCCGAGACGTCATCCTCGCCGCCCTGGCCCCAGTGGATCTTCTTGCGCTCCTGCCGCTTCGTCTTTGGCGTCAAATACGACTCCAGCCCGATGATCGGCTTGATCAGCCTGGAGGTACCGCCCTCGTCCACACCCGCCTTGGCGAGCGAGCGGGTGGTCTCATAGAGGCCGTAGGCCCCGAACATGTTGCCGTGGTCGGTGATCGCAATGGCGCTCATCCCCAGCGCGTCGGTGGCGCGCACCAACTCGTCCAATCGCGATGCCCCATCCAGCATCGAATACTCGGTATGGACGTGCAGGTGCACGAAATCGTCAGCCATCTATCTCCCCATAGCTAGACCACTGAGTTTAGTCTCCACCCCAACCCACACCGGGCAGCGACGCACCCACTGACGGACCAGAGTCGCAGCATCAACTCTTTAAAGTGAGAGGGGGACGGACGGGCCGTCCCCCTCCATGGGTAGGTTGTGAAGTTATTTGACGGTGAGGGTGAACTTCTTGGACTTGCCACCGGCCTTTACGGTGATGGTGACCTTGCCCGCCTTCAAAGCCTTGATCCGGCCCGCCGAATCAATCGAGGCCACCGACTTGTTCGAAGAAGCGTAGGAGACCAACACCTTCGCCACCGAAGCCGGCGAATACTTGCCCGTCACATTGGCGGTCTTACCCACCGCCAACGTCTTCGGCACCGACGCGGACACCGACTTCACCTTGGTCTTCGGAGCCTTCGCCACCACCTTCACCTTGATCGTGGCCTTCTTCGTGCCCGACTTCAGCGTGATCGTCGCGGAACCCGCCTTCACGCCCTTGATCGAACCCGAGGAAGAAACCGAAGCCACCTTCGCATTGGACGACGACCAAGTAACCTTGCCCGTCTTCCCATCCGACAGATACGCGAAAGCCGGCACCTTCAGGCTCTGGCCCTTCGCCAGCACCACGTTCGCCTGCGCCGCCTTCACCGCCGTGGTGGTGACCACTGGCGTGGTCGGGGTGTCGTCGCCACCCGGAGTCGGCGCGGTGTTGGAGCCGTCATCGGGCTTGGTGGGATCGCCGCCGTCCGGCTTGGTGGGATCACTATCGCTGGCCTTGGCGTTGATAACGATGGACACCGTAGCCGTCACCGTCTTCGAGTCATAGGTGATGGTGATGGTGGCGGTATGCGTGCCCACGGCCAGATTCGCAACCGGGGTGACGGTGAAGCTGCTGCTGGCACCCGCCGCAATCGTGCCCGTGGTCGGCGAAACGGTGAACTCCGCGGGAGATACCGTGATACCGCTGATCGTCGCCGTCGCATTGCCGGTATTGGTAACCGCCATCGCCGCACCGGCCACCGTGTCACCTTGCGTCGCCGCCGCAAATGTCGGCGCGACCGCCGTGAGCACCGGAGCCGGAACCACCGGATTGGTGACCGTCGCCGTGCCGTCAGACTTGGCGGTGATGGTCTTGGTGGTGGGGCCACCGGTGTGGGTGACCACTAGGTTGTAAGTATTCGGATAAGGCAGCCACAGATAGATGCTGTTGTCGCCCGGAGTGTTGGCTACCGAACCGTAGGACACCGCCACGCCGCTCTTGGTGATCGCGACCGCGGTGGTGCCCGGCACATTCGGGACCGTGGCCAACGCCAACAACTGCGTACCGCTCTTCGGAGTCGCCGAAGAACTCGCGGAGGTCGGGCTCAGCTTTACGGAGCCGCCGGTGATGCTCAAAGAGCCCGTGGCACCAGCCGTGCCGGCCATCGTCGCACCCGTCATGCCCTGACGGCCGCCGCCAATCGCCGGAGAGCCGGTACCGGAAGAAACCGTGGCGGCAACCGCGCCACCCGTGATCGACACCGAGCCGCCATCGCCACCCGGAGAGACAACATAATCGCCCAAGCCGTCCTCACCAGCGCCACCGCCGATGGCCGCGCCCGCATTCGAAGTGGCCACCACCGTGCCACCCGAAATGGTGACACTCCCGGCATTGCCGAAAGTGCCGCCACCAATGGCCGCACCCGTGCCGGTGCCGGTGATCGTGGCATTCACCGTGCCCGATTGAATCGTGATCGAACCGGCATTCGCTCCGGTCTGATTGCTGACCACACCACCCATCACGGTGGCCAGGCCATTGCCGCCAATCGCGGCCGCCTTGCCCGTCGCCGTGGCAGTCAACGTGCCGGTGCCCTTGATGGTGACCGTCGTACCCGACGCCACCCCCAAACCCGGCTGCGTAGACGAACCAGTCAACGTGTTCGTGCCCTCGATCGTGAAGGTCACGCTGCCCGACTGCACCTGGATCGCGCCACCGCTCCCGGTGGCACTCGCGGTGACCCCGTTCAGCGTGATGTCCAGCATCGTGCCATTCGTGGTGATGGCCTTACCCGACGGCAAAGCGCCCGAGAGCTCCACCGCTCCGGTGATGTTCAAAGTCGTGCCGTCGTAAGTGAAACCAGCGCCCGACGCCGGGATACTGGCAAGATTGATTGCGGTACCGGCAGACATTGCCGGCGCGACCGCGAGCACCGAAGCTATCATCGCTCCGCCACACACCGCCGCTAATGAACGCTTCAGTTGTTTCTGCATTCCATAGCTCCTGATAAGTAGAGGTTGGGCCCACACGTGGGTGTGGGGACGGCCCCCTGGTAGCAGGGCCGTCCCCAAGTATTCTATTGTTACTTGACCTTAATGGTCTTGCTGCTCGAAGTCTTGGTCGTGCCGTTCGCCGCCGTGGTCGGCGCGTACTTGGCCTTCACCTTGATGTTCTTCGAGTACTTCTTCGGCAAAGTGACGGTCGTCTTCGCCTTCACCGCGTTGAAGACCTTCACCTTCTTGCCACCCACAA
>JAISTQ010000040.1 GCA_031272505.1 Propionibacteriaceae bacterium
CCCAACCAGCCAACCGGCCATTCAACTGTTGGATCACCGAACCTGACCACTTTCAAGAAAAGACCCTCTAGGGCTTGCCCGAGGGTCTTTTGCCGCGGTGGGCGGTGGCCGCCCGCGAAGGCGAGTGGCAGGGTGACCACAGGCCAACGCAACCAGACTCTTCGTTCAACGCGGGCCGTCAGCAGGCCATGGGAAGACGGTTGGCCCACGAATCGGGGAAGCGCCATCGAAATGGGGTGCGGGGTGCGGGGTGTGGAAGGGGTGCAGGGGAAACAAGGGCGGGAAATGGGTGTCGACCCCGAACCTGAACCCGATCCCGGTTGGCGGCCGGGGAAGGGAAGGCGGGGACCGGGTGGGTGACGGTGTGCTGCAGCGTTCAGATCTGGGTTGTGGTTGTGAAACGTCGACAGAAAGTGCAAGAACTCAGATCTGAACGGGCTGAAGGACGGGGATCGGGGCGGAAACTACTCAATGGATGCCCAAAAACGCCTGTTTTCAAAACGATTGAGTAGTTTTTCGCTTGAAAACCCCCAAAAAGGCCGTTTTTCGGCCTGAAATCACTCAATCGTTTCCCAGAAGGGCTTTTTTCGCAATCTGTTGAGTAGTTCTGGCCCCCACTGAGGACAGAGAGGGCATGGTTGCGCGGTGGCTTAGGGGAGGAAGCCGAATTTCTTGGTTTTGCGGATGATGGTGGCGGCGGAGAGGGCGGTGGAGGCGGCGAGGGCCGTCTCCAAAAGCTCTTGGTCTCCTTTGCGGGACGGGTCGAGCCAGTCGGCGAAGAGATCGGGGGCGAGCAGCAGCGGCTCGCGCTCGTGGATTTCGGCCAGCTTCCCTTGGGCGGGGCGGGTGATGATGGTGGTGGAGAGCAGGAAGCCACCGGCGGGCGTCTTCCACCATTCATAGAGGCCGGCGAAGGCGAACACTCCTTGCGGCGGGGTGATGTAGTACGGCTGCCGGGTGGGCTTGTGGCTCTCATAGAAGCCGGAGGCCGGGATGATCGCGCGGCGGCTGGCGTAGGCGCGGCGGAACAGGCCGTTGGACGAGACCGTCTCCATCCGGGCGTTGAACGGGGTCGGCCCCTCGGAGATGGATTTCACGAATGGGGCCACCAATCCCCAACGCGCGGCCACCAGATGCCGCCCTTGCTGGCCCTCTTTGTCTGACTGCAACACCATCAACACCTGCTGGGTTGGGGAGATGTTCTTTGACGGCACTGGCAGTTGGGCAGCCACAAACCCGATGTCAAACAAGGGGATGAGTTCTTTGCCGTCAACCAACATCGTGTATCGTCCGCACATGGGGAGAACTCTACTCCGTTGCGGGTCAACTCACCGCTTCGGCACCGGGGAATGGCTGGGCGCGGTAAATTGGAGTGCATCCATTTAGATGAGGAGAGTATATGTCTGACGTTGTCGATATCCATGCGCCTGAGGGGGCGCCAGCCGAGCTGGTCCGCTGGGTCACCGAAGTGGCCGAGCTCACCAAGCCAGATTCGGTCTACTGGGTGACGGGCACCATCGAAGAGCGTGATCGGCTCTATGGCGAGATGGTGGAATCCGGAATGCTGATCAAGCTGAACGAGGAGAAGCGGCCCGGCTGCTATCTGGCGCGTTCGGCCCCGTCAGATGTGGCGCGGGTGGAGGCCCGCACGTTCATCTGCTCGGCGAAGGAAGAGGATGCCGGCCCGACGAACAACTGGGCCGACCCGGAGAAGATGAAGGACACGCTCGCCGGGCTGTTTGACGGCTCGATGCGCGGGCGGACGATGTACGTCATCCCGTTCTCGATGGGGCCGCTGGGCGGCGACATCTCCAAGCTGGGCATCGAGATCACCGATTCGCCTTACGTGGTGGTCTCCATGATGATCATGACGCGCGCCGGGAATGCCGCACTGGAGCGGATCATGGCAGGCGAGTATTGGGTGCCGGCCGTGCATTCGGTGGGCTATCCGCTCGCTGACGACCAGGGCTACCAGCGTCCGGACATCGCTTGGCCGTGCAACGAGGAGAAGTACATCACCCACTTCCCCGAGACCCGCGAGATCTGGTCTTACGGCTCCGGCTACGGCGGCAACGCGCTGTTGGGCAAGAAGTGCTACGCGCTGCGCATCGCCTCGGTGTTGGCCCGCGACGAGGGCTGGCTGGCCGAGCACATGCTGATCCTGCGGATTACCGGGCCGGACGGCCGCCAATACCATCTGACGGCCGCGTTCCCGTCGGCTTGCGGCAAGACGAACCTGGCCATGCTGCGTCCCACCATTCCGGGTTGGAAGGTGGAGACCATCGGTGACGACATCGCCTGGATGCGCCCCGGCGAGGATGGCCGCCTCTACGCGATCAACCCGGAGGCCGGCTTCTTCGGCGTGGCTCCCGGAACCTCCGAGAAGACGAACCCGACGGCGCTGCACGCGCTCGGCCACGACACCATCTTCACCAACGTCGCGCTCACCGACGACGGCGACATCTGGTGGGAGGGCATGACGGACGAGCCGCCGGAGCACTTGATCGACTGGCAGGGCAACGATTGGACGCCCGCTTCCGAGACGCCCGCCGCGCACCCGAACTCCCGCTTCACCGTCCGCGCCGACCAGGCGGAGTCGATCTCCCCGGCTTGGGAGGATCCGGCCGGGGTGCCGGTGGACGTGATCCTGTTCGGTGGCCGCCGCGCCACCAACGTCCCGCTGATCACCGAGTCGTACGACTGGGAGGCCGGCGTCTTCGTGGGCGCCACCGTCTCCTCGGAGCAGACGGCCGCCGCCGAAGGCTCGGTGGGCGAGTTGCGCCGCGATCCGTTCGCGATGCTGCCGTTCTGCGGGTACAACATGGCCGACTACTGGGCGCACTGGCTGAAGATGGGCAAGGTGCTGGGCGACAAGGCCCCGCGCATCTTCCAGGTGAACTGGTTCCGCAAGGACGAGGAAGGCCACTTCCTCTGGCCGGGCTTCGGCGACAACTCCCGGGCGATCGAGTGGGCGCTGCGCCGGGTGAACGGCGAGATCGAGGCGGTGGATTCGATCAACGGCCGGCTGCCGAAGCTCGAAGACCTGAACGTCGAAGGTTTGGACATCTCCCCGGAGCACTTGCAGGCGCTGTTCGCGATCGATCCACAAGCGTGGGCCCACGAAGCGGACCTCACCGAGCAGTACTTCAAGCAGTTCGGGAAAAAACTTCCCAAAGAACTTTTGTCTCAACTTTCAGCCATTCGTGAGCGGATTGGCCAGGCGGCGTAGTAGACTGCTAAACGCACACCATCCAGGTGCGAGATCCCAACACTCGCACCGACCCTCTAACCGCTTGTGGCCCCGGCGTTATCGCCGGGGCTACGAGTTTCATAAGACGTTTTCGTCAGCAGCCCGGTGAGCCCGCGGTGGTCCTTGGGCACGAAGATGCAAACGACGCTGACAAGCACAAACACCAGGTAGACGAAGCCGACATGGCCGTCCCCGAGGTTCGCCAGCAGGATGTAGCCGCCCACGCCGAACAGCAGCTTGCCGACCCGTTGCGCCAGCCCGGCTTTGGCATGGAACACCGGCCGGATGTCCACCACCCACTCGCCCGCCGTCTGTCCGCGCAGCAGCACCATCAGCCCCTCTAAGACCAGCGGCACGCCGACGGTGAGAATTCGTTCCAAGACGACATTCACGTCATCCAGTTTGACGTCCAGCAGGTACAACTCCACCGCCCGGGTGCCGATGGCGGCGGTGAAACCGGTCACGTAGATGACGATCAGGTCGGCCAGCACGCCGACGATCCGGCGTCCGGCGGAGACCCGATCCAACTTGGCGGGCTGGTGCCCATGTTTCGCGATCTGGATGAGGGGCAGGATCAGCAGCGAGCCGCACAGCGCCCCCAGCGTGTTCGCCATCAGGTCGTCGACGTCGAAGGTGCGGTAGGCGCACGGGTAGAGCCACCACAGGCCGGTGAGCTGCGTCGTCTCAATCAAGGCGGAGACCACAAACCCCACCGCCGTCGCCACCAGCACGCCCCGCTTGAACAAAATGCGCACAAAGGCGCCCAGCGGAATGAACAGCGCCACGTTGAACAGCACTTGGAAGAGCGCCCGGTTGTGCAGCAGCGTGTGCCCGTCCGCCAAGATGTCGTGGACGAACTCGAAGGGCACGAAGTTCGAGCGGGCGCAGGCGTAATCCGGGCTCTCCGGGATCGGGATCAGGGTGTACGACCACAACGCCACCGAGTAGACGGCCACGCCGATCAGTTCCAGCAGGTCGAGGAAGCGGAGCCGCCCGTTCTTCCGGTAACGGTAAGCCACCACCGGGATGAAGGCCAAGAAAGCAATGAATGAGCCGATCAGGATCGCGATGATCGTGCTCGGACCGAAACTGCGCAACATCAGTTACCCTCTCTCCCCCCGCTCTTGGAGAATTGCCCGGCAATTAGACTACTCGGATTGCGCGTCAACCTCGCGGTATTTGGGCAAAGGGCCGTATTCCACGGCGGGAATGACCGGCGCTGGGGTGGGCGGCGGGTAGCGCAACAGCTCCCAGGCGGCGAAGTAGCGGATTGACGGCGGCAGCCAGTAGCACACCATCCCGATCAGCGTGAAGCCGATGGCCGACCAGGTGATGTACGAGCCGAACAGCGCGAGCGCGGAGACGCCGAAAGCGATCACCCCGGCGACGCGCGCCCAGCGGTAGCCCTTCAGCCCATAGAACCCGGCGATGCCGCTGCTCGCCCCCACCAGCACCACCACGATGGCCAGCGCCGTCACCAACAACACCTGGAAGAGCACGTCCACCTCGCCGATCCAGGAGGTGAGGAAGGACGAGTTGACGTAATCATCGGTGGCCAACCAGAAGCACCAGAGCGTTCCCGCGAACTCCACCGCGATGGCGGCGAAGAACGCCAGGCAGCCGATCCAGATGGAAACTGGGGGGCGCGGGGAATCGGTCATGAGGAATACCTTAGCAAGCGTGAGTAGACTTTCCCTATGCCCAAAGCCATCCTGTTCGATCTTGACGGCACGCTCTCCGACACCGTCGACCTCATCCTCGATTCCTACGACCATGCGGTTTTCGAGGTATTGGGGCGGCATTCCGACCGCGAGGCGCACCGGCATTGGATCGGACGGCCGCTCTGGGACACCTTCGCCACCCTCTATGGCGAGGAGGCGGCCAAGCCGATGGTGGAGATCTACGACAAGTGGAATATGGAGATGACGCCCAAGCTGGCCAAGCCGTTTCCCGGCGTCCACGAACTGCTCGCCGAGCTGCAGGAAGCTGGCTACCGGTTGGGTGTGGTCACCGCGAAGCGCATCCACGCCGCACAGTTGACGGTCGATTCGGTGGGTTTGGGCGATGTGATCCAGATCGCCGCCTCCGCCTCAGACACCGAGATCCACAAGCCGAACCCGGAGCCGCTGCTCAAAGGCGCCGAGGTGCTGGGCGTCGATCCCGCCGATTGCGTCTATGTGGGCGACGCGGTGACGGACATCCAGGCCGCGCAGGCCGCGCAGATGATCCCGATCGCGGTCACTTGGGGGGCCGCCACCGAGGCGGAGTTGGCCGCCGCCGGGCCCGCCGCGATCGCGCATACCGCCGCCGAGCTGGGCGTGGTGCTGCGTCAGACCACGTAGATGGTGATGGTAGAGCCGAGCGGAGCCTTCTCGCCCGCCTTGGGCTCAGAGTTGGTGACAATCCCCAGGAATTTGGATTTATAGACGACTTTCACTTTGAAGCCCGCGTCCTCCATCTTCTTGATGGCTTGGGATTCCACATCGCCAGCCACGTTGGGAACCTCGCGCAATTCGGGCCCCTTGGAGACCACAAAGCTGATCGTCTCACCCTTGGGCAACTGCCCACTGACGGGATCCTGCGAGACCACCGAACCCTCCGGGATGGAGTTGTCGTAGACGTCCTCGCCGCGCTGCACCGTCAAACCCGCCTTGGTGTAATACGACTTCGCCTTCGAATACTTCTGCCCCACATAGGAGACGATCTCCACCGGGGCGGGGCCTTTCGAGATCTCCACGCTCACCACGGTACCCGGCGGCTCGCGCTTCCCCGACTCCACCGACTGGGTGACGATCTCGCCGATCGGCGCCGTCTCGTGATAGACCTCGGTGGACGTGCCCAGCTGCATGTGCGCCTTCTCCAGCAGGTCGGCCGCCGCGGTGAGCGTCTTGCCGGTGATGGTGGGCACCGCATAGCGCTCCTTGCCCTTGGAGACCACCGCCTGCACCTCGCCCATGATCTGGATCATGTCCCCGGAGGGCGGGTCGGTGGAGATGATCTGCCCGGCGGGCACCTCCTCGGAATATTCAGTGGTGAAGATGACGGTGATGTTGTGCTTTCCGGCCTCCGCGGTGGCCTGCGCCTCCGTCATCCCGATGAAATTCGGCGTCTCGACGAAGCGGCCCATGGTGAAATACCAC
The DNA here is from genome assembly GCA_031272505.1 of Propionibacteriaceae bacterium. GTDB lineage: Bacteria > Actinomycetota > Actinomycetes > Propionibacteriales > Propionibacteriaceae > Propionicimonas. The sequence goes on from JAISTQ010000040.1 coordinate 6,391, forward strand.
ACACCCAACCCGGCCAAGGCGGCGATCAGCAGCATCGCCAACACCAACGCGATTACCCGACGGCTGCCGCGCTTTTGCTGTTTGCGCAGCTTCTCGGCGCGCTTGGTGGCCGCCTTCACTGAGGCGGACGGCTGCGGTATCGGGATGCGCGGCGCGGGAGTGACGGGGGGAGCGGCCGGGAGCTGTGGCTCGGGCATCTGCGGGGTGTCGCGCAGCGGATCGGTGGGCGTGATCTCCGGGACCACGTTGATCGGCTTGGAGAAATCCGGCAGGTCGTGCGTCTCGTCCTCGGCGCCGTCCACCGTCGTCTCGCGCATCTGGGCTGCCAACGCTGGATCGGAGCGGACGCCGTCAGCCAAAGCCTGGCGGGCCAACTGCAAATGATGCAGCAGCACCCCGGCGTCCTTGGGGCGGTCCTCGGGTTTGCGCGCGGCCGCCGTGGTGACCAAGGCGTCCAGATAGTCGGGGATGATCGAGGAGCCGTTCGGCAGCACCGCCGAAGGCGGCTTGATGTCTTTGTTGACGTGGCTGTAGGCGATGGCCACCGCATTCTCGCCCTTGTGCGGCTTCTCGCCGGTGAGCATCTCGAACATCATGATGCCCAGCGCGTAGACATCCGCGCGGGTGTCGTACGGCTCGTCGGTGACGATCTCCGGGGCCACATAGGAAATCGTGCCCATCATGGTGCCCGGCGCGGTGTGCGTCTGCGCGCCCACCGGTTTGGCCAGCCCGAAATCACTCACCTTGATCTGCCCGCGATCCGAGATGAGCACATTCTCGGGCTTCAGATCCCGGTGCAGGATGCCCGCCTCGTGCGCGTAGGCGACGGCCTCGGTGATCCGGATCATCAGCGAGACGGTGCGCTTCGGGCCCACCGGGGCGGTGTTGGTGATGTAGTGCCGCAGCGTGCCGCCGGGCACGTACTCCATCACGATGAAGGGACGATCCTGGTACTCGCCTTGGTCGAAGACCGAGACGATGCCGGGGTGGGTGAGCCCCGCCGCCGCGCGCGCCTCGCGGCCCATTCGGGCCACGAATGTGGGATCGGCAGCCAGCTCGTCCTTGAGCACCTTGATGGCGACGGTACGGGCCAGCCGCAGATCGTTCGCCTCATAGATGGTGGCCATGCCGCCCCGGCCAGCCCGCTTCACGATCTGGTAGCGCCCGTCCAGGACGATACCGATCATCGGGTCTGCAGAACCAGCCATAAGAAAACTCCCGGGCCACCGTCGGGGAAGAGCGTGACCCACTAGGCCATAGTGTAAAGCATCGCGGGGCTAGCCCCGCTTTCCCACGCCCGTGATTTCGTACAGCGCGATCGCGGTCGCCACCGACGCGTTCAGCGATTCCACCTCGGCGGCAATTGGGATAAAAGTCAGCGAATCACACAACTGCGCCGTCAATTTCGAGATGCCCTTCCCCTCTGACCCCACCACCAACAACACCGGGATGTCTTCTGGCACATTCGCCAGCGGTATGTCAGCATTGGCGTCTAAACCGATCACTTGTGCGCCAGCGTCAGCGAAGGCCCGAATGGTCTGGTTCAAATTCTTCACGCGGGCGACAGGCAGCCGCGCGGCGGCCCCTGCCGAAGCCTTCCAGGCGACCGGAGTGAGCTGCGCCGAGCGGCGTTCGGGAATGATGACGCCCGCGGCGCTGAAGGCGGCCGCCGAACGGATGATCGCCCCCAGATTGTGCGGATCGGTGATCGAATCCAAAGCCACCGCGACGCCGTCAGTTTCCAACAGGGTGGCCAGCACGTCATCCGCGTCGGCGTATTCGTAGGGGGGAATGCGCAAAGCCACCCCCTGATGCACCCCGCCGCCGCTGATCCGATCCAGATCGGCGCGGGTGGCCGTCAGGAACGGGATGGAATGCTCGGCCGCGAACGCCAGGATGTCGCGCACCCGCGAATCGCGCTCCACCCCTTCGGCGATCAACGCCTGCTTGACGGGGATGCCCGCCTGCAACGCCTCCAGCACCGGGTTGCGCCCGATGATCCAATCGCGCTGCGCCGAGCCCGCATCCCCCGCGAGCGGACGGCGACCCGCCGGTTTGCCCTTCCGGGCGGCCTCCTTGAGCTTGTGGGCCTTGTGGTAGACGCGGTCTTCGGCTTTGGGCGTCGGGCCCTTGCCCTCCAGGCCACGGCGCACCCGCCCCCCGGAACCGGCCGCCGGGGCGTTCTTGCCCCGTTTGCGCACCGCTCCCTTGCGTTGCGAATTGCCAGCCATCAGAGGCTCCAGCGGGCACCCTGCGCGGTGTCTTCGATCTTCAGCCCAAGATCTGCGAACAGATCCCGGATGGCGTCGGCGGCGGCGTAATCCTTGCGGTCGCGGGCGGCCTTCCGTTCGTCCAGCCAAGCCTGCGCCAAGCCGTCCACCACCGCGGAGAGATCCGGGCCCGCCCCACCGGCGGCCTGCCAGGTGGCCGAGAGCGGATTCAGCCCGAAGATGTTCAGCAGCGAAGTGACGGTGGCGAGCACTCGGGCGACTTCCCCAATATCCTCGGCCTCAATGGCCTGGTTGCCCTTGCGCACCTCGTTGAACAGGACGGCGACCGCGGCCGGGGTGCCCAAATCGTCATCCATGGCGGCGGCGAACTCGGCCGGGATCGGCCCCGGATCCAGCTCGCCCACCAGATCCAGCGCCCGATTGAAGAAGGAATCCAGCCGGGCCAACTGGGCCGTCGCCTCTTCCAAAGCCGCCTCGGAGAGCTCCACCGCCGAACGGTAGTGCGGAGCCAGCAGATAGAGCCTTACCGCGCGCGCCGGGTAGCGCTTCACCACCTCGGTGACGGTGGCGGTGTTGCCCAAAGACTTGCTCATCTTCTCGCCGGCCATCGTGAGCCAGCCGTTGTGCATCCAATACTTGGCGAACGGGCGGCCCGCCGCCTGCGACTGCGCCATCTCGTTCTCGTGGTGCGGGAACTTCAGATCCATTCCGCCGCCGTGAATGTCGAAGGCGTCGCCTAGGTACTTGCCGGACATCGTCGAGCATTCGATATGCCAGCCGGGCCGGCCCCGACCCCACGGTGAAGGCCAGGAGGCCGTCAGCGGCTCACCTTCCTTGTAGCCCTTCCACAAGGCGAAATCGCGCGGATCCCGCTTGCCTTCGGGGGCGGCATCCTCGGCGGGCTGCATCTCGTCCACCCGCTGCCCGGACAGCGAACCGTAGGCCGGCCAGGAACGGACGTCAAAATAAACATCGCCGGAGCCGTCGGCAGCCGCATAAGCGTGGCCGTGGTCGATAATCGCCTGGATCAGCTCGATCATCTCCGGAATGTGGCCGGTGGCCCGCGGCTCATAAGTGGGCGGCAGGCAGCCGAGCGCCGCGTAGGCTTTGTGCAGCTCCAGCTCGAAATGGTAGGCCAGCGCATACCAGGGCACCCCCTGCGCGGCCGCCTTGTTCAGGATCTTGTCGTCAATGTCGGTGACGTTCGCGACGATCTGCACGTGGTACCCCAGATGGGTGAGCCAGCGGCGGAGCACGTCAAAGACCACCTCTTTGCGGATGTGCCCGAGATGCGGGGCGGACTGCACCGTCAAACCGCAGTGGTAGATCGACACCTCGCCGGGACGCACCGGCTCAAAATCAACCACCTGTTTTTGTTTACTGTCGAACAACCTGAAAGCCATGGACGGAAGTCTAGCGGTAGATGAGACAGTCGGGGGCGGCTTGGCCTCTACAATAAAGCTATGCAGATTCTCGTGGTTGACGACGACCAGGCGGTCCGCGATTCGCTGGCCCGTTCCTTGAAATACGCCGGGTACGACGTCACCACCGCGGTGGACGGGGTGGACGCCTTGGCGAAGCTCTCCGCCACCCACCCGGACGCGATCATCATGGACGTGATGATGCCCCGGCTGGACGGGCTGGAGACCACCCGCTCGCTGCGCGACTCGGGCAACGACGTCCCGATCCTGGTGTTGACGGCCCGCGACGCGGTGGGTGACCGGGTGGACGGGCTGGACGCCGGCGCGGACGACTACATGGTGAAGCCTTTCTCGATGGAGGAGTTGACGGCCCGGCTGCGCGCGTTGACCCGCCGCTCCCGTCCAGTGCTGCCCAGCGAAGACGAGGTGCTCACCTTCGCCGATCTTTCCATGGATCTGGCCACCCGCGAGGTGGTCCGAGGCAGCCGGAAAATCTCGCTCACCCGCACCGAGTTCAACCTGCTGCAGACGTTCATGGAGAATCCACGTCGGGTGCTGCGCCGGGAAGAGCTGCTGCAAGAGGTCTGGGGGCCGAGCATCGATGCCACCGCGAACTCGCTGGAGGTTTACATCGGGTATCTGCGCCGCAAAGTGGAGGGTGAAGGCGAAGCCCGGCTGATCCACACCGTGCGCGGCATCGGTTACGTGTTGCGTGAGACGGCTCCGTGATCCGTTGGTTGCGTTCCCTGCGGGAGCATACAAGTGGGCCGTTGCAAGACCGGGTTTCCGGTCTGGTCTCGGCTGCGGTGGTGGCGGCCATCGCGGTCACCGGCATCGCCGCCTACCTGTTCACTACCATCACCGTCTATTCGCAGTTGGATTCCGAGCTGATCGAAGTCGCCCAGCTCACCGGCGAGTGGATCGCCTCCGATCCCGAAGGCATGGGCGGGCTGAACTCGGACGCCCTGAAAGCCGCCAACGCCACCGTCTCGCTGGTGCGCGCGGACGGCACCACCAAGAACCCGCCCGGCTCGGAAGCGGTGCTGGAATCGTCAGCCGAGGAGATGGCGGTGGCCCGGCTGCAGGTCGGTTCGTCGGCGCGTTCCGGCACCGATTCCCAGGGCACCGCGTTTCGGATCGTGGCGGTGCCCATCCACTCCGACGGGCGGAACTACGCGCTGATCCTGGGCCGCCCATTGGATTCCACCTTCCAAATCCTGCAGATCATGGGCTACACGCTGCTCACCTTTGGCGTGCTGGCGGCGATCATCGCCTCGGTGGTGGGCTACCTGATCGCCCGGTCCTCGCTGCAGCCGTTGCAGCGGTTGAACCAGGCGGTGGCGCACGTCACCCGCACTGACCAGCTTGACCCGATCTCGTTGGCGGGCATGGACGAGTTGACGGATCTGGCCACCTCTTTCAACACCATGATGAGCTCGCTCTCCCAGTCGCGCTCCCGGCAACGGCAGTTGATTGACGACGCCGGCCATGAGCTGCGCACCCCGTTGACGGCCTTGCGCACCAACGTCGAGCTGCTGGTGGCGGACGAGAAGGCGGGGATGCTGCCCGAGGGGGCGCGGGCCGAAATCCTGCGCGACATCGCCGCCCAACTGGGCGAGTTTTCGGCTTTGATCGGCGACTTGGTGCATCTTTCCCGCGACGAGCTGATCACCTCCTCGCCGGAGCCGGTCGACTTCGCCGAGGTGGTGCGGCGGGCCTTGGAGCGGGCGCGGCGGCGCGGCCCCGGCCTGAACTACGACGTGGAGTTGGAGTCGTTCTACCTGGTGGGCGATCCGGATTCCCTGGAGCGGGCGATAACCAACCTGCTCGACAACGCGGTGAAATTCTCCCCGCCGGGTGGCACCGTCACCGTACGGCTGCATGGAGACCGGCTCACCGTCGCCGATGAGGGCCCGGGCGTCGATCCGGCCGATATGCCGCACATCTTCGACCGCTTCTACCGTTCCGACAAATCCCGCAACACCCCCGGCTCCGGCCTGGGCCTCTCGATTGTGGATCAGACGATCAGGGCGCACGGCGGCTGGGTGCGCGCGGGGAACCGCGAATCCGGCGGCGCGATCTTCACTGTCCGGCTGCCTGGCTCCCCGGAGCCGCCTCCGGACCTGCCTTAAGACACCCAGGGGTTGGTGAGGCAGGCGCCCAGGTTGTTGAGCTGATCCAGCATGATTGGGGCCGCTTCGGCATTGGCGGTGCACTGCGTCTTCACCTTCTTGCCGATCACCTGGCCCACGTAATGGTTGACGAGGTAGGCGCGGTAGCTCTCAAAATCGGCAAAGCTGGCTGGTTTCGTCGCCCACAGGGTGGCGGAGAACTTGATCGCCTTCTTGGTGACTTCCACCGGCGTCGTCCGGGCCAACACCTTGACGGCGAAGTCCGCCTGTTTGGCGTCGGCCACCAAGACGAACTGCACCTTCCCGTTGCCGGCCCAGGAACGCGGATCGTTCAAGACGTCGGCTACGATTTGGGCGATCTCGTTCGGGTCGACACCCAGCGAATCCTCGGTTTGGATGATGAAGCGGTATTCCTTGCCGATGCCGGAAGCCGAGCCGATCTCAATGTTGGAGTAGCTGTAGGTGGGCTTCGGCGGCTCGGTCTTGGTCGGCGTCGGGGAGGGCGTCTTCGACTTGCTCGGGGTGGGGCTCGGCGATTTGGACGGGGTGGGGCTCGCGGTGAGCGTCGGGGTGGCCGAAGGGGTGGGGGTGTAAGTCGGGATCAGTTTCCCCCACGGATCGTAGGACGGGGTGCCCTCGACCGTCACCGGCAGATTCAACTGGTTCGCCCAGACGCCGCCCGCGATCACCAGCGCCAGCACCAGCACCCCCAGCACCGCCCATGGTGCTTTTGATCGCTGATCCGGCATGGCTCCCCGTTACTCTTGCAGTGTTCCTCCCAGCTTAGCCAAGAACAGCGCCTCTGCCACGACGCACTTCTCGATCATGCCCAAATCGACGGATTCGTCGCCCGAATGCGCCCGGGAATCCGGATCCTCGACACCGAAGATCAACACCTCGACGCCGGGGAACTCCTCCACCAGCGAGTCGATCAGCGGGATGGAGCCACCTTGGCCGATCAGCTTGCATTCGTTGCCAAAGGCGAGGCTCTGCGCCCAAGCGCAGGTCTGGGTGGCGGGGGAGGAGGTGTCGGCGATGAAGCCGGTGCCGATTTCGTCACGCTCGACCGTCACCTCCGCGCCGAAGAGCGGCTGGCTGGTGAGGTGGGTGAGCACCAGATTCTGGGCGGTGGCGGCGTCCATTTCCGGTGGGATGCGGAGGCTCAGCTTGGCTTTCGCCACCGGGATGATGGTGTTTGACGACTCGGCCACCGAGGTGGCGTCGAAGCCGATGACGTCGATGGCGGGCTTGAACCAGAGCCGATCCGCGATCGACCCAGTGCCCGCCAACTGCAGGCCGGGGACGGCGCCCGCGCCCGCGCGAAGCTCGTCTTCGGGGTATTCGGTGGTGGCCGCGCCGAGTTGACCCAGACCGGCCACCGCCACGTCGCCATTCTCGTCGTGCAGGGTGGCGATCAGCCGGGCCAGCAGCAGCGGCGCGGAGAGCAGCGGCCCGCCGAACATGCCCGAATGGACGGCGTGTTCCAGCACCCGCACGGTGACGGTGACCGCCGCCAAGCCGCGCAGGCTGGTCGTCAAGCCGGGGACGTCCACCTGCCAGTTGTCGGAATCGGCGACCACCACCACGTCCGCGGCCAACTGCTCGCGGTACTTGCTCAGCAGTTTGCCGAAGGTGGGCGAGCCGACTTCCTCTTCGCCCTCGATGAAGAAGGCCACCGAGACGCCCAAGGCATCGCCCAACGCCCGCAGCGCCGCATAGTGCACCGCCACGCCTGCCCCGTCGTCCGCCGCGCCGCGCCCGTAGAGGCGGCCATCTTTCTGCACCGGGGTGAACGGCTCTGTGGACCAGTCATCCGCGACCGGCTGCACGTCATGGTGCGCGTACAGCAACACCGTAGTGGGCGACGCTCCCGGAATCCGGCCAATCACACCCGGCCCGCCCGGTGTGCTGTCCGGCTTCAAATCCTGGACGATCTGCACATCCTGCGCCCCCACCTTGCTCAACAACTCCGCCACATACTCCGCCGAACGCTGCTTCGCCTCCGGCGGCGCCGACGGCGCCTCATACGAAGGAATCCTTACCAGATCCTCCAACACCGCCACCGTCTCACCAAATTGCTCCGCCACGCGCTCGCGCAGCTCCGCCACACTGATATTAGCCATGGCACCATCTTATTGCCGGAGAGCGGCGTTCACTTCGTTCACCCGCACTCTGTACGTCGGAGCGCGGCGAAGTCGTTACACGAGGTCGACGCGGGCGCCGGTTTGGGGCATTTCGATCCAGGTTTTGCCGGGTTCGAGGTAGAGGGGGGTGCCGTCGTCAAGGGTGAAGATGGGGAGGGCATCGTAATCCCCCTTCTTCCAGGTGCCGGTGACGTACTTGCCGTTGTTGAAGTAGATGAACTTGTCGGTGCCGCCGGTGATCGAGTAGATCGGCTCGGAGTGGCCGGTGTACCCCTTGATGCGACCCATGTGCCATTCGCAGAACATGATGATCACGTTCGGCACCTTGATCTGCTTCTTGGAGCGGGTGATCCACTTGTACCAAGTCTTCCCCTCGTAGAAGCGGATGGACGCGGCGAATAGGCCCGCTTCGGCGTCCCACTCCCAGCGGTGGTACTCGGTACCCACGTTTGAGCCCTTATAGAAGATGGTGGCCTTTTCCACCGGGGTGCCGTTCACCGAGGACGGCTCCACGCCCGGCGGGTTGTAGACCAGATAGGTGGGCGGGATTTCGCCCTTGTCCAGCTTGGAATCGCGGGCCAGGTTCTTCGGCATCGCCACCACGGTCTTGTCGACGGCGTTCGAACCCTTCAACCAGCCGCCCGGCTTCCACATCCGCCAACGATCCGAGCTGTCGCCGTACTTCTCACGCAATTCGATGTTCTGCTTGCGCTTGCGCACATACTTGAGCACCCACGGGATCGCGCCGGTGCAGGCCAGCACCACCGCCTTCAGCGGCACCAGCAGCGGCACGTCGACCGGACGGGTGGAGCGCACCGGGTTCGCCCCGTCCTTGGGCCATTCGGAATGGAAGATCGCGCACAGCCGGGTGGTGTCATACGATTTGCCCTGCGCCTGCACGAACACCAAATCGGCCGCTTCCACGCCCAACTGCGGGAAGGAGCGCTTCTCCACCGGGACCTTCACCGCCACCGGGATGTGCGCCGCCTTCTCGGCGTCACCCTCCTCGAACGGGACGCCGGTGAGCGGCCAGCGCGGGGTGGTGTCCACGGTCTCACTTGGTGACGGGGTGGGCGTCGGGGTGGCCGAAACAGTATCACTTGGGGAAGGGGTCGGGGTCTCCGGATTCGACGTGGAGCAGCCGACGACCGCAGCCGCCGCCACCCCCGCCATCCCAGTGAGCGCAGCCCGACGAGTGATTGCTTCCATCACAAAACCTTTCTTCAAACTCCCCCCAATAATAGACCGCCATGGTTGGGAACCCCGTGATTACCGGCGCTCGGCTCCCCGAATTGCCTCCGCTCCGCGAAATTGTCCTCGCTTCGCTCGGGCTCAGTGTGTTCGCTCCAAATGCCTTCGGCATGTCGCTCACTGTCGCGCTTCGCGCTCCGGACTCAATCGTCACGTTCGAACGAGCAAGCTCGCTCTCCCGCTCCTCAATCGTCTGTTCGGGCTTCGCCCTTCAGACTCAATCGTCACGTGCGAATGAGCTTGCGCTCGCTCTCCCGCTCCTCAATCGTCTGGATCCCCGACCTACGGTCGAGGATGACGGGATGGGGGCTCTTTCCCCGGGATGGCGGTGATGAGTAAAACGGAGAATATGACGGCGAAGGAGGAGCCGAGGAGGAGGCGGGAGAAGGGGACTTCGACAAGGGCGGCGATCAGCAGGGCGGCGAAGAGCGCGATTTGGAGGGGGTGTTTGGTGCGGGCGAGCGAGCGGATGGTGAGGGCGAGGAAGGCGAGCAGCACGGCGAGGCCGAGTAGGCCGGATTCCAGGGTGGTTTGCAGGAATTGGTCGTGGGCGTGCGGGACGGTGGCCAGGATCGTCCCGGCGAAGGCCGGGTCGGTGAGCGGCAGGGTGCCGCGACCCAGCAGCGGGTAGTCGAAGAGGTGGGCGCTGGCCGCCCCCCAGATGCTGAGCCGGTCCGAGAGCAGCGTGTTCCACCACGCATAAGGCAGCGCGAAGGCGGCGATGAGGACGCCCACCAGCGCCACTCCCCCGGCGATTGGCAACGCCAGCCGCAGCCAACGCCGCCGCAGCCCCGCGCCCGTCCACACGGCCAACACCAGCACGCCTGCCACCGCCGACAGCATTGACGTGCGCGACCCCGTCGCCACCAAGGCAAAGGCTTCGATGACGACGAAGGCGATGGTCACCGCTACGCGGCGGCTGTTCTGTGCGCTCCAAGTGCCTCCGGCACGTCGCGCTGGATCCCCGAGCCTACGGCTCGAGGATGACGGGGTTGGGTCTGCGCTCGAGGATGAC
>JAISTQ010000056.1 GCA_031272505.1 Propionibacteriaceae bacterium
GGGGTCGCGAAGGGCAAGATCGCGGTGTATGTGAACGGCAAGAAGGTGAAGACGGTGAAGGTGATCAACAAGAACACCGTTATCACCCTGCCGAAGAAGTACTCCAAGGCGATCAAGGTGACGGCGAAGTACCTGCCGAAGTCCACCGCGAAGAACGGCACCGCGAAGACTTCGGCGGTGAAAGTGGTCAAGGTGAAGTAGCCATCCGCGGGCCGCTGCGGCACAATTGAACAATGCAAATCAGCTTCGGGCGTTACCGGACGATCTTCTCGCTCCCGGCGGCGCCCGTCGCTGATCTTTGCGCCGCCGCCGAGGCGCTCGCCCAGGACGGGCATACCGTCTGGGCGCTTCCGGATGCCGCGTTGGACGCGCTGCCGACGCTGCAGGCTTATTTCGCCGCCCGCGCCACCATCTTCCCGGCCGCCGAAATCCCCACCGGGTTGACGCCCACCGAGTTGCGGTCGCTCGCGCGGGAAGCTGATTGCGTCGCCGTCTACCCCGCCCAGCTTTTCGGCGAGGAATACGCGCCTATCGCCGTCAACTTGCTGCCGCAGACTGACCTCATCGCCGCCGGTGACCTGGACTACGATTTGGCCCGCGCCTGGCTGGCCGCCGGAGCCGCCGCCGTCTGGCTCACCGACGCCATCACCGCGCCCTTGATCGCCGACGATCTCGCCGAGTTCCGCGAGCTTTCCCAGTCCTGGCAGCTCGCCGACTGAACGGCCCACATTTGGATGCCGCTGGGATACTTGGTGTGTCGGCCGTTGGTGAGTCTCCAGGTTCTCCCTCGTCTTTTTTCCTGATCAACTTCCCAGCGGCCGCTCTATGCCCAAAATGCGGGCAGAACTTGAAGAATTGGAATCCTGAGAGTAAGATAAGAATTCCTTACAAAGTTCTACGAAACGACGCGCTGCATGTATGTTCCGAAACGAGTAGACCAGGCTGAGCCTGAAGTCGCACCCGTGGATCGCACCGGCCTTCCGTCCCGGGCGATCGTCGATGACAGCGAGGTAAGCAGCGCACGCCCTCGTCGTGTGGTTCGTCCTTGGTATACCACCGCAGTCGCTAAAGGGGGGGCGGTATTTGGAACGATCGCCGCAGCTAGCGCCATCGCAGCTTTTGCGCTGACGAACAGCATCGGAGCAACCGTGGCCGCTCCACCTGGGTCCATCCCTCAGGTGACAGCCGCCGCCCTGCCGGCTCCGCGCGCGATCGTTGGAGAGGTGCTTTCCGCTCCTGAGGTGGACACTGAGACAACTGTTTTTACCCGCGCCTACACCATCGGCCCTACCCAGGTGTTGGCAAAGCCCGACGCGAAGTCAAAGTCGATCGCAACCGTCGAGCCTGGGCAAAAACTATCGGTGTCCACCGAGACTTCCAGCGGTTATCGGCTCGTGCAAGTCGATGATCAAGAGGGATGGGTCGATGCTGACTCACTCACCGAAGAGACGCCGGAACTGGCCGCCGGCATCTACGAGGCCCCTTGTAACCGCAACAAGGCCGGGTTCGAGGACAAGCTCAAGCCGATGACGATCAAGATCTATCGCTCGGTTTGCCAGCTCTTCCCGGACATCAACTCCATCGGTGGCTGGCGGGCCGGAGGCCGCGCCTACCACAAGAATGGCCGCGCTCTCGATTTCATGCTCACTCCCAAGAAGGAGAGTGCGCTGGGCTGGAAGATCGCGGCCTACCTCGTCGAGCACTACAAAGAGTTCGACATCGACCACATCATCTTCGAACAAAAGATCTGGACGCCCTACTCCCAGTCTTGGCGCAAGATGGCCGACCGCGGCTCCATCACCGCCAACCACTACAACCACGTCCACGTCGCCGTCCACTAGTTCCTCCGCTCCGCGCGCAAAGAGCGCGTGAGCGCAGCGAACTCGTTATTCTGAATACATGGCAATCAAGCGGCTTGGGATTTTGACTTCGGGCGGGGACGCGCAGGGTATGAATGCGGCGGTCCGGGCGGTGACGCGGACAGCGATCAATGCGGGGGCGGAGGTGTTCGCCATCTATGAGGGGTATCAGGGCATGGTGGATGGCGGCGATGGCATCCGGCCGTTCGGTTGGGGGTCGGTGAGCAATATCCTGCATCGCGGCGGGACGGAGATCGGCACTTTCCGCTCGGATGATTTTCGCAAAAAGGCGGGCCGGAAGCAGGCGGCCAAGAATCTGCTGGAGAACGGGATCGACCGGTTGGTGGTGATCGGCGGCGACGGCTCGCTGACGGGCTTGTCGTGCTTCTCCGAGGAGTGGCCCGAATTGGTCAAGGAGTTGGCGGCGGAAGGCGAGGTGACGGCGAAGGTGGCGAAGGCGCATCCGGTGCTGTACTACGCCGGGCTGGTCGGCTCCATCGACAACGACCTGGTGGGCACCGACATGACCATCGGGGCGGACACCGCGCTACATCGGATCATCGAGGCCATCGACGCGCTGTCGTCGACGGCGGCGAGCCACCAGCGGGCGTTCGTGATCGAGGTGATGGGCCGGCATTGCGGCTATCTGGCGTTGATGAGCGCCATCGCGGGCGGCTGCGACTATGTGCTCATCCCGGAGAATCCGCCGCTGCCCGGCTGGGAGAAGGAAATGTGCGCCAAGCTGCACGAGGGGCGGCTGGCCGGACGCCGGGATTCGATGGTGGTGGTGGCCGAGGGGGCCACGGATCGCAAGGGCAAGCCGATCACCGCCGAATACATCCGCAAGACGATTGAGGATTCCCTCGGCGAGGACACCCGCGTCACCATCCTGGGGCACGTGCAGCGCGGCGGCACCCCGAGCGCCTATGACCGTTGGGCGTCCACCTGGCTGGGCTACGAGGCCGCGCTCGCCGTCCTCTCCGACGATCCGGAGTTGAACGGCGCGGTCTTCGGCTTCCGCGAGAACCGGGTTTCCCGGATCGGGCTGCACGAATCGGTGGAGACCACCCGCTCAATTCCCAAGCTGATCGCCGCTGGGGATTATGACGAGGCGATGCGGCTGCGCGGCGGCTCCTTCTCGGAGTTGGCCCGGATGTTCGACCAGATCGCCACCCCGGCTCCCACCGAGGCTCCGGCGGACGCGAAGCGGGTCGGGATTCTGCACGCTGGCGGCTTGGCACCGGGCATGAACGCGGCCGCGCGGGCGGCGGTGCGGCTGGCGGTGGCCCGTGGCATGGTGCCCGTCGGCATCCATGACGGCTTCGCGGGCCTGCGTGACGGCAAAGTCACCGATCTGCCCTGGGACGAGGTGGAAGGCTGGCTGGACGACGGGGGCGCGGTGCTCGGGCTGCGCCGCAACGTCCCCGAACCGGACGAACTGTACGCCATCGCCCGCAACATCGAGGAGAACCAACTGGCCGCGCTGCTGGTGATCGGCGGCTGGAACGCCTACATGGCCGCCCACCTGTGCTATCGCGAACGCGACCATTTCCCGTCACTGAAAATCCCGATCATCTGTCTGCCCGCGTCCATCGACAACAACCTGCCCGGCTCCGAGCTGAGCATCGGCGCGGACACCGCGCTGAACACCGTGGTGGAGGCGATTGACCGGATCAAGGGCTCCGGGGCGGCGTCCACCCGGGCGTTCATCATCGAGACGATGGGGCAGAACTGCGGCTACCTGGCGCTGATGGGCGGGCTGGCCACCGGCGCGGAGAAGGTCTACCTCGCCGAGGAGGGCATCACCATCGACGAGTTGCGCGACGACGCCGCCTACCTGAAGCGCTCGTTCGCGGCCGGTCGGGAGCTGTTCGTCGCCATCCGCAACGAGATGGCGAACCTGAAGTACACCACCGATTTCATCGCCCGCATCTTCGACCAGGAGAGTGACGGCGCCTATGACGTGCGCACCAACATCCTGGGCCACATCCAACAGGGCGGCTCGCCCTCCCCGTTTGATCGGCTGCTGGCCACTCGGCTGGTCTCCCGCGCCTTGGAGGACATCGCCGAGCAATTCGCCGCCGGCACCTGCGAGGCGAAATACCTGGGCCTGGTGGGCGGCCGCATCCAGACGGGCCTGCTCTCCCAGATGCGCGAAGCCATCGACCCCAAGGCACGCCGCCCCCGCGAACAGTGGTGGCTCGCCCTCCGCCCCGTCAACGAGGCCGTCTCCCACCGGGAATACTGAACTCGCTTACTCGCAGTAGATAAGTTGGCCGGCTTGGACGGTGTCGGGGACGTTGTCGCCGAAGAAGCGGAGCTTGTTGGGGGCGGTGAAGATGGCGGAGTCGTCGCCGAGGCCGGTGTCCTCCAGCTTCCCTTTGGGGTACTGCTTTTTCAGCTCTTTGAGGGTGAGGTTGGTGGGCATGTTGTCGGCCAGGTAAAGCGGCGGCGCGAGGGTGTGGGTGAGGTTGAAGCTCCATTGCGCCAAGGTGCGCGGCGCGTTCTGCTTCTGGTTCTTCGCGGTGTAGAGCACCGAGAGGCCGCCCCAGACCACCCAATGCGACCACGGGCTCTCCGAATCCAGCTCGCAGGTGACGCCGTAGTCTTCGCTGTCCGGTGTGCCCAGCAGCGCCACCAGGCCCGCCTGCACCTCTTCCTCGGCCCCGCCGAATTTATACCCGGCCAGGCCGGTGCCCGAAAGCTCGACGGGAGTGGTGGGCGTGGCAGACACGGTGGGTGTGGATGTGGGCGTCGGCGTCTCCACGGTCGGTGTGGGCGACGCGGAGGCCTCGCCGCTGGTGGTGCCCTCGTCCAAAGCGGTGTCGGTGGGGATGGGCAGCGGGATGGTCTCGGAAATGGACGGTGACGGCGACTCGGAGAACGACGGGGAGGCGGAGGTGGTGGGCTGGACCACCCCACACCCAGCCAAGGCCAGGCACAATACGGCGACGGGTAGGGCTTTCTTCATGCTGCGCTCCTTGGGAAGTAGGAAACACCTTTAGCTGGCGCTTTAGGTAGCTGCAGCTATCAGCTTACGCAAAACCTCCACGTCATTGGGTATATCGATGACGCGGCGTGGCAGATTCTCAATGCCCGCGAACCTGCTCGGAGTCTCCGGCAGCCGCCCCAGCGCTTCCTCGATGGTGTCCGCGAACTTCACCGGCAGCGCCGTCTCGGTGACGATCACCGGGCCCGGATAGCGCCCCCGCCGCGCCACGGTTACCCCGTCGGCGGTGTGCGGATCGATCATCACCGCGTCCGTCTCCCAGACTGACCGGATCGCCTGCAGCCGATCCGCGTGGGTGGACGAGCCGGAGACGAAGCCGTAGCGCTCCGGAATCGCGGCGAACTCGGCCGTCATCGAGATGTCAAAGTAGCCCTGGGTGGCCAACTGGTCGCCGAAAAGCTCCCGCACCTTCGCGGCGTCGTGGTGGAACAGGTCGAAGATGAACCGCTCGAAGTTGGAGGCCTTGGAGATGTCCATCGACGGGCTGGAGGTGGCGTGGACGTCGGTGGCCGCCCGCACCCGGTAAACGCCGGTGCGGAAGAACTCGTCCAGCACATTGTTCTCGTTGGTGGCCAGGATGAGCTTGGAGATCGGCACCCCCATCTGCCGGGCCACGTGCCCGGCGAGGATGTTGCCGAAGTTCCCCGTCGGCACACAGAAGGAGACCGGGTCGGCGGAACCCAAGGCCGGCCGCACCCGCAGATAGCCGACGGTGTAGTAGACCACCTGCGCGGCCACCCTCGCCCAGTTGATGGAGTTCACCGCGCCGATGTGGTGGGCGGCCTTGAACTCCAGATCATTCGAGACGGCTTTCACCAGATCCTGGCAGTCGTCGAAGACGCCGTCCACGGCGATGTTGACGATGGCCGGGTCTTGGATGGAGTACATCTGGGCTTGCTGGAAGGGGGTCATCCGGCCCGCCGGCGTCAACATGAAGACCCGGATGCCGCGCCGGCCCAGCATCGCGTACTCGGCCGAAGAGCCGGTGTCGCCGCTGGTCGCCCCCAGGATGTTCAGCACCTCGCCGCGCCGCGACAGCTCCGATTCGAAGGCTTGGCCGAGGAACTGCATCGCCAAATCCTTGAAGGCGGCGCTCGGCCCCTCAGAGAGGTGGGCCAGCCAGAGGCCGTCATGCAGCTCGCTCACCGGGACGATCTGGGGCGTGGCGAATACCGAATCGTTGTAGGCGCGGGCGCAGATGCCTTCCAAATCGGCCAGTTCGGGGGCGAAGAGCCGCAGGATATCGGCGGCCACCGCCGCATAGCCGTCAGTGCCCAAAAGCACCCGCCAATGGTCCAACTGGGCGGTGTCGATGTTCGGATAGTACTCGGGGACGTAAAGGCCGCCGTCGTCCGCCAACCCCGCCAGCAGGATGTCGCTGAACGTGTGAAGGCTGCCGGAGACGTCTCGGGTCGAAAGATAGCGCACGAGAAAAGTCTGCCATCTCTTGAGCGATGGTTAAGGAAATCTGGCTTATCTGAGCGCGTAAGGTTGCTTTTATCGCGCGCGCGGGCAACGATGGTGCCCATGGTCGAAATGGACGGCGCTGGCACGCAGCGTGCCCCTGCGCCTGTCCCCAACGTTCCACCTAGTGATCCGATCATTCCAGGTACCGCTCCGATTGACATCGAGAATTCCGGCATTGGCCCGCTGTTGGCCGAGTTGATCGATCCGAACGTTCCCGCCGTCGAGCCCGTGGCCGAGCCCGTCGCCGCACCCGTTGCCGTCCATCCGGTTTCGGCGAGCGTGGCCCCTCCCGTGGAGATTGGCCAGGTGCATTGGTCCAGCCCCGAGATTTCGTCAACGACGCCGGAGGCGGACAAGATCATCATCCAGGCCCAGCGGCTGGCGGAGCAGTTGCGCATCGAAGCGCAGAAAGACGTCCAGGATGAGGTGGATCGGGCGGCCAAGCTGCGCAAAGCGAATGAGGCCTTCGAGGCGGTCTTGCAGGATCGCCGGGAAGCAGCCGAGAAGATCATGGCGGACGCGCGCGCCCAGTTGGACGCCGCCACCAAGGATTCCCGCACCATCCGTTCCGACGCGGCCGATCAGGCCACCTCCATCTTGACCACCGCGCGCAAGTCAGCCGACGAGGCGTTGACGGCCGCGCAGGAGGAAGCCCACAAGATCGTCGCCGACGCGAACGCGAAAGCCGCCGAGATCAAGGCCGCCACCGAACGTCAATCCGTCGACATCCACAACCGGCTGAACGCCCGCATGGCGCAGGTGGAGCAAGACATCGAGGCCCGCTATCAGGAGCTCACCGAGGAGATCAACCGCCGTCGGATGCTCTTCGAATCGGAGTTGAACGAGCGTCGGCAGCAGATCGATTGGGATCGAGAGAAGATGCTCGCCGCCGCCAAGGCCGACATCAGCGCCCAGGAGCGCCAGTTGGCGGATCGCCGCAAGGCCGTGGAGGACGAGGTCGCCCAGATTCTCGCCGCCGCCCGCGCGCAAGCCGAGTCGATCATCGCCGAAGGCCAGCGGGCCGCAGAGGCCGAGCGGGAGGAAGCTGATCGGCACACCGCCGAGGTGGATCAGCAGATGCGTACCTTTGTGGCTTCGGTGGAAGCCGAGGTGATGGAGTTGAAGCAGGCCGCCTACGACGAGTTGACGAAATACGCCAAGGCGAAGCAGGAAGAGGCCGATCAGATTGTCGCCCAAGCCCGTGGCGAGGCCAAGGAGCGGATCGCGGTCGCCAAGAAGGAAGCCGAAGGCATCGTCGCCCAGTCAAAGCAGGAGCAAAAGGAAGCCCAGGCGCAGGTGAAGGCCACTTTGATGGAGGCCCGCTCGGATGCCAAGCGGATCGTCTCCCGGGCGCAGAGTGACGCCGCCCTCGCCGAGGAACGCGGCAAGCGTCGGCTGGCTGAGGCCGAGGAAGGTGTGCGCGAGGCCCGCGAACGGGCGACTGCCGATCTGGAGCAGATGCAGCGGGATTCCTACGAAAAAATCCGCGAATCGCGCGAGGAAGCGGTGGCCGTTTTGGCCCAGGCTCGCAGCGATGCCGACCAGATTCGCGCGGAGGCGCGTTCCATGTTGGAGCGTGCCCGCGATGAAGTCGCTGGTCTTGCGCGGCGACGCGATGAGATAGAGTCGCAATTGCTAGATTTATCCGGTGTAATTGAGGCGTTGGCGGTACCGGAAACCGCCGCCGCCACATCGGAACCCATCTAACGGACCGAACAAACGGAAGAAGTGAAAAAAATGGCAGATACTCCCGCCTTTCGCACTGTGATGCGTGGCTATGACACCGCCGAAGTAGATTCCGCCCTCGCCGAGCTCCGCGAGGAGCTGGAGGCAGCCAAGGGCAAGTCTGACGAAGTCACCAAGCTGCAGGCAGCAATCGTCCAGCTCAAGCAGGAAGTGGTGCAGCAGCGTGCGCGCGCCGCTGCCGCTGAGGCTGAGAAAACCCAATCTGGCCCGCCCAGCTACGCCGAGCTTGGCGAGCGTATCGGCCAGATGCTCTCGCTGGCGGAGTCCGAGGGCGCGCAGTTGCGCTCGGATGCCCGCGATGAGGTAAATAAGCTGACGGCAGACGCCAACGCCGCCGCCGAGCAAGTCCGCACCGCTGCGGACAACTACGCCCAGGACGTCACCAGCAAGGCTGACGCCGAGGCCGCCAAGATCATCGAGACTGCCAAGCGCCGCGCCGACGAGATCGTCGATCACGCGGATCGCGAGGCCACCGCCCGTAAGGGTGAGGCCGAGGCCATCTTCGAGAACCAGCGCGCCAAGGCCGCCGCCGCGTCCGCTGATTTCGAGAAGACGCTGGCCGAGCGTCGGGACAAGGCCGCCGCTGATTTCGCCGCGCAGGTGCAGGCGAATGAAGAGGCCACCGCCCGCGCCGAAGAGCATCGCGCCGCCATCCTCAAGGAAGCTGATCGGCTGAAGGCCGAGGCTGAGGCCCACGCGGAGACGACGGTGAAGAACGCGAACGCCGAGGCTGCCGAGATCGTCGAGCAGGCCCGCCTGGCCGCCGAGAAGATTCGCCGCGAGTCGGATCGCGAGCTGCAGGCCGCCACTTCGCGCCGGGATGCGATCACCGCGCAGCTCACCAACGTGCGGCAGATGCTGGCCACGCTGGGTGGCGCGGGCATCGTCAACGCGCTGTCCGATGCCAGTGTTCCGGTGGAGCCGGTCGCCGATCCCGCCCCGGCGGACATCTCGCTGGATACCGAGCCGCTGCTGCTGGACGACGAGGAAGACGAAGAAGCCTAAAGCTCGTCGTCGGCTGGATTTAGCGAAGCCTAGCGGGAATGCTGGGCGACGAAGTTCCGTAGGATTCGATGCTGCGTGCCGTCAACCGGGGAGGCTTTGGCGGCGGCGGCGAGATCGTCAAGTTCGGAGGGGTCGAAGTAGCCCGCGTGTTGGTAGATGCGCATCCGGGTGATCAGGTCGTCGACGTCCAACTCCGGGTGGAATTGGGTGGCGTAGATGTTGGATTCGACGCGGAATAGCTGCACCGGGCTGACTTCGCCGGTGCCCAGCAGCGTCGCCCCTTCGGGGAGTTCCCGCGCGGCCTCTTTGTGGCCGACGAACGCCCAGAAACTTGCGGGGATGCCTTCGAGCAGCGGATCGGCCTGGCCAGCTTCGGTGAGCGTGATCTCCACCGCGCCGACGTCCTCGGCATAGGTGTGGTCGACGGTGCCGCCCAGATACTGGGTGAGCACCCCGACTCCGTAGCACATGCCCAGGAAGGGGAAGTCTTTGTCGATCACCTCGTCGAGCAGATCGGCCAACTCGGCCTCCAGGCGCAGTTGCACGTCGCTCTTGTGGGGCTCGGAGGCGTTGAAGCCGCTGCCGCCGAGGATGATCCCGGACCAATCGCGCAGATTCAGCCTGCCCATCGGCTCGCGCTCGATCCGCATTTGCTTCATCGCGTCCCGGCCCAATCCTGAGATCCGCATGGTGGAGGTGTACTCCTGCTCCGCCGCCTGATCATGCTCGCGCGTCGTCAACAACAAAAAAGGCTTCATACTCTCCCTAACGTTTATCCCCACGTAGTGTATTCCATTACTCCGTAATCGGCCTTCGCGCTTCGCACTCAGACGCCCTCTGTTCGCTTCAATAGAGGACTCTTAACCCGTCATTCTCAGCCGAAGGCTGGGAATCCAGACGATTGAGGAGCGGGAGAGCGAGCTTGCTCGTTCGAACGTGACGATTGAGTCCGGAGCGCGAAGCGCGACAGTGAGCGACATGCCGTAGGCATTTAGAGCGAACAACTGAGCCCGAGCGAAGCGAGGACTACCAGGATGGCGTATTTGTCAATGTCTCCATACATAACGTGTGGACGACGTGGCGAAGCTCGGGGAGGCCGCCGCGTCCGGCGAGGCGTCGCTGCCGTTCATATGAGGCCCCTTTGGCGAGGAGTTCGTGGCCGAAAGCCAGCTCGTCGGTGCAGCCCAACTGCGCGGCATACGGGGCGAGGAAGTTGAGCAGGTTGCCCATCGCGTCCCGCAGCGGGAGCAACCGCTGGTTCGGGTCGGGGGTGATCACGGTGGCGTCCAGGCCATAGCGGGCGGCCCGCCACTTGTTCTCGCGCACCAGCCAGGGCGGCAGATAATCCGGGGTGTCCCCTTCGTTGAGCGCCTGGTAGAAGTACTCGCCGAGGGATTGCGTCAAGGCGGCGAGGAAGCCCAGCTCTTTGAGGGTGGGCACCGAATCCGGGATGCGGTTCTCCACGGTGCCGAATTTCGGTGACGGGCGGACGTCCCAGCGCAACTCGTTCACCTCGGTGATCATCTCGCAATCCACCAGGTCTTGGGTCATCTGCTCGAACGCCTCCCAGGTGTCGAAGCGGAACGGCAGCCCGTTGGTGGGGAGTTGCTGAAAGATCATGGTGCGCTGCGAGGCGTAGCCGGTGTCGGTGCCGTCCCAGAACGGCGACGAGGCCGAAAGCGCCAGCAGATACGGATAGAACCGCGCGAACGTCCAGGTGACCGGCAGCACATACTCCTGCTTCGAGACGCCCACGTGCACGTGCGTGCCGCAGATCGCCACCTGCCGCCCCCACCACTGGTTCTTGTTCGTCACCACGTCGTAGCGGGGATTGCGGAACGGCGGTTGCGCCGCCGGATGCGAGATCGGATGACTCCCCGACCCCATCAACACCACCCCCATCGCATCCGCCGCCTCCACCAGCCGATTGAACTGCGTCTCAATATCCGCGATCGCCTCCCCAATCGTGGCATGTGCCCCGGAGACGATCTCAATCATGCACTGCAAATAGTCCTTCCGGATCGGCAGCCCATCGCCGCCCCCCACCGCCTCCAGCAGTTTCCCCGCCACCGGCGTCAATTGCAGCGATTGCTTGTCAACCAGGTTCAGTTCCCACTCAATCCCCACACTCGACTGAGCCGACTTCCCAAAAACCACATCCATGTGTATACATTACCCTTCACCCCGCCATGGTGCCGCGAAATTGTCCTCGCTTCGCATGGGGCGAACACACTGAGCCTGAGCGAACGAAGAGAGCGAGGACAATTACGTGGGCAACACGAGGAGGATTTTGCCGATGTTGGTACCGGATTCGAGGTGGTGGTGGGCGTCGGCGACGGCGGTGAAGGGGAAGCGGGTTTGGGGTGGGAGGTGGATGGCGCCGGTGGCGAAGAGCGGCCAGACGTCGCGGGCGACTTGCTGCACGATGCGGGCTTTGTCGGCAGGGGTGCGGAAGCGCAGCGAGGTGGCGGTGATGGTGGCGGCTTTGGTGAGCAGGCGGTTGAGGTCGAGGGTGCCTTTGCGCCCCCCTTGGAGGCCGATGACGACCAGCCGCCCCCCTGGGGAGAGCGCTTTGACGTTGTCTTCGAGGTATTTGGCGCCCATGATGTCGAGGATCACGTCCGCCCCTGCGCCGTTGGTGACCTGCTGCAGCGCGGCGGGCCAATCCTCGTGGTAATCAAGGGCGAAATCCGCACCGAGATCCCGGCAGAGCTTGAGCTTGGCGTCGCTCCCGGCAGTGGCGATCACCCGGCAATGCAAGGCTGCCGCGTATTGGATGGCGAAAGAGCCGATGCCTCCGGTGCCGCCGTGAATCAGCAGCGTCTCGCCGGGGCGCAGCCCGACATGCTCAAAGTTGGAGACGACGGTGGCGGCCACCTCGATCAGCCCAGCAGCGGAGACCAGGTCCACACCCGGCGGTGGGGCGATGACCTGGCCGACTGGCACCGTCACATATTCGGCGTAGCCGCCCCCGGCCAGCAGCGCGACGCACGGGTCTGACGGATCCCAGCCGGTGACGCTCGCCCCGACGGCGTCGATGTAGCCGGAGACCTCCAGGCCGATAATCTCGGAGATGCCTTTGGGTGGGGGATAGAAGCCCTGGCGCTGCAAAATGTCGGCGCGGTTCACGCCAGCGGCGACGACTTTGATGCGGACTTCATCCGCAGCGGGCTCCGGAACAGCGACGTCAGTGATCGCCAACTGCTCCGGGCCGCCAGGATTGACAACAGTTACTGCCTGCACGCGGCGAAGGAGGGATTCGAACCCTCGGAGGTTGCCCTCGGCCGCTTTCAAGGCGGCTGCACTAGTCCACTATGCGACTTCGCCAAAAGAGGTGTAGCCGGTTAACTCTACTGGATTAGTGCAGCCGGGGCTATTCAATTGTGTCTACGGCAGGGCGAAGACTACTTCGAGGCGAGTGACTTGATCAGTTGGAAGATCCCATAGCCAACCAGGCCGACGGAGACGATCCAGGCAGGCCAGAACAGGTACTTGTTCATGATATCGAAGATCACGTTGTCCGACGGATAGTAGACGGTGAAGTCGAACATCGAGTTGCCCGAGGCGGCGGTGCAGAAGTAGAAGATGATCCAAATGGCCAGGCCGCCGACGATCAAAGCAATCGAAAGCCCGACGCCCAGAGTGTTGCCGTCACCGGTGGTCTTCGCCCGCGCGTTCTTCGCGGCACCGATGATGCTGCCCGCCACGCCACCGATGGGCGCGTTGTACTGCGGGGTGGCCTGCGCCTGCTGCGCCTGCTGGATCTGCGGGGCGTACTGAGCGTACTGCGCCTGGGCGGCCTGTACCGCCGCCTGATATTCAGCTTGGTATTGCGGATTTTGCGTAGGGTCTTGGGGAGGGGTTGGAGTAGACATTTTGTC
Source organism: Propionibacteriaceae bacterium (assembly GCA_031272505.1). Taxonomy (GTDB): domain Bacteria; phylum Actinomycetota; class Actinomycetes; order Propionibacteriales; family Propionibacteriaceae; genus Propionicimonas. The sequence continues at coordinate 12,969 of JAISTQ010000056.1, forward strand.
TCCTTCATTAGGGGTACAAAGTAGGTTTAACCTACCGAATGAAAAACGGAAAACCGGCATTTTCGCTGAGTTATCTCAACTCAAGAAACTCAACTCTTTTCGGAGTTATTCAAGTCAAATCGACAATACCTCATCGTCTCCAAAGATTCAGATGAGTTGAAATCAAATAATGAGACGCCATATTTCGAAAACGTCCGAAATATGAGACGAAGGCTTGGGCGGGGTTCCCAGGCGCGGATTCGGGGACGGACGGCAAGCGGGGACGGCACATCGGGTGGTTGACCCCCCGATGACTTATACATGGCGAATGGCGATTACTTCAGTTTGTACTTGCCCGGATTGTAGGCGCAGGCGTCGTCCAGATCGTCACTCTTCGGCTTCGCGGTGGCCGTGGGGCTGGCGGAACTGGAAGTGGACGGGGAGGCTGAGGTGCTGGACGTCGGAGTGGTGCCCGTGGTCGCCGCCGGGGTGGTGCCACTGGCCGTCGGTACCGGGCTGACCGTCTCCGAGGCCGTTGGCGTGGCCGAAGGATCGGGGTTGTCCGCTGCCGATTCCTCAAGGGCCGCCTTCACCTGCGAGCGCATCTTCTTGAAGTTCGGATCGGTGGATACGAAGCCATTCTTGTTGTTGACGAAATACAAGTTATGCAGCGTGGTCCCCTGCACCTTTCCGGCCAACTCCAGCAAAGCGGGCAGCATATCCGCCGGAATGTCCGTGCGGATCGACTTTGAGGCGGCCGCCGAGATCGACTGATAGCTGGTCAGCACGGTTTCCGGGGTGGCCTGCTGCACGATGGCGTTGATCACGCAGCGCTGCCGCTCGATGCGGGAGTAGTCGTCCAGCCCGTAGCGACCGCGGGCGAACCACAGCGCCTTCTTGCCGGTGAGGTGCTGATTCGGGCCGGGCTCGATCCACGCCTTCGGCGGGTTGTCATAGCCGGGGCCTTTCGAACCGCCCATCGGGATGCGGTAGTTGACGTTCACGGTGATGCCGCCAATCGCGGAGACGAAATCGATGAAGCCGTCGAGGTTCACCATCACGTAGTAGTCGATGTCCAGGCCGGTGGCCGCGCCCACAGAGAGCTTCAAGGCGTCTTGGGAGATGGTCTTGGAGTTGCCGAGGATGTCGTCGGGAACCAAGTTCGGCAAGTTTCGCCACATCGCGTTCAGCATGAACTCCGCGTTTTTCCCATCTTTGCCGTCATAGAAGCCGTCGGGGAACTTCTCATACAGCGGAGAGTCTTCCGGGAACGGCATGTGGGCCGTCTGCCGAGGCAGCGAGATGAGCGTGGTGGCCCCCGAGTGGGTGTCGATGGAGGCGACGATCACGGTGTCGGTGCGGATGTTGTTGTTCTTCTCAGAGCGGCCGTAATACTCTGGCGAGGAATCTGCGCCGAGCAGCAGCACGTTCAGCCGCGGCTTGTCTTTCCACGGGTCTTCCGGTGCCAGCGTGGGCACGGTGACGCCGTCGTCTTCGGGCGAGAAGACGGTGGAGATCATGGTGGCTGACGTGTACAGGATGTTCGCGCCCAGCGCCGCCGGGGCGACGATGACCATCGACAGCGCGCCCACGACCAAGGCTCCAGCGAACCGCTGCCCTTTGCTCGCGCCCTTTTGCCGCAGCGCCAGGTGGCTGCAGCCGATCACGATCACCCAAAGCGCCGCGATCACCAACGCCGCGACCGCCAGCGTGAACAGCAGATTCGTGTTCATCAGTTTGGCGAAAGTGCCTTTCCAATCCAGGAAGACGGCACCGGCCACCGCGCCCACCAGGAGCACGAAGGCGCCCAGCACGATGCCGCCGACCACCTTGCGTCCGGCCTTGATCAACCCCAGGCCGGGAATGATGCCGCCCAGGATCGTCCAGCCCAGCACCCGCCCGTAGCGTGACGGGGTAGCCGCAGCGTCTGCCTCCGGTTCGTCGCGGAAAATCCCGGCGATGTCGGGCTCGAGGGCGGACGTCTCGACGGCGGCTGGCTCATCAGCAATGCCGGATTCGGAAATTTGGCTCGGGTAAATGGGAGTTTGGATACCTGACGTCTCCACGCTGGCGACCGGTTCCACACCGGACTGAGCCGGCACATTGACGACCGGTTCCGCATTCGCGGGCATTTGCAGGCTGGCAAACGGGGCATCGCCGCCAACCGCGTCGACATTCGCCACCGGCACCGGCGCGGCCGGTTCTTCGACGGGCTCCGGATCGGCAAATCGACGCGGCACCGGCTCGCGGAAGACATCCGGGGGCTCGGTGGGCGCGAACGCCCGTGACGGCAGCTCTTCCTCGGCACCATCCCCGTCGTCTGGCTCTTCATCGTCCCAGTCGGGCTGGATCGCCCGCGACGCCCTTCGCGGCGTCGATTTCGCCGGCGCGTCCGCCGCATCCGGAACCGCCGCCCGCGCCGGACCCCGTTGCGGAGCCTGGGGGGCAACATGGCTGCCCGCCTCATCGGTCGGTTCATTTACCGGGATATTCGGCCCAGTGGGCACCCCCGGTTCTTCTTCGTCACGGAAAATCCCCGCAAACGCATCTATGCCATCATCCATTGGAACTCCCATAAATCAACCCGAACCAGCATACCGAATAATCCTGTGCCTTGTCCCGGATATTCCAGGCTCGACCATCGCCTCGGTGGTCCAGTCCCGTTCTACAGTGATGAGTTGTTGTCGTTTCACGGCAAAAAAAGTGCAAGAACTCAAATCTGAACGCCTATCTGCCCTCCGCCGCGCGCCCGTACCCGCGCCCCCGCACCCCCGCACCTCTTCCCCCCCTTCGGCGCCGCTTCCCTCACTCGCGGGCCCGGAGTCTCCCGTTGGCTTGCCAACGGCCCGTGCCGACCGCTGAAGAATGAGCGGTTCCGGCGCTATTCCAGCCACTTTTACCTCCGGAATCGCTCATTCCTTGCATCTCACCCCGTTCTTCAACCGGGCTGCTCTCATTCGCGGGCCAACCGTCTCGCCATGGCTTGCTGACGGCCCGCGTTGGACGAGGAGTCTTGGCGCGTTGGCTTGTGGTTGCCCTGCCACGCGCCTTCGCGGGCGGCCACCGCCCACCCGCCTGCCGTCCCACCTCCCACAACCCTCGGTGCTCGTGGTTGCGTTTGCTGCTTTGTTTTATGGAGATCTTCAATAGCGGGGTTGTAGTACCCAGCCACCGACTGGCGCCCGTCGCCGAACCTGCGTTCGTCCTACCATCCCGGCCATTTAGCTGTTGGGCCACCGAACCTGACCACTTTCAAGAAAAGACCCTCTAGGGCTTGCCCGAGGGTCTTTTGCCGCGTGGGGCGGAGCCCGGCCAGGGCGGAGACCTTAGCGCGTAAACCGTCAGGAACCCGACCCCTAAGAGAAGCTGCCGGAAGCAGAAGAGCCCGGCCAGGATGATGGGCGCACGCGCGAAAACCATTCCCAACCCAGCCTGCGGCAAAGCCCCCACACCGTCCACACTTTGCCCAAAAATGGCCGTTTTCCAAAAGTGTGGACCATCAAACAAGCAGAACAAGGGTCGCTTACGCTCAACCGTCCCACCGGATCCGGAGGAAACCGTCCACACTTTCCAAAAACCCCTTGATTTCACAAAAGTGTGGACG
>JAISTQ010000050.1 GCA_031272505.1 Propionibacteriaceae bacterium
CTCTTCTTCTTGAACGCCTTGCCGGAAACCGCCACCGAAGCGGTCTTCGCCACCTTCGGAGCCGCCTGCGCCGGAGCCGTCAAGCCCTTCACCGCCGCGTTGACCGCGTCAATCGCCGCCTGGATCTGGGTGACCGTAGCCGAGCTATCAGCAACCACGCCCTTGGCAGTGGCAATCGCCGTCACCAAAGTAGCGTAAGAAGCCGTCGAATAGCCATCAGCCTTAATCGACTCCGCCTGCGCGGCAATCGCCGAAAGCACCTCCTTGGCCGCCGCACGGGCCGCCGGGGAATCGACCAGCACCAGCGAAGGCGAAGCCGCCGCCACTGCCGCCGTCAAAGCCTCAACAGCCTTGTTCAGCTCCTTCTGAGTAGTCGCCGAAGCCAACGCCGCCTGCGCCGCGGTAATCGCCGCATTCAGACCAGACGACGCCGCCGAAGCCGCCGACGCCTGCGCCGCCAACGCCTGCGCGTCCGCAATCGCACTGGTCAACGCAGCCTTGTCAAGCGTAAGCGCGCCGTTCGGCACCACCGTGATGATCGCAGCCTGGACCACCTTCACGCCGTCCACGTCGCCGAGGGCGGTGACGCGAACCTTGCCCACCTGGGTGGCGGTGACCACGCCGGTGACCGGATCGATGGTGGCGCCAGCGGTGTTCTCGTCCATCTCGGCGATCATGTATTCAATCGAGGTGGTGGAACCAGCCGGAGCCAGCTTGATCTCGCCGGCGGCATTGATGGCAGCCGAGTTGCCCAGTTCCACCGTCTTGTCCGCGAGGTTGATCACTGGATCAGCGTCGTCGCCCTCGACGACCACGGCGTAGGTGTCGGACTTGGTGTTGCCCAAAGCCGTCACCGTGGCGGTGATCGAGGTGACGCCCACGCCGACCGGGGAGACCACGCCGTCCGCGTCGACCACGGCCACCGACGGATCGGCGGAGGTGAAGACGACGTCAACGCTGGTGGAATCCAGATCGAGGAAGGACTGATCGTTCGCGACCGCCGACAGACCGGAGTGGATGACCGAATCCGGGGAGGCGGTGTTGAGCACCAAGCCATCCGGAACCATGGCCACCGTCTTCAGGTACGGCGTCGGATCAGCGGTGAGCGCGAAGGTCGTCAGCGGGCCGGAGCCGGAACGCGGGCCCATCTGGAGCTTCCAGGTGCCCTTATCCCAAATGGCCTTGTCCGCCGCGTCATCCCAGAACCACAGATCCTCAACCGCGACCTCAATCGAGACGGTCTTGGTCTCGTAAGCAGCCAGCGAGATCTTCTCGAAGCCCTGCAACTGCCGCTTCGGCCGGTCAATCCCGTTTGCTCCCGGAGCCGTCACATAAAGCTGCACCGTCTCCTTGCCCGGAATGGTCGAAGAGTTCGTCACATCCACCTTCGCGGTGATGGTGTCATCGCCAGTGTAGGAGGACTTGTCCAGCCGTAGATTCGAATACAGGAACGTCGAGTAGCTCAAGCCGTAGCCGAACGGGTAAGAGACTTGGCCGGTGAAGTACTGGTAGGTGCGGCCATTCGAGCCGTTCGTCGGCGTGATCTGGTAATCCCAAACCGAACCGAGCTGATCGAGGTCGGAGTACCACGTCATCGGCAGCTTGCCGGACGGATTCACCTTGCCGAACAGGATGTCACCAGCGGCAACCGCCTGGGCCTGGCCGTTGTAGTTCGACCAGACAATCGACGGGACGTTCACGTTGTTGCGGAACTTCTCGATGTCCATGGTGCCCACCGACTGCAACCAAACCACCGTATGCGGGTTCAGCGCGGCGACCGCGTTGACGATGTCGTCCTGGAAACGCGGCAGGTCGATGTTCACGCGGTCCATCTCCTCGGAGGCCTCGGCGTTGGTGGTGCCGATGACCACGACCACGGCGTCAGCACTGGAAATCTGCGCCTGCGCGGTGGTGTCGAGATCGATCGCGTACGGATGGCCGTCGGTGCCCTGGGTACCTTGCGCGCCCAGTGTGCCGTAGTTGTACACGAAGTACAGATCGTGCAAGCCCTGGGCGGCCGAGTTCAGCGCGATGTCATGGCTGCCATCGGCGGCGCAGGCGAAATCAGAGCCAGTGGCCGGGATGGAGGCGACAATCGGGCCGTCCATGGCGTCCAGGTGGACGTCGAAGTAGGCGCCCGCCGGGGTGGTGGAGACGTTGATCTCCGTGCCCGGGGTCATCGACTCATCTGGATACAGCGCCGAGGCGCCACCGGTCTGGTTCATGCAGACCTTGGTGACGTCGCTGGAGAGATCCGCGCGGACGGTGATGTACCCGCCCCAAACGCTGGAAGCCTGCATGTAATCGCTGTAGCCCCAGTTGATGCCCATCCAGCCTTCCCACTTGATGAACTGATCCGGTGCCGGATTATCGGAAATGGACAGCGGATAGCCATTCTGCGTCTGCATCGCGGAGATGGTCTTCACCACGGAGCCGGAGGCATCCTTGAACTGCATACCCTGCACGCCCGGCTTGCCGGAGGCCACCGAGGACGCCCAAGCGATCACGAAGGAGCCCGGAGGCATCCCGAACCAAGAGCTGAGGTCGAACGGCGCGTAGCCAGAGACCACGCCCGCCGGCGTCACGCCCGCGCCCACATAGGTGACGGTGGCGTTCGGGTTCACTTCAGCGGCAACCTGCGAGATGCCCTGCATGAAGGTGCGCGAATCCACCGGGTTGCTGCCGGAGTAGCCACCGGAGGTGAAGTTCTGCGCCAAGTAGCCGACCACCGCGATGTTCTCATCTTCGGCGGTGAGCGGGAGGCCCGCCTTGGAGGTGCCCGCGACGGAGTTGTTCTTCAACAACACCGGGGCTTCCTTCGAGACGGCCAGCGAAGCAGCCTGATTCTCAGCGGTGGCCATCTTCTCAGCCGTGGAGTACTCCGAACCGCGATACGGAACCTGCGAAGCCGGATCGAACTCACCCAGCTTGAAGCGGGCGGTGAGCAGCTTCACCAACTCGGAATCGATGTCCGCGTCAGTGACATAGCCACGGTCGTAAGCGCCCTGGAGGTACTGCTCGTAGTCGTTGCCCTGGCAGTCGATGTCGGTGCCAGCCTTGATGCCCCAAGCGACGCCCTCATACTGGGTCACGTTGTGATCCCAGCCTTCCGGCACCCACTTGTGACGGTTGTAGCCGTCCTGGATGGCGGAGCAGTCAGACGTCACATAACCGGTGAAGCCCCAAGTGCGGACCGGCAGATCCTGCAAGTACTCGGTGGAGTAGCTCATCGGGGTACCGTTCACCCGGTTGTAGGCCGTCATGTACGAATATGCGCCGACCTCTGGGCTAAGGGCGTAGGCGAACGCCGGCGTGTAATACTCGCGGATCTCGCGCTCGGTGACCACCGAGTTGCCATTGCGGCGGTTCGACTCGGAGTTGTTCGCGAAATAGTGCTTCGGCGTGGAAACACCCTTCAGGTACGTCGGGTCAGAACCCTGCACGCCCTTGATGAACTCGCCACCGATCTGGCCGACCAGATACGGATCCTCGCCATAGGACTCGTCCGCGCGGCCCCAGCGGGGATCACGCGAAATATTCAATGTGGGAGACCAGTAGGTGAGGCCCTTGCCGGTCGTATTGTTCAACACCCGTGCCTCATCGGAGATGATGGTGCCCAAGGTGTTGACCAGGCCGCGGTTCCAGGTGGAGCCAATGGCGGTGGGGCTCGGGAACATGGTGGTGCCGCTGGCTACGACGCCATGCAACGCCTCGTTCCAATAGTCGTATGACGCCAAACCCAGCCGGGCAATGGCTGGCGGCTTGTCGTCGAGTTGGGCGATCTTTTCAGCGACCGTCATGCGAGAGACGAGATCGGCGGCGCGCTCCTCGAAGGAGTACTTGCCAGATGCGTCTTGGTATATCGGTGTGTCCGCGACCGCAGTCGGGACGGTCGGTAATCCCGCGAGCGCTAAGGCCCCGGTCACGGACGCGACAATAAGGGCTTTGAACGTGCTGCGGGGTAAAAGTGATTTCTTCACTTTCTCCCTTTCTATCTTGTTGAGATGGTTTGGGTACATGCGGCACCATGCCCCCATCCGGCTACTTCGCCGGTAGCAGATGCCTACCTGCCCCCAAATCGCTTGCTCTGAAACGCTAACACACCTTGCGGTGATCTGGACAATGCCACACTACGTAAAAGCTCAGCATCTGAGACACACTATTGCCATTTTCCGACCAACGTTTTATTTGAAATACCAGTTTCGCGGGTTTCCGCTTGAATACTCGCGAAACCGGTGAGTTTCGCGAAAATGTTTCGCTACGTGGGTGTGGGGACGGCCCCCTGGTAGCAGGGCCGTCCCCAAGTATTCTATTGTTACTTGACCTTAATGGTCTTGCTGCTCGAAGTCTTGGTGGTGCCGTTCGACGCCGTGGTCGGCGCGTACTTGGCCTTCACCTTGATGTTCTTCGAGTACTTCTTCGGCAAAGTGACGGTCGTCTTCGCCTT
>JAISTQ010000039.1 GCA_031272505.1 Propionibacteriaceae bacterium
CCATTTGACGTTCCCGCCTTCGTCTCCGCGCTGCTCAGTTAAACTTTTCCCCGGAGGTATCCAGTGTTCGACAATCTGCAAAGCAAGCTCTCCAACTCGTTTCGCAACCTGCGCGGCAAAGGCCGGATCACCGAGCATGACGTAAACGCCACGCTGCGGGACATCCGGGTGGCGCTGCTGGAGGCGGACGTCAACCTCGCCGTCGTCAAGGAATTCATCGCGAACGTCCGCGAGCAGGCGATGGGCGCGGTGGTGCACCAGGCGCTGAACGCCGGGCAGCAGATCGTCAAGATCGTCAACGAGGAGCTGATCGCGATCCTGGGTGGCGAGCAGCGGCCGCTGCGCTATGCGAAGCATCCGCCCACGGTGATCATGCTGGCCGGCCTGCAAGGTTCGGGCAAGACGACGCTGGCGGGCAAGCTGGGCAAGTGGCTGAAAGCCCAGGGCCGTTCCCCGCTGCTGGTCGCCGCCGACTTGCAGCGTCCGAACGCGGTCACCCAGTTGCAGGTGGTGGGCGAGCGCGCCGGGGTGGCCGTCTACGCTCCGCAGCCGGGCAACGGGGTGGGCGATCCGGTGCGGGTGGCCCGCGATTCAATCGCGGTGGCGCAGACCAAGCTCTATGACGTGGTGATCGTGGACACCGCCGGCCGGCTGGGTGTGGACGCCGAAATGATGCGGCAGGCCGAGGACATCCGCGACGCCGTCGATCCCACCGAGATCCTCTTCGTGATCGACGCGATGATCGGCCAGGACGCGGTGACGACCGCGAAGGCTTTCGAAATGGGCGTCGGGTTTGACGGCGTGGTGCTCTCCAAGCTGGACGGCGACGCACGCGGCGGTGCGGCGCTCTCCATCGCGCGGGTCACTGGCAAGCCCATCATGTTCGCGTCGGTGGGTGAGGGGCTGGACGATTTCGAGGTGTTCCACCCGGATCGGATGGCCTCGCGGATTCTCGACATGGGCGATCTGCTCACCCTGATCGAGAAGGCGCAGCGCAGCTTTGACGTCAAGAAGGCCAACGAGGCCGCCAAGAAGCTGCTGCAGGGCGACGGCTTCACCCTCGACGATTTCCTGCAGCAGTTGCAGGCGGTGCGCAAGATGGGCCCGATGGCGAAGGTGCTGTCCATGATGCCGGGCATGGCCCAATACAAAGAGCAGATGGACAACATCGACGAGCGCGAGATCGACCGGCAGCAGGCGATCATCCAATCGATGACGCCCCTGGAGCGGGCCAACCCGAAGCTGCTGGACGGCTCCCGCAGGCTCCGCATCGCGAACGGCTCGGGCACCACGGTGGCGCAGGTGAACGCGCTGGTGAACCGTTTCATGGAGGCTCGGAAGATGATGGGCCGAGTCGGCAAGGGCGGCGTCCCCGGAATGCCCGCGATGCCCGGCCGCAAGCCCGGCGCGGCGAAGAAGAAGCCGAAGAAAGGCCACAAGGTGTCCGGGAATCCGGCGAAACGCGCCCAGGAATTGGCGGCCGCCGCCGAAGCCCCGCCCGCCGCGGAGCCGCCGCCGCCGGTGGAGAACCCGTTCGGCGTCACCCCGGCCAGCCCGTTTGGCGGCTTCGGCATTCCCTCCACCATCGAAGCCCCCGACACTCCGGCTCCCGGCCTGCCCGATCTCTCCGGCTTTGAGCTGCCTGACGATCTGAAGAAGCTGTTCCAGTGACGCTGCGCGCGCTAGTGCTCCCCGAGGCGGTCGAATGCGAGTTCGACCTGGACGTTGACGTCCCCGCTGGCCCCGTCTATGCGCTGCCCGGCCTGGTGGACGCCCACTGCCACATCTCCTTGGAAGACCTGGGCGCGGGCACCTTCGCGGACGCGATCCGGCACGCGATCCAGGATCGCGACGCGGGCACCCTGTTGATCCGGGAGGCGGGCGCGCCCGACGACACCCACTGGTCCGACGCCCACCCAGAGCTGCCCAAGATCATCCGGGCGGGCCGCTGGATCGCCCGGCCGAAACGCTACCTGCGCTACTACGCCGTCGAGATTGAGCCGGACGAGCTGGTCGCCGAAGTCGAGCGGCAGGCGGCGAACGGGGACGGCTGGGTGAAGATCGTCGGCGACTGGATCGACCGCGAAGTGGGGGATTTGACGCCGCTGTGGCCTGATGACGTGGCCGCCGCCGCCATCACGGCCGCCCACCGGCTGGGCGTGCGGATGACCGCCCACTGTTTCGGCTATGAATCAGCCCGGCAGTTGGTGGACGCCGGAATTGACTGCATCGAGCATGGCACCGGCGCGGACGCCGACCTGCTGCGCGAGATGGCCGAGCGGCAGATTCCCATCGTCCCCACCCTCACCAACATCGAGAACTTCCCGATGTACGCCCGCCAGGGCGCGGCCCGGTTCCCGCGCTACGCCGCCCACATGTGGGAGCTCTACCAGCGTCGTTTCGCCACTTTCCGGATGGCCTACGAGCTGGGCGTGCCGCTCTTTGCGGGCACCGACGCCGGCGGAGTGGTCTCGCACGGCCTGATCGCCGGGGAAATCCGCCTGCTGGCCCAGATCTCCAACCCCGAATATGCCCTCGGCGCCGCCAGTTGGCGTGCCCGCGCTTGGCTCGGCGCTCCCGCCAGCCTGCTCGCCGACGAGGCGGCCGACTTCGTCGCCTATGGGGCCGACCCCCGCCAAGACCTCTCCGTCCTCGACACCCCGCTCTTCACCGTCCTCGACGGCGTGGTGTACCCCCATGCGTGAGAACGTGTCCATAAAATCACTGCAATTTTGGTATTTCTCCTGGTTGTGGTTTGATATTCGCAGCCCTTACTACTACTAGTTATGGAGATGCAACGATGCACCCTGCTACTGTTCGACGCCTGCCGGTGGTTTTCGCCACTCTGGCTGGTCTGTTACTGTCCACCATTTCCCTGGTCGCCCCCACGCCCGCAGCGGCGGCGGTGACGTCCATCGGGGATCTCACCGCGTCCGACACCTCGGGCGGCAACGTCTTGGTGTTCGACGCCGGGGCGATGCAAGTCAAAGTGGAGCTCTGCACCGATCGGACGGTGCGGGTGCAGCTCTCGCAGACCGGCGCGACCGGATACCGCCCGCCCAACGACTTGTACTACATGGTGCAAAAGAACTCCTGGCCGGCGGTCTCCAAGACGATCACCGACGCGGGCAGCTACCTCTCGGTGAAGACGGCCGCCCTGGAGGTGCGCGTCAACAAGAGCCCGCTGCGCATCGGCATGTATGACCTGGCCGGCAACCTGCTCAGCAAGGACACCGACGACACCGGCATGTACGTGGACGGCACCGCAGTGGGCGCGAAGCGCGTCGAGGGCACCGCCAACGCCGGCGGCATCTTCGGCTTTGGCTCTGGCGACCATGGCCGCCGCTCCAACCTGAACCGCTACTCCGCCGATTTCACCGAGTTCACCATGAGCCACGGGCGGCTGATCGCCCCGTTCTTCATGAGCACGGTCGGCTACGGCACCTTCCTGAACACCCTGGAGAAGAGCACCGTCTTCTACAAGCAGGGCGGCGGCTTCCAAACCCAGGGCTACCTGGATTACTACTTCATGTACGGCCCCGATTTCAAGACCATCCTGAACGAGTACGCCGAGATCACCGGCCGGATGGAGCTCTACGGCAAGTGGGCGCACGGCTTCATGCTCTCCAAATATGGCAACGACAACGCCACCCAGGCCGAGTTCCTGCAGTGGCTGAACCGGCTTCGCGACGACGGCTATCCGGCCGATTCGTACGTCTTCGACTACGGCTGGCGCGGCGGCAAGTGCAACAACCAGGCATGGGACACCGCCCGCTTCCCGGATCTGCCCACCATGTTCGCCCAGGCGGACGCGCTCGGCTTCCACATCGGCCTGCACAACAACGGCTGCACCCCGCAGGCGGGCGGCTCCAATGGCGTGAACATCGCCACCGCGGCGAACCAGGAGATCTGGACGCAGTCAATCATGGACGCGGTGATCACCACCGGCTACGGCGATTGGTTCTGGCCGGACGAGTTTGACGTGCTCGGCGACAACTACCAGCCCACCTTCGCGGCCAAGGGCCCCTACGAGGCGTGGCAGGCCTACACCGAGGCGAGCCGCCCGATGTTCGTCACCCGTGGCTCTTTTGCGGGCCAGCACTTCGCGACGGCCTGGTCCGGCGACGTCAACAACACCTCCGAAGAACTGCTGAACCAGGTGGGCTTCTCGCTGGATGCCGGTTTGGTCGGCTATTGGGCTTCTTCGAACGACCTGGGCGGCTTTATGTCCCGGCCTTCGAACGAGCTCTACACCCGCTGGACGGCCGAGTTCGGCGCCTGGTCGGGGATCATGCGCACCCACGGCCACGATGGCCGCGAGCCGTGGACGTACGACACCACCGCGCAGACGGTGCTGAAACAGAACCTGAAGATCCGCTACGCGCTCTACCCGTACATCTACACCTCCGCCTGGCAAGGCTATGCGCAGGGCGTGCCGATCATGCGGGCGATGATCCTCGAAGACGGCTCGCAGACGAACTCCGCCGCCTGGACGCTGAACAAGCAGTACTACTTCGGTGACTGGTTCCTGGTCGCCCCGGCCGCCGCCACCACCGGCACCACCGTCGATGTCTGGCTGCCGCCGAACACCATCTGGTACGACTACTCCGACGGGCTGCGCTACGAGGGTGGCGCCACCGGGCAGACGATCACCGTCGCCGCCCCGCTGGAAGAGATCCCGGTCTACGTGAAGGCCGGCGCCATCGTCCCGATGGGCCCCGAGGTCAACTATGCCGATGAGGTGCCGTTGAACCCGCTGACGCTGGACATCTACCCGTCGGGCACCTCGTCCTACACCCTCTATGAGGACGACGGCGAATCCCGCGAGTATCAGACGCAGGATGCCTACACCACCACCACGTACACCTCCACGGTTTCGGGCGCCAACGTCTCCTTCCAGATCGGCGCGCGGGTGAACCACAACGCGGCCAAGTACACCCCGCCGGCCCGCTCATACAACCTGAAGCTCAACCACGTCCACGCGGTGACGGGGGTGGAGCTGGATTCCACCGCCGTCAGCGCGGTTTCCGCCATCGCCGACTACAACGCGGCGACCGGCTCGGCCTACTACGCCGACGCGGCGAACGACGTGCTCTACGTCAAGCTGGTTGACGACGGCGCCGCCCACAGCATCGCCATCGCCTCGGACGGCATCGTGGAGCCCGAGCTGGGCGACACCATCCAGGCCCCGCCGCCCCCGGATCTGAACCCGGGCGACCGCGTCGAGGCGGAGACGGTCGACCACAGCTCCGACATCGTGGTCACCGGCTCCGGCGCCACCGAATGGAAAGGCTATTCCGGCGCGGGCTACGCGAAGGGCTTCCAGAGCACCAGCTCGTACATCGAGTTCACCCGCAACGTGAAGCAGTCCGGCTTCTATGACGTGGTGCTGAACGTCAACAACGGCAAGAAGAACTCCGCCCAATACGACAACACCCCGCGCACCGCCAACCTGAAGCTGGACGGCAACGTGGTGCAGTACCTGGAGTTCGAGGTCACCCCCACCTGGGGCGACAGCTCGAAGAACGGCGATTGGCGGCTCTACACCTATCGGCTCTGGCTGGACGCGGGCACCCACACCTTCCGCGTCTCTTCGGACACCAGCTCCAATCCCGGCAACTTCAACCTCGACTACCTGGAGTTCAACCTGGTCGATCTGACGAAGGACGCCTTCTCCCAAATCGAGGCGGAAATCTCCGAAGCCCAGTCCGCTAGCGGAGCCGCGATCACCGCCGACGGCCTGCACATCAGCGCCGACGGCGCCTGGGCGAAGTACTTCGACGTGGACGGCGCCAGCAAGGGCGACATCACGCTGCGGGTGAAATCCACCACCGGCGGCACGCTCACCTTCTACGAGAACGGTGTGGGCGACCGCATCCTCGCCACCATGGAGCTGCCCAGCGACGGTAATTGGCAGGAAGTCACCATCGACGGTCGGGACACCGACGCGGTGAAGTCGAACATCTTCCTCGGTTTCGATGCGCTCACTGTCGGCGGCGCGCTGGATGTGGACGTGGATTGGTTCACCTGGGCCAAGGCGCTGCCGCAGATCGTGGACGGCTTCACCTTTGAATGGGAGGACGGCGAAGGCGTCACCGACGGCTCATCGCTGCGCGTCGACTACATCGGCAAGTCCGGCTCCTGGGAGGGCTATACCGGCACCGGCTATGTGGCCGGCTGGAAGAGCGTGGGGCACTACGTGCAGTTCACCGGCAAGGTGATGGAGGCCGGAGACTACGCGCTCGACATCCGTTTCGCCGCCGGCGAGAAGAGCGGCGCCTACGACGCCACCCCGCGCCTGGCCGCCCTCTACATCGATGGGGTGAAGGCCGCCGATCTCGTCTTTGAGGTGGTCACCGGCACCGGTTCGTGGGGCGTGTGGCGGATTTTCTCCACCGGGCGGATCACGCTGACGGCCGGCCCGCACACCTTCAAGGTGGTCTCCGAAGGCGCGGTCAACCCCGGCAACATGAATCTTGACAACGTGACGTTCCGCCTGCTGGATCCGCTGGCTTCGGCGGTGGAGATCAGCGCGTTGCAGGCGATGGTGGCCGCGGTCACCGCGCTTGGCGACGTCTCCGATGTGTTCACCGCCGAATCCGTCTCCGCCTTGGCGGACGCGCTGGATGCCGGTGCGGCAGTGCTGGCCCAGGATCCGGCTGAGATCACCGCGCCGGAGGTGGCCGATGCGATCTCTGCTCTGAATGCGGCGCTCACCGGTTTGACGGCTGATCCGAACTCGGCCGCCATCCAGGCTGCTGCCGAGGCGGCGGCCGCTGCGGCTACTGCTGCTGCTGAGGCGCAGGCTGCGGTTGAGTTGGCGGATGCGTTGGATCAGGCTGCTGCTGAGAAGGAGGCCGCGCT
>JAISTQ010000048.1 GCA_031272505.1 Propionibacteriaceae bacterium
CTCAGACACCAAGGAGGGCTCATCAGCAGCCAACGCCGCCGTCGCCGGAGCGAACAACGGGGTCGGCTCCGGGCTCGGGCTGACCGGCTTCAAGCGGGCCTTCGCGATCGCGGTGATCAGAGCCGCTTGCGCGCTCGTCACCTGCGCCGAAGTCGCCTCCGGATCAGCGTTCACAGCCTGCGCCGCGGCCAACACGCTCGGCAGCGACGAAATCGAAGCTGCCACATAACTGCTGGAGTTGGCGATGATCTGCTCCGCTACGCCAATGGCAGTCACCAGACCGCCCTTGTTCGCAGCCAGCACCAGGCCGTCAAGCGCGTCGATCAAAGCGTCGTATGCGGCCTCAACCTCAGCCTCCGAGGCATTGGGATCAGCCAACACCGCCTGAGCATCAGCCAAAGCATCCGCGACCGCAGCCCACGAACCCGGCGTGTACTTCGACGAATCCAGCGAATCCGCGAGATCAACCAGCGCGCTGAGCAGCGACTTGTCGCCCTTCACCTGGATCTTCGCGATGGCCTGCGCCAAGGCAATGGCGGAGGAGAGCACGTCAGACTCGGTGGCGGCCGGATCGTTGGCGACCGTGTTGGCGGCGGTGAGCGCCGTCTGCAGGTCAGTCAACGAAGACGGCACATAGTCGCTCGGATCAGCCAAGATGGCCTCGGCGATGTCGATGAACTCGATCAAGGCGGACTTGTCGACCGCGGTGACCAGGCCGTCAGCAGCCGTCTTCAACGCGGCAATCGCGTCGGCGATCTCCTGGGCCGTGGCCGAACCGGCGGCGACGATGTCGCGAGCGTCTTGCAGCGCGGCAGCCAGCGGCGCGTAGGACGCCGGAGTGTAGCGGCCGGACTGCGCCTCGAACAGCGCGTAGACGTCGATAGCCGCCTGCAGCACCTCAACTGAACCCGCGAGGGATTCGGTAACCGCCTGCGCACCGCCGACAATCGGCAGGGAGACGAAGGAGAACGCCGGGTTGATCGACAGCGAGGTGCCGTCCTTCGGACGCATCGAGTAGCCGGGATCAGTGGACAGCACCACGAAGCCCAGCTTCGAGCCAGCGGTGATGTAGTAGTCCTTCGATTCCATCTTGAACTTGACGGTGTAGAAGCGGCCCTGCAGCGTCGGATCCTCATAGCTGATCGAGGAGCGGTTGCGCGGATCGACCCAACCACGGGAGACCACCTGCGGGGTGGTGCTCTTGGCCTTGCCATCGAAGGTGCCCGCCGCCGGATAGGAGACCAGCAGCACCGACAGGTTCGCCGTCGGCTTGTTGTTCAGCGCGAAGCGCAGCGTCACTTCAGGCGCGCCGATCAGGTGCGTATCCTCGGTGAAGACGTCGCTCGTGTAGATCAAGCGGTGGCCGGCGACCGTGCGGCCGGAGGTGGCTGTGGCGGCCGGGTAGGCGGCGTACGGGGCATCAGAGTTGGTGCTGTTGCCGTAATCCCAGCCGGTAACCTGCGGGTACGTCTCATCGGTGAAAGTCTCGATGGTGCCGATGTCGGTGTTCGAAACGGTGGACAGCGTGCCCGCCTCTTCGGAGCCGTCGGACGCGGTGAGCGTGAACTTCACGTTCTCGGTGTCGGCCGGCGGCCAGACGTCATACTCTTCAGGCAGCACGTTCGTCCAGGAGACGCTGGATTGCTCCAGGTACTTCGAAGAAATCACCCAGGTCTTGTTGGTGCCGCCCTGTGGGGCGCCGCCATAGAGGAAGTGCGTGAAGAACGCGTTCTGCTTCGCGTCATCGGGCATCTGCGAGCCATGGCCCCGCTGATGCAGCCAGACCTGGACGTTGCGGCCGTCAGCGCGCAGCGCCTCGATCAGGTCGACCGAGTGGGACGTCATCACGTTCCAGTCGCGATAGCCTGCCACCACGAAGATGCCGATGTTGTCCCAGTTCGGGGCCGTCTTGATGTAGTTGCGCTCATCGAAGTACGGCGTGTAGTCGCCCGAGGCGCGATCCTGCTTGGCGACCATGTCCGCGAACGACTCCCGTTCGCAGACGAGCGGATCGTCAGCGTGGCTGAGGGCCATCGAGGAATAGTTGTACTTGGCGTGGATGTCGGTGTCCTCACCCGGATAGCCGCCCGGCGCCTTGTAGGAGCCATTGGCGCGGTAGTAGTAGTACCAGGAGTTGATCGCCGAATCCGGCATGATCGCGGCCAGGCCCCGCGCGTTCACGGAAGCGGCCATGATCGGGTTGGTGCCCAGGTAGGAGGTGCCCGTCATCGCGACCTTGTTGTTCGTCCACGACGGCAGCGGGACGACGGTGGTGCGATCCAAGCTGGTGAATGCCCGACCGGCCATGCCAGCCAGATACTCAACAACAGCCTTGACGCCAGCGCGTTCTTTGTAATCGCCGGCCGTCGGGCAGCCGGTGGACCAGCCGGAACCAAGGTTCTCGGCGTGGGCGACCGCGAAGCCACGCGGCACCCAAGTGGTGATCAGCGTGGTCGAGATGCCGTAGGTGTACTGGTTGGTGCCTGAACCGGTGGTCTTCGGGCCACGGGTATCGGTCACGGACGTCATCCGATATTCCGGCTCATTCGCATATGGCGGATCTTCGCCGACCTCGGTGTACATCGAGTGGTTTTGGACATTGGTGTTGCGGGCGTAGTACGGACCCATTGTCAAGATGACCGGAACCTTCAAACCGTCGGTTGCCGTTTCGCCTTGACGTACCACGTCGACGTGAATCAAGTCATTTAGGCCGTCGCCGTCCGAATCAATGCCCGGGACTTCGACCCAGATTTGGTCATAAAGCCATTTGGAGCGATCGGTGAAAACGTTCAACGCCACGCCAGTGTCAGGGTCGAATTGCGGCACGAGCGAATCGGCCTTGGTCGACACCGTGGAGCCGAGTTGCATCGGCAATACCACAGCCAGCGAAGCGAGGAACACCACACCAGACCGCATTGCGCGCCTAAACGCAGCGGTACGAGTGTTCATTTAGAGTAGTCCTTTCGAGGATAGGAGATTATGGACTGACAAGGAAATCCTATGCGTAACCGTGTTACGGATCGTTAACCAATGTCCATCTATTGGACTACACAATTGACAATTGTGGTTGCGTCGCGTTCTGGATCCCCGGCCTTCGGCCGAGGATGACGGCAAGGGGGCCACGGGGAGACTTATACTGCGGACTGCCGCCGGGACTGTGGTCATGGTCCGTTCCCGTCCGGTTGCCGAGAGTACGCTTTTCGAGGTAAAACGGGCGCGAATTACCTCCAAACCCGTACACTCGTTGCGCATCACCCCCCCTGCTTCAACCGGGCTGCCCCGATACGCGGGCCAATCTTCTCCCCATGGCATGCTGACGGCCCGCGTGGGCAGCAACGGCAAGATGCTGAAAGTCAAGTCCTCGACGGTTTTCGCGCTTAGGTCTCCGCCCTAACCGGGCTCCGCCCACCGCGGCAAAAGACCCTCGGGCAAGCCCTGGAGGGTCTTTTCTCGACAGTGGCTGGACTCGTTCACCGTGGTCACCTCACCCCTTGCAGTCCACAAACCGTCTCACCTCGCTAGAGGTCGGTGCCCGTGGTTACGTTTGCCGCTTTGTTCTATTGAAATCATCAATTACGGGGTTGTGGTACCCAGCCGCCGACCGGCACCCAGTGCCGAACTAATGCTCGTCTAACCAGCCAAGCCATTCAACTCGCGGGACGACCAGCCCGGCCAGTTTCGGGAAAAGTCGGTCCGACGGCCAGCCGGCGGATCGGCTTTTGATCCCGTCAGCAACCCAACCCCCAAGAACAGCCGCCGGAAGCAGAAAAGCCCAGCCAGGATGATGGCCGAACACGCGAAAACCATCCCCGACCCCAGCCTGCGGCAAAGCCCCCCACACCGTCCACACTTTGCCCAAAAATGGCCGTTTTCAAAAAGTGTGGACCATCGAACAAGCCAGACAGGGGTCGCTTACGCTCAACCGTCCCACTCGATCGGGAGGAAACCGTCCACACTTTCCAAAAACCCCTCGTTTTCACAAAAGTGTGGACGGTGACGCAACACAACACGTTGGAGGAAAACCTGAACACGTTGGCCGGCGCGGGCCAACAGACGGCCATGGCGGGGAGGGCCGGGCCCGCGAAATGGTGGTCGCTTCGCTCCCGCGTCTTGGTTCGTCGGAGTGCCTTCGGCTCCTCCTCACCTGCTGGTTTGGTCAGCGAAAAGCGGCGAGGTTCCCTTGGGGTTGGCTCCGCGACGGTTTTCGCGCGTTCGGCCACCGCCCTAACGCGCGGCAAACGACGACCCTCCGGCTTTTGCCTCGGGCCGCCGTTTCTCGAACCTGGCCGGGCTGGTCGTCACTCAAGTTGAATGGCTGGGGTGGCAGCGTCAGCGCGGCTTTGCCACTGGGTGCCGGTCGGTGGCTGGGTACCACAACCCCGCTATTGATGATCTTCATGAAACACGGCAGCAAGCGTAACCACGAGCACAGAGTGCTGTGGGAGGTGGGATGAAAGGCGGGCGGGCGGTGGCCGCCCGCGAAGGCGAGAGGCAAGGCAACCACGGGTGAACGCCCGCGGACTCTTCGTCCGACGCGGGCCGTTGGGTGTGCATGACGAGACACCTGGCCCGCGAGGTGGGGCAGGGGGAGGAGGGAAACTACTCAATGGATGACCGAAAACGCCTGTTTTCAAAACGATTGAGTGATTTTTCCCTCGAAAAGGCCCAAAACTGGCGTTTTTCGGCCTGAAACCACTCAATCGTTTTCCAAGAGGGCCAATTCTGCAATCTATTGAGTAGTTTAGGGTTCCCACAGGGGGTGAGGGAGGTGGGGGTGTCGGCGCGGGCCGGAGGCACTACGCGAACGCCGCGAGGACAATTTCGCGGTACTCGCGACGGCGGCGGGTGCGGACGAAGGCGAGGCCGACGCTGAAGAGGGAGAGGGCGACCCAGAGGGGGCCGGCGGGGTCGGGGCCGCCGGTGAAGGCCAGGTCGTCGTCGTCATCGCCGTCGTCGTCGTCGCCGGGATCTTCGGTGGGCGTCGGTGTCGGGGTCGGGTTCTTCGCCTTGTCGGTGTTGGACGGCGTCGGGGTGGGCGTCGGCGTCAGGGACTCGCTGGGGGTCGGCGTGGGCGTGGTGGACTCGGTCGGCGTCGGCGAGTTCGGATCCTGCGGCTTGTCCGAGGATTCGATGGGCGTCGGCGAGGCGGGAAGCTGCTCCCATTGCGCGTACACCTCGTAGTCGTGGTCGGGCATGGTGACGGTGCCGATCGGGATCAGCCCGGCGGCGTCAATCGTCCAGCCGATGAAGGTGTATCCCGCGCGGACCGGCACGCAACTGGTGTAGTTCGGCGCGTCGGCAATCGGATCGCCGTAGGTGTAGGCGGCGTCCTGCGGGATGGTCTCGCTATCGGAGGTGGGCGCGGTAACGCCAGAGACCAGGCCGGAGCAGCCCGCCGGGAAGCTGACTTCGCCAGCGCCGGCGTTCGGATGGTAGTAGACGTCGTGAACCTGCTTCGTCCAGCAGGCGTAGAGATCCAGATCCTGATCCGGCATGGTGGTGTCGCCGACCGGGGTGGCCACCTCGCAGTTTTCGTCAAGGTACCAGCCGGTGAAATCGTACCCTTCGCGGGTGGGCGCCAGCGTGGAGGTGGGATCGTCGGTGTAGTTCGGCGCGTCCGAGACCAACTCGCCGTACGGATAGTCTTCGTCCCAGCCGGTGCCGGTCGGATCGCCGTTCGGCTTCTGGTCGTCGCCCACGGTGGTGTAGTCGGTGCCCGTGCCATAGGCGGCCGTCGGATCGCTATCCGCGTTCAGATGGTAGTGGATGTCGTTGGCGTGGATCTTCCAGCAGGCGTACACGGTGAAATAGTCCGGGTCGTTGGCGGGGTTGCCGTCGTCAAGATCGGGCATCCGGGTGGTGCCGATGGCTTGGGCCGGATAGCCGTCCGCGGTGCAGCTGCCGAGCGACCAGCCGGTGAACTCGTAGTGGTCGCGGGTGGGCTTCAGGGTGCTGTCGGTGCTCCAGTCGATGTTGCGCGCGCCCGAGATCAGGTCCTGGTACTCCAGGTCTTCGTCATAGCCCGCGCGGGTCGGGGTGCTGCCGTCCAGTTTGAAGTTGTCGCCGTCGGTGTCCCAATCGGCGCCGGTGCCATAGGCGGCGGTGGTGTCGGTGGCGTTCAGATCGTAGTAGAGGTCGAACTTCTTCTTCACCCAGCCGGCCCAGAAATCGTAGTTGCGCATCACGTCATACTTGGTGAGCGTGTGCTCGCCGTCGGCGTCGGTACTGGCGCCAGCGTAGGCGTCGTCTTCGAACCACAGGTAGCCGTTGTCGGAATCGTATGACGTCTTGGCCGGGTTCACCGTCGGCGTGAGGAAGCCCGGCCCGTTGTTCAGCTTCGGCCAGGTGCCGCCGTTCGCATCGCACTTCGCCTCAGTGTCATAGAGTTCCGGCGAGACCGAGCACTGGGCTTTGGCCAGATACCAGCCGGTGAAGACATAGCCGGTGCGGGTCGGGTCGGCGGGCCAGCCCTGGTCCTCGCCGAAGGCGTCCCACAGGCTCAGGTATTGGGCCGACCAGAGCTGGGCGTTCTCGGCCGTGGAAATCCAGCGCACTGACGCCAGGCAGGCGGAACGGTCCGTGGAGCTGGTGTCGATGGTGCCGTCGGGGCGGCGGCAGACGTAGTCGGACGCGGAATCCTGCCACTGGCCAACCTTGGTGGCCTCGCAGCTATCCTGGTTGGTGGAGGCGCCATCGGAGCAGGAGCCAGCCGTCCAGGTGTGCTTCACCGCCAAGCAGGAAGCCGAATCGGTGTAGGCCGGATCAGAGCAGGTGGCGTCCTCGGCGACGTGCTCCTCGTTCCAGGTATTCACCGACTTCGCCTCGCAGATCGCCTGCGTGGTGCTTTCGCCGTCCGAGCAAGTGCCCGGCGTCCAGGTTTCGACGGGACGCTCACAGCGCGCCTGGGTGGAGTTGTCGTCCGGATCCACCGAGCAGACGCCCTGCTCCCAGGTGGGTCGGGCCGCCAGGCACAGCGCCTGGGTGGTGTTCGTGTCCGGATCGACGGTGCAGGTCTTCGTCGGCACGCCCCACTGGCCGCCGTCCGCTTCGCAGAGCGCCTGGGTGGTGTTCGTGTCCGGGTTCACCGAGCAGACGTCCTTGGTCAGGTAGGACGGCACCCAGTAGATTGCCCCGTTCTCGGAGGCGGGCAGGGTGACGGTGTCGCCGGGCTCGGTGGTGGTGGCGCAGGTGGCGTCGGCGTGCCAGTCGGCGGACGGGCAGTTGCGTCCGGTGGTGCCCGCCGCGTTCGCGATCGCACCCTGGTCGGGGTGGAAGACCACCCGGAAGATGCTGGGGTCCCATTCGGCCCAGAGGTCATAGATGCGCAGGCAGTAGGTTTCGTCGACGTTGCAGCTACCCCAAGTGTTGGCGCGGTTCAGCGGCACGGTGGAGACGCCGGCCGTGGTGTAGGTGACCACATTGTTGGCGCCGTCCAGCCAGCGGCCGGTGAAGACGTAGTCGTGGCCGTCGCCGTCCTCGACGAAGGAATTGTCCGGGTCGTGCGACCCGTCGGCGGAGTGGTCGCCCGCGCGCTCGTCAACCGTCCCGGAGACAGTGTCGGTGGGCTTGTGGAAGGAGTCGCCCTCCAGCAGCGGCATTTCGCTCTTGGTGATCTTCCCGGTGAAACCGGAGCCGGTGTTGGTGACGCCGTGGTGGACAACCTGGTACGTCTCCCACACCGCGCGTAGCTCAATGTCGCCGCCGTAGGCCATGATGGTCTCGATGCTGATGGTGTCGCCGGGCTGGAATTTGCCGGTGTTCGCCTCCGTATAGGTGCCGGAGCCCGTATGCGAGAGCCGCCCGGAGCCGCCGGTGGTGAGGCGCTCGCCGTTGATCCACACCTGGTAGTACTGGAATTGCGCGTTGGTGAGCGTGGGCGCGGTGGCCGGAATCTTGTAATCCGGCGAGCTGTAGCCGCGCTGGTCGGAGGCGGTCGGGTCGCCGGGGGCGGCGCAGTTGCCGATGGTGGCCGGGTTGCCGCTGGGCACATT
>JAISTQ010000057.1 GCA_031272505.1 Propionibacteriaceae bacterium
GTGTCCGGGTCGGGATTGAGGTCGAAGGCGGGGGCGAGCCGCCAGCCGTGTTTCGCGCGCAGCATTCCGTGGTTGCGCAGGTGGTCGTCGGTGTTGTTGACGAGGTAGGAGAACGCCGCCCGGCGGAAGAGTTGCTCTAAATCCGCAGAGGGCTGGACGCTCACCCGGGCCATTTCCTCGGCGATGTCGAGATAGTCGTAACGGTCGCCATCGTTGGCCCGCAGCAAAGTGAGCGCGCTCAGGTAGCCGACCCGCTGGCCGTGATGCCGGTCGAACCGTTCCTCCAGCAGCACCTGGGCGCCGCTGACGGAAACCAGCCGGTGGGGAGCCACGTCGATTCCGCATTCCGCTGCCAGCGCCAAGCAGTTGTGTTCGGCCACTACCACGTCATACCGGTCCTGCGGCTGGGGGAACTTCGCCAGATAGAGCCGGTCAGCATCGCGGACCAGGGCCTTGGGGCGCGCCCCGCCGAGGGTGGCGCTGCCCACGTCAAGCAGCAGCTTCACGGCGTCCGGATGGGCGGCCGCGTCTTGGGCGACCAAGGTGGCCGCGTCCAACAGCCGAGGCAGATCGATCAGCTTGGGGATGTCGGGCAGCGGGCTGCGGAACGGCCCCGATTCGTCCAGCTTGAAACGCAGCGCTCCCTGACGGCCCAGATCGCCCACCCCGAGCAGATAATCCCGCTCATCAAGCGACTGCTTGCCTTCGAGCAGCGCCTGGCGGCGGATCAGATTCCGGCCCCACCGATCCGGCGCGGCATCCAGAAACGCCCGCGGGAGCGGGGAAGACACCGCGAGCTGGCCCACGGTGAGCGGCAACTCCGGATCGAGTTCGTAGGCTGACGGGAGAGCCAGGTAGGCGTCGTCATACGAGAAAGTTGACGTGAGCCGCCCGCGACGCAACGACACGTACGCCCGGCCGGCCAGGATCGTCGTGCCGTCGATCTCGACGTAGGTGAGTAGCTGGCTCATCCGCGCACCCGCTTCGGCAGGACTTGATCCGCCCGCGCCCGGCCCAGGTCGGTCTCGTAGGGATCGGTGGCCGCGACGACGCGATCCAGCACCCCGAGCGCCCAACTGACTGACAACACCGCCGCAAAACTGACGCCCGCGTCCCCATGCTCGATCTTGGCCAACGTGCCGCGCGCGATGCCCGCCCGATCCGCCACCTGCGCCGCCGTCAAAGCGAGCAGCTTGCGCCAAGTGGCCAACTGCTCTCCGATGCTGCCTGCCGCCGCCACCACCGGCCGGGCTGGCTTCCGCGAACCCATAACAACCTCCTAATGCGCACAATCATAGCCCTAAACTCGTTCTCCGTCCAAATACACAACCCTAAACATGATGCTCCGCCTCCCCGTGGTTCGGTGATGAGTTCTTGTAGTTGACGCGCCGCCGGAACTACAACAACTCAAATCTGAACGCAGGCTTGATGGGGGCCCCGCATGGGGGTGCTTGGTGCGGCAGGCTTGATGGGGGCCCCGCATGGGGTGCTTGGTGCGGCAGGTTTGCGAAAAAGCAGTTTGGCGTAGCGACTCGTAGTAGTGTCGTCTGTGTTCGCGGGCAGCTTGCGCGAGTGGGGAGTTGGGCTCGGAGGTTGCGTTGGGACGAGGCAAGCTGGGTGTGGTTTTCACGACGGCGGAAGGGCGGGCTGCCGGGTGGAGCCCAGGTGAGATACGCGGGCCGCAAACAACGCGGGTGTATCGGGGAGTGTTCACGCTCGCAAAGCCGCCGCTGAATCTACACGTAAAGGCCGCCGCGGCGCTGAAAGTGGCGGGGCCGAAAGCGCGCCTGTGCGGGTGTACCGCTTTGGAGTTGGCCGGGGTGCCGGTATTGCGCAGTGCGCCGGAGGTGGAGATATGGGTACCGGCCAAGACGTGTGGCACCCAGCGGACGGGGATCAAGGTGCGACGAAATCGGCTGTTACGTCCGACGACTGATGTCGGCGGGCTGCCATCGATTAGCCTCATGGAATGCTGGTTGCATCTCGCCGAACATGCCAGCCTGGAAGAGTTGGTGGTGGTGGCTGATGGCCTCACCCGCCGTCAAAAGCCATTCACGTTTACCGAGGATCTCGCCGAGTTGCTGGCCGAGCCCGGTCGGCGCACCGGTATCCAGCTGGCCCGACAGGCACTTGAATTGACGGAATCGGGCACGGATTCCCCGATGGAAACCCTGCTCCGGTTGCGCCTGGTGAACGCCGGTCTGCCCACACCCGTCGTCAACTATCCAATCCCGTGGCCGGACGGCGGGGTCCGATACTGGCTGGACATGGCCTACCCCGACCACCTGGTGGGAGTGGAGTATGACGGGTCCGTCCACGTGCATGATTTTGCCCAAATGCGCTCCGACATCACCCGCCGCCGAAACTTGGAGGATCTCGGCTGGCGAATCATCACCGGCACTTCGAGAGACATCGCCAAACCCGACAAATTCATCCGCTCCGTCCGGCAAGCCCTCACCCGCCCACCCGAACTCACGTGAACCCATCACACCGCTCTCTAGGATGAGTTCGCGCCCGCTCGGGTTTGAACGGCGATAAGAAACGTGATAGAGAAAGAGAGACGGCGGCTGCGCCGAACGCGCCCTCTCGGGTTCGAATCCCTCGCTCCACGCAAAAAGCCACCGAAAGGTGGCTTTTTCCGGGGGTTCGCGGGGGTCGTCCCCCGCGTGTTTGACGGACGACTAGGCTCGCTATGCGAGCACACTACGCCTGAGGACGTGGAGCATACGGGATTCGAACCCGTGGCCTCTTCCATGCCATGGAAGCGCGCTACCAACTGCGCCAATGCCCCGAAACAACGGAGTACTACTATAGCCCCGGTTGGGCGGTTTGGACAAGCCGCTATCGCATGACGGCGAGGCCGATGGCGACGAAGTGGCAGGCGGCGGCCAGCACGGTGCACAGGTGGAACATCTCGTGGAAGCCGAAGACGCCGGGCCAGGGGTTGGGCCATTTCTTCGCATAAAAGAAGGCGCCGATTGAGTAGACCACGCCGCCGGCGATCAGCAGCCAGACGATGGCCGGGCCTCCCACGTTCCAGAACTCCGGCATCCACCACACGGCCGCCCAGCCGATGAAGACATACAGCCCGGCGGTGATCCAGCGCGGCGCCGTCAGCCAGAAGATGCTCACCGCGATCCCGGCCACTGCCGCGATCCAGATCACCAGCAGAATCGCCAGCCGCGACCCGCCCGCGAGCAGGGCCACCGACAGCGGGGTGTACGTGCCCGCGATGAACAGGTAGATGTTGGAATGATCGACGCGGCGCAGCACCGCCTTCACCGGCGGCGACCAGTTGAAGATGTGATACACCGCCGAGTTCCCGAACATGATCAAGCTGGTGACCAAGTACACCACCATCGCGCCCTTCAACTCCAGACTCGGAGCCAGGCACAAGAACACGATCGATGCCGCCAACACCATCGGGCACGTGAACGCATGTAACCACCCGCGCAACAGCGGCTTTCGCTCTACTTGGTGGACCACATCCTCTTCAATCACTGCCGTCATACCCCCACCCTATACGCCTTTCTTGTGCGTTGTCCCTGAGAGTTGACGAACGTGGACTGGACCACGAGCACAGCCGGTTGTGACAGGCGAAGCCGAGCAGGTGAAGGCTCCTGGGCTCTTCAGTCAACGCGGGCCATTGGGTGTGCATATCGAGACACTTGGCCCGCGAATCCGGGCGGCGACATTGATAAGGGTCCGGGGGTGGAGGGGTGGAGGGGCAAAGTGGGAGGAGGAGCGTCAGGACTTGAGGTGGATGAAGGGGTTGATGGCTTTGGAGTAGGAGATGAGGCCGTATTGGGCGATGCGGGCGGCGAGGGCGAGGACGGCGAGGCCGACGCCGAATTGGACGGCGATCACGAGGGCGGATTCCCACAGGGACAGGGAGCCGAAGGCGTTGCGGACCAGGCTCGTCACCCCGCCGGACCAGGGGAAGTACGTCAGGAATTGAACGAAGGGGTTGTCGGGCGAGGAGATCATCAGCATCACCGCGTAGAGCGGCATGATGGTGATCAGCAGGATCGGCGCGAAGAGGTTCCCAGCCTCTTTCTGGGTGGGCATGATCATGCCCACGATCACCACGGAGATCATATAAAGGAAGAAAGCGGCGAGCAGGATCAGCAGCCCGACCGCCATCCGCGCCGGATCAAAGACCAGGGTGAGCCAACCCCCTTGGGAGGAGTTCCAGATCGTCACCATGATCACAGTGGGGATCATGAAGACCAGAATTTGGATCACCCCGGCCACCGCCAAGCTGAGCAGCTTGCCCACCAGCAGCTTGCGCGCCGAAATGGTGGTGAGGATCATCTCCGCCACCCGGTTCTCCTTCTCTTCGAGGAAGGCGGCGAGCATCTGGTTGCCGAGCATCACCACCAGCAGGAAGAAGATCACCGCATAGAGCAGCGGCGCGATCACTTCGCCGAAACCGGCCGTCGCCTCCCCGTCCAGGTAGGTGGTGGTGACGGTCATCGGCCCGTTGACGAGCAGCGTCACCGCCTGCGGATCGGCGAGCTTGGTCTTCACGCTGTCTTGGAGCAGGCTGGTGGCCAGATCGCTGTACGCGAAGGATTCGAAGACGCCCGCGTCCACCCCGGAAACCTGCACCGGCTGGGTGGAGGGATCGGGCGGGTAGTAGAAGTAGGCGTCCACCGTCCCCGCCTTCACGTCAGCGAGCCCCTGGCCCAGATCGGTGATCGCGGTGCCCTTGAGCGCGGTCGCCTGCGCGGGGTCGATCAGGCCGGAGGCGTCGGTGTATTCGAAGACGATGGTGTTTTCCTCGACGCCGGAATCCGCCATGGCGGACATGTTGGCCATCGCGCTGATCAGCCCGGCGGCCCCGATGATCAGCGGGGTGCCCAGGGTGCTGATCCAGAACCCAGGCTTCTTCAACGTGCGCAAGACCTCGAAGGAGATCACGGAGCCGATGACGCTCATCTCACACCTCCTGCGGGTGTTCGCCGTACACTTCGACGAAGATCGAATCCAACGAGCGGCGGCTCGGGGTGAACGCGGAGACGCGCACCCCGGCGTCAATCAACTGCTTCAAGATGACGTCGGTGGGCACGCCCGGCTGGGGCACCAACTCCACGTTGCCAAAGCCGTCATCGTTGACCACCGGGGTGGACGAGTAGCTGAACAGCCCCTCGGGAATCGAGCCCTGGTAGCGCACCTTGATGGTGCTGCCGCCAAACTCGTCCTGCACCTGCTCCACGGAGCCATAAGCGCGGGCCACCCCGTCCTTGAGCAGCAGGATGCGATCACAGAGCCGCTCGACCTCCTCCATCTGGTGGGTGACCATCACCACCGTGGCCCCGGCCTGCTTGTGCTCGGCGATGATGTCGAGCAGCAGCCGCCGGTTCACCGGATCGAAGCCCTTGGTGGGCTCGTCCAAGATCAAGAGCTCCGGGCTGTTCATGATGGTGACGCCCAACTGGATCTTCTGCTGCTGGCCGCCGGAGCACTTGTCCAGCCGCAGCTTCGCCTTGTCCGCCAGGCCGACCCGCTCCAAGAATCCCAACGACCACCGCTTCGCCGCCGCCGCGCTCATCCCTTTCAGCCGCCCGAAGTAGATCATGGTGTCCAGGATCGGCTCTTTCTTGTACAAGCCGCGTTCCTCGGGCAGATAGCCCAGCGTGCGCGACTTGTCCGCGTGGAAAGGCTCGCCGTCGATCAGCAGCCGCCCGCCCGTCGGATAATAGATGCCCAGCAGCGCCCGGATGGTGGTGGTTTTGCCCGAGCCGTTCGAGCCCAGGAACCCGAACGTCTCCCCCCGGAAAACCTCAAACGAAAGGTCGCGCACCACCGTGTTCGAACCGAAATCCATTCGGAAATGCTCGACGTCAACTACCGCAGTGTCCATGACTGCCCCCGCTAAATCGCCCGTTTCAGCTAGCTAGCGCCAACTTCGATGTTTCCAACGCTATCACCGGACAGTCTTTCCAGAGCCGATCCAGTGAATATAGCTCACGGGCATCCTTGTGCTGCACGTGGACGACGACGTCCAGATAGTCGAGCAACACCCATTGCGCTTCGCGATCCCCCTCGCGGCGTACTGGTTTGAAGCCCGCCTCCAGCAGCTTCTCCTCGATATTGTCGACGACCGCGCCCACCTGCCGCTCGTTCGCCGCGGTGGCGATCAAGAAGGCGTCGGCGAGCGGCAACCGCTCCGAAACGTCAAAGGCCACCATGTCGGTGGCCATTTTCTCCTCTGCCGCCTGCGCGGCTAGCTGCACGATCTGGTTCGCTTGAATGTTTGGCATCATCCTCCCGGCGGTCGGTTGCTTCTACCCTACTCCACGCTTCCCACTTTGACGACACTTCTTGCCGGGGCGTGTCTCCTGACAGTGCTCGCTAGTGTTGGAGGTCCATGTAGAGGCCGAAGGTGGCGATGAGGTCGGCGACGGCGTCGGGGACGAGGTAGCGCAGCGGGAGGCCGAGGGGGACGCGGGCGCGGCATTCGGTGGAGGAGATGGCGACGCCGGGGGCTTCGATGCGGATGAGTTCGACGGGTTGGGCGCGCAGCGCGGTTTCGGAGAACGGGGTGCCGGGACGGGTGACCGCGACGAAGTTGGCCAGCTCGGCGAGCTGGTCGGCCTGGTGCCAGGCGTGGATGGTGAGGGCGGCGTCAGCGCCGACGATGAAGTACAGCTCGGCGCCGGGATACTCCCCCTGGATGTCGCGCAAAGTGTCGACGGTGTAGGTGGGGCCGGGGCGGAGCACGTCCACCTCGGAGATGCTGAACGAGTGGTTGCTCTCAATGGCAAGCCGCGTCATCAAGACCCGGATGTCGGCGTCGGTGACGTCATCGCGCTCCTTGAGGCGAGGCTCGCCGGCGGGCACGAAGACCACTTCGTCGAGCGCGAGTTGCACCAACACCTCGTTGGCGGCAGCTAAATGCCCTAGATGCGGAGGGTCAAAAGTCCCCCCTAGAATCCCCAGCTTCATACGGAAAGCCTAGTGGAGGCGGGATTCGTACAGGCGAATAACCAAATAGTTGACGTCCAGCCGGTCATCGCGAGTTGCGATGTGAGACGGTAGTCTGTAGGGATGCGATTGCGCTTTGCCCCCGAGTACCAGGCCATCTTGGCCTCGCTGTTGGAACAGCTAGGGGTGCTGGTCTCCGGTTCCGGGCGCACCGAAACTGCCACGCCGGACGATCCGTTCCTGGCGTGGTCGAACGAGCTGGCGGGGCTGGAGCCGATGGACCGCTCCGATCCGGCCATCGAGCGGCTCTTCCCGGCGGCCTACCGCGAGGACTGGCAGGCGCAGGCGGAATTCTCCCGGCTCACCGAGACGGATCAGCGGCTGCAGATCGTGCGCAACGTGCAGCAGGTGTTGGACGACCTGGGCGCGGCGAAGGGCGATCAGGTGGACGTCTCTGAGTTGGAGCCGTGGATCAAGGCCGTCAACATGCTGCGGCTCACCCTGGCGGTGCGGCTGAACGTGCAGACCGCTGACGATCTGGACGCCCTCGACCTCATCGAGGAGCCCTCCCCGATGGCCTACCTGGTGCGGGTGATGCACTGGCTGGGCATGTTGCTGGAGACCCTGGTCACCAAGGCCTGACCCCCGCCCCGCGCGAGCGTCAAGAGCACTAAATCCCATATTTTGAAACATTCGCGTTGCATATTTACATGGCCAAGAAATTAGGTTAGCCTAACCTTATGCGTAGCGCGCGAGTGGGGACAGCCAGACGGCTGTCCTCGTTCGCGTTAATCGTGGTGGCCCTGCTCGTCAGCCTCTCCCCCGCCGCCCACGCGGAGGCCGAGACCTGGAGTGACGTGGCCGAAGAGATGGCCACCGTGCTCGCCACCGCCGGGGAGACCTACGCGGCTGGCGACGCCGAGGCCGCCAAGGAGCAGGTGAACACCGCCTACTACGGCTACTACGAAAAAGAAGGCTTCGAGAAGACGGTGATGGCCTACATCTCCGGCGATCGGGCCGCCGAGGTCGAATACCAGTTCTCCTCCATTAAGAAAGCGATGCTGGCCGGAGCCGCGCAATCGGAGGTGGATGCGGCGCTGGACACTCTCGCCGAGATGCTGCGCACCGACGCGGCCCAATTGGACGGCAAATCTGACAACCCGATCTGGGATTTCCTCGGCGCGCTGATCATCATCCTGCGCGAAGGCTTCGAGGCGATCTTGGTGGTGGTGGCCATCGTCGCCTATCTGGTGAAAGCCGGGCAGCAGGCGGCCGTCCGGCAGGTGTATTGGGGGGTGGCGGCGGCCTTGGTGGCCAGCGTCATCCTGGCCTGGATCTTCGGCTCGCTGAGCGCGGCCGCGGGTGCCTCGCAGGAGATCTTCGAGGGCGTCACCATGATCGTGGCGGTGTTGATGCTGATCTGGGTGAGCAACTGGATCCTCTCCAAGGCGGACGCGAAAGCCTGGAGCGGCTACATCAAGGAGAAATCGGCCACCGCGTTGAGCACCGGCTCCATGTTGACGCTGGCGCTCACCGCCTTCCTCGCCGTCTTCCGCGAAGGCGCGGAGACCATCATCATGTACGCGGCCTTGCTGGGCCGAGCCCCGGATTCGGCGGTGCCGATCTGGGTCGGGCTGGGCACCGGACTCGTCGCCCTTCTGGCAGTCTATGCGGCGATCCGGCTGCTCAGCGTCCGGATTCCGCTCCGGCCCTTCTTCCTCGCCACCTCGGTGTTGCTGGCGGTGATGGCCGTCAGCTTCGCCGGCGGTGGGATCAAGGAGTTGCAGGAGGGCGATTTGGTGAGCGCCACCCCGGTGGCCGGCATCGGCTCGGTGGATCTGCTGGGGTTCTATCCGACGGTGGAGACGCTCAGCGCCCAGGCGGTGGCGCTGGCGGCAATCGTGATCTTGGGGGTCCTCGGTGTGCGCCGGGGGTGGGGACGGGCAACGGAGGGCCCGCCCGAAGTGACAGCGGGCAGCCCAACCGGGGCCGCCCCGACCCTGACAAAGGAGAAACCATGAAATTCAAGCTCGCGACCGCCTTGGTCGCCCTGCTCGCCTTCGCCGGATGCGGAGCCGCCGAAGACACCGGCGCCCCCGCGGACGAAGGCCCCGCCGCCCCCGGAGAAGTGGCCGGATTCGAGGAATTCGAGATCGGCGACGACATCGAGGTGGGCCCGCTGAACGTGGCGGGCGTCTACTTCCAGCCGGTCGACATGGAGCCGGCCATGGGGCTGAGCGCCGCCGAGTCGGACATCCACATCGAGGCGGACATCACCGCGCTAGCGGGCAACGAACTCGGCTTCGGCGCCGGCGACTGGGTGCCGAACCTCACCGTCGACTACGCGATCACCGGCCCGAACGGATTCGCGGACTCCGGCACCTTCATGCCGATGAACGCCTCCGACGGCCCGCACTACGGGGCCAACCTGAAGCTCGGTGACGCGGGCACCTACGACGTGAAGTTCACCATCCACTCCCCCGCCGAGAACGGCCACCTGATCCACACCGACGCCACCACCGGCGTCACCGGTCGTTTCTGGGAGGAGCCGCTGGTCGCCGAGTGGACGGACTTCCAATACACCCCGCGCGACTGGTAGTGCCCGTCCGATCCGAGTACGAGAATAATGGCCGTTTTCGTAGACACCCTGTATCTGCTGCTCCCCGGTTTGCTGGTGGTGACGGTGGCGATCCGTCCCACCCGCGCCAAGTGGTGGGTGCTGGGTGCCGTCATCGCCGCGCTGGGGCTGGCGGTGCTGCGGAAGGCCACCAATTGGATCAACAACGAATACCTGGTTTTGACGCTGCTCGTCATCGGTTTGTGCTTGGTGTCGATGCTGGCCATAGCGTCAAAAGGGCGACGCCAGTTGGCCGCCCGGGCGTTGACGGCGACGATCTTGATCAGCGTCGTCCCCGATACCGCCTTGGCGGCGCTGGCGATCGTCCCCGGCGGCGAGACGCTGCTCAGTGCCACCGCGCTCGCAAACCTCGCCGGATACCTCGGGGCGTTGGCGCTGACGGCGATCACCTGCGGCTGCCTTGCCCGGTATGCGCTCCACCGTTTGGCACGGGCTGGGTTGCTCTTGCTATGGTGTTTCCAAGCAGTGATTGAGATCACCAAGGTGGTCTTCAATCGGGGGTGGTTACCTAAATGGCCGGGGCTGTTTGATGTTTTGGCATGGGCTCTGAATCATCGCACCGCACTGGCTTGGCTGATGCTGGGCATGGCCTGCCTGGCGTGTTGGCCGCCCAGGTTGGACATCCCTTCATCGTCCCTGGACGCGGCGCAGGGCCGCGTCAGGCGGGCCGCCCAGCTCAGTCGCCGTCGTTTCCTCGCCACCGGGTTGGGCGCCGCCACCCTGGTGGTGGCCACCGGCATCTGGGGACGCCAGTTGGCGGGCAGCGCCCCCACCCTCTCGGAGCCGGAGCCGTGGGAAGACGTCGGCAATGACGTGGCGGTGCCGCTCGCCCAGATCAGCGACGGCCATCTGCACCGGTTCGCGCTCACCGTCCCGCCGGGCACCGAGGTGCGCTTCATCGTCATCCAAAAACCCGAGGGCGCCTTCGGGGTGGGCTTGGACGCCTGCAACGTCTGTGGGCCGACCGGCTACTACGAGCGCGACGGCCAGGTGATCTGCAAGATGTGCGAGGTGGCGATGAACATCCGCACCATCGGTTTCGCGGGGGGCTGCAACCCGATCCCGCTGGATTTCCGCTTGGACGGCGGCAAACTGCTGGTCGCCAAGCGGGACCTGATCGCGGCCGCCGAGGTGTTCTGATGTTCGTCAAACTGACGGCCCGTTCGCTGACCCGCTCGACCGCGCACTGGCTGCTCGCGCTCACCGTGGCGCTGGGAGCCGCGTTGACGACGGCGATCACCACCCTGGTGGCCGGTTCCGCGGAGCAGGTGAGCCAGCAATTGAAGGTGTATGGGTCGAACATCACCATCCGGCCGCAGCAGGCGGCGGCGCTGGACGAACTCTATGGGACGACCGGCAGCGCCACCTTGAGCCTGGCCGCGCTGCCCCAGATCAAAACCATCTTCTGGGCCTACAACATTTTGGATTTCTCTCCGTTTCTGGAGACCACCGCGCAGGTGGACGGGCAGGAGGTCCGGGTCGTCGGGGTGTGGTTCGACGAAACGCTGACCACTCCTGCCGGTGAGGAGCTCACCACTGGGGTACACCCCCTACGACAGTGGTGGGAGGTGGACGGCGAATGGGCCAGTGGGTCGGCAGCCATGCTGGGCCAAAATCTCGCCGCCACCCTCGGACTCCCCGTCGGGGCCAACCTCCGAATGGCCGGGATGCCGGAAATTCCGATTTCCGGCGTCTTTGATTCCGGCGGGGAGTTCGATGACGCGGTGCTGCTGCCCATCAGCCTGGCCGGGCAACTGGCTGGCGATGCGGACGCCGCCAACTGGGTGGAGGTGATGGCGCTCACCACCCCCGACAACGAGTTGGCCCGCCGCGCGGCCGCCGATCCGCAGGCGCTCTCGGCGAAGGATTGGGAGACCTGGTATTGCACCGCCTACGTCTCGTCCATCGCCTACCAGATCGAGGAGGTGTGGGACGGCGTGGTCGCCCGCCCGGTGCGGCAGGTCGCCCAAGCCGAGGGCGAGGTGATCTCCCGGATCACCCAACTGCTGCTCGGCGTGGCCGGGCTCACCTTGCTGGCCACCGCGATCGCGATCGCGAACCTGGTCACCAAGTCGGTGCTGGAGCGTTCCGCCGAGCTGGGGCTGCTGAAGGCGCTGGGCGCGTCCAACCTGGCGGTACTGGCCCTGGTGGAGGTGGAGACGCTGCTGGTGGCGGTGGTCGGCGTCGGCGCCGGGATGGTGGCCGGGGTGGGCTTGGCGCAGTGGGTCGGCTGGCAGGCGTTCGGTTCGGCTGTCGCGGCTCCCGCCGCGGTGTTGGCGCTGTTGGTGGCGTTGCTGCTGCTCGCGGTGCTGCTGGGCACCTGGCCCGCCGGTCGGCTGCTCTGGCGGCTGAAGCCGCAGGAGGTGCTGCATGGCGCGTAGCTTTTTCTTCACGCAGTTGCGCGCGGCCGTCTTCCGGCGGCGTTCGCGGGCAATCGCGGCGGCCCTGGCGGTGGCGGTGGGCACCACCACGCTCACCGCGTTGACGTCCGTGGCGCTCGACCTGCACGACCAGTTGGCCCGGCAGTTGCGCGCCTATGGGGCGAATCTGGTGGTGACGGCGGAAGCTGGCCGCTTGGACGCGGCCCAAGTGGCGGCGGCGGACACGGCGTTGGCGGACGCCGAGTTGGTGGGCCAGGCCGTCTACCGCTATGAGAACGCGCAGTTGAACTGGCAGCCGGTCGAGTTGCTGGCCACCGACGTCACCGCCGCGCTGAGCGTGCGCCCCTATTGGGACATCTCCGGGGAACTGCCCGGCGCCAACGAGGTGCTGCTGGGCCGCGATGTGGCCGAGTTGACGGACACCGGCGTCGGCGACGAGATCACCTTGCTGCCGTTGGATTCGACGGCGTTGACGGGCGTGCCGGTGCGGGTGGCCGGCATCTTGGTCTCCGGCGGTGCGGAGGACGCGCAAATCGTCGCCAACCCGGCCACCGCCGTAGAGCTGTTCGGGCAGCCGGACGCCGTCGACCTGATCGAATACAGCGTGGTCGGCGACCCCCAGCCGCTGGCCCGCGCCCTGCAGCAGCAAGGCGTGCAAGCCGCCGTGGTGAAACGCCTGGAGGGCTCGCAGGCCCAGGTGCAGCAGGCCCTCGGGGCGCTTTTGTGGCTGGTGGCCGCCCTGGTGCTCACCCTGATGCTGCTCTGCGTGGCCACCACCACGCTCGCCCTGGTGGCGCAAAGGCAGGGCGAGATCGCCTTGCGCAAGGCGTTGGGCGCTTCCGACCAGGCCGTCCGCCGCGAGATCCTGGCCGAGTCGGTCACCCTGGGCGTGCTCGGGGGCGTGGTGGGCGCGGGGTTGGGCCTGGGGTTGGCCGCGCTGGCGAACCAGCAGGTCTTCGGCCATCCGCTCGCCCCGCAGTGGCTGCTGCTGCCCGCCGCGCTGGTGGTGGCCGCCGGGGTCACCGCCGTCGCCGCCTGGCCGCCGGTGCAGCGGGCGCGCCGCGTCAATCCAGCCATCGTATTGAGCGGGGAATAGGAGCGAAATGAGCCTGATCGAACTCAACGGGGTCGCCAAAGCCTACGGGGATCTGCTGGCGCTGGACGACGTCAGCCTGAGCGTGGCGGCGGGCGAGTGGCTCTCCATCATGGGGCCGTCCGGGTCGGGCAAGACCACCTTGATGAATCTGATCGGCGCGCTGGACACCCCCACTGCGGGCACGGTGGTTTTGGACGGGCACGATCTCAGCCGGGCGTCGGCGAGGGAACTCACCCAGATTCGCCGCCAGACCATCGGGCTGATCTTCCAGAAATTCCATCTGATTCCGCAGTTGACCGCCATCGAGAACGTGATGGTGGCGCAGTATTACCACTCGCTCACCGACCGGGCGGAGGCCTTCGCAGCGCTGGAACGGGTGGGGTTGGCCGAGCGGGCGGATCATCTGCCCCGGCAGCTTTCCGGCGGCGAGCAGCAGCGGGTCTGCGTGGCGCGGGCGCTGATCAACTGCCCGAAGCTGGTGCTGGCGGACGAGCCCACCGGCAACCTGGACGAGGAGAACGAGGCCCAGGTGCTGCGGCTTTTCGCGGAGCTGCACCAAGGGGGAACCACGCTGATTGTGGTCACCCATGATCCGGCGGTGGCCGCGTTGGGCGGACGGACGGTGAAGCTCAGCCACGGGAGAATCAAATGAAATATCGCATATTTGCTATGGTGCCGCTGTTGGCGGGCTGCGCGGCGGCCGATCCCCTAGCCGATCTAGATCTCACCAAGCTGCGTGACGGCACCTATTCCGGGGTGAGCGAGGTGGACGCGCTGGGGGCCACCGGGGAGATCGAGTTGACGATCACCGACGGCGACATCACCGACGTGCGCTTTCAGGTGCGCCAATCCGATGGCAGCTTGAAGGACGCCGAGTACGGCAAGGTGGCGGGCAAGATCGTCGCCCAGCAGACCTACGACGCCGCCCAGCGGGCGGTGGCCGCCCAAGCCGTCTACGCGGAGCAGTTGGAAGAGGTGGACGACCCGCGCGAGGTCGATCTGGTCACCGGCGCGTCCGTCACCTATTCGTCCTTCCTGGGCGCGGTGGCCGACGCCTTGGCGAAAGCGCGGGCCTGATGCTCACCCACGGCTATTTCACCGCGATGCACACCGTGGTCTCGCTGGCCCTGGCCGGGCCGGACGCCGAAGCCGCGATTGCGGTGGCGGAGCGGATCGCCGTCGAGTTGGACGGGCGGCTCTCGCGTTTCCGGCCCACCTCCGAGGTGGCCGCGCTCAACGCCTCCGACAAACCGATTCACGTTTCCGACGCGGTGGATCGGGTGCTCGGCCTGGCCGTCCGGTACCGCCAAGAGACCGAGGGGCGCTTTGACGTCACCTTGGGAACCGGCGGGCTGCGCCGCCGGGAGCCGGGCGTGTGGCAGGCGGACGGGAAGGTGGACTTGGGCGGGATCGGCAAGGGCTTTTGCGTCGACGAGATTCTGGCGGCTTGGCAGGGTCTGGATTTGGAATACGGGTACCTGAGTTTCGGGCAGTCCTCCATCGGCTGCTTCGGCGAGCACACCTGGCGGCTGGGCATCCGCGCGGGCGGGCAGTTGCTCGGGCCGGTCGAGATCGGGGCGGGCCGGGTTTCCACCAGCGCGGCAGCGGGCTACCCGGAGGCCGGGCTGCGGTTGGCTACCGTTTTGGGGGATGCGGCGGCAGCTTGCGAGGCGTGGTCGACGGCGCTGGTCGTCGGCGGTGAGCGGCTGCTGGCCCGACTGCCCAAAACCATGCGAACCATTCTCAAGAGGTGAATTTTAGGGTAGCCTAACCTACATGGCTGCCGACATGACCTTATTACGCGCGCCCATTGGGCTGCCGTTGGTGCTGGACGAGGTGTCCACTTCCCCCGTCGCCGCGCGGCGGCTGCTCACCTTTGGGCTGCGCGAGGGGGCCAGCCTCACCCTGTTGCAGCGGACGGCCTCGGGCGGCCGGATCGCGCTGGTGGGCGAATCGCGGATCGCGCTGGGCAAGGACGTGTGCAAGCAGTTGGGGGTCTCGCGTGGCTGAGACGCTCACTATGCGGGCCGCCTGCTGCGCTGGCCCGGCGAACACTTCCGCGGGCCCGGATGCCGCGGTGGTCGCCATCGTGGGCGCCCCGAACACCGGCAAGTCCACGCTCTTCAACTCGCTCACCGGCGCCAAGGTGACGATGGGGAACTGGCCCGGCACCACCGTCGAGGTCTCGCACGGGCGCTGGCAACTCGGCGACCAGGCGGTCACCGTGATCGACCTGCCCGGCGCCTACTCGCTTGATCCGCAATCCCCGGACGAGCAACTCACCCACGACCTGCTGCTCGACCCCGATCCGCGCGAGCGCCCCGACCTCACCATCGTGCTCGCCGACGCCTCCCGCCTGGCCCACTCGCTGTACCTGATCTCGCAGATCCGCGAGCACCGGATCAACTT
The DNA here is from genome assembly GCA_031272505.1 of Propionibacteriaceae bacterium. Lineage (GTDB taxonomy): Bacteria > Actinomycetota > Actinomycetes > Propionibacteriales > Propionibacteriaceae > Propionicimonas. The sequence continues at coordinate 15,455 of JAISTQ010000057.1, forward strand.
CGTGGTGGCGCTCACCATGGGCGACATCGCCGCCAAGCGGGGCATCGAGATTGACGTCGACGCCCTCGCTACCGCCATCGGCGCTCCCGTCGTCCCCACCAACCCCCGGCACCGCACCGGCCTCAAAGACCTGGCCGCCACCGCGTCGTCCTCGCTGACGCTCGGGCACCCACTGTTCGCTCCAAGCGCTGACGCGCGTCGCTCACTGGATTCCCAGCCTTCGGCTGAGAATGACGGAAAAAAGGGTGACGGACACACATCAGTCAAGGACGGTAAAGGGGATGCCTGTTGCTGTGTGAGCGAAGCGAACGCCGAAGAGCGGTTCGCGTGGATCGCGCGGACGGTGGCGGCGACTACGAATGCGCCGCAGGGGTATCGGCAGTCGTTCAGCGACAAGGTGGACCGGGTGGTGACGGCGCCGGTGGTCGGGCCGTTGATCTTCCTGGGGGTGATGTGGGTGGTGTTCCAGATCACCACCGCGGTGGCCGCGCCGCTGCAGGACTGGCTGGACCAGCTCTTCTCCGGGCCGCTCTCGGACTGGACGCGCGACGGTTTGGGCGCCATCGGCATGGGCGGCACCTGGCTGGAGGGGCTGCTGGTGGACGGCCTGATCGCGGGGGTGGGCGCGCTGCTCACCTTCGTGCCGCTGATGGCGTTGATGTTCATCTTGCTGGCGCTGCTGGAGGACTCCGGCTACCTGGGCCGGGCCGCGCTGGTGGCGGATCGGATGATGCGGGTGCTGGGCCTGCCCGGCAAAGCCTTCCTGCCTTTCATCGTCGGCTTCGGCTGCAACGTGCCCGGCGTCGCCGCCACCCGCATTTTGCCCGACGCCGCCCAACGCATCCTGACGTGCCTGCTGGTGCCGTTCACCGCCTGTACCGCGCGGCTCACCGTCTTCGTGATGATCGGCACCACCTTCTTCGGCGCCTGGGCGGGCACCGCCGTCTTCGTGATGTACCTGATCTCCATCCACCTGATCATCGGCATGGGCTGGCTGCTGCGCAAATGGCTCTGGCCGAACCTCGTCGAAGACCCGCTGGTGCTCGACCTGCCCCCCTACCAGATCCCCACGCTGCGGATCACCGCCTCGGTGGCCTGGCTGCGCCTGAAGGGCTTCCTGCAGACCGCCTCGGGCATCATCGTGGTGACGGTCTGCGCGGTCTGGCTGCTGCAGTCGATCCCGGCGGACGGCAAATCAGGCTTCGGCGCGGTGGAGGTCGGCGATTCCGCCTATGGGGTGGCCGCGAAGGCGATCACCCCGGTCTTCGAACCCACCGGCTTCGCGAGCTGGGAGACCACCTCGGCCGCCATCGTCGGCTTTGTCGCCAAGGAGGCGGTGATCTCCTCCTGGGCGCAGACCTACGCGCTGGCCGAGCCGGAATCCGACACCGAGCCCGGCTCGCTGGGAGCGCGCATCCTCACCGACTTCACCAAGTCCTCCGGCGGCCACCCGATCCCGGCCGCGCTGGCCTTCATGGTCTTCCTGCTCGCCTACACCCCGTGTGTGGCCACCCTGGCCGCGCAAGTGCGCGAGATCGGGCTGAAGTGGACGCTCTTCGGGGTAGCGCTGCAGCTGGTCACCGCCTGGCTGCTCGCCGTCGCCTTCTTCCAAGTGGGGAGGCTGATCGCATGAACCCGCTGACGATCGTGCTCGACGGGGTGCGCGACGGCCGACACACCCTCGCCGAGATGGCCCAGGCCAGCAACTCCCCGCTGTCGGTCTTGGAGGCCGCCCGCGACCACCTGCTCTACACCGGCCAACTGGTGCGCTCCCCGCTCTGCCCGCCGACGAGTTGTGGCGGCTGCCCGCTGTCCCGCACCGGCTGCCGCCCAGGTTTGGCCACCCTGCAGTTAGCTACGCAAACTTCGTAATTTCCGTCAAACGAAACTATTTCCCATTATCTGGACATTGGTGCGCCAACGGCTGAACGGATTGCCAAATCCGCTACCCAACCGCTCAAATAGCGGCCATTTTTGAGACTCCCGCCCGAAAGTTGAGACGTCACGTCACCTTCACTTCTCCCAACATTTTTCAAAAAAGCCGCTGTGCGCAGTTTGGGAGTTTTCTGAGCCCCCAAAAGTGGACAAAGATAGAGCTTGACGAGGTGCTGGCAAGGCTGACAGCCGCGTCGTCCCATCATCCAAAGAAAGGGAAGTCATGATTTCATCAAAGCTGTCCCGCATTACCCGAGCCCTGGTGGTAGCGTCCGTCGCCGGGGCTTTGGCTGTGACGGGTCTTCCGTCTGCCCCCGCCGTCGCCGACCCATCTGCGGCGCCGATCTGGCAAGACGATTCGGGCAAATACACTTTTGAAGAGCGGGCCGCCGATCTGGTGTCCCGGCTCACCGTCGCCGAGAAATACAACCAACTCCGCGACAATCCCCCCGCCATCACCCGGTTAGGCATCCGCTCCTACGGCTATTGGAACGAGGCATTGCACGGCGTAGTGGGCTATTCCGGGGCCACCATGTTCCCCTCCGCCACCGCGATTTCGTCTACCTGGAACCGCGGCCTGGTGCGCCAGTTGGGCACCATCATCGGTGACGAGGCCCGGATGGCGAACAACACCACCAACAAAGGCCTGTCCTATTGGTCCCCCACGTTGAACATCTACCGCGATCCGCGCTGGGGCCGGGCGGACGAATCGTACGGCGAAGATCCGTACCAGATCGGGCAGATCGGCGCGGAGTTCGTGCAGGGCGTCCAAGGCGACGACCCGACGTACCTGAAGGCCGTCTCCACCCCGAAGCACTTCTTCGCGAACAACTCCGAGTCGAACCGCCGCCATGGCAACTCGGTGGTCACCGAACGCGAGATCCGCGAGTACTACACCCCGGCCTTCGCCTACGCGCTCTCCCCCGAGGTTGGCGCGTACTCGTATATGACGGCCTACAACCGCGTCAACGGCGTGCCGATGACCGATTCGTACGAGTACCTGGACACGCTGGTGAAGCGCACCTGGGGCTTCGAGGGCTATGTCACCACCGACTGCTCCACCATCAAGGATTCGACGGTGCGGCACCTCTGGGTGCCCGACGGCTGGGATCACCCGGTCGACCTTGTGGAGGCCACCGCCTGGGGGATCAAGGCCGGCGCCGACATCGACTGCCAGGATTACTACTACCGCGACTACATGCAGCAGGCCTATGACCTCGGCTACGTCACCAACGCCGAGCTTGATTCGGAGCTGCAACTGCTGCTCACCGCCCGCTTCAAGTTCGGCGAGTTCGACACGGCGTCGAAGGTGCCTTACCGAAACACGACCGTCTATAACACCGCCAACCGCGGCTCCTTGAATCCGGATTCGCAGGCGGTTTCGCTGGCGGTAGCGCACGAGTCTCCGATCCTGTTGAAGAACAACGCGATCACCTCCACCGCCACCAAGGGCCTGCCGCTCACCGCCGCCGATGACGACATCGTGGTGATCGGCCCGTATGCGAACACCTTCACCGCGGGCGGCTACTCCGGCTCCGGCCAGACCGACTCGCGCTCCTTCGTCACCGCGTTGACGCAGGTGGCCGCCGAGGTCAACCCGGACGCCACCGTCACCTATTTGGGCGCGGGCGTCACCCCGGGCAGCGGGTCCGGCAAGCCCGGCGTCCAAGGCGTCACGTTCAAGAACGCCGGCGCCGATGTGCAGACCATCCGCACCTCGCAGACCGTCAACGGCTATCCGCTCTCCACCTCTGATAACCCGGCTCCCGGCCAGTTCATCAAGTGGGAAGGCTGGATGGGCATCAGTTGGGGCGCGGCCGACTACATGAGCGCCTCGCAGGTCTGGGGCGGTTATCTGACGGCCCGCGTCGACTTCACCACCATGAGCGCCGACTCAATGTGCATGATCCAGAACGGCTCGGCTACGGCCGCTCCCGCCGGGGCGGTCTTCGACGTCCACCTGGACGCCATGGACGGGCCGATTGTGGCCACCGTGCCGGCTTCCGGCGTGGCCGGGGCCTGCGGGCAGCCGGGCGCGGACGGCGCGTTGGATCCGTCGGTGCTGGGCGGCATCCATGATCTCTACATCGTCTGGAATCCGGGCACCTTGGGCGCTGTCGGGCAGGCGGGCACCGTTGGGCATCCGTGGGCGTACAACTTCACCCCGGCGCAAGAGCAGGTGATTCGGGACGCCGACGCGGTGCTTGTCTTCCTCGGCACCACCACCGCCCATTCCACTGAAGAGATGGACCGCACCAACATCGACTTCCCGCTCTTCCAGGATCAGCTCACCGCCAAAGTGGCGGCATTGAACCCGCACACGGTGGTCTGGATGCAGACGGTGGGCCAGATGAACATCGAGGCCTTCCGCTCGCTGACCAACATCCCGTCGATTGTCTGGACGAACTACAACGGCCAGCACCAAGGCGTCGCCGCCGCGGACATCATCTTCGGCCGCGCCAACCCCTCGGGCAAGCTGCCGATGACGTGGTACTCGAACCTGGCGCAGCTCGGCTCGGTCTGGGATTACCAGATCACCCCGGATGCCGACCACTACGGGCGGACGTACCAGTACTTCACGGGCACGGTCTCGTATCCGTATGGCTATGGCCTGTCGTACTCGTCTTACCAATATTCGAACCTGCGGCTGGACGCTTCCGCCTATGCGGGAGACGACACTTTGACGGCCTATGTGGACGTCACCAACTCGTCGAGTATCCCCGGCAAGGAGACGGTGCAGCTTTATGTGACGGCTCCGGGCGCCGACGGCGTGAACCGGCCGATCAAGCAGTTGAAGGGCTTTGAGAAAGTCTCCCTGGGAGCGTTCCAGACGAAGACCGTGGCCATTGAGGTGGACCTCAAGGACTTGTGGTTCTGGGATGACGTGAAGCACTCGAAGACCTGGGATCTGGGCACTTGGAAGGTCTTCGTCGGGCCGTCCTCGACGATTGGCCAGGTGAAGCAGTTCGAGCTGGTCAGCGCTCCGCTGCCGTATCTCGACGTGGTGCAGTCGGTGCCGGACGGCTTGGTGTTGAACACCGCCAGCCCGGACACCGTGATCCACTCGAACCTGTCCGCCACCCGCAACGACCAGACCTTCCTCGATCTCGCCGCTCCGGATGTCGAAGTGGTCTACACCTCCAAGAATCCGCAAGTCGCGAAGGTGGACGCGGACGGCCTGGTCTACCCGGTCAGCCCCGGCGTCACCACCATTTCGGTGGCGGTCACCTGGCTGGGCACCACCAAGACCGACTCCTACCCGGTGGTGGTCGAGGGTGACGACGCGGACCCGGTGATCAACGTCGCCGACCAGGTGGTCGAGCTGTCCAAGGCTGGCTCGATCCCGGTGAACGCCGAAGTGAAGCTGGCCGCCGACGGCGCCGTCATCTCCTACGATTACCTGATCGCGGGCATGGACGAGAACACCGCGGGCGCCACCATTGATCCGCTCACCGGCGTGGTCTCCGCCACCCAAGTGGGCAAGGTGCGCTTCACCGTGGTCGCGGACATTGACGGCGTGAAGCTGCCGCAATCGGCGGAGATCACCATCGTCCCAGACGGGGCGCTGACTCCGAACCCGGCGGCGCTCAACGCGGCAATCGCGGACGCCGAAGCGCTGGCCAAGACGGCGACCGCCGCCTCGGTGGCCTCCTCCGGCCTGAATGCGGCGATTGCCACTGCCAAGAACGCGGTGCTCACCGCCACCACCCAGAAGGATCTGGATCGGGCGCTGGAGGCGCTGCAAGCGGCGGTGACGGCCGCCACCTCGGGGTTGGTGCTCACCGACAGTCCGTCAGCCCGCGCGGCGATGGCGGACGTGGTGCAGGCGGCGATCTCGACGGCGGAGGCGATCAAGTCCGACGGCTACACGGCGGCGAGCTACGCGCTGCTGGTGACCGCGATCGCGCAGGCGAAGGGCCTGCCGGCCGGGGCCACGGTGGCGCAGTCGCAGGCGGCGTTGGATGCCATCAACGCGGCGATCAAGGGCTTGACGCACACGCCGGCCCCAACCACCCCGGACACCAAGACGGGCAAGGTGACCACCACGTCCGTCACCGTCTCCGGCGCGGCGTTCAAGAAGAACACCAAGCCGAAGGTGACGGTGGTCGTCAAGCTCTCCAAGGGCTATGCCAAGGGCAAGGTGGCGATCTACGTCGGCGGCAAGAAGGTGAAGTCCTTCAACGCCATCAAGACGAAGACCACCGTCACCCTGCCGAAGAAGTACGCCAAGGCGATCAAGGTCAAGGTGAAGTACACCCCGGTGAGCGCCACCTACGGCACCACCAAGGCGTCCGCCACCAAGACCGTCAAGATAAAGAAGTAAGTGGTCCTTTCCTATCAAGTTGGAGATGGGTGGGGGAGCGTCGAATCGCGGCGCTCCCCCACGCCATTAACGTCAGCAGGGTTTATTTGGCGATGTCGCCGTATTGGTTCAGATCCGGGAGCGGCTCGGAGTTTTCCTCGTCCAGCTTGGAGCGGTCGGAGAGCTTGGAGCGCATGGTGCGGATCTGGTTCAGGGTGGAGATCAGGGCGGCCTCGAAGGTAGCGATGCGCTGGTCCACGAAGGTGTCCGTCTCGCGGCGCAGCGCCTTGGCTTCGCGTTCGGCCTTGGCCTCGGTGTCGGCGGCCCGCTTGATCGCCTCGTTCATCACCTGCGTCTCGCCGGCGAGGTACTTGGCCCGCTCCTCGGCGTTCTTGATGATCTGCTCGGCCTCTTCCTGGGCTCGCTGCAGCGTCTCCAGTGAGGTGGCCATCACCCGTTCCGCCTCCCGGATGTCGGATTTCAGCGCCTCGCCGAGTTGATCCAAAGTCTCCAAAGTCTCGTTGCGATTCAACATGCAAGAGGCGCTCATCGGCACGCTCTTGGCGTTCTGCACTGTGTTGCGCAGCTCTTTCAGGATGCCTTCAGCCTTTGAAGCCATGCCTTACTCCTTCCTCGCGGCGATCGCCTTCGCCACCTCGACAGGCACGAAGGCTGAAACGTCTCCCCCGGCCAACACCACTTCGCGGATCATCGTCGCAGATAGCGTACCGAAAGGCGACGTGGCGGGCAGCAGCAACGTCTCAATCCCACCAAGCTCATCATTTATTTTCGCCATTTGCAACTCATAGTCAAAATCGGAGCCGAATCGCAGCCCTTTGACGACGGTGTCCGCCCCCACCGCGGCGCAGAAATCCACCAGCAGGCCCTCAAGTTGCAGCACCCGCACGTTCGGCAGGAAGGCGGTGGCTTCCCGCGCCAACTCCAGCCGCTCACCGGGGGTGAACAGGTAGTTCTTGGTGATGTTGACGCCCACCGCGACCACCACTTCGTCGAAAAGCTGGGCAGCCCGGGTGACCACGTCGAGATGCCCGAGATGGAAGGGGTCGAACGAGCCCGGCACGACCACGATCACTGCGGTTCCTCCCTCGTCCAGAAAACCAACACGGTCTCACCGTAGCGGCGAATCGGCAACGGATGGAACCCTTTTGGAATATCCAGCGCTTCGCTGCGCGTTGAACGTTCAACGATTACTAGAGCGTCAGCGGCCAGGTGCCCGGCGTCGGCGAGTGCCGCGATCGCGGTGGTGACGCTGCCGCCAGCCAGCGCGTAGGGCGGATCGGCGTAGACGACGTCAAAGCTCCCCGTGAGGGCGGCGGTGTTGACGGACTGGGCCAGCACCTGCACCGAAAGGCCGGTGCGCTGCGCGTTCGCCTTGATCAGCGCGGCCGTCTTCGGGTTCTGTTCGACGGCCACCACCGGCGCCGCCCCGCGCGAGGCGGCCTCCAAGGCCACCGCTCCGGAACCGGCGTAGAGATCGAGGAAGGAAAAGCCGCGCAAGGCGGTCTCCGGCGGCTCGGACACCGTCCCCGCCCAATCCAGGATCAGCGAGAACACCGCTTCGCGCACCCGATCCGTGGTGGGCCGGGTGTCGGCCCCGGCGGGTGCGGCCAGCCGTTGGCCTTTGGCGCTGCCGGCGATGATCCTGGTCATCCGTTCTCCATCAGCTCGCCGTCGGCCAGCAGTTCGGTGATGGTCACCGCGTCTTGGAAGCCGGGGGTGGCGCATTGCGGGTCTTCGCGCACCGCCCGTTCCGCCAGCTCGCGGGCCTTCTCGATCAGCTCGGTGTGCTCCAGCACCCGCAGCAGCCGCAGCGACGAGCGCGTCCCCGACTGCCGGTCGCCCAGCACGTCGCCTTCGCGGCGGACCAGCAAATCCAGCTCCGCCAGCTCGAAGCCGTCTCGGGTGGCGGCCAAGGCGGCCAGCCGCTGCTGCGCCTCCACCTTCACGCCCGGGCCCTCCTCCTTGCCATCGATGTTTCGCTTCCCCGTGTCCGCATTCTCGCGGCGCGGATCATAGATGAGCAGGCAGACGCCCGGCCATTCGCCGCGGCCGATCCGGCCCCGAAGCTGGTGCAACTGCGAGATGCCGAAGCGGTCCGCGTCCCAGACCACCATCACGGTGGCGTTCGGGACGTCCACCCCCACCTCGATCACGGTGGTGGCCACCAGCACGTCCAGCTTCCCGGCCGCGAAGGCCGACATCGCGGCCTCTTTGTCTTCGGTGGGCATTTGCCCGTGCAGCATCCCCAGCCGCAGCCCGGCCAGCGGCCCGGCCTGCAAATCCGCGAACAACTCCACCACGCCCTTGCCACTCTCGGAGTCTTCGTAGAGCTTCGGCTTCTTCTCGGCGCTCGGCCCGCCGATCCGGGGGCACACCACGAACGCCTGCCTCCCGGCGGCGACCTCTTCCTTGATCCGCTCCCAAGCCCGATCCACCCAAGCCGGGTGCGCGTAGGAATCGACGACGACGGTGGCCACATCCGCCCGCCCGGCCGGCACCTCGTAGAGGGTGGAGACCTCCAGATCGCCGAAAACCGTCATCGCCACCGAACGCGGGATCGGGGTGGCGGTGAGCACCAGCGTATGCGGCTTCGCCCCGGCTTTGGAGGCGATCAAAGCCCGTTGTTCCACGCCGAAGCGGTGTTGCTCGTCAATCACCACCAGCCCCAGTCGGAAGAAGGACACCTTCTCGCTGAGCAGCGCGTGGGTGCCGATCACGATCCCGGCGTCCCCGCTGGCGATGCGCAGCATGATGTTGCGCTTGGTGACCGCCGACATCGAGCCGGTGAGCAGCGTCACCTCGGGAGCGTGCTCCACCCCGTCGAGCAGCCGGGTGATGGTCTGGTAGTGCTGGGCGGCGAGCACCTCGGTGGGGGCGAGCAGCAGCGCTTGGGCGTCGGCGTCGTGGACGGCGAGCATCGCCCGCAGCGCCACCACCGTCTTGCCCGAGCCGACCTCGCCCTGCAGCAGCCGCTGCATCGGCCGGGTGCGCTCCAGATCGGCGAAGATGTCCTCACCCACCTGCCGCTGCCCGTCCGTCAAGGCAAAGGGCAACGCGGCGTCAAAGGCCGCCAGCGCCCCGTCTGGCTGGCGGGTGAGCGCGAAGGCCTGGTTGTTGGCGGCGTCCGCGCGCCGATAGGCCATCGTCAACTGGGTGGCGAAGGCCTCGTCAAACCGCAGCCGCTCGGCCCCGGCTGCCGCCTGCCCCAGGTCGACGGGCCGGTGTACGTAGTTCATCGCGGTGGTCTCGTCCACCACATCTCCGCCCTCGCGCACCCAGGCGGGCCAGGGATCGTCGCTGGGCAGCACCGAGAGCAGAATCCGGGCGCATTCGGCGATCTGCCAGGTTTGCAGCTTCGCGGTGGCCGGATAGACGCCCACCAGGCCGGATTCCACCAAAGTGGCCAGCCGCGCTTTCTCCTCGCGGGCCTCCTCCCGGTAGACGCCCACCACCCGGTTGTTGGCGTCCAGCATCACGAATTGCGGGTGGCTCATCTGCAACTGGTCGCGAAAACGGCTCACCTTGCCCACGAACACCCCGCTCACCCCGGAGTTCAACTGCCGCGTCCACCAATCCAGCAGGTGCGTCTTGCCGAAATAGGTGAGCCGGAGCTTGCCCTTGCCGTCGCCCACGGTGACTTCGAGGCGGCCGGGGGCTTTGGAACGCGGGGAGGGCTCCACCCGTTCGATGTGTTCGACGCGGGCGGTGACCGCGACATGCTCGCCTTCTTTGAGCGAGGAGAGATCCGTCAGATCGGTGCCGGAAAGATAGCGGCGCGGCACCTGGCGAAGCAGATCCCCGACGGTGTGAATCCGCAGTGGGGTAAAAAGTTTGGCCGTCTTCGGCCCAAGATAATCGGCAAGCGGCTGCCCAAAGAACTTATACGATTCCGTCTGCCAAGCAACCACAGGCTCAGCCTATCGAAACGACTGGTGCGTTTTGTCCCAACGCCGCTAGCGGGAAACCCGGCCCGCCTTCAAGCAGGAGGTGCAGACGTTCAGCTGCTTCGGGGTGCCGTCGATCTTGGCGTGGACGCGCTGGATGTTCGGATCCCAACGGCGGTTGGTCTTCTTCTTCGACCAGGGGACGTTGTGCCCAAAGCCGGGGCCCTTCCCACAAATATCGCAGACCGCTGCCATTTCAATCTCCTTAGCTTGCTTCGCACCAACAGGCGCAAGGAGAAAGTTTACACCAAGCGCCCACATCTTGCCAACTGCTCGGAGAACCGGACATGCGGCACCGCAAACCGCAGGCTATACCGTTGCCGGGGCATCCCGAGTACAATCGTCACTAATCTAACGAAGGGGTGAGATGAACGCAAAGCAGCGGGTGTTGGGGCGCATCCGGGGGGAAGCCACCGACCGGATGCCAAATCTGTGCATCCTGATGTTCCTCGCCGCCAAGGAGATCGGGGTCACCTACGGCGAATATGTGCGGGATTACCGGCACCTGGTGGCCGGGAATCTGAAGGCGATCCCCAAGTATGGGATTGACGCCGTCTCCACCATTTCCGACCCGATGCGCGAGGGCTCCGACCTGGGCATGGAGTTGGAGTACCCGCCCGACGGGGTGCCCCGGCCCAAGCACGGCTACCTCGTCAACGACGCCGCCGATCTGGCCAAGCTCCAGCCGATCACCTCCGGCCCGCGCATGGAGGACCGGGTGCGGGGCGTGGCCGCGCTGAAGGCCGAGGTGGGCGACGACTACCCGATCATCGGCTGGGTGGAGGGCGCGTTCGCGCAGGCGGCCGACATCCGGGGCATCAACGACTTCCTGGTGGACACCCTGATCGAGCCGGAATTCGTCACCGACCTGCTGGAGTTCACGCTCGCCGTGGAGATCGCCTTCGCGAAGGCCCAGATCGAGGCCGGGGCGGACATCATCGGTGTCGGCGACGCGATCACCTCGGTGGCCGGACCGGACGCCTACGCCCAATTCGCGCTGCCCTACGAGCGCAAGCTGCTGCGGGCGATCAAGGATTTCGGGGCCGCCACCAAGCTGCACATCTGCGGGAACACCGCCCCGTTCATGGACCAGTTGCCCGTCGATCTGGTCGACATCCTGGACGTCGACTGGATGGTGCCGCTGGATCAGATGTCCGCGCGATACGGCGAACAGACGGTGGTCTCGGGCAACTACGACCCGGTGCAGGTGCTCTTGCAGGGCTCGCCCGCAGACGTCCGCGCGGCGGTCACCGCTTGTGCAGCACAGGCGGGCCCGCACGGGGCGAGCGCCGGGGGCTGCGAGGTGCCGGTGGACACCCCGGAGGAAAACTTGTTGGCCGTCACCGAAACTTTGGCGGCGCTGGCCTGATGGATTTCGCCGCCCTCGCCCTGACTCCGCGCAAGGTATACGCCGAGATGGGCATCCGCCATGCCAAGGTGGACGAGCAGACGGCCGCCTTGACCGCCGAGTATCTGGAGCAGTTCAGTGCCTGGGTGCGGCCGCGCTACTCCTACCGGATCGTGGACGGCGAGGTGGACGGTGACGCGGTGGTGCTGGCCAGCGGGACCCGCTTCCAAGTGGGCGAGGTGCTGGCCCGGCTGCTGCGCGGCTCGCGGCAGTTCGCCGTCTTCGCGGCCACCGCCGGGCAGCCCTTCCAGGATTTCCAGGACACGTTGAAGCTGGAGGGCGACATCTTCAAGGACTATGTGGCCGACGCCATCGGGTCCTGCATCGCCGAGGCCGCCGGCGACGTGATGGAAAAGGACGTGGCCGCCCAGGTGCCCGGCTGGCGGCACACCAACCGGGTCAGCCCCGGCTACTGCGGCTGGCCGCTGCTGGAGCAAAAGGCGCTTTTCGCCGAGTTGGACGACCAGCTCGGCATTTCGCTTTCCGACGTCTGCCTGATGCGGCCGATCAAATCCATCTCCGGGATGATTGGCATCGGGCCGGACGTGCTGGAACGGCAATACGGGTGCGGCTACTGCACCATCGAAAACTGCTACCGGCGCAAACACGAGCCGGTGAGCTTCATCCAACCCACCCGACAGGAGTGACATGCGACACACCACCTTGGCCATCGCCGATGAGCGGCAACTCGTCTTCGGGCAGGCGCCCAAACCCGTCACCACCCGCCGCGGCCTGGTGTTTGGCGGCGGGCTGGTCTACCCGGAGCTGAACTTCACACTGCCGCCGATGAGCATCACCGCCGCGACCATGGGCGAGGTCCGCGAGCACTACCGCTCCATCGTCTCCGAGGCCATCGACCACGCCCGGCACTTGGACGCCCACGGGCTGGTGCTCGAATTCGAGACGCTGCTGGAGCTCACCCAGCATCCCGACTGGGGCGTGAGCGTGGTGGAGCTGATGGAGGAACTGTGCGAAAAGGCCTGGGACGAGCACCACTTCCCCACCGCGATCCGGCTCACCCCCAACGACCTGCGCGAGTTCGACCGGCCGCCGAAGAACCGCACCTCGTCCTACCTGGACGCGATGTTCGAGCTTTTTGAGCGGGGCGCGGCGGCGGGCGGGGATCTGCTCTCGATTGAGAGCACCGGCGGCAAAGAAGTGCACGACGAGGCGCTGATGATGTGCGACCTTTCCGGGGTGGTCTTCTCGCTCGCGGTGCTCGGGGTGCGCGACATGGCGTTCCTGTGGCCGCAGATCGTCGAAATCGCGGGCAAACATGGCCGGATTCCGGGCGGGGACACCGCCTGCGGTTTCGCCAACACCGCGATGGTGCTCGCCGAGCAGGGCTTCATCCCGAAGACCTTCGCCGCTTTGGTGCGGGTGATCTCGGCGGTGCGCACCCTGGTGGCGGTCGAGGTGGGGGCTTTGGGGCCGGACAAGGACTGCGGCTACGAGGGCCCGTTCCTGAAAGCGATCACCGGCACCCCGATCTCCATGGAGGGCGCCCCGAGTGCCTGCGCGCACTTCTCCCCTGTCGGCAACATCGCCGCCTGCGCGGCCGACCTGTGGAGCAACGAGTCCGTCCAGGACGTCAAGCTGCTGGCCGGGATGGCCCCCATCGTCAGCTTGGAGCAGCTCGAATACGACTGCCGCTTCTTCAACCAGGCCACCGCCGCCGGGCCCGCTTCCGCGCTCGCGGTGCGCAACCTGCTGGCCGGCTCGGATCAGTACCACGATCCGCAGGCGCTGGTGCTCGCCCCCGAAAACGTGATCGCCATCTCGAAGGCGATCGTCTCGGCCGACTCCTACGTGGGAGCCGCGATTGACGCCGCGGGCAAGGCGCTGGAGATCATCAAGGCGGCCACCGCCTCCGGGCAACTGGAGCTGCCCGAGATCGAGCAGCCCTGGCCGGACATGCTCGGCGACGCCTTGGCCGCCGTCCCGCGCGACGAGGGCGAGCTGACCGAGCAGATGTTGGGCGCTTACGGCGACAAATACCTCCCCGCCGAGTACTGCTGAGCCACCCTGCACCTTCTCCAAGCCCCGTATACCGGGTTTGCACGTTTGACCAGGCTTGCGTGGGAGATTGATTTCAGGTGGTATGGCACGTACCGTTGTAACTAGCTCGTAACACAAACTACGAGAGGTGAACCACTAAAGAGGAGCAAAAATGCCCGAGTTCGACACCGAAGCCATCCTTGGCCTTTCCCTCGTTGTCGTATACCTGATTGGCCTGTTCGCACGTCCGCGTCAAGCCGGCGAACGCATCTGAGTAGACACTCCAAGGTTGACCGTTAGCCGCCGCTGGGCGGCTCCCCTACTGCTTCCGTTTCTTCGCAGCGGGCTTGCCCGTTGATTTCCCCTTCGCGGAAGACTTGCGCTTCTTCATCTCGCGCTCGCCGCCGTCCGCCGGCGCTTGCGAGGCTACCGGGGCGTCGTGGATGTGATAGCCACGCCCGCCGCACGTCTCACACGGGACGGTGAAGGCCTCGGCCAAACCGGTGCCCACCTTCTTGCGCGTCATCTGCACCAGACCGAGGCTGGTCACCTCGGCGACTTGGTGCCGGGTGCGATCCCGGCCCAGGCATTCGATCAGGCGGCGCAGCAGCAGCTCGCGGTTGGAAGGCAGCACCATGTCGATGAAGTCGATCACGATGATGCCGCCGATGTCCCGCAGCCGGAGCTGGCGCACAATCTCCTCGGCCGCCTCCAGGTTGTTCGCGGTGACGGTGGCCTCCAGGTTGCCCGCGCTGCCGGTGAACCGGCCGGTGTTCACGTCGATCACCGTCATCGCCTCGGTGCGGTCGATCACCAGCGAACCGCCGGACGGCAGGAACACCTTGCGCTCCAGGGCCTTCATCACCTGTTCTTGCACCCGGTGGAAATCGAAGAGGTCGCCGGAGGTCTCCCGATCCCAGCGGACCAGCCGCTCGGTCAGGCTCGGGGCGACGTGCTCGATGTAGGCGGAGATGGTGTCGTAGGCGTCGTCCGCCTGGCCATTGCCGTCAATCACCAAGCGGGAGAAATCCTCGTTGAACAGATCGCGGACGATTCGGATCGTCAAATCCGGCTCGGAGTAGAGCAACGAGGGGGCGGATTCCTTCGCCGCCCGCTTCTCGATGACCTCCCATTGCGCCTTCACCCGGTTGACGTCATGCGTCAAGTCTTCCTCGGAGGCGCCTTCGGCGGCGGTGCGCACGATCACGGAGGCGTTCTCGCCGATCTGCTCGTCGAGCACCTCCTTGAGGCGATGCCGCTCGCCGTCGGGCAGCTTGCGGGAGACGCCGGAAAGGTGCCCGCTGGGCGAATAGACGATGTAGCGGCCCGGAATCGAGATGTGCGCCGTCAAGCGGGCGCCCTTGGTGCCCACCGGATCCTTGCTCACCTGCACGATCACCGCCTGGCCGGAGGTGAAGACGCTTTCGATCTTCTTCTCCGCGCCCTCCAGCTCGGCCGCTTCCCAATCCACCTCGCCGGAATACAGCACCGCGTTGCGGCCCCGGCCGATGTCGATGAAGGCCGCCTCCATGGACGGCAGCACGTTCTGCACGCGGCCCAGGTAGATGTTGCCGATCAGCGAGTTCGCGGACGCGCGGTCCACATAGTGCTCGACCAGCACGCCGTCTTCGAGCACCGCGATCTGCGCGTAATCCTCAGCTTGGCGGATCAGCATCATCCGATCCACGTTCTCGCGGCGGGCGAGGAACTCGGACTCGGCGAGGATCGGGGCGCGACGCCGGGTGGACCGGCCTTCGCGGCGACGCTGTTTCTTGGCCTCCATCCGGGTGGAGCCTTCGATGCCGGTGACGTCTTCGGAAGCCTGCGCCTTCTCTTTGGCTTTGCGCGGCTCGCGGACTTTCACCACCACGTCGACGTCCGGCTCGTCCTCGGCGGCGTCCACGTCTTCTCCGCGACGCCGACGCCGACGCCGGCGCCGGGTGCCCTCCACGGACTCCTCTTCGGCCTTGGCTTCGTCAGCCTTGGCGGCCTCGGCCCCGACTTTCGGCGGGCTGGGCAGCTTCGGCTTGGCGGGCTTTTCGGGCTCGACGGCCGCAGTCGCCTCCGTGGCTTCGGGCTCTTTCTTGGTGGTGCGGCGGGCGCGCTTCGGCGTGTACTCCGCGGCGGGCGTCTCGGCGGGCGTCTCCGCAGCGACCTCGGCGACTTCCTCACCGTTCTTGGAGCGCCGCCTGCCCCCGCGACGCCGACGGCGATGCGAGGCGTCCTCCTCGGATTCGGAGGCCGGGCTGATCGAATCCAGCTCCTGCACCGGCACGGTGGGCAGCACCGGGCCGGAATCGTCTCCCGCGATCACGTTCGCCAAGGCGCTGAGCGCGTCATCCTTCTTCGGGGCGGCCTTGCGGCGGCCCTTCGAGGTGCGCTTCAGCTCCGCCAGCGAGGCGGCCAGGGCGTCCTCACCGGTGAAGGTGGGCACCAACGTGGGCGCGAGCGGCAACTGCGGCTCGGATGCGGGAGCCGCCGGTTCCGGGGCGGGCGGCTCGGGAGCCGCTTGGATCGGGGCCGGTGGCGTCAAAACTGGGGCGGGCGGTCCGGCTGGCCTACTGGCCGCGCGGCGCCGCTTAGCTGGTTTTTCGGGGTTGTTCAATACTTGTTCGTTGCCTTCGTCAGGCATCCTGTTCTCCTAAATAAGCGGGTAACCCGCTCTGTTTGTCTGCGCGTAGCAGAGAAGCCTATGGGTGCAGTTCCCGTCGCCTCCGCGGTCAGTCTCCCGTCGCGGCTAAGCAACAACTGCTTGGACAAGTATTACACACAACTGTGCTTATCCCAATGATTTCACCCGCTGATCTCAATGACCCGCCTCAGAAAAGCTCAACCAACTCGTCATCGCGCAGGTGTCCTTGGGCGAGCCGGGTGATCCGGGCGGTGTAGCTTTCGCCGGCGATTTCGGCGAGCGCGTTGAGCACGTCGTCGGGGCGGACCAGCGGGCTGGAGGTCTTGATGGTCATTTCCAAAACGCCGGGCGCGGTGAGTTCCAAACGGGCCAACCGTTCCCGCACGTCCACATCCCGATTTTTGGCCTCCCGCCGCACCAAATACGACGAAGTCGCTAGTAAAACTGAAATTGCGGTATCCAAATTTGGGCCCATCGGGGTAAACTCGATACGCCAGCGGGAGGCGCCATCCACCTCAGTCTCCTGCTGGCCTTTTAGTACCAGCGGAGAATCGAGGGACCAGGCGGTGATCTCAAACCCGTCGGGAAGCGCGTCGTTCAGCCGGGCCACCAGCTCCACCACGTCCACCTCCCGCGCCAACGCCAGGGTGAGATATTCCGCCTCGCTGGCCGCTCCGGTGGGGGCCGCGTTGTAATACGAAATCCGCGGATGCGGCGAAAAACCCGACGAAAAAGCCATCGGCACCTCGGCGCGTCGCAGCGCCCGCTCGAAGGCGCGGGCGAAGTCGCGGTGGGAGGCAAAGCGGGCCCGGCCGCGTTTCGCATAGCGCAGCGCCACCCGCATCACCGGCGGCGGCTGTTGGCGTTCGGGCTGGCGGCTCATCGCGGCACCCCGGCCAACTCAATGTCGACGTCAAAGCCGGGGCAGACCCCGCAGTCGTTGCAGCCCGCCCAGCGGCAGTCGTCCACCTCTTCGGCGTTGATGGCGGCCTGGTAATCCGCCCAGAGCCAATCGAGATCCAGCCCGGCGTCCAGATGCGCCCAGGGCAGCACCTCCGCGCGGGGGCGTTCGCGGGTGGTATACCAATCGACGCTCAAGCCCAGCGGCGTCAACACCGCGGCGGCCGCCTGCTGCCAGCGGTCATATGAGAAATGCTCGATCCAGCCGTCAAACACTCCCCCGTCCCGCCACACCGCCTCGATCACCGCGCCCAGGCGGCGGTCCCCACGCGCGAGCAGCCCCTCGATGATGCCGGTGGAGCCCTTGCCATAGCGCAAGTTGATCGCCCGGCCATAGCGGCGGTCGGCGATGATCGCCTCCTTCAGCACCTGCAGCCGGTGGTCGATCATTTCGGCGCTGGCTTGCGCCGCCCATTGGAAGCTGGTGTGCGGCTTGGGTACGAACCCGCCGATGGAAAGCGTGCAGTGGATGTCGCGGCTGCCGGTCACCTGCCGTCCGGTGGCGATCACCCGCGCGGCCAGGTCGGCGATGGCGAGCAGGTCGTCGTCAGTCTCGGTGGGCAACCCGCACATGAAGTAGAGCTTCACCGAACGCCAGCCCTGCGAGAAGGCGGTGCTCACCGTGCGCAGCAGGTCCTCGGCGCCCACCATCTTGTTGATCACCGCCCGCATCCGATCCGAGCCGCCCTCGGGCGCGAACGTCAGGCCGGAACGCCGTCCGCCACGGTTCAGCTCGTGGGCCAAATCCAGGTTGAAGGCGTCCACCCTGGTGCTGGGCAGCGAGAGCGACACCTGCGATTCCGCGTACTGGTCGGCCAGCGTCTTCGCGATCTCGCCGATCTGGGTGTGGTCGGCGGACGAGAGGGAGAGCAGGCCCACCTCGTCCAGGCCGGTGGCGGCCAGTCCGGTCTCCACCATCTGTTGGATGACGGGGAGGCTGCGCTCGCGGACCGGACGGGTGATCATGCCCGCCTGGCAGAAGCGGCAGCCCCGGGTGCAGCCCCGGAAGATCTCCACCGAGTAGCGCTCGTGGATGGTCTCGCCCAGCGGCACGATCGGGTGTTTCGGGTAGGGCCAGTCGTCGAGGTGCTCCAAAGTGTGCTTGGGGACGCGGGCCGGGACGTTCGGGCCATTCGGCGTGACGGCGCTGATCGCCTTGGTTTGCGGATCGTAGGCGACATCGTAGAACTGCGGGACGTAGGCCAGCCCGTCGGCTGCCAGGCGCTCCAGCAGGCCTTCCCGGCCGTCTGGACGGCCCTCGGCTTTCCACTGCCGGATGCGTTTGGAAACCTCCACCACGGCTTCCTCGCCGTCACCCAGGATCACCGCGTCCAGGAAGTCGGCCACCGGCTCGGGGTTGAAGGCCGCGTGCCCGCCGGCGATCACCAGCGGGTCTGCGTCCCCGCGATCGCGGCTGCGCAACTCGATGCCAGCCAGGTCGAGCGTCTCCAGCAGGTTGGTGTAGCCCAACTCGGTGGCGAACGAGACGCCCAGGACGTCAAAATCCTTTACCGGCAAATGTGATTCCCAGGTGAACTGCGGCAACCCATGCTCGCGCAGCAGCGCCGCCAGATCGGGCCAGATGGTGAAAGTGCGCTCGGCCACCACCCAGTCCAGCTCGTTCAGGACCTCATAGAGGATCGCCAGCCCCTGGTTCGGCTGGCCCACCGCGTAGGTGTCCGGGTAGAGCAGCGCCCAGTGGACGTCCACCGAGTCGAAGGGTTTGGAGACGGAGTTGACCTCACCGCCCACGTATTGCACCGGCTTGGAGACTTGCGCCAGCAGCGGTTCCAGGCGATCAATCAATGGGGTCATGGAACTCGAGCGCGTTGTCCACCACAATGTCAGCCTTGAACGCCGGATCCGTCTCCTCCAGATAATGCAAAAGCCCGGAATAGAACCGCTCATTTGATTCGGCGAGCGGGTTCGCATCCAGGCCTGCGGATTCGTGGAGCCGCCGGAAGGCCTCGTCGAAGGGCACTTCCAGCCACACCGAGATGTCCCAGAACTTCTTGCCGTTCTCGTCAAAGAAGATCTTGCGGTGCAGGAACAGCCCGTCGACGATGGCCACCGAGTTGTCCGGCGCCAAGGACCACTTGTGCGGACAGTCGCAATCGGTGTCGCCGTCGTAGTACTTCTCCAGGTAGCGGCCGGAGCCTTCGTTGGAGAGCGGCTCGATCACCTTGTCGATGAAGGCCTGGTAGTTGAAGGAGTTCATGTACCACTTCAGGCCGTCCTCGTCGCCGAGCAGCTCGCGCACCTCCTTGGGGTGCATGAAATCTTTCATGGAAAGCCGAATCACGGTGATGCCCGATTCGCGCAGCAATTCCGCCAACTCGTCAGCGAATTGCGCCTTCCCGGAGCCCAGAATGCCGTCGATGCCGATCAGGGTGCGCCCGTTGCGGGCCCGAATTCTGGCCCGCAGCAGCTTCAACGCCTGCGGCGCGTCAACAATTTCGATTTCTCCGTCAGTCACTTCGCCTCCGAAAACTGTCCCAGCGCACCAGCGGCCGTCACGTTGCTTGCCAGCGCGGCAGCCGTTGGTAGCTTCCTAGCTTGCCATAGAATCCCCAGAACCGCTAAAACGATGGCCGCTACTTGGATAAGCACCCAAGGCGAGCCCACCCCGACCTCGCGGTCAAACATGTCGACGTCCGGAGTGAAAGGCATCAGCGCCTCGGAGACCCAGTTGTTGGCGGCGTGCAGCGCGATCGCCGCCTCCAGGCCGCCGGTCCGCCACACCAGCACGCAGGCACCCACCCCCACGGTGAAGTAGACGAGGATCAGCCACGGATCGAGGGAGCCGTGCAGCGCGGTGAAAATCAACGCGGAGGCCAGCCCGCCGACGATCAGGCCGGCCGTCCGATTCGGGAACGCCGAGCCGATGGACCGGAAGGCGATGCCGCGGCAGAGGTACTCCTCGCCGGCGCATTGGAACGGGGTGGCGAAGATCACCACCAGCAGCATCGGGATGGTCTGTTCGCTGAACTGCAACTCCGGCATCCCGGTGACCCAATAATCGGCCACGGCCATCACGATGAAGAGCGGCAGGACGACGAGCAGGGCTTTGAGGCACACCTTCCAGCGGAAGCGGCCTTGGATGGAGGCCAGCCAGCCGGGTTTCTGGCCCATCCAGGCACGGTGCAGGCCGATGCAGATGGGGATGGCGGCGGCGATGGAAAGATCGACGAGCAGCAGCAGATCCCAGCTCATGTAGCCGCCGGTCAGGCTGGTCATCAGGCCGCCGAGGTCGTCCATGGACATCAAGACCATGATGAAGGCGAACACCACGTTCGCCACGATGAAGCCGAGGGCGACGGTGATCAGCAGCACCCAGGGCTTCCACGCCTGGTAGGCCGGGGTGCGATAGAACTCGTGGTACTGCTTCGGCTCGACCGGGAGCGTCAGCGGCTTCCACTGGACGCGCGGGGCCGGCGGGAACGATGAGATGGAAGCGGTTGGAATGCCGGGCGTAGGGGCTGGAACACTGCTCGTCGCCACTGGGGTGTGCTGCCAGCGCGGCGGCGGCGGAATCGGCGTCCCGAAAGCGTCGTATCGGATCCCCGGCACGTCATTGGGCCGAGGAGCCACGGCGCCTAGCTCATCGGGAACGCGGGAAAGATCCATTTCAGTCATTCGCATCGACTCCAACCAACAGGGTTCTTGCTTCACCGGCAGCTACCACAGAGCCGGCAAACAAAATGCCAGCCCCTACACCGGCATCGTCTGCCAAGGATACCCCCAGTTCAAGCGCAGCCGGAATGTCGGGTGCGACATGCACCATCTCAGCGGCGAAACAAGCCTTGGCCTTTTCGGCGAGCGTTTCCGGGGCGAGCGCGCGGTCAGTTTGGGCGGTGGTGACGACAATGCTCGTCATCCCGACGGCGAACTCTTCCAGCACTCCCTCGACGTCCTTGTCGGCCATGATCGCCACCACCCCGATCAGCGGCTCGAAGTCGAAAGCCTCGCGCATCGCGTCCATGGTGGCCTTCGCGGCGGCCGGGTTGTGGCAGGTGTCCAGCACGATGGTCGGATCGCGGCGCACCACCTCCATGCGGGCTGGGGCTTTGACGGCGGCGAACCCCTCGGCGACCACCTCCGGCGGCAGCGCCCGTCCACCCAGGAAGGCCTCCACGGCCCCCAGCGCCAGCCCGGCGTTGCGGGCCATGTGCTCTCCGAAGAGCGGCAGGAAGATGTCGCCCAGCGGGCCTGCGGCCGTCTCCAGCCGGATCACCTGGCCGCCCACCGCCGGGGTGCGGTCGATCAGCCCGAAGTTCAGCCCCTCGGCGCTCACCTTCACGCCCAGCTCGGCGCAGCGGGAGATCAACGCCTTCGCCGCTGGCGGCTCCTGCCCGGCGAGCACCGCCCACGAGCCGGGCTTGATGATGCCCGCCTTGTCGGTGGCGATTTTCGCCAGGTCGTCGCCCAAAATGTGGGTGTGGTCCAGCGAGACAGGGCAGATCACCGCCACCTGGGCGTCGGCGACGTTGGTGGCGTCCCAACTGCCGCCAAGCCCCACTTCCACCACGGCCACGTCCACCGGAGCCTGGGCGAAGGCTTCGAAGGCCAACCCCGTCATCACCTCGAAGAAGCTCAGCGGCTGCGCGTCCGCCTCCAGCATCTCCACCAGCGGCAGCACATCGGCGACCAGCTCGTCAAAAATGAGATCCGAGATCGGCTCGCCGTCGATGGCGATCCGCTCGTTCACTCTTTCCAAGTGGGGTGACGAATACCGCCCCACCCGCAGGTTCATCGCGCGCAGCAGGGATTCGACCATGATCGCGGTGGAGCCCTTGCCGTTCGTGCCGGCGACGTGGATCACCGGGTAGGAGCGCTGCGGCTCGCCCAACAGCTCGCAGAGCTTGCCGATGCGCTCCAGCGAGGGAGCGATCCGGTGTTCGGGCCAGCGGGCTTGCAGCGCGCTGACGATCTCGGCGTGGCTCACGCCTGCAGCTCCGCCGCCACGGTGATCGCGTCGGCCTCGCGCCATTCGATCTCGCCCACGATCCGTCCCACCGCCTTGAGGTCGGCGGTGACCGTCTGCAGGCCAGCCAGGGCGTCCGCCGGGGCGGAGACGGTGGCCGCGGTGATCTCGGTCTTCATGGAGACCTTCGCCTCCGACTTCGCGCCCCGCAGCCCGACCAGCACCTCGCCGACCTGGTCGAGCAAAACCGGATCGCCGGTGTTTGGCAGCTCGGCGACCGACGGCCACGCGGCCAGGTGCACGCTCGAATCTTCGCCGTGGTACCAGCTCCACACCTCTTCGGTGACGAAGGGCAGGAAGGGGGCGAAAAGCCGCAGCAGCACGTCCAGCGCCAGCCGCAGCGCCGCCTGCGCGGAGGCCGCCTCGGCTGCGCCCTGCGAGCCATATGCCCGCTCCTTGACCAGCTCCAGGTAGTCGTCGCAGAACGTCCAGAAGAAGCGTTCCGTCACCTCGATGGCGTCGGTGTACTCATAAGCCTCGAAGGCCTCGGTGGCCGCGGAGACCACGGAAGCCAACTGCGCCAGCATCGAAAGATCGGCCGGGTTGGTGATCGGGGCCGCGTGGTCGGTGGCCATGCCGAGCACGAACTTCGCCGCGTTCAGCACCTTCATCGCCAGCCGGCGGCCCACCTTCATCTGCAGCTTGTCGAAGGGGGAATCGGTGCCGGGCCGGGCACTGGCCGCCCGCCAGCGCACCGCGTCGGCGCCAAACTCGTCCAAAATGTCCGAGGGGACGATCACGTTACCCTTCGACTTGCTCATCTTCTTGCGGTCGGGATCGACGACGAAGCCGGAGACCGCCGCGTGATGCCAGGGCAGCAAACCGTGCTCCAGGTGCGCGCGCACCACCCGCGAGAACAGCCAAGTGCGGATGATGTCGTGCGCCTGCGGGGCCATGTCCATCGGGAACGTCAAGCCGAAAAGCTCCGGATCGCCCACCCAGCCGCAGGCGATCTGCGGGGTGAGCGAGGAGGTGGCCCAAGTGTCCATCACGTCCGGATCGCCGATGAAGCCGCCGGGCACGCCGCGCTGCTCCTCGGTGAAGCCGGGGGCGGGCTGATTCGCCGGATCGACGGGCAGGCTGGCTTCGTCAGCCATGATCGGGGCGGCGTAATCCGGGTTGCCTTCGGCGTCTAGCCGGTACCACACCGGGAAGGGCACCCCAAAGAAGCGCTGCCGGGAGATCAGCCAGTCGCCGTTCAGACCCTCCACCCAAGCGGTGTAGCGGTGCCGCATGTACTCGGGCACCCAATCCAACTCTTCGCCGCGGGCGATCAGCGCCTGGCGCAGCTCGTCGTCGCGGCCGCCGTTGCGGATGTACCACTGCCGGGTGGAGATGATCTCCAGCGGCTTCTCGCCCTTCTCGAAGAAGTTCGTCATCCGCATGGTGGGCTTCGGCTCACCGTCCAGATCGCCGGATTCGCGCAGCAACTGCACGATGGCCTCGCGGGCGCTGAAGGTGGTCTTGCCCGCCATCTCCGCATAGGGAGCTGGGTTCGCCAACCATTCGGGCGCCTCGGCGAGCAGCCGTCCGTCGCGGCCCAGGATCACCCGGGTGGGAAGCTGCAGCTCGCGCCACCACTGCACGTCCGTCAAATCGCCGAAGGTGCAGCACATCGCGATGCCCGCGCCCTTGTCCGGCTCCGCCTTGAAGTGCGGCAGCACCGGAATCTCGACGTCAAAGAGCGGGGATTTCACCGTGGAGCCGAACAGCGGCTGGTAGCGCGGGTCGTCCGGGTGGGCGATCAGCGCGCACACCGCCGGGATCAGCTCGGGGCGGGTGGTCTCGATGTAGACCGGGGCGTCCGGGCCGTGGAAGGCCACCCGGTAGTAGTGGCCGGCGTACTCGCGATCCTGCAGCTCCGCCTGGGCGACGGCCGTCTGGAAGGTGACGTCCCAGAGCGTCGGCGCCTCCGCCATGTATGCCTCGCCACGGGCGTAGTTGCGCAGGAACGCCTGCTGCGCGTTGTGCTGCGCGTGCGGCGAGATGGTGGTGTACAGGTACGACCAGTCCACGCTCAGCCCCAGGGTGCGCCAGAGCGCCTCGAAAGCCTGCTCGTCGACGGCGGTGAGCTGCAGGCAGAGCTCCACGAAGTTCTGCCGCGAGATCGGCACCTGCCGCTTCGGGTCGGGCTGCTCCGGCGGGGTGAAATCCGGATCGTAGGGCACCGAGGGGACGCAGCGCACCCCGTAGTAGTTCTGCACCCGCCGCTCGGTGGGCAGGCCGTTGTCGTCCCACCCCATCGGGTAGAAGACGGCCTTGCCGCGCATCCGCTGGTAGCGGGCGATCAGATCGGTGTGCGTGTACGAGAAGACGTGGCCCACGTGCAGCGAGCCGGAGACCGTCGGGGGCGGGGTGTCGATGGAGAACACCTGCTCGCGGCTGGCGGGCCGCTGGAAAGCGTAAGTGCCGCGCTCAGCCCAAAGCTGCTGCCATTTGGTTTCCAGCCCTTCCAAGGCTGGCCGCTCCGGAATAGAAAAAGTCACGCGGAGAGTCTACCGACTCCAGTCTTTCAACGCATCCCAACGGGGATCGGTGGCTGCCTCGTGCGCGTGCTCCGGATCGTCATTGAGGTTGAACCCGCACTCCGCGCAGAGGCCGAGGCAATCCGGAGTGCACAGCGGCGAGAAGGGCAGCGAGAGCAACACCTGGTCGCGCAGCAGCGGCTCCAGGTCGACATGGTCGTCAATGACGGCGCTGGCGTCGTCGTCCTCCAGATGCTCGGGGTAGAAGTAGAGCTCCTCGAAATCCGTCTCGTCGTCATAGTCGATGTCCCGCAGGCAGCGCGAACAGTTGCCGTGCAGCGGGTAGGCGGCGGTACCCGTCACCCAGATGCCGTCTCCGGCGGCCTCCAACGTCACTTCCAGATCGACTGGCGAGCCAATCGGGACGCCGATCAGGTCCGTTCCCCAGTCTTCCGGTGCCGGCGCCTCGCGCTCATAGCTTTTCGCCGCGCCCACCCGGCCAGTCAGCTCGCGGGCCGAGAAGCTGAACTCACTCATGGGGCAATAGTACGGGGTGGGCCATAGGTGTGCCAGCCATCGGCCAACTCTGTGACATTGATATGACATCTGATAGTTTTCGAGATTTCCGCCCGCCTGATGGGGGCATAATAGGCAGTGGTATATCCCCCTACTCAAAGGAGAGTCCATGAAGAAACTCATCAATGACCCGCAGAACGTAGTACCGGAAACCCTCGCCGGGTTCGAGGCAGTCTATGCCGACTACGTCAAGGTCTACTATGACGAGGACGACAACCCCTACGTGGTGCGCGCAGACGCCCCCGTGGCGGGCAAGGTCGCCCTGGTCTCCGGCGGCGGCTCCGGCCACGAGCCGCTCCACGCTGGTTATGTTGGTATGGGCATGTTGGACGCCGCCGTGCCTGGCGCCGTCTTCACCAGCCCCTCCCCCGGCCCGATTCTGGAAGCCACCAAGGCTGTGAACGCGGGCGCGGGCGTGCTGCACATCGTGAAGAACTACACCGGCGACGTGCAGAACTTCGAAATCGCCGCCGAAGACGCGGCTGACGAAGGCATCGAGGTCAAGGCCATCGTCGTCGATGACGACGTAGCCGTGCAGGATTCCCTGTGGACGACCGGCCGCCGTGGCGTGGCCGGCACCGTGCTGCTGGAGAAGATCGTCGGCGCCGCCGCCCAGGCTGGCAAGAACCTCGACGAATGCCTCGCCCTTGCCGAGAAGGTGAACGGCCAAGTGCGTTCGATGGGCGTCGCGCTCACCGCCTGCACCGTCCCGCACGCGGGCAAGCCCTCATTCGACCTTCCGGATGACGAGATTGAGGTCGGCATCGGCATCCATGGCGAGCCGGGCCGTCGTCGCGAGAAGTACACCAGCGCCGACGCGATCACCGACGAGCTGATCAAGCCCGTCCTCGATGATCTGAAGGCGCCCGCCGGCTCCCAGGTGCTGTTGTTCGTCAACGGCATGGGCGGCACCCCCGAGTCCGAACTGTACATCGTCTACAAGCACGCGCGCGAAGTCGTCGAGTCTTACGGCTTGAGCGTGGCCCGCTCGCTGGTCGGCAACTACATCACCTCCTTGGAGATGCAGGGCTGCTCGGTGACGGTCCTCTTGCTGGACGACGAGCTGACCGGCTACTGGGATGCCCCGGTGGACACCCCGGCCATGAAAAAGTAAGGACACAAATGAGTGACACTCTGGATACCGCCTGGGCGCTCAACTGGATCCGCACCGCGCAGGAAGTCATCTCCGAGCATCGCATGGAGTTGATCGACCTCGACCGCGAGATCGGTGACGGCGACCATGGCGAGAACATGTATCGCGGCTTCACCAAAACAGTCGAGAAGCTCGCTGACGGCACGGACAGTATCGCCAGCGCGCTCGGCACCCTCGGAAAGACGCTGCTGGCGACCGTCGGCGGCGCGGCCGGCCCGCTCTATGGGACGGCATTCCGGGAAGCCGGCAAGGCTGTGGAAGGGCAAGAGACCATCGACGCGAACGGGGTGGTAGCCATCATCCAGGGCGCGTTGGACGGGATCGTCAAGCGGGGCAAGGCCACCACCGGCGAGAAGACGATGGTGGACGCCTGGACTCCGGCGCTGGAGGCGGCGAAAGCCGCCGCGGCGGCTGGCAAGTCTCCGGCGGAGGCCTTCAAGGTGGCTGCCGAGGCGGCTGCCGCGGGGGCCGAGGAAACCATTCCGATGCTGGCCACCAAGGGCCGCGCGTCCTATCTGGGCGAGCGTTCCATCGGCCACAAGGATCCGGGCGCCACTTCGACGTCCTACATCCTGGCCGTCGCCGCTGACACCGCCGAGGCCGCTCAATGAGTGTCGCCTTAGTGATCGTCTCCCACTCGGCTCAGCTGGCCTCCGGGCTGGCTGAGCTGGCTGGGCAGATGGCCAAAGACGTGACGATCCTGCCCGCTGGCGGCACCGACGACGGGCGGATCGGCACCTCTTATGATTTAGTTGAAGCCGCCGTCGCGCAGGCCCGCGCGGCTGGCCACGATGTCGCCATCCTCTCCGATCTGGGCTCCGCCAACATGACCATCGAGGCTGTGCTTGACGATTTGAGCGACGCCGACCGCGACCACGTGGTCTTCGCCGAAGGCCCGCTGGTCGAAGGCGCCGTCGCCGCCGCCGTCACCTCCCAAATCGGCGGCGACCTCCCCGCCGTCACCGAAGCCGCCAAAGCCCGCGAACTCTTCGCCTGAGCCTCCCCTCTTTCTGCGGTGATGCCTCTTTGCACTTCCGCGCGCCCCGCGTAACCCACTCCCTTCGCCTAGCTTGGACGCCACCCATTGCCGTCATCCTCGAGCCGAAGCTCGGGGATCTTCGCGCAGTCCGAGAAATGAGTCTCCCGGCACTCATTTGCCGTCATCCTCGAGCCGAAGGCTCGGGGATCCATCGCGACGCACCGGAGGTGCTTGGAGTGAAACAGAACGCGGGAGCGTAGCGACCACCGCTTCCTCGCGTCACCCCCACACCTCCCTCACCCCCTGTGGGAACCCAAAACTACTCAATAGATTGCTAAACTGGCCCTCTTGGAAAACGATTGAGTAGTTTCAGGCCGAAAAACGGCCGTTTTGGGCCTTTTCGAGGGAAAAATCACTCAATCGTTTTGAAAACAGGCGTTTTCAGGCATCCATTGAGTAGTTTCCCTCCTCACCCCTTTTTCGATGCTGCGTCCTCACTGGCAGGCCCGACCGCTCCGCCATGGCCGTCTGTTGGCCGGCCCGCACAGCACCTCTTCCCGGCGGTATCGGCCCCAATCCTTCGGAAATCACCGGTTTTCAAGAATCGGGGCCGCTCCTGACCGTCGCACCGGGGATCGCTGAGCGTAGCTGGGCTCCGTCCCGTGCGCCGAAACGGCCCCGATACCAGGAAAAGGCCGAATTCTTCATGATTGGGGCCGCTCCCCCACAAATACGCCGACGCCCTGGCAGGACTCTTCTTCTTCCGGCGGCTGCTCTTGGGGGTTGGCTCTCCGACGGGATCAAAAGCCGATCCGCCGGAAAAGAGGGGGGGGAAGTGGGTTCTGGGGGCGGAGGGGCCGGGCGATTCGAGAAGGCGCGTCCAGGCTCGTCAGGCGTGTAAACTCTTACTGTTTCAAAAGGAGGCGCGGTGCGGATCGTCCAGAAGTTTGGCGGGTCGTCGGTTGCGGATGCGGACAGCATCAAGCGGGTGGCCCGGCGGGTGGTGGCTACCAAGGCGGAGGGCAATGACGTGGTGGTCGTCATCTCGGCGATGGGCGACACCACCGATGAGCTGATGGATTTGGCGAAGCAGGTCTCTCCGGATCCGCGGCCCCGCGAGTTGGACATGCTGCTCACCGCCGGGGAGCGGATCAGCGCGGCGCTGCTGGCGATGGCGATCAACGATCTGGGGTATGACGCCCGTTCGTTCACCGGGTCGCAGGCCGGTGTGATCACCACGGCCGCGCATGGCGACGCCCGCATCATCGACATCACGCCCGGCCGGATCAAGTCCGCGTTGGAAGACGAGGACATCGTGATCGTGGCCGGATTCCAGGGCGTCTCGCAGACCACCAAGGACGTCACCACCTTGGGACGGGGCGCGTCAGACACCACCGCGGTGGCGCTGGCAGCCGCGTTGGGCGCCGATTATTGCGAGATTTACACCGACGTCGCCGGCGTCTTCACCGCTGATCCGAGGATCGTGCCCAGCGCCCGTCGGATTCCGCAGATCGGCTACGAGGAAATGCTGGAAATGGCCGCGTCGGGGGCGAAGGTGCTGCATCTGCGCTGCGTCGAGTATGCGCGCCGCGAACACGTACCCGTACACGTCCGCTCGTCGTTCTCCGACAAGCCGGGCACCTGGGTGAAAGACATCGAGACCAAGGAGGATTCCGTGGAGCAGCCCATCATCTCAGCGGTCGCGCATGACCGTTCGGAGGCCAAGATCACCATCGTCGGGGTGCCGGACGTGATCGGCAACGCCTCGCGCATTTTCCGGGCGATCGCCGCCGCCGACATCAACGTGGACATGATCGTGCAGAACGTCTCCACCGTGCACGATGGCCGCACCGACATCTCCTTCACGCTGCCGCAGAGCGCGGAAAAGGAGGCGCTGGCCGCGCTGGCCGCCATCAAAGCCGAGGTCGGCTTCGAGGACGTCATCTTCAACGCCGCCATCGGCAAAGTCTCCGTGATCGGCGTCGGGATGCGCACCCATCCGGGCGTCACCGCCCGCTTCTTCGAGGCGCTGGCCGCCGCGGGCGTCAACATCGACATGATCTCCACCTCCGAGATCCGCATTTCGGTGGCGGTGGCTTCCGAGAATGTGGACAAGGCCGTCCAGGCGGCGCATACCGCGTTCGAGCTGGACGCCGAAGACGAGGCCATCGTCTACGCGGGTACCGGCCGTTAGAGGCGTGGACAATCCAGAATGCGCCGTCGCATCCGATAAGGTATATCCGTGGCTCGAACTGTCCGGTTAGTGTTGACCCCGATCGTGCTGCTTGCGCTGCTGGGTTTCTTGGTCTGGGGCGCCTGGTGGGGTTACGAGCATCTGCAGATGACCCCCGAAAAACCCCAAGCCGAATGCGTGATGACCAACGTCGGCACCGAGCTCACGCCCCCGTCGGTCACCGTCCGGGTTTTGAACGGCGGGACGTCTGGCGGCCTGGCCCGCCGCACCCGCACCTACCTCAACTCTTTCCAGTTCCGGGTGATCGCGGTGGGCAACACCGAGCGGGAGATCACCAACACCGTGATCGTGGGCAGTAGCGCCACCGATCCGGAAGTGCAGCTGCTGATGGGCTTCTTCACCGGCGCCACCGCCGAGGGTGACGGCCGAGTGGACCACATCGTCGACGTGCTGGTCGGCTCCGATTACGCCACCCCGGAGGATCGCACCGCCATCCCGGTGTCGTATCCGGTGAGCGGGCCGGTGTGCCTGCCGCCGATCACCAGCACCTCCACCACCACGGCCACCGCCAGCGCCGTCCCGGAGGCCACCGAGGAGATCATCGTTGACGATGAAGTCACCTCGCCCACACCGTCAGAATCCGCGACGAAGAAGAAAAAGAAGTAGCGTCACTTATTCCATTTGGCCAGCCGGCCCTTGTCGGACAGGTCGCGCAACCGCCGCTCCACCTTGCCCCGGTCGGCCGCCCGGGTGACGATCAACAGATCATCGCCGGTGGCCAGCCGGTCGTCAGCGTGCGGGGTGAAGGTGGTGCCCTCGCGGATCACCAGCGAGATCACCGAGTTGCGCGGCAGGCGCAGCTCGCGCAGGCTGATGCCGTGCAGCCTGGAGCCCTCCTCGATGCGGACCTGCATCATGTCGGCCTGGATGTTGTCCAGCGGGGCGAACTCGATGTCGAGATCGGTGGAATCGTTCGGGCCGGAGACTTTGGTGAGCCGGGCCACCAGCGGCAACGTGGGGGCCTGCAGCACCGTGAAGATGACGACGAAGCAGAAGACGGTGTCAAAGAGCAAGTCGGCGTCCGGCACCTTTTCGGCCAGCGGCACCAGCGCCATGATGATCGGCACCGCGCCGCGCAGCCCCGCCCAGGAGTAGAAGAATTGCTCGCGCAGCCCGATCCGTTTCCAGGCGGCGCAGATGAAGACCGCGATGGGCCGGGCCAGCAGGGTGAGGAAGGCGCCGACGGCGATGCCGCCGATGGCCGCCGAGGCCGAGATGCGCATCGCGTCCGCCAACAACCCGAGCATCACGAACAGGCCGATCTGGGCGATCCAGCCCACTCCCTCGGCGAACGAGCGGGTGGCGTTGCGGTGCGGCAGCTTCGAGTTGCCGAGCACCACCGAGGCCACGTAGACGGCCGCGAATCCGCTTAGGTGCAGGTAGGTGCCAAACCCGTAGGCAAAGACCGCGAAGCCCATTGCCGCCAGCGGGTAGAGGCCGGACGACGGCAGCGCGATGCTGCGCAACACCTGGGCCCCGAACCAGCCGATCACGATGCCCATCAGCAGGCCGCCGATCAGCTCTCCGCCGACGGTGGCGATCAGCTCGCCGGGATGCTCGTCCATCCCGTAGACCGCCCAGTGCGAGGCGGTGGTGACCAGCAGCACGATCGGCGCGTCATTGAAGCCGGACTCGGCCTCCAAAGTGGCCCGGATGCGGGCCGGAAGCGGCACTTTGCGCAGCACCGAGAAGATCGCCGCGGAATCTGTCGGCGACGTGATCGCGCCCAACAGGATTGACGTCATCATGCCCATGCCCAGCACGTAATGCGCGAACAGCGCCACCAGCGCCACCTGCACGCCCACGCCCACCGTGGCCAGCAGGATCGCCACCGGCAGCGCGCCCTTGATCTCGCTCCACTTGGTGGTAAAACCGCCCTCGGCCAGAATCAACACCAGCGCCGCAAACCCGAGCGCGTGCGCCAACGAGGCGTCCGCAAACCGGAAGCCGAACCGGGCGCTGATCTCGCCCACCACCATGCCCAGCGCCAAGAACAGCAACAGCGACGGCAGCCCCAGCCGCGACCCGATCCGGGCCGACAAGATACACACCAAGAGCACTACTGCACCAAGCAACAACGCTTGATCCAGGCTCACAAATCCTCCTTCTCCCCCATTGTAGTGGACAACCCGCCCCAGTTTCCGCGAAAACGTCTTCGCACTTCGTGCTCGGGCTCCGCGAAATTGTCCTCGCTGCGCTCGGGCTCAGTTGTTCGCTCCAAATGCCTACGGCATGTCGCTCACTGGATCCCCGGCCTTCGGCCGAGGATGACGGCCTTTGAGTGCCGGGAGACCTTCCCTTCGGACTGTGGGTGCAACCTTAGCGGCAGTACGCAGCATCAGTCTCCACGCAGCCCCCTGGCCGTCATCCTCGGGCGCAGCCCGGAGATCCAGACGATTGAGGAGCGAGGAAGCGAGCTCGCTCATTTCCGAGTGACGAGTGAGTCTGATAGGCGAAGCCGAACATACGCGCCTGGCGCGAAGCGCTGCGGACCGTAGCGGAGCGAAGGTTCGTTATGGCGCGTTAATCACGAGTGAGCGAAGCGAACGCGACGCGGAGCGAACGCGACAGGCAGTGAAGACAATTTCGGGCGGGGAGTTTCCGAACTGGGGGAAAGCGGGTAAGATTGCGTAATTGGCTGGGTTGTCCAGCCAATGAGTATGAAAGGGCATCTAGTGGGTTCGGTCATTAAGAAGCGTCGCAAGAGGATGGCGAAGAAGAAGCACCGCAAGCTGCTGAAGCGCACACGCATCCAGCGTCGCCGCGCCGGTCGCTAGTGCCCCAGGGCCATGAGCACCGCCGTCGTCCACTGTGTCCGCCACGGGCAGGTGGAAAACCCTGACGGGGTGATCTATGGCCGTCTGGACGGCTTCGCGCTCACCGAGTTGGGCCAGCAGATGGCCGCGCGGCTCGGGGAGCATTTCGCCAACACCAACATCAGCTATCTCGTCACTTCGCCGCTGCTGCGGGCTACGCAGACGATGGCGCCAATCGCCGCCCGTCACCCGCAGATTGAGGTCGTCGAAGACCCGCGGGTGATCGAGGTCACCAACGTCTTCCAAGGCAAGTCTTTGGGCAAGCACCACTGGCGGCTGCTGCTGCCGCCGAACCTGTGGCAGATCCGCAACCCGATCAAGCCCAGTTGGGGCGAGCCCTACCGCAGCACCGTCACGCGGATGCGCGACGCGATCAAGGACGCCGCCCGGCACTGCCCGGATGCGGAGGCCGTCATCGTTTCCCATGAGCTGCCCATCTGGCTGGCCCGCCTCGCCGTCGAGCATCGGCCTTTCGTGCATGATCCGCGCAAACGCGAAGCCCGGCTGGCCTCCGTCACCAGCTTCCATTACATCAACGGCAAACTGGTGAACCTCACCTACAGCGAGCCCGCCGCCGACCTGTACGAGTGACGCCCGCGGGCGCTACTCCCCGCGTCACCCATCCACTGTTAGCGACGCAATCGCCTTGTCCACGTCCGGATCCAGGTAGCTGGAGGTGTTGGGCACCGACGAGTAGAAGATCGACCAGCCGGAGGTCGTCGTCTGCACCAGGATGATCTTGACCCGCTCGCTGGTGGCGTTCAGCCCTTCGATGTCGAAGTGGAAGGTCGAATCGATCATCCAGCCGTTGTGGCCGGAAATGGTGGTGGCGGAGCTCTCCAGGATCTCCACCGTCAGCTCGTTGTCGCCGTAAAACTCGCCTTGGAGGCAGCGGAAAAGCAGCTCGGCCCCCTGTTCCGGGGAGGCGAAGCCGTCACCGATGGCCAGTTCGCCGATCACCACCGAGGCCACCCAGGCGGACCCCGGAACGTCGGGATCATAGTTTTCCTGATCCATCACCGTCTGCGAGCCGACCATGTAGCTGTAGGCCACCCGGTTTTCGTATTGCACCGAACTCCACGGATCGCCCAGCTTCTCGTAGCTCATCAAGCCGCCATAGACGCGGTTGGCTTCCTCGCGGGGCACGGGCGCGTTATCGCCCTCCGGGATCTTCGGGCAGGCGTTCGCCGACGCGGTGCCGGACGGCTGCACCTCGCCGCTGCCGCCACCACCCCACCAGTTGCCGATGTTGGAGGTGACGTACCAGATGCCGACGCCGAGCACCAGCACCACGGCGACCAGCACGATCCACCATTTCTTGGACGTCTGCGGCTGGGCGTAGTAATCCGGGTAGGGATTGACGTTATAGGGATCGATGCCGCGCACCTGCCCGTAGTTGCCCGAGGGGTATTGCGAGCCGCGGATCGGCTCCGAGGCGGCCGGTTGGGGCGCGGGCTGTGCGGGCTGTGGCGTGGGCGTCCCACTGGCGGCCAGCGGATTGTCGGTGACTGCCGTCGTCCAAGCGGAGCCATTCCAGTACCGGTACATGCCCGGCGCACCACCCGGATCCGGGTACCATCCTGCTTGATTCATCTCACTCCTTAACCGGGCGACACCCAAAGCCCGTCCTTGACGGCATTTTAGGGCACATTTCTG
Organism: Propionibacteriaceae bacterium; assembly: GCA_031272505.1. GTDB lineage: Bacteria > Actinomycetota > Actinomycetes > Propionibacteriales > Propionibacteriaceae > Propionicimonas. The sequence goes on from JAISTQ010000057.1 coordinate 49,539, forward strand.
AGACTATGGTGTCATGCAGCTTTGGGCACATCGTGGCGCGAACCGGAAGGCGCCGGAAAACACGCTGGCCGCGTTCCAGTTGGCGGTCGAGGCGGGCGTGGACGGGGTGGAGTTTGACGTGCAGCTCAGCAACGATGGGCATCCGGTCGTCATCCATGACGAGAAGCTGGATCGGACGACGGACGGTACCGGCTGGGTGGCCGTCTACCCGCTGGAGTCGCTGCAGGAGCTGGATTGCGGCGACGGGCAGCACATCCCCACTTTGGACGAGGTGCTGGAGTTGCTCGCCCCCACCGAGGTGCGGCTCAACGTGGAGCTGAAGAACTCGGTGGTACCCTATCCCGGCCTGGAGGCCAAGGTGGTCTCCGCGTTGGCCCGGCATGGCTTGTTGACGCGGGCGGCTAGCGTGGAGCCGCGCGTGGTGCTCTCCAGCTTCGATCTGGAATCGGTGCGCCGCCTCGCCCGGATGCGGCTCGCCGCCGAAGTCGCCGCCCTCTACGAATACCCGATCTTCTTCCCGTTCCGCCGCACCCGGAACTTGGGGGCCACCGCCATCCACCCCCACGCGGTCGCCGTCCGCTCCGCCCGCTACGTCGAACGCGCCCACGCCGCCGGCCTGAAAGTGCGCGTCTGGACCGTCGACGACCCCACCCGCCAAGCCGAACTCGCCGCCTGGGGCGTAGACGGCATCTTCACCAATTCCGTCCCGTCATCCTCGACCAAAGGTCGGGGATCCAGTCCGACCATGCCGGAGGCATTCGGGAGGACCAAGAACGTGTGAGCGTAGCGAACGCCACTACCCGAAGAGCTCGGCGATCTGAATGGCGTTGAGCGCCGCGCCTTTGCGCAGGTTGTCCGCGACCACGAAGAGCACCAGGCCGCGGCCGTCGTCGATGGACTGGTCTTGGCGGATGCGGCCCACGTAGGTGGGGTCGGTGCCCGCCGCCTGCAGCGCGGTGGGGACGTCGGTGAGCACCACGCCCGGCGCGTCCGCCAGCAGTTCCTTGGCCCGCTCGGGGGTGATCGGACGGCTGAACTCGGCATGGACCGCGAGCGAATGCCCGGTGAACACCGGCACCCGCACGCAGGTGCCCGCCACCGCCAGATCCGGAATGTGCAGAATCTTGCGCGACTCGTGGCGGAGCTTCTGCTCCTCGTCCGTCTCACCCGAGCCGTCGTCCACATATGAGCCCGCCATCGCCAGCGCGTTATAGGCGATCGGGGCGATATACGGGGCGGGGTCCGCGACTTGCAGCGCCGAGCCGTCATGCGCCAGCACCATCGGATCAGCCAGCGCGGCGATCTGGCCCGCCAACGCCACCGAGCCTTTCAGCCCCGAACCCGAGACCGCCTGATACGTGGCCACGTGCAGCCGCACCAGGCCCGCCTCGTCGTGCAGCACCTTGAGCGTGGGCATCGCCGCCATGGTGGTGCAGTTCGGATTCGCGATGATCCCCTTGGGCAGCACCTTCGCGTCCTCCGGGTTCACCTCGGACACGATCAGCGGCACCTCGGGATCCTTGCGCCACGCCGACGAGTTGTCGATGACGACCGCGCCCGCCGCCGCCACCTTCGGCGCGTACTCGCGCGAAACGGTGGCTCCCGCCGAGAACAGCGCGATCTCCAACCCGGCAAAATCGGCCGCGGCGATGTCCTCCACCACCACCGGCTTCCCCTGGAACTCCAGCACCTTCCCCGCCGATCGCGCCGACGCGAAGTATCGCACCGAATCCACCGGGAACGCCCGTTCCGCCAACAAGGCGCGCATCACTTGGCCAACCTGGCCCGTCGCCCCAAATACTCCTACATGCATGACGCCCAGTATACGGAGTACCGCGACGGTTCGCCCCACCTCGGTGGTCGCTTCGCTCCCGCGAAAGATCTACGCGCGGGCGATGACGGCGGCGCCGAGGACGGTGTTGCCGGCGGCGGTGCAGGCGCGGGCGGCTTCGGCGATGGTGGCGCCGGTGGTGTAGATGTCGTCAATGATGATGATGGGGGCGCGGGCGGGGCGGCCACGCCAAGTGAAGGCGCCGATCAGGTTTTCGCGGCGTTCGGCCTGGGACAGCTCGGATTGGTCGGCGGGTTTGCGGGTGAAGCGCAGGGCTTGGCGCACACTCACCCCGTCAAGCTGCCGGGCGGTGCGTTCGGTGAGGGCCCGGGTGAGATCGATGCCGCGTTGGGCGATGTGGGAGAGCTGCGTGGGAATGGGAACCAGCACCGGGTGGGTGATCGGCCCGTAGTTCCCGGCGGTGACGATGGCGTCGGTGAGCAGGGTGGCGAGCCGGGGGATCATGCCCAGCGCCCCGCGCTCTTTGGCGCTCAGGATCACGTTGCGCAGCACCCCGGTGTACGAGCCGGCCCAGACCAGCCAGCGCCCGTCCACATTGTCGCCCATGGGTGGCACGTTCAGCCGATCCGAGCAGTTCTCGCACAACCCGAGTCGAGGCGCGGCGCAACCGGGGCACTCGGCCCCGAAGAACAGATCGCCAAACGCGTCGATAACCCTCATTCACAAAGGTATACCAGCCGGAGCAAACCGGGCCGCCCAACCGTCAACCTTGCAGTTGGAGCCAAGCAAACCCACTAGACTGCTCCCATGAGCGATTCCAAGGGGCTGCGGATCTTGGTTGTCGAGGACGACGAGGCGTTGGCCGAGATGCTTTCGATCCAGTTGGGCGCAATCGGATATGAGGTGCGGGTCTGCCATCGTGGGGATCGCGCCTACCGCGAGTTCGCCAAGTTCAAGCCGCATCTGGTGCTGCTCGACGTGATGCTGCCGGGGCGGGACGGGGTGGACGTCTGCCGGGACATCCGCGCGGAATCGGACGTCCCGATCGTGATGCTGACGGCGAAGTCGGACACGGTGGACGTGATCCGTGGGTTGGAGGCCGGGGCGGACGACTACGTCTTCAAGCCGTTCAAGACGGACGAGTTGGTGGCCCGGATTCGGGCCCGGCTGCGGCGGCAGCGCCCGGTGGACGACCGGGAGCCGCTGCGAATCGGCGATTTGACGATCTACGTGCCGGAACACCAGGTGATGCGCGCGGGCACGGAGATCAACCTCACCCCGTTGGAGTTCGATCTGCTGCTCACGTTGGCCCGGCATCCGAAGAAGGCCTTCACCCGCGAGCAGCTCCTTGAGGACGTCTGGGATTACCATCATGCCGGTGACACCCGGCTGGTGAATGTGCACGTGCAACGGCTGCGCGCCAAGGTGGAGGTCGATCCGGAGAATCCGGAGATCGTGCTCACCGTGCGCGGCGTGGGCTATCGGGCGGGCGCGGTGAAGGGCGCCGAAGCGTAAGCTCCGGGAGGAGAAGTGGCCAGGTTCCCGACGCCGAAGCGGCTGTGGAACTCGTCGCTGCCGTTCCGGGTGGTGATGATCACCATGGCGGCCACCGTGGCCATCCTGTTGGCGACCGGCTGGGTGCTGCTGAGCCAATCCTCCCAGGGCATCGTGGCGGCGAAGACGCAGTCGGCGGTGGCCGAGGCGACGTCCGTCCTGCGTTCGATGCAGGACGAGCTGGCGGCGGCGGACACCCGGGTGCTTTCGGCGAACGAGGTGGTTTCCCGGCTGGCGCGGGAGGCGGCGAACCGGGGTACGGTGGGCAATCAGTACTATGTGCTGGCGCAGACGCCGGTCACCCAGATCGGCTCGGCGGGCGTCTCGCAGACCAGCCTGCCCGCGGATTTGCGCAACTCGGTGACGGGCGAGTCCGGGCTGTGGAGCGCGGCCACCACAATCTCCTACACGGACGGGCGCGACGCGGAGCCGGGGCTGGCGGTGGCGGGCGCGCTGGAGTCGGCCGAGGGCGAGCTTTACCCCATCTATTTCATCTTCCCGACCACCGCGGAGCAGCAGACGTTGGCGGTGGTGCAGCAGGCCACCATCGTGGCGGCCGGGTTGCTGCTGGTGGCGATGACGGTGACGGTCTATCTGGTGGCGGTGTCGGTGCTGCGTCCGGTGCGGGCGGCGGCGGTGGCGGCCGAGCGGCTGGCGGGCGGCAACCTGGAGGAGCGCCTGCCCGTCAAAGGCAGTTCGGATTTGGCCTCGCTGGCCACCTCGATGAACTTCATGGCGGCCGAGTTGGATCTGAAGATCACCGAGTTGGAGAAGATCTCGCAGGTGCAGCAGCAGTTCGTGTCGGACGTCTCGCATGAGCTGAAGACCCCGCTCACCACCATCCAGATGGCCACCTCCATGATTGACGCGCATCGCGCCGAGCTGGAGCCGGTGGCCGAGCGTTCGGCGGAGTTGCTCTCCAAGGAGGTGGGCCGCTTCTCGGATCTGCTCGCCGACTTGCTGGAGGTCTCGCGGTTTGACGCGGGAGCGGCCTCGCTCAGCCTCGACGACGTCGATCTGGGCAAGCTGGTCTCCGCCGAGGTGGACGGGGTGCTGCCGCTGGCGAACCGGGCGGGCGCGGAGATCACCGTGGCGGCGTCCGGGGAGTTCACCGCCGAGTTGGACCGCACCCGGGTGCGGCGGATTCTGCGCAACCTGCTCACCAACGCGATTGAGCATGGCGAGGGCAAACCCATCGAGGTTGACGTGGGCGGAAATGATGACGCGGTGGCGGTCACCGTGCGCGATCACGGCGTCGGGCTCGACCCGCAGCAGGTGCAGCAGGTGTTCACCCGTTTCTGGCGCGGCGATCCGTCGCGCAGCCGGCAGTTGGGCGGGGTGGGCCTGGGGCTGGCCATCGCCTTGGAGGACGCCAAGCTGCATGGCGGCAAGCTGGGCGTGTGGGCGGCGCTGGAGCAGGGGGCGTGTTTCCGGCTGGTGCTGCCCCGGCATCCGGGTGGCGAGATCGTCCCCGAGCCGCTGGAGTTGGCGCCCGAGGGTGAGGGAGGCAGCGTCCATGAGCCGTAAACGTTGGTTGCCCGGCCTGCTCGCCGCGTCACTTTGCCTGAGCGCGTGCGGCACCATCGGGGTGCCCGAAAGCGGTGAGGTGCAGTTCCACCCGATGTCCTCGGTCCGCCCGGTCACCGAGGTGCAGGTGGAGGCGATGCCGCCCGCCGCGGACGCCGATCCGGCCACCATCGTCGAGGGTTTCCTGCACGCCATGGGTGTCTACCAGAACAACTACGCCATCGCCCGGCTCTACCTCACCGCGGAGGCGAGCGCGAATTGGATGCCCACCTCCGGGGTGAAGATTTACCAGGACGGCGCCCTGCCCCGCGTCGTCGAGGATGACGTGCTGCTCAACGCGCCCTTGGAGGGCGAGTTGGACGCGGTGGGGGCCTTCCGGCCGGCTTCCGGACAGTTGCGCCACGATTTCGCTTTGGAGCAAAACGAGCTGGGCCAGTGGCGGATCTCCAACCCGCCCGAGGGGCTGCTGGTTTCGCGCTATCTGTTTGACGAGGGTTGGACGGGCGTCAATCTGTACCTGGCCAAGTACGGCTCCACGCTGCTGGTGCCCGAGCTGCTGCAGTTGCCGCTGGGCGATTCGCTGCTGGAGACCACCGTGGAGCGGTTGCTGTTGCACACCGGCGGCTGGCGCGGCGCGGCGCGCGAGGCTTTGGGGCTGACGTTGGTGTCGGCCACCACGCAAAACGGCACCGCCACCTTGGATCTGGGCGGGGCGACGCTGATGCTCACCCAGGAGGATCGAAGCCACCTGCTCGCCGAGCTCACCTTGACGCTCACCCAGCTCAACGGGGTCACCGGGGTGACGGTGATGGCGAACGGCGTGCCCTGGACGATCCCCGGCCACGACGACCTGGTGTTCCGGGCGGCTGATTTCGCCAGCCGCGATCCGGGGGCGCGACAGGCGCAGCTCTACGTGACTTCGTCGGCGCTCGCGTTGGCCCCCGAGGATCAGGAGATGATCACGCCGGTGCTGGGGGTGAGCGGCCAGTTCGCCGTCTCCGCGAGCACCAACCAGGTGGCCTACCTGGCTGCCGACGCCGCCACCGTCTATGTGCGGGATCGCAGCGCGACGGCTGCCGCCGAGTTCACCGGCGAAGCCTGGCTTCGTCCGGATTTCGATACCCTGGGGCGGCTTTGGATCGCGCAATCCAGTTCGCTGGCCTCGCTGCAGACCGTGGTGGGGGCGGTGGCCATCCCGGCTGTCGGGGAAGGGCTGCCCGAGGGCACGCTGGTGGCCTTCCGCGTCTCCCCCGAGGCGGCCCGGGTGGCGGCGGTGCTGCGCGGCGCCGACGGCTTTTCCCTGGGGCTGGCCTCGCTCGCCGTCACCGACAGCCAGGTGACGCTCTCGGCCTGGACGCAGATCGCGCTGCCTTTGGCGGAGGGCAACGAGTTGCTTGACGTCGGCTGGTCCGGCGTGAACGAGCTGGAAGTCCTGGTGAGCAACGCCCAAGCGGACACCAACGTCTACCAGGTCAGCGTCGACGGGGCCCGGATCACCGATCTCGGCCCCTCCTCGGCCACCGGCCTGGTGGAACTCGCCTGCGCCCCCGGCGTGGAGACCGTCGCGCGCGCCGCCACCGGCAACGTCTACCGCCTGGAGGGCGAGTTCGATTGGCCGCTGCTGCTCACCGGCGCCACCGGCATCGACTACGGCAGATAGTCGAATAGACTTCGTCCATGGATAAAGCCGCCCAACATCTCACCGACTACCGCGCCCTTTAGCCAAGCTGAGCCCCCCCGGCACCCCACCGCCGTCATTCTCGGACGAAGTCCGGGAATCCATCGCGCGACGCACCAAAGGTGCTTGGAGCGCGTCGAGAGCGTCTGAGCGTAGCGAAGTCCACCCACTCGGGGCTGCTCCGATTAGACTGGCGTGGTGAACATCGTTGAGGCGATTCAGGCGCGGCGGTCGACGCGCGCCTATGACAATGCCCCGCTGACTGCGGAGGACCACGATGCGGTGGCCCAGTTCATCGCGCAGACCGCTCCCCCGTTTGGGGTGCAGGCCCGGGTGGAGTTGATCCACCATGATTTTGGGATGGAGCGCCAGAAGCTCGGCTCGTACGGCTCGGTGAAGGGGGCCTGCGATTTCATGGGCCTGATCCACCGTCCGGGGCCGCTGGCCGCCGAGGGGGCGGCGTACTGGTTCGAGCAGGTGGTGCTGCATTGCACGTCCTTGGGGTTGGGCACGTGTTGGCTGGCGGGTTTCACGCACTCGAGTTTCTCGAAGCATGTGACGCTGGAGGCCGACGAGAAACTAGCCTACGCCTCGCCGGTCGGGTACGTGGGCGGGGTGAAGCCGCTCTTTGAGCGCCTGAAGCTCTTCGATTCGGAGAAGGCGCACATCACCAAGAAGCCGTTCGAGACGCTCTTCCTGCGTCCGGACGGCTCGGGGCTGACGGCGGCGGAGGCGGGCCGATACGCGGAGCCGTTGGAGTTGACGCGGATCGCCCCGTCAGCGAAGAACCAGCAGCCCTTCCGGGTGATGCTGGACGGCGAACGGCTGCACTTCTATGCGATGGACGGGCTTTTCGCGCACACCGATCTGGGCATCGCGATGTGCCACTTCGAGCAGTCTGCGCGGTTCCTGGGAATCGAGGGCGGGTTCGAGGTGCTGCCTGACGCGCCGGGCGGGCCGGACCTCGAATACGTGATCTCCTGGGTGTAGCCATGAAGTTCCAGCCATTGTCCGCGCCGAAAACCGCCACATCGTCAAAAAGAACCTGGGTGTAGCCATGGAGTTCCAGCCATTGTCCGCGCCGGGTTTGGTGCTGGATTTGTTCACCGAGGCGGACGAGCCGCTGGTGGCCGAGTACTGCCGCGATCCGGAGATCCCGCGCTGGACTCCGTTGCCCGCCGACTACTCGCTGGAAGACGCGCAGCGCTATGTGCGTCATTTTGTGCCTGACGGCTGGGCTGACGGGAGCGCGCTCACCTGGGCGATCCGCGAGATCCTTCCAGACGGCTCGCCGCGGCTCGTGGGCTCCATCGGCACCAAGCACACCGACGCAGTCCAAGGGGAGATCGGATACTGGCTCGCCGCCTTCGCGCGCGGGCGCGGCCTGACTGAGCGGGCGCTGCGGGCGGTGCTGCACTGGCTGCTCTCCCCCGACGGCCTGGGCCTGCAGACCGTGCTCTGGAAAGCCGGGGTGGGCAACCACGCCTCCCGCGCCATCGCCGAACACGTCGGCTTCCAAATCGACCCCGGCTCCCGCCCCCTTGACTGCGGCGCCTCCGTCGAAATCTGGTCCGGAAACCTCACCTGGCCCGCCCTCCTCGCCGCCAGCTAACCGCACCGCCGTCCCAGCCACCGAAGAATGTGCAGTTCCGGCGCTAATACTGCAACTCTCGCCTCCGGAACCGCTCATTCTTTCTCCCTTCCCACTCACCTCTCGCATCTCCCCGCCTCTCCACTTCGCCGCACCCCGCACCCCGCACTTCGCACCCCTCCTTCAACCGCGCTGCCCGATGTGCGGGCCAACCGTCTCCCCATGGCCTGCTGACGGCCCGCGTTGGGCGAAGAGTCTGGGCGCGTTGGCCTGTGGTTGCCTTGACTCTCACCTTCGCGGGCGGCCACCGCCCACCCGCCTGTCGGCCCACCTCCCACAACCCTCTGTGCCCGTGGTTCAGTTTGCTGCTTAGTTTTATGAAGATCATCATTGATGGGGTTGTGGGGCTCAACCACCGACTGGCACCCAGTAGCGAAGTTGCGCCCGCCTGTCCATCCCGGCCATTCAACTTGCGGGACGGTCAGCCCGGCCAGTTTCGGGAAAAGTCGGTCCGACGGCCAAACCCGGAGGATCGGCTTTTGATCGCGTCGGAGAGCTAACCCCAAAGAGCAGCCACCGGAAGAAGAAGAGCCCGCCCAGGGCGTCGGCGTATTTGTGGGGGAAGCGGCCCCAATGCTGGAGAATTCAACCGGTTTGCGATTTTGGGGCCGTTTCGGCGGACTGGATGGAGCCCGGCTACGCTCAGCGATCCACGGTCCTGCGTCCGAGAACGGCCCCGATTCATGAAAACTGGCGTTTTTCGAAGGATTGGGGCCGTTATCGCCGAGGAAGAGGTGCTGTGCGGCGCGGGCCAACGGGTGTGCATGACGAGAAGCCGGGCCCGCGAGTGGGGCGACCGGCGGATTTGGGGAAGGGGCGGGGGGGAGGGGAGGGTAAAACCACTCAATAGATGCCCCAAAAGGGCTGTTTTGAAATCTGTTGAGTGATTTTTCCCTTGAAAACCCCTAAAACAGCCGTTTTTCGGCCTGAAACCACTCAATCGTTTTCAAAGAAGGCCAATTCTGCGATCTATTGAGTAGTTTTGGGTTCCCACGGGAGTGGGGAGATGTGGGGGGGTGTCGGTGCGGGCCACCAGCCGTCCATAGAGGGAGGTCGGGCCCGCGAGGGAGGGGCGCCTGACAGGTAAGGGGGTGAGGGGAATGGAGGAGTAAGGGGAAGGGTGCTGTGTGGTGTGGGTGGGTTGTCGTATTGTTGGTGGGATTGACGAGAAAAGGGTATTTGTCCACGATTTGGGAAATGTTGGTTTGGGGTTGACAGGTAGCACGCCCGTACGATAAGGTATTTATTGTTGGTGGATGTCAGCGGGGCCATCTACCGGCACCA
>JAISTQ010000046.1 GCA_031272505.1 Propionibacteriaceae bacterium
GCCACCGTGCACATTGACGGCGGTGCCCCGGCTTGGCTAGACGGCTCCGTCGACATCGCGCCCGAAACCGTCTACTACGACGGCAAACCTGCCTGAAAGGCGAAGCCCACCCCGGATGACGGTGTGAGGTGGTTCTTTTCTCGTCATTCTCGGGCGAAGCCCGGGAATCCATCGCGCGACATGCCGGAGGCATTTGGAGCGCGTCAAGAGCGCCTTAGCGAAGCGAAGTCCGCTCCGGATGACGGAGAATCGGGCTAGTGGGGCACGGTTCTTTTTGAAAACGGCACCCGGTTTGGCCTAGTCAGGTAGCATCGCACGAGAGAGGACACCAAACTACGGGGGTGGTACGAATGTCTACGCGATTCAACGCGCACAAACACTGCACATCATTGGCAATCAGCCTGGCACTGGTGCTGGGATTGACAGCCGTCCAGGGGGGGGGGGACGCCAGCTAGCGCCGACACGGCCGCGCAATTGGTCACCCAGATTAACGGATGGAGTGGGGGTGGAACTGGCACGCTGACCGCCGTCTCCGATGGCGACACCGTTAATGTAACCGGCACCGTCACCGGAGCCACCTCCTCACTCGCCCTGGTGCTTGATCCGGGCGTGACGGTCAACTGGCAGGCCTCGCTTGATTCAACAGCACAATATGTGGTCGATGTTTCTGGCGGCACTTTTGTCGCCACTGCAGGGAGGATTGAATCCAAGTTCTTCTCCGCTAGCACATGGGGCGCTGTGATCAAAGCTGCCTCGTCTGACGTAGAAGTGACCGGAACCGCGGAAATCGTGAACGTCTTAGCGGCAAATGGGCTTGGCGTGTTCATGGATAACGATGTAAACGTCCTGATGAGTGGAGGTTCAATCACTGTCACTTCGAAGTGCGCAGTCAACGCTGATCCGTGGTCCCATTCTGTGACCGCCGTAGGCGGTAGCGGTGCTACAGGCGGATCCGTCACCATGACTGGCGGCACTATCTCTGCAACAGCCGAAGAGGGCTGCGCCAGCCCCACTTTTGGGCTCTCAGCAGGAACCAATCCAGTGATAATGAGAGGCGGGACAATCATCTCGAGAACCACGGGGGTAGGAATCGGCCTTCGGAACCACACCGGGACCTTTGAAATGACGGGCGGCACCATCATCGTCGATGGCGCTACCTTCGATAACCCAGATACCGAGATTGGCGGACCGGCCGGGGTAAGCCTACTCAACAACTCTTCGGGTGTGATCTCCGGTGGTACCATCACGGCGAAAGGCTCCAGCGCAGTCGTAGTGGAGAAGACCTCCGAGACGGCTACCAGCATCCAACTGAACGGCGGCGAAATCAAGGCGGAAAGCCCAGGTACGCTGATCAACCTGAAGAACGGCAGCTTCTCCCCCATCACCTGCACGGTGAACGGCAGCATCTTCCGCACCTACTCAGGTGACACTTCGGTGGCTGACAACGGCTGCACCTATGTCGGGGGAATCCAGTTCGTAGGCAACGCTGGCACTGTCTACGGCAATGACACTCTGCCAAGTGATTACACTATTGCAAACGGTGAGACGCTCACGATCCCAAATGGCGCTACACTAACCAATCCCGAGGGCAATGTATTGACGGTGGCGGCGGGCGGCACTTTGGTGAACAATGGCACGCTGGTGAACAACGGGCTGTTGGTAGTTGAGGGCACCTTACAGAACAACAGCGCCTTCTCGGGCACTGGGAATTTGACGGGCGCGGGCACCATTAACGGCTCGGCAGCTACCGATCCCGACATCGCGGCGCAGCGGGTCTCAGATGCCATCGGCACGTTGCTGAAACTGCTCAATGGTTGGAATGGCGGGGGCAGCGGCAGGCTCTCAGCCACGGCCAATGGAAACACGATCACGGTGAAGGGGACAGTGACCGGCGCAGCGAACAGCTTGGCGCTTGCCCTCGATCCAGCAATCACGGTGAACTGGCAAGCCTCGCTTGATTCAGCATCGCAGTGGGTGGTCGATGTTTCTGGTGGTGGTACTTTTATCGCTTCAGCGGGGACAATCGACGCCAAATTCCCTGGTCCTGACTGGGGGGCAGCAATTAGAGTGCTTTCGTCCAATGTTGAGGTTACTGGAACGGCGGAAATCGTAAACGCTTTCGGGCCGGGCGGGCTTGGCGTGTACATGCTCGAAACCGCGAATGTTCTGATGAGCGGGGGTTCAGTTACCGTCATTTCAAAGTGCGCTAGCTATGCTGACCCGCTCTCCCATAGCGTGTCCGGCATCGGGAACAGCGGAGCGGCAGGTGGCTCGATCACCATGACGGGTGGAACTGTTACAACCACCGCCGAGGAGGGCTGTGCTGCCGTCACCAATGGATTGGTATCCGGTACCAATCCAATCATCGTCCGGGGCGGAACCATCATCTCGAGGACTACGGGAGTGCTGGTGGGTGCTCGGTACCATACCGGCACTTTCGAGATGACCGGCGGCTCCATCATCGTGGATGGTGCTACCTTCGATAACCCGGATACCGAAGTCGGTGGCCCAGCCGGGGTGAGCCTGATCAACAACTCCTCGGGCGTCATCTCCGGTGGCACGATTACCGCGAAGGGCTCCAGCGCGATCGTGCTGGACAAAACTTCCAGCGCCGCCTCCAGCATCCAACTCAACGGCGGCGAGATCAAGGCGGAAAGCCCCGGTACGCTGATCAACCTGAAGAACGGCAGCTTCTCCCCCATCACCTGCACGGTGAACGGCAGTGTTTTCCGCACCTACTCGGGCGACACTTCGGTGGCTGACAACGGCTGCACCTACACCGCCGGATTCCACTTCGTGGGCGACGACGGCACGGTGTACGGCAACGCCACATTGCCCGACGATTGGACCGTTGACAACGGTGACAAGCTCACCGTGGCCAGTGGGGCCACGTTGACCGTCCCTGATGACACCACGCTCACCGTGGCGAGTGGCGGGCAGCTTATCGTGGATGGCGATCTGGTCGTTGACGGCACCTTGGTGAACAACGGCACGCTCACCAACAATGGTGAGACCAGCGTGGGTAATGGCGGCACGCTGGACAACAACGCCAACATCACGAACGCCGGCGCGCTCACCGTCGATCAAGGCGGCACGTTGGACAACTCGGGCACCATTGCGAACACTGGCTCCGTCACAAACAATGGCACGTTCATCAACGATGGCACGATCTCGGGCTCGGGCACTGTCTCCAGCACTGGGACGCTCTCGGGCGCGAACGCGGACAATGTGTTGATCCACCAGGCTCAGCCGCAAGCCCCGCAAGCAGCATCGGTAACGGCGACCAGTGTGGTGCTGACGACACTCGCGGGCGGCGAATACTCCAAGGACGGCGGCAACACCTGGCAAAGCTCTCCGACCTTCGCCGGCTTGACCCCGAATTCGATGTATTTGTTCTACCAGCGGCTGGCTGCCGATCCGCAGCATTACGCCTCGCCGATCTCGACCGCGCAGTTGGTGGTGACGGATCGGGCGGCTCAAACGACGCCGTCCGCACCCACCGCCCAGGAGATCAGCGCCACTCGCGTCATCTTGAACTCCATTTCCGGCGGCGAGTATTCGCTGGACGGCGTGTCCTGGCAGGATTCTCCGGTGTTCGCCGGTTTGAGCCCGGTCACCGAGTACACGTTCTACCAGCGGCTGCGGGAGAGCTATCAGAAGACCGCTTCGGCGGCTTCGGCACCACTGCGCGTCTCCACCACGAAGGCGGCCCAGTTGGCTCCGGATGTGCCGGTCGCGGATCGGAAGGGCACCACGGAGGTGGAGCTGCGGGTAGTGCCCGGCGCGGAGTACAGCATCAATGGTTCCGTTTGGCAAAGCTCCCCGCTGTTCACCGGCTTGGAAAAGGGTGGCTTCTACGTCTTCTACCAGCGCTACGCGGAGACGGACACTTTGGCTGCCTCGCCCGCTTCGGGCGCCTTGCTGCTGGTCACCCGCAGCGAGGAACTCGATCACCAGGATGCCCCGGCGGTGCCAGCCGGTGATCCGGTGATCACGGATCATTCGATCACGCTGCCTGTGCGCACTGGCGGCGAGTATTCGCTGGGCGGCACGGTGTGGCAGGCAAGCCCGGTCTTTGACGACCTGGCGCCGGATACCGAGTACACCTTCTTCTATCGTTTGGCGGCCACGGACACGCTCTATGCGTCCGGCCCGTCCACCGCGGTGGTGTATCGGACGGCCACGAAGAACCACCAGGTGGCCCCGGCCGCCCCGACCGAGGCGTCGCACACGGATACCACCGTCACCCTGAACGCGATTGCGGGCGGGGAATACGCCATCGACGGCGGCGACTGGCAAGCCTCTCCGAGTTTCACCGGTTTGGAATCAGGCACCAGCTACTCGTTCACCCAGCGTTTGGCGGCCACGGAAGAGGCCTATGCTTCCGATCCGTCACCGGCGCTGCTCGTTACCACCGCCAAGACCGCGCGCAGCGCGCCTGGGGTGCCGGTGCCAGACCAGCGCACCACCACCTCGATCACGTTGATCCCGATTGATTCGGGTGAGTATTCCAAGGACGGCAGTACCTGGCAGACGGCCCCGGTCTTCGCGGGCCTCACGCCCGACACCTCGTACACGTTCTATCAGCGGCAGGCCGAAGACGCGCACTATCTGCAATCGCCGAGCTCGGCCGCGGCGACCATCTCCACCAGGTTGACGGAGTTGGCGCCGAACAACACCGCGCCCACGCTCACTGCCGCAAGCATCTTGGTGACCGCCGATACTGTCACCCTGCCCACCATTGTGGGCGGCGAGTACTCCATGGATGGCGCGCATTGGCAATCCAGCCCGGAGTTCTCCGGATTGCAGCCGGTGACCAGCTACACCTTCTATGCCCGCTACGAAGAGACGGCCTCCAAGTATGCGTCTCCCGCGTCGACGGGCGTCACCGTGCTCACCGGCTACGTGCAGCAGGCCGCTCCGCCGAACATTGACTCCGCGGCGGTAGTGAGCACGCCCACTTCCGTCACCCTGCCTACCGTGGCTGGTGGGGAGTACTCGAAGGACGGGGTGACTTGGCAATCCAGCCCGGAGTTCCACGGCTTGATACCGGGCAACAGCTACACCTTCTATACCCGGCTCGCGGGCAACGAGACCACGGATCCGTCCCCGCCCACGGCTGGATTGACGATCACGCTGGCCAAACAGGCGCAAGAGACTCCGCTGGCCCCGGTGTTGCTGTCCAAGACCGCCATCGAGGTGGCTTTGGTGGACATCGGCGGTGCCGAGTATTCCAAGGACGGGGTGAACTGGCAGGCGAGCAGTGTCTTCACTGGTTTGAGCCCGTCGACCACCTACACCTTCTATCAGCGGTTGGCCGAGACGCCTTCGCGGTACGCCTCGGCGGCCAGCCCGACATTGACCGTCGTCACCGACGCCAACCTGGATGACACGGGAACCAAGGTGACCGGTTTGGCGATCACCAACGCGCCTGCGATGGTGGCTTACAAGAAGAGTGGGGCGGGCAACACGTTCCCGTTGGCGGTGGCGGTCACTCCGGCGAACGCCACCAACCAGACGGTCACCTGGGCGAGTTCTGATCCGACGTTGGCGACCGTCGCGGCGGACGGCACCGTCACCTATTTGGATAAGGAGGGGGTGGTGACGATCACCGCGACCGCGAACGACGGCACTAATGTGGTCGCCAGCGCCCAAATCCAGATCGCCCGGAACGTCACCAAGATCCGCACACCGCTCACGAAGCTGTATTTGCAGAAGGGCAAGAGTTTGACGTTGCCGATCGCTTTGGATGATGCGACCGCGCCCACCCAGGCCATCACTTCCGGCCTCACCTTCAAGAGCTCGAACACGAAGGTGGTGACGGTGAACGCGAAGGGTGTGATCAAAGCGGCGAAGACCGTGAAGAAACTCACCAAGGCGACCGTCACCGTGACCGCGACAAACGGCAAGAGCCTGACGATCACCGTCTATGTGTCACCCACGGCGACCAAGCTCGCTAAAGCTACCGTGAAGGCTCCGACGAGCTTGAAGGTCGGCAAGACCGGCCAGCTCACCGTGAAACCCTCTGGGAAGCCCACCGGTGTGAAGGTCACCTTCAAATCCTCGAAGAGCAGCATCCTCACCGTGGACAAGGCCGGGAAACTCGTCGCCAAGAAGAAAGGCAAAGCCGTCATCACCATCAAAGTCGGCACCAAAACCACCAAAAAGACCATCACCGTGAAGTAGATCGAGGTCGCTTCGCTCCCACACTCTTGGTTCGCTCCAAGCACCTCCGGTGCGTCGCGAACTGGATTCCCGGGCTACGCCCGAGAATGACGGACGGTAGGGTGACGGGAGACCTTTCCTCCGGGTTGCTACTCCGACCTGCGGCCAGGATGACGGCAGTGGGGTGCCAGAAGACCTTCCTGCCGAGTCAAGGTGTCACGTGACTTTTCGGGAATACGATCCTAAAAAGTTCGACCTGATCGTCTCCGCAGCCTGGCGGGCGAAGCCGAGCGAACGGTTGCGGTGGCCGCGAGGCTCCCGCTTTGGGATGGCAACTTATCCACACCGTCTCTATTCGCGGTCTGCCACGCGGCGAGTTATCCACAAAAGGAAAACAGTTAACCGTTCTGGCTCCGACAGCCCCAATTACCTAAGTAGCAAGCTACCTAGGAGGAGACATGCCAGAGCTATCGAGGTTCTTTGGGATCATCGTCAGAATGTACTTCGTGGATGCCAATCAGCATCACACACCGCACATCCATGTGGAATCGAACGGAAAAACAGCATCAGTAAGCCTCGATGGGAGGGTGTTAGCCGGCCAGATCGACAAGCGTAAACTGACGGTCCTTCAGGCCTGGATGCTGCTTCACGAGGAGGAACTGAAAGCCGCCTGGCAGAGTTTGTTGAACGCTGAGCCGTTCGGTACGATTGAACCATTGAGATGAGGAGGTTCGGATGCCTGTTGTGGACGGTGTCGTCTATGCCGACGACTTTGCGCCGGTGATCGAAGCCATCTCCGTTCAGCCGCTTGAAGGGCATCGCATCGAAGTCCGTTTTGAGGACGGGCAGGTGCGCGTCTTCGACATGAGCGGCCTCCTCAACATGGGCGATTTTCGCCGCATCGCCGATCCCGAGGCTTTCGCCACCGTGCACATTGACGGCGGTGCCCCGGCTTGGCTAGACGGCTCCGTCGACATCGCGCCCGAAACCGTCTACTACGACGGCAAACCCGTCTGACCCGTCGGACTGTTCGGCTTCGCCTATCAGACTCAATCGTCACGGTCGAATGAGCTTACGCTCGCTCTCCCGCTCCTCAATCGTCTGGATCCCCGACCTTCGGTCGAGGATGACGGGTCGAGGTAGCTTGGCTACTCGGCGACGGCGGCGGGGGCGAGGGTGTCGATGTCGCCTTTGGGGACGCCGGTGAAGGTGAAGGGGGTTTCGGAGCCTTCGGGGGCGACGTCCACGACGACGATTTCGCCGGGGTTGACGTCTCCGAAGAGGATCTTCTCGGCGAGCATGTCCTCGATGTCGCGCTGGATGGCGCGGCGCAGCGGACGGGCGCCCAGGATCGGATCGAAACCACGATCGGCGATCAACTGCTTGGCGGCTTCGGTGAGCTCGATGCCCATGTCCCGCTCGCCGAGGCGCTGCTCGATCTGGCCGATCATCAGATCGACGATGCGCAGGATGTCCTCGGTCGTCAACTGGTGGAAGACGATGATCTCGTCGACGCGGTTCAGGAACTCGGGGCGGAAGTGCTGCTTCAGCTCCTCGGAAACCTTCGCCTTCATCTTCTCGTAGCTGGTGGCCTCATCCCCGCTCTGCGAGAAGCCGAGGTTCACGCTCTTGGAGATGTCGCGCGAGCCGAGGTTCGTCGTCATCACGATGATGGTGTTCTTGAAATCCACCACACGGCCCTGCGCGTCCGTCAAACGGCCCTCGTCGAGAATCTGCAACAGGGAATTGAAGATGTCCGGGTGGGCCTTCTCGATCTCGTCGAACAGCACCACCGAGAACGGCTTGCGGCGCACCTTCTCGGTGAGCTGGCCGCCCTCTTCGTAGCCGACATACCCAGGCGGGGAGCCGAACAGCCGGGAGGCGGTGTGCTTCTCGGAATACTCGCTCATGTCGAGCGTGATCAGCGCGTCCTCGTCACCGAAAAGGAACTCGGTGAGGGCTTTCGTCAACTCCGTCTTGCCGACGCCCGAAGGCCCGGCGAAGATGAACGAGCCGGACGGACGGCGCGGATCCTTCAGACCGGCGCGGGTACGGCGGATCGAACGGGACAGCGCCTTGACGGCGTCGGTCTGCCCGATGTAGCGCTTGCCGATCTCTTCCTCCATCTTCAGCAACCGGGCCGACTCGGCCTCGGTGAGCTTGAAGACCGGGATGCCGGTGGCATTGGAGAGCACCTCGGCGATGGCCTCTTCGTCGACCTCGGCGGGCACTGAATCGTCGCCGGTCTTCCATTCGGATTCCTGACGGGCGCGCTCCTCGACCAGCTTGTTCTCGTCGTCGCGCAGATTCGCGGCCAACTCGAAATCCTCATTGTCGATGGCGGCTTCCTTCTGCAGCTTGACGGCGGCGATCCGCTCGTCGATGTCCCGCAGATCCGGCGGGGCCGTCATCCGGCGGATGCGCAGCCGGGCGCCCGCCTCGTCAATCAGGTCGATTGCCTTGTCGGGCAGGA
The DNA here is from genome assembly GCA_031272505.1 of Propionibacteriaceae bacterium. Lineage (GTDB taxonomy): Bacteria > Actinomycetota > Actinomycetes > Propionibacteriales > Propionibacteriaceae > Propionicimonas. Next base: position 8,639 of record JAISTQ010000046.1, read on the forward strand.
AACGATCCGAAATGTAGCGATCCGCCAGCGAAGCGGCCGCCACCAGCGCCTCGTCGGTGATGGTGATCCGGTGGTGCGCCTCGTAGCGATCCCGCAGGCCCTTGAGGATTTCCACCGTCATCTCAATCGACGGCTCGGCCACCTGGATCGGCTGGAAACGACGCTCCAACGCGGCATCCTTCTCGATGTACTTGCGGTACTCGTCCAGCGTGGTGGCGCCAATCGTCTGCAGCTCGCCGCGGGCCAGCATCGGCTTCATCATGGACGAGGCGTCAATCGCGCCCTCGGCCGCTCCCGCGCCCACCAGGGTGTGGATTTCGTCAATGAAAAGCATCACGTCGCCGCGCGTCTGGATCTCCTTGAGCACCTTCTTCAGCCGCTCCTCGAAATCGCCGCGGTAGCGCGAACCGGCCACCATCGCGCCCAGATCGAGCGTGTAAATCTGCTTGTTGCGCAGCGTCTCCGGGACGTCGCCGCGGACAATCGCCTGCGCGAGACCCTCCACCACGGACGTCTTGCCGACGCCCGGCTCGCCGATCAGCACCGGGTTGTTCTTGGTGCGCCGACTGAGCACCGTCATCACCCGCTCGATCTCCATCTTCCGGCCGATCACCGGATCAAGCTGGTTGTCGCGGGCCAACTGGGTGAGGTTGCGGCCGAAATTGTCGAGGATCGTCTTGCCCGTCTTCTCCGGGCCGGCCTCGGGCGCGCCAGCGGTGGCCGCCTGCTTCTCGTTGTAGCCGCTGAGCAACTGCAACACGGTGGAACGGACCCGATTCAGATCCGCGCCGAGCTTGATCAACACCTGGGCGGCGACACCCTCGCCCTCGCGGATCAGGCCCAAAAGAATATGCTCGGTGCCGATGTAGGCATGGCCGAGTTGCAAAGATTCCCGCATCGAGAACTCCAGCACCTTCTTGGCGCGGGGCGTGAACGGGATGTGTCCGGCGGGAGCGTTCTGCCCATTGCCGATCATGTCCTCCACTTGCTTGCGGACGACATCCAGCGACAAGCCGAGCTGCTCCAGGGCCTTGGCGGCGACGCCTTCACCTTCGTGGATCAGGCCAAGGAGCAGATGCTCGGTGCCGATGTAGTTCTGATTGAGCATCCGGGCCTCATCCTGCGCGAGGACGATGACCCGACGTGCCCGATCTGTAAATTTGTCAAACAACGCGACTCCTAACCGTAACTCCCACCTATTTTAGTAAACGTACGGCGAGTGCGTTAGTTTTCTGCGTTCGCTGGCAGAAAACACTGCAGGCAAGGCTCAGAGGTGCGCCTCGTCGTAGGCCTTGATGACGTCCGCCGGGATGCGGCCGCGGGACGAGAGCTTGATGCCCTGCGAGGCGGCCCAGGCGCGGATCACCGGAGTGGCGGCGTTCAGATTCACCTTGCGGACCGGCTTGCGGGTGCCGATGGTGGCCTTGCGGGCGACCTTGATGTACGGCTCCAGCACGGCGCGGAACTTGGCGGCGTTCTTCTCGGACAGATCAATCACATATTCCTTGCCATCCAGCCCGAAATAGACTGAACCTTCAGCCTTAGAACCGTCAAGATCGTCAAAATACTCGATAATGGTGCGTTGCGCCATGTTTACTCCTTATATCAGGGGGGTGCTTTCCGGCGATCACTATATTTCATTCTGACGAGTTTGTAAAGCCGATTCAGGCCGGTGCGCCATTTTCGTTTTCATCGTCGGGCGGGACGCGCAGCGCCAATTCCAGCGCATACCCCGCTCCAGCAAGCGCCAACGCGGTTATTGCCGTCACCAAGCCCATCCAGAAACGACTTTGCGGCAACGACGCCGCCAGCCGGGGCAACGAAAAAAAAGCCACCGCGAGATAACCGCCCGCAATAATCGAGCCGCCCAAAGTCGCCGTCTTTGCGGCCGCCAAGCGCAGCACCGCGTCTTTCGCTTCCAATTCCCCTTTTGCAACGGCTTTCGCGCTTATCCAAGCTCCGACACCGACGAGCGCGGCCAGCACCCCGAACACGACTGGCACCGGCCACGGCACGTAGGGCAACGAGCCGCCGGAAAGCTCGATGAGCATCAGCACCACCCAGATGACGACGAAGGCCACCACCGCGGCGAGCAGCGCGACCGACAGCTTGGTGAGCCGGATCGTCCCCTTCGGCGGTTCAGGAGGTGGTTTTTTGGCTGACATAACCCTATCCAAGCACTAAATCCGGGCAACGGCGAACCCCGCTGGCGTCCACTTCCAGGTAGGCCACCTTGCCCACGCCCGGCAAGCTGGCATCCGGATCGACCTCCAGCCACGGGACGATCACGAACGCCCGGGCGGCCGCCCGCGGATGCGGCAGCGTCAAGAACTCGCCCGCCTGGCGCAACTGCCCATAGCTGATGATGTCGATATCCAAAGTGCGCGGCCCGCGCCGGTAAGTGCGCACCCTCCCCAGCTTGGTTTCGATTTTCAGGAGCTGAAAGAGCAAATCCGTTGGCGGGATGTCAGTTTGCCCGACGACTACGGCGTTAAGGAAATCCGCTTGCGCGTCGGTGTCGACGGGAACCGTCTCATAAACGCTGGACACGCCTGTCAGCCAAAATCCGGACAGCTTATTGACAGCCAGGAACCCTTCCTGCAGATAACCGAATCTGTCCTCGATATTTGAACCCAGGGAAAGGACGACTTCGGCGGTTTTCGCGCTCATTTTGCGACCCGCAACGCGACCGAGACATCCTCGCCGGCGCTACCGGCCTGCGGCTTATGCACCCGCACATTCACCGCCCGCACCGAATCGACCGCTAAAAACTCATTGGCAATCCGGCCCGCCAACGTCTCGATCAGATTGAAGGAATGCTTCTTGACGATTTGCCGGACGCTGGCCGCCACCGAAGAATAATCAAAAGTCGCCCCCAGCACGTCGGCCGCGTCGAGGCGGAACACTTCCAGCGTCACGTCGACGGTGAAAGGCTGCGGTTCTGATTTCTCGTGCGGATAGACGCCGTGGCAGCCCGTCGCCGCGATGCCGGTGACCGCGATCTCGTAGTAGCCGGTGGGCGCGTCAGACATCTTTTGGCCTCCGCATCCGCTCCACCACCGCGATGGCCTCCCGCTGCGGCCGGACGGTGTGGGTGCGCACCGCCCAGATCTGCCGCTCGGCGAGCAGCGTCGTCAACGCGAGGGTGGCGCTGTCGAGCATCTGGTATTCCACCGGGGAGCCGTGATATAGCTCCGCCTTGGCCGAGACTACCTTCAAAAAGCGCTTCCGGGAGCCGCCCACCAGCAACGGGTAGCCCAGCTCCTCGATCACGTCCAGCCGACGCAGCAACTCCCAGTTCTGATCCGCGTTCTTGGCGAACCCGAGGCCCGGATCGAGCACCAGGTTGTCCTTGGGGATGCCCGCCGCGAGGCAGGCGTCCACCCGCTCGAGCAGCTCGGCCGCCACGTCCTGGGCCACGTCGCCATATTCCGAATCGAGGTACATCACCCCGTTTTCGCCGCGGAAATGCTGCGCCACGTAGATGACGTTCTGCTCGGCCGCCAACTCCAGAATGAGCGGATCGGTGAGCCCGCCGGAGACGTCATTGATGATCGTCGCCCCCACCTCAATGGCCGCCGCCGCCACCGTCGCCCGCTGGGTGTCGATGCTCACCGTCACCCCCGCCTCCACCAAAGCCTCGGTGACCGGCAGGGTGCGGCTCATCTCCTGGCTCAGCGACGGCCGCTCGGAGCCGGGCCGGGTGGATTCGCCGCCCACGTCAATGATGTCCGCGCCTTCCTCCCAGAGCTGGATGCCGTATTCAATGGCATCCGAGGTGCTGAAGTAATCGCCGCCGTCCGAAAATGAATCCGGGGTGACGTTCAGGATTCCCATCACTTTCGTCCGGCTCATCACGCCCCCCTATCCGATGATCAGGCTCATCGCCTCGGCGCGGGTGGCGGTGGAGCGCATCACGCCGCGTACCGCCGAGGTGATCGTCTTGGTGTGCGGCTTGCGGATGCCCCGCATCGTCATGCACAGGTGCTCGCATTCGATCACCACGATCACGCCGCGGGCGTCGAGGTGTTCCACCAGCGCGTCGGCGATCTGGGTGGTGAGCTGCTCCTGCACCTGCGGACGCCGCGCGTAGACGTCCACCAGCCGGGCCAGCTTGGACAGCCCGGTGATCTTGTTCTCGGCCGGGATGTAGCCCACGTGCGCCACCCCGAAGAAGGGCAGCAGGTGGTGTTCGCACATCGAATAGACCTCGATGTCGCGCACCAGTACCAGCTCGTTGTGGCCGATCTCGAAGGTGGTGCCGAGCACGTCCTTCGGATCTTGGTCCAGGCCGGAGAAGAACTCCTTGAAGGCCAGCGCCAGCCGCTCGGGGGTGTGCTTGAGGCCTTCGCGTTCCGGGTCTTCGCCGATGCCGATGAGCAGCTCCCGCGCTGCCGCCTCGATCCGCTTTACATCTACCATGGTTCAGCTTTCTGACTCGGGGGGCTGATAATCAGGCGGCGGCGCCGGATACCAGTACAGCTTGCCATCCGGGCCGATGATCTGATTCGGATTGTCGGTGGGCCGCGCGCCGGGGGGAAGCACGGTGGCGCCAGCCTGGGGGGCGGGTGCCCCGGTGGCGGGCGTCGGGGTGACAGGCACCTGCACCGGGGGAAGATCTGAGGGGACGCGGGTGGGCGATCCCGTCCAGGCGGGGCGTTCCGGCCAGCGTTGCAGCGGCTTGAAGATCTCCGCCACCTGGTTCTTGTCCAGCGTCTCTTTGTCCAAAAGTTGACGGACCAGCTCGTCCAACACCTCGCGGTTGGTGCTCAGCACCTCGAAGGCCTCCTGGTGGGCCGTCTCGATCAGCTTGGCCACCTCTTCGTCGATGATCGCGGCTACCGATTCCGAATAGTCGCGCACATGGCCGTAGTCGCGGCCCAGGAACGGCTCGGAATCCGAGGTGCCCAGTTGGATCGCGCCGAGCCGGTCGCTCATGCCGTATTGGGTGACCATCGCCCGCGCCACCTTGGTGGCCTTCTCGATGTCGTTTGACGCGCCAGTCGTCGGATCGTGGAAGATCAGCTCCTCCGCGGCCCGGCCGCCCAGCATGTAGGCCAGCTCGTCGAGCAACTGGCCGCGGGTCTGCGAATGCTTGTCCGAATCGGGCAGCACCATGGTGTAGCCGAGCGCCCGTCCGCGCGGCAGGATCGTCACCTTCTGCACCGGATCGGTACCCGGCATCGCCGCCGCCACCAGCGCGTGCCCGCCCTCGTGGTAGGCCGTCACCAGCAGCTCGTGGTCGTTCATCACCCGCGAGTGCTTCTGCGGGCCGGCGATGACGCGGTCAATGGCCTCGTCCATCTGCGGCTTGCCGATCTGCTTCAGGTTCTGCCGGGCGGCCAGCAGCGCCGCCTCGTTCAGCACGTTGGCGAGATCCGCGCCGGTGAAGCCGGGGGTGCGCTGCGCGATGGCGTTCAGATCCACCTCCGGGGCAATCGGTTTGTTCGCCGCGTGGACGGTGAGGATCTGCTCGCGGCCCTTCAAGTCGGGAGCCTCCACCGGGATCTGCCGGTCGAAGCGGCCCGGACGCAGCAACGCCGGATCGAGCACGTCCGGACGGTTGGTGGCGGCGATCAGCACCACGCCGCCATGCTCGTCAAAGCCGTCCAGCTCAACGAGCAGTTGGTTCAGCGTCTGTTCGCGCTCGTCATGGCCGCCGCCGAGCCCCGCCCCGCGATGCCGGCCCACGGCGTCAATCTCGTCAATGAAGACAATCGCCGGGGCTGCCGCCTTCGCCTGGTCGAACAGGTCGCGCACCCGGGAGGCGCCCACGCCCACGAACATCTCCACGAAATCCGAGCCGGAAATCGAGAAGAACGGCACCTTCGCCTCGCCCGCCACCGCTCTCGCCAGCAGCGTCTTGCCGGTGCCCGGCGGCCCATAGAGCAGCACGCCGCGCGGAATCTTCGCGCCCATCGCCTTGAATTTGCCCGGTTCGGAGAGGAACTCCTTGATCTCCTGCAGCTCCTCGATGGCCTCCGGGACGCCCGCCACATCGGCGAACGTGGTCTGCGGGGTCTCCTTGTTGTTCAGCTTCGCCTTCGACTTGCCGAAACCCATCATCCGGCCGCCGCCGCCGACGTTGTTCAGCATCCAGAAGAGCAGCACGCCGATCAACAGGAACGGCACCACCGAGAACAGGAAGGTGGCCCAGATGCTCTGCGTCGGGTGCTCGGCCTTCCACGTCGTCAACGTGCCCGCCTTCACCCGCGCGTCCAACTGTTTGGCCAGCTCGTCCGACTGCGCGTACACCCAGTACGCCCGCAGCTTCTGCGGCGGGGTCGTCTTCGTGGTGACGGAGATGGTCTGCTCCCCATCGTTGAGGATCACCTCCGCGAGCGGGGTGTCCGAGTTGATGAGCGTGACGATCTCACTGGTCGGCTTCTCGGTGTACCCACCTCCGGTGTTGATCAGCATCGACACCAGCAAAAAACCAACCAGCGCCACCAAGATCCACAGGAACGGCGAGCGCACTACCTTTGTGTTTTTCATATACCACCTAAAACTCCAAGACCCTCATTCTATCCTGAAGTCACATCGTCTTCGCTACGCTCAGGGGTTTACTCGATCGTAAAGGGAGGTGGGTACGGTGGGGGTATGAGTGAGCTGGTATTTGTGACGGCGGAGGAGATCGCGGCGGCGGTGTCGCCGTTGGCGGCGGTGGAGGCCGTGGCGGCGGAGTTGCGGGCCGGGCTGGACGTGGCCGCGCTGCCCCCACGGGCGGCGGTGCCGATCAGCAACGGCGAGTGGCTGATCATGCCGGCGGAGACGTCCACGGCGGTGGGCATCAAGGCGCTGACGGTGGCGCCACACAATCCGGCGCGCGGGCTGGCCCGCATCCAGGGGCTGTACATCCTCTATGACCGGGACACCCTCGCCCCGACGGCCGTGTTGGAGGCTTCTACGTTGACGGCGATTCGCACCCCGGCGGTGTCGGTGGCCGCGATCCGCTCGCGGCTGCGCGACGGCATGAACGTGCTGGTGTTCGGCAACGGGCCGCAGGCGCTCGGGCACCTCGCGACACTGCGGGCCGTGGTCACCCTCGGCGAGGTGACGCAGGTGACCCGCTCGAATCCGGTGGCTGATCTGCCCGGCGCTTTGGCGAAAGCGGACCTGATCGTCTGCTGCACCACCGCGCGCGAGCCGATCTTCGATTCCACGCCGGTGCGCGACGACGCCATCCTGATCGCGATTGGCTCCCACGAGGCGGCCGCCCGCGAGCTCGACTCGGCCATCATGGGACGCGCCCAGGTCGTCGTCGAAGATGCCGCCACCGCGCTGCGCGAAGCCGGCGACGTGGTTTCCGCGGTCGCCGACGGCACCCTCGACCCCGCCTCGCTCGTCAATATGAGCGACGTGGTCACCGGCCGCACTCCCCTGGCCACCGACCGGCCCGTGGTCTTCAAGTCCACCGGCATGGCCTGGGAAGACCTCGTTGTCGCCGAATTGGCCTTGCGGCTCTGCTAGTAGGCCTCGCTGCGCTCGGGCGCTCTTTGTTCGCTCCAAATACCTTCGGTATGTCGCGAACTGGATCCCCGACCTTCGGTCGAGGATGACGAAGGGGGAGGGCTAAATAACTCCGGGGTAGGGGCGGTGGGAGACGGTGGTGTGGAGGTAGCGGATCAAGGTGGTGAAGTCGAAGACGGGTTTGGCGAGGGCGGATTGGAGGGCGGCGGCGTAAGGGGGCATGTCGGAGCATTCGAGCAAGATAGCGCTGACGGCGGGGTCGGCGCAGGCGGAGCGGGCGGCGGCGATGACTTCGGCTTGCACGGCTTCGTGGTCGAAGGAGCCCCGGCCTTCGAGGATGGCGCTGAACTGCGGGGCGTCTTGGAGGCCGGCGATCACCAGGTCGTCAGTGTCCGTGATGCCGCAGGCGGCGAAAAGCTCGGCGTCCAGCGATGCCGAATCGGCGGTGAGCACCGCGATCTTGCCGCCCGTGAGCGCCCGAATCCACGGAATCTGGAGCAACGACGACAAAGCCACCGGCACCGGCAGTTGCGCGCGAATCCGGGCTTGGTACTTGCCGAAGAAGCCGCAGGCGGCGGAGATCGCCCACACCCCGTCAGCGAGCAGCCCCTCGCAAGCGGCGAGCACCGCGTCGTACACGTCCACGCTTCCCGAGCCAAACAGCTTGCCGATGCTCAGCCCGCGCACCGGGCGGTGCAGCACCGGGAAATCGAAGGTGGTGGCGTTCACGATGTTGCCCGGCAGCAGCGGATACCAGACGTCCTCGATATAGATGACGCCGATGCGGTACCCGGCGACGGACTGGCCGCGCGGCATCACCACCTCGCCCACGGGCGCGCCAGCGGCGAGGAAACCGGATGGGGTCGCGGGCGTCATTTCTTCAGCTTAAAGCGCTGCGGGCTCAAAAGCGCGTACTTCGGCAACGGCTCCCCCGCCTCGATCAGCTCGGCGAGCACCTTCGCGGTGGCGGGCGCGTACGTCAACCCGAGCATCGCGTGGCCGGTGGCCAGGTAGGCATTCGCCACCCCCGGCACCTGCCCGATCACCGGCACGCCGTCCGCGCTCATTGGCCGCAGCCCGGCCCAGCCCGGTTGTACCTCCTGGTAGGGCACACTCGGGTAGGTCTGCTTGAGATCGACGAGCAGCTTGTCGATGAGTTTTTGCTTGACGACGGGGGCGCGCTGCCCGATCAGCATCCCGCTGGACGTGCGCAGCCCCCAATCCAAAGGCGTGACGGCAATGTGGCTGGCCGAGGTGAGCACCGACGTGTGCGGGCCGACCTCCGGATCGCCATAGTGGATGTCGACCGAATAGCCGCCGCCGGAATACTGCGGCAGCGAGTAGCCGAGCATCGCCGCGAGCGGACGCGAACCCACCCCGGCGGCGATGATCACCTCATCGGCCTCGTACACCCCGGCCGTGGAAACCACCGCGGAGACCTTCCCGGCCGTCTTCACAAAGCTGATCACGCCCGCGTGCTCGACCAGCTCCGCGCCCTGGGCTTTGATCGCGGCCACCAGCGCGGCCATCAAGGAATCCGGCTCCACCTGCCGATCCGTCTTCGCGTAATACCCATACGAAATCTCCGGCGCGATGGCCGGATCGACCTCGTGTACGGCCGCCGCCGAATCCAGCCCGATCACCCGCGAGCGGATCGACTCGAACGGCTCAAATACCTTCATCGCCGCCGTGTATTCGGCCTCGTTGTCAAAGACGTGCATCGAGCCGCGCTCGTGCATCTCGAACTTCAGCCCGTCAGCCACATACTCGTCGAAGCTCTCCAACACCTTCACCGTCAGGATGTCCTGCGCCATCGTCCCCACCGCGAACGCGCGGGACCGGGTGGCCGCCGCCATCCGCAGCAAAAACGTGACGTAGGCGGGCGAGAAACGCGGCACCAGCGTGATCGCCTGGCCGGATTTCAACAGCGACTTCGCCGCCACCGGGATGGTGCCGGGCGCCGGGACGGGAAAGGACAGCACCCCCGTCACCAAAGCCGCGTTGCCATGCGAGGGCCCTTGGCCGTACTCGTCTTTTTCCAACAGGGTGACGCTGTGGCCGCGCTTGCCCAGCTCGTAGGCTGCCGCGAGGCCGACCACCCCCGCCCCCACAATTACGATCTTGCTCATGCTCATGCCTCCGGTACCGCTGCCGTCACCAGCATCTCAATGCGATAGCCGGGCAGCACTGCACCTACGGTAGCCCGCGGCGGGTAGGGCGCGGGGACGATCTTCTTATATGTTTCGTCAAACCCGGTGAAATCCCCGTGGATGTCGTTCAAGAACACCTGCACTTGCAGCAGGTCGGCCAGGGTGGCCCCGGCCTCGGCCAGGATGGCCTCCAACAGCTCGAACGAGTAGATCGTCTGCTCCTGGATGGTGGCGCCGCGCACCGCGCCCGTCAGTGGGTCGTGCGAGGTGATGCCGGAAGTGAACAGCAAGCCGTTCACGATCTTGCCGTGGCTGTAGGCGGCGACGGATTCGCCGACGGATACTGTGGTGACGCTCATGGTCTGCTCCTAATGGTTGATGACAGCCGCCAGGAATTGGCGGGTACGTTCTTGCGCGGGATCGGACATGATCTGCTCCGGATCCCCCTCCTCGATGATCGCGCCATCCTCCATCACGACCAGATGGTCGCCGACGTTGCGGGCGAAGTTCATCTCGTGGGTGACGACCAGCATCGTCATGCCGGACGACGCCACCTCCTTCATCACGGTGAGCACCTCCTGGGCCAGCTCCGGGTCGAGCGCCGAGGTGGGCTCGTCAAACAGCATCGCCTTGGGCTCCAAGGCCAACGCGCGGGCGATCGCCACCCGTTGCTGCTGGCCGCCGGAAATCTTCGCCGGGTAGGAATCGGCCTTGTCCGCCAACCCGACCCGTTCCAAAAGCTCCATGCCGTGCTCCTTGGCTTCCGCCTCGGTGCGCTTCAGCACCCGCCGCTGCGGCAACGCGATGTTGTCCATCACGGTGAGGTGCGGGAAGAGGTTGAACGACTGGAACACCATGCCCACGTTGCGGCGCAGGCTGAGCAGCGCGCGGCGATCCTGCGGTTTGCCCAGATCGACGTATTGGCCGGCCACCACCATGTTGCCCGAGTCGGGCGTCTCCAGCAGGTTGATGCAACGCAGCAGGGTGCTCTTCCCGGCGCCGCTGGGCCCGATGATCGAGCAGACCTCGCCCGGCTTCACCCGCAGCGAGACCCCCTTGAGCACATGGTTCGACCCGAAATGCTTGGAGACCTGGGCCAGCTCGACCAGGTATTTCGGGGTCTTCAGGCCAATGTCCACCTTGCCCGAATAGCGGCCTTTGGGGACGGTCTCGGTCTGCGTCTCGGCAATGGTTTCAGTCATGATCATTCCTTTGGTTCGGAGGGTGGGGGCGGGATGGGACCGCCCCCACCAATGGCTTACTCTCCGATCAGGTAGTTGTCGCCAACGTCGAGCAGCGTGGTGTCCACACCGTACTTCTCGAAGATGGCCTTGAGGGTGCCGTTGTCGCGGAGGGTCTTGATGTCCTCGTTCACGGCGGTGAGCAACTCGGCGTTGCCCTTGGTGAGCGGCAGGCCGATCTGGGCGGCCTTCACGGAGGCGGCGACCCGGTCGTCAGGCTCAGCGACGGTCACCACGAAGTCGGTGCCCTTGGCCTTGTCCTGCGAGACGGCCACGGAGTCGAAGCCGAGGTCGATGCGCCCGGCCTGCAGGTCGGCCCACATCTCCACGTTTGACGGATAGATCTTCATCTTCCCGTCCATCAGCGTCTGCATATCCTCATTCCACAGGTAGCCGTCGACGGAACCGACGTTCTTGGTCAGCATCTCCGGAATGGAGGTGATGCCGTCCTTGGAGACCACGCCCATGCCGTCCAGGTAGATGGCATCGGACAGGTCGACGATTTCCGCGCGCTCGGCGGTGCGGTAGTAGCAGCCCACGGCCATGTCGGTGCGGCCGGTCTGCACGGAAGGCACGGCGGCCGAGTAGGCCACTTCCGTCAACTCGACTTCCAGGCATTCCATGGCGGCGATCGCCTGCGCGATCTCGGTGTCGATGCCGGCGGGCGAATCCGGGACCATCGACGAGAACGGCGGGAATTCGGGGACGGCGATGCTCAGCTTGCCTTCGGTGATGGTGCTGAAGGTGTGGGCTGGGGTGCAACCCTCAGCGACGGCGCCTCCAGTGCTGCTTTCAGCCGGCTCTGAGCCACCTGACGAACAACCGGCCAATAGGGCGGCCACCAAGATGGCGGCGACGGCGGCGGTTACTGGTTTTTTCATTTCTCTCTCCTAGTGTTGGGTGTTGGGTGTCTCAGTGCCGGAGCGTGAGACGTTGTTCGACCTTGTTGGTGAGCCAACTGGCCGGGATTGTGATGATTGCGTACATGATGCCCGCGAGGGTGAAAATCTCCAGGGCACGGAAGGTTTGGGAGGCGACGGAGTACGAGACGGCGGTCACCTCGCGGACGGTAATCGAATAGGTAAGGCTGGTGGCCTGGAAAATCTGGATCGCGAACCCCATCAAAGAGGGGATCGCCACCCGCAGGCCTTGGGGAATGATGATGAAGCGCAGCACATCCAAACCGGGCATCGCGAGCGCGTGTGCCGCCTCAATCGACCCCGGGCTGACGGACTTCAGGCCACCGCGGATATATTCAGAGGTGTAGGCGCAGGTGGTGTACGTCAGGCCGATGTAGGCGCAAGTCATCGCCTCCGGCGAGAGCTTGAGCACCGGCAGGCCGTAGTAGACCACGTAGAGCACCACCAGGGCGGGCGCGCCGCGTCCCACCTCGACCAAGGCGAGGCAGACCCAGCGCAGCAGCCGGAGCTTCGAGGAGACCCCGAGCGCCAACAGCAGGCCGAGCGGAATGCCCATCACCAACGCCCCGAGCGTCAACTGTAGGGAAACCCCCATGCCAGCCAACATCTGCGGGAAGTTGTCGCCCCAGAATTCAAAGGTATTCATCGGGCACCTGATTCCTGCAGTTTCGACTCCATCCGGCGGGCGACGACCGCGAACGGGATCGAGACGGCGATATAGATGACCGCAGCCAGGAAGAAGGTGTAGATGCCGGTTTCCGCGTCCTGACGGGCGTACTGGTTGGCGGTGAACACCATCTCTTTGACGCCGATCACGGAGGCGATGGACGAATCCTTCACCAAGCCGATGAAATAGGTGGCCATCGCGGGCAGCATGGCCTTGAAGGCCTGCGGCGCGATGATCTTGGAGTAACGGGTCCACGCGGAGAGGCCGAGGGCCTCACCCGCCTCATACTGTCCCCGATGCACGGCGAGCAGCCCACCGCGGAAGATCTCCGCCAGATAACCGGAGGAGACCACGCCCAGCCCGAGGATGCCGGCTTGCAGCGCGTCCAGTTTGATCGCCCCCATGGAGAGGCCGAAGAACAGGAAGAACAGCCAGACGATCGGTGGGATGCCCCGGGCCAGATCGATGAAGGCGCGGGCCGGGAAGCTCAGCCAGCGGTGCTTGGAGCGGCGCATCAGCACCAGCCCGAGCGCCAGGATGAACCCGACGATGAACGCCCCTACGGTGACGAGCAGGGTGATCGGAATCGCGGCCAGGACCGCCAAGAACCCGCTCATCTTGCTCCTTATATAGATAAGGGACTGCCGGCCGCAGCCGACTGTCCCCGTTAACAACCTTGACGATATGAGCCGCATATTTCACTAAGCTCAACGTCCAGTAACCGTAAAGTTTCTTTTCGTTACATTGTCATTACGCATTTTGATTTCGGGCAACACAAATCGGCTAATGTGAAAACGGTTTCCATTAGCCTGCGGATGCTGTTTGGTTTTACGGCGTGACGAGCACCTTGATTGTCTCGCGTTTATCCATTTGACGGTAAGCCTCAGAAATATCGGCGAGCGGAAGTCGGGTGGTGAACACCTCCCCCGGATGAATATCGCCGGCCAGCACCTTGGGCAGCAGCGGCTCGATGTAACGCCGGGCCGGGCAGAGCCCCCCGGCGACGGTGACATTGGTGCGGAAGAGCTTCGCGATGTCGACGCTCACCCCATGCGGCAGCCCGACGTAGGCGAGCCGGCCGCCCGGATGGGCGAGGGTGAGCGCGGTGGCGAACGAGGTGGCCGAGCCGACGCACTCCAAAACCACGTCGGCGCCGAAGCCGCCGGTGAGCTCCTGGACGGTGGCGGTGGCCTCCTCGCCCCGCGCGCTATACACTTCGTCGGCCCCAAATTGCTTCGCCAAAGCCTGGCGATCAGGGTGTTTTCCGCCGAAAACGATGATCCGGCCAGCCCCGAGCAGCTTCGCGCCGATCACCGCGCACTGCCCCACAGCCCCGTCGCCAACCACCACCACGGTGTCGCCGGGGACGATCTTGGCGCTCGACGCGGCGTGCATTCCGGTGCTCATCACGTCGGTGAGCGTGAGCAGATCCGGGACGGCCGCGGCCGCGGGCGGCTCGTCCAGCTTGACGAGGGTGGCCTGCGCATAGGGGACGCGCACGTACTCCCCTTGGCCGCCGTCGGAATCCCAACCCCAGAAGCCGCCGTGCGCGCACGAGCTCTGCCAGCCCGCTTTGCAGGCAGCGCATTCGCCGTCAGAATATCTGAACGGGGTGATTACCCAATCGCCAACGCTGAGGTTTTCCACCTCATTTCCGATTTCGACGATCTCCCCCACGAATTCATGGCCGATGCGGCTTTCCAACGCTGCCGCAGATTCCCCTCGGTACGTCCACAGATCGGAGCCGCAAACCGCTCCGGCAAGCACTTTTACGATGACCTCATGCGGGGCTTTGATCTTCGGATCGTCAACGTTATCGGCCGTGATATTGAACGGGCCGTGAAATACTGCCGCTTTCATCCGATTCCCTTTATCTTCACGTCGGTATTCACCAAATAATCCGGACGGCGTTTCTCCACCAGCACTTGCACCAGTTGGCTGAGCGCCATCTCCCTGGCCTGGGCGAACGACTGCTCGGAGACGAAGGCCGCGTGCGGGGTGATCACCACGTTTTCCAGCCCGAACAGCTCGGATTGCTCGGTGTCCTCGTCCTCGATGACGTCGATGCCGGCCCCGGCGATCTGCCCGGATTTCAGCGCCGCCACCAAAGCCGCCTCGTCCACCACCGCGCCGCGGGCGGTGTTCAAGAAGAAGGCGCTGGGCTTCATCAAGGCGAATTCGCGCGCCCCGATCAAATGCCGGGTTTCGGCCTTCAGCGGGGTGTGCATGGAGATGAAATCGGAGGTGGCCAGCAACTCGTCCAGCGTCTCCACCTTGACCACGCCAAACTCGTCCAAATACGCGGCCGTCTTGGTGGGCGCGTAGGCGGCCACTTCCAGCCCAATCGCCTTGAGTATCGGCACCATCTTTTTCGGAATGCTGCCGAAGAACACCAGGCCGATCCGCTTTCCGGTGATCCGCTGCGGCATCGGGCCGAGGATCGGATCCCATTTGCCCGCCCGCACCGAACGGTCCAGGAAGGAGAGCTTGCGCACCAGGTCGATGAGCAGCCCGACGGTGTGCAGCGCCACCTCCTCGGAGCAGAACCCCGGGGAGTTGGTGAGCGCGACGCCGTATTTGGTGGCCGCGGCCGCGTCCACGTTGGAGTAGCCGATGGCCTGCAGCGAGACCACCTGCAAATCCGGCAGCGCGGCGAGCACTGGCTCCGTCACCTCAAAGTACTCGACCACCGAGCCTTGCGCGCCCTGCATCGCCTCGATGTAGGCCGCGTCGGAATTGCTGCCGGGCTTGGCTTCCACCAGTTCCAACTGCCCGGCCACGCCCCACTTTTCGAGCAGGGAATTCTCATATTCAAGCGTGTCGTCCACATTGAAATAGACCGCTTTGGGAATGCTCATTATGCCTCCGTCTCGCTTACTGCCGCCAGCGCGCCATCGAGGATCGCCAGCCCCTCGTCAAGCACCTCTTGGGTGACGTTCAGCGGGGTGGCGAAGCGCAAGCCATTGCCTTTCACCCCGCAGGCGAGCGTCAGCAGCCCGCCTTCCAAACACTTCTTGCGCACCGCCTCCAGCAGGTCTCCGCCGGGACGGCCGTCCACATGGTTCAGCTCGATGGCTCGCATCAAGCCTAAGCCGCGCGCGTCGGTGACGATCGGGTATTTCGCCACAAACTCCTTCGTCTTCGCGGCCAGGTATTCGCCCTGTTTGACGACGTTGTCGAGCAGCTTCGTCTCGGCGTATTCCTCCAGCAAGGCCAGCCCCGCCGCCGCCACCACCGGGTTGCCGCCGAAGGTGCCGCCGTGCCGTCCGGGCGCCCACTTGGCCATGATCTCCTCAGTGGACACAATGCCGCTGGCGGGCAGGCCCCCAGCCATCGCCTTCCCGATGGTCATGATGTCCGGCACCACGCCGAAATGCTCGGAAGCGAACATCTTGCCCGTACGTCCGTACCCCGCCTGGATTTCGTCAAAGATGAGCAAAATGCCATGCTCGTCACAGAGTTCCCGCAGTTTGATGACGAACTTGGCTGGCGGCACCACGTAGCCGCCCTCCCCCTGGACAGGCTCGAAGAGGATCGCCGCCACCGTTTGCGGGGCACGGACGTAGTTGAACAGCTCCTGCAACCGAAAGAGCGCGTAGTCGGCCACGCCGTCCGCGTCCAAGCCGGCGGGGCATTGTCCCGCGCTCGGGTAGGCGGTGGTCTCGATGCCGCCAACCAGCGGATCGTAGCCCGCCCGATACTTCGAGTTGGAGCTGGTCACTGAGGTGCCGCCGAAAGTGCGGCCATGGAATGAGCCGATGAAGGAGATGATGCCGGGGCGGCCAGTCACCGCGCGGGCCAGCTTCAGCGCCCCGTCCACGGCCTCGGCACCCCCGTTGGAGAAGAAGGTGGAGCCCAACTGGCCGGGAGCCGCGTCCGCGATGGCCTTCGCCCACTTCAGCGTCGATTCGTAGTTGACCATGTTGAAGCTGGCGGTGAGCAGCTTGCCCACCTGTTCCTTGATGGCGGCCACCACCCGTGGGTTGCAGTGGCCGAGCGCGTTCACCGCGATGCCCTGCACCCAGTCGATGTAACGCCGTCCGTCCACGTCCCAGACGTATGAGCCTTCGCCGCGGGCCATCACCAGCTCGGTGGTCTTCGCCAACGCCGGGCTGAGGTATCGCTGGTAGTCACTAAACCGAATCATCTGCTCTCCTAAACGAAAAAGGAGCGTTGCCACTCCTTTGCTGCCCACCATTATGGTCGGCGCGCGAAGGACGATTTGTTACAGTTTGTACCTTTTGACGAAATGGGCGCTCCACTGTGGAGCAAATGGGCCAAAATGGAGTTCGTGGCGTTTGATTTGAAGTGGCTGCTCGGCCAAGACGAGCTGGGGCTCGGGCTGGTTTATGACGGCGGCGAACACGGGCTGAATTCCACCGTAACTTGGGTGCATCAAAGCGAATTGAACGACTCCACGCTGTTCTCGGAGCCCGGCGAGGTGCTGATCACCACCGGCTCGAACATCCCGCTGGAAGGCAACTTGGAAAATTTGTGTAACAGTTACGTGAAGCGGCTGAGAGACTCCGGCGTAGTGGGGCTGGGGTTCGGCCTCGGCGTCCACCATGACGAGGTGCCGCCGGATCTGGTGGCGGCCGCGCAGCGGCACCGGCTGCCGGTGTTCACCATCCCGTATGAGACGCCGTTCTCGGCCGTGATCAAGGCGGTGTCGCATTCGCGTTCGGCGGCCGAGCAATCCTTCCTGCGGCAGGCGAACTCGGCGCAGCGGCGGCTGATCGCGGCGGTGGGCGGCAAAGACCCGATCCCGGCCATCTTGACGCGCACCGCGCAGACGATTGACGGCTGGGCCGCCTTGGCCAACCCGTCCGGGCTGGGGGTGCGGGAGATCACCCATCCCGGCAATACCGCGCTGGCTTTGGATCTGGCGCAGCAGCATGTGGCGGCGGGCCGGGGGGCGACGTTCACCCGGGCGGCGGGGGCGCATCTGGCCGCCTTTTCCATCGCCTCGGGGACGGTGCGGCAAGGGATCTTGCTCTGCGGCAGCCGCAATGAGTTCGATTCGGTCTCGAACTCGATCTGCGTGCTGGCGACCACGTTGCTGGGCTCGCAGTTGACGGTGAGCGCCAGGTTGGACGCCGCGTTCGCCGAGCTGCGCCCGCTCGTCATGGAGGATTTGTTGACGGGCCACGGGGATCCGCGCCTGGCGGCGAGCCTGTGGCCGAGTGTGCCCGAAGAGCCGCTGGCGCTGCTCTGCGCCACCCCCGCGTCAAAACGAAAGGAGGGCGGATTGCCGACGCTGCCCGCTGGCACGATCCAGGCGCTGGTCGCCGATCAGCTCATCGTGGTCACCGAGGCGCTGCGGGCCGAGGCGGTCGAAAAGGAGTTGGCCGCCCAAGGGTATTTCGCGGGGTCAGCCGCCGCCGACACCTGGGCCGCCCTCAAAGACGCCCGGCCGCTGGCCGAACAGGCGATGCTCGCCGCGCGCCTCAACCAAGCTGACGAACCCGCCTCCCTGCTCTCCTTCCTCGATCCCACCCAGGCGCTCTCCTACGCCCACGGGGCGCTCGGGGCGCTCACCGACCCGCGCCACGCCGAGCTGCGCCACACCCTGAAGACCTGGCTCGAATCGTCCGGCTCGAATGAGCAGACCGCCGCCCTGTTGGACGTCCACCGCCACACCGTCCGCCGCCGCCTGGAACGCATCGCCGACCTCCTCAACGTCGACCTCTCCCACCCCCAAACCCGCAACGACCTCTACTTCGCCCTCCGCATCCTCGGGTAGGAGATGGTGCGAACCATCTCCGTCATCCTCGACCGAAGGTCGGGGATCCAGACGATTGAGGAGCGGGAGAGCGAGCGTAAGCTCATTCGACCGTGACGATTGAGTCTGATAGGCGAAGCCGAACAGACGATTGAGGAGCGGGAGAGCGAGCGTAAGCTCATTCGACCGTGACGATTGAGTCTGATAGGCGAAGCCGAACAGTGAGGAGGAGCCGAAGGCACTCCGACGAACAAAGAACGCCTGAGCGAAGCGAAGACGACCCGCAGGAGCGAAGCGAAGGCGATAGAGTTGCGCCATGTACGCAACTGATGTCGCTGATGATCTTTCTGAAGTCCTCTACACCGAAGCGCAGATCCAGGCGCGGGTGAAGGAACTGGCCGCCCAAATCGACGTGGACTACGCCGGCAAAGAGCCTTTGCTGGTGGGGGTGCTGAACGGCGCGGTGATGGTGATGGCCGATCTCTTCCGGGAGCTGACGATCCACGCGATGATGGACTGGATGGCCGTCTCGTCATACGGCTCCGGCACCCAGTCCTCCGGCGTGGTGCGCATCCTCAAGGATCTCTCCACCGACATCGTGGGCCGCCACGTGCTGGTAGTCGAAGACATCGTAGACACCGGCCTGACGCTCACCTACCTGCTCGAAAACCTCGCCTCGCGCAACCCAGCCAGCCTGAAACTGGCCGCGATGTTCCGCAAGCCCGAAGCCAACAAAGTCCACATCGACATGGCCTACGTCGGCTTCGACATCCCCAACAAATTCGTCGTCGGCTACGGCCTCGACTACGACGGCCGCTACCGCAACCTCAAAGACGTCGCCGTCCTCAACCCCGGCGTCTACGCGTAAGTGGCTGGTGGTCCGAGAGCAAGCGTCCCGGACCACCGGCCCCATCTCATATCAGGTTTTGTTTATTTGACCTTGATGGTCTTGGCCGCGGAGTATTTCAGGGTGCCGTAGTCGGCCTTTATCGGGTTGTACTTGGCTTTCACCTTGATGGCTTTGGCGTACTTCTTCGGCAGGGTGATGGTGGTCTTCGTCTTGATGGCGTTGAACACCTTCACTTTCTTGCTGCCCACGAAGATCGCGACCCGGCCCTTCACCGACGAGCTGCCATCGGACAGCTTGATGGTGACGGTGATCTTCGGCTTGGAGTTCTTCTTGAACGCCGAACCGGTCACAGTGACCGACTTAGTGGTCGGGTTCACCTTCGTCGGCGTTTCCGCCTTCGCGGGCAGCACCAGGCCAGCCACCGCCGATTTCACCGCGGTGATCGCGTCCCGCAACTGCACCGCGGTCGAAGCCGGATTCGCGATCGCCGCCTTCGCCGCCGCAACCGCCGCGCTCAACACCGCATACGAAGCCGGCGTATACGCGTCCGCGTTGATCGTCTCCGCGTTCGCAACCACCGCTTCCGCGGCCGCCCGCGCCTCAGCCTTCGCCTGCGCGGTCGCCGGGCTGTCTGCCTCCGCGACCGTCACCGCCAACGGCTCCGCCGAAGACGCGCTCGCATACGAGCTACCGGAATACACCGCCACGATCTGCTGGGCGCCACCCTCGGTGATCACCACCGAAGTGGTGGCCTTCCCAGTGGAATCCAAAACTGCCTCGCCGAGCTTCTCGCCATCAGCCGAGCCAAGATAGAACTCCACCTTGCCGGTCGGCACCGCATTCGACGTGCCCTTCGGGGTGACCGTCGCCGATACCTCCGTCAAACCCCACGCCTTCGCGTTGCTGACCGGATTCATCGTGACCTCCACCGCCGAGAAAATGATGTCCGAAGCGAAATCGTTCAGCAGGCTCCGCCAAACATCCCAAGAATGGACACCCGACTTATAGTTCTCGACAACATTGCCGCCCAAAGCGCGGAACTTCTCCGCCAACTGCGGGCCGACCACACCCGGACCAGGATAAGTAGCCGGCTGGGTGCGCTTGTCATACAAGCCCGCGCCCACCTGGATGATGATCGGGGAACGGATACCCGCGCCATTGTCAGCCTCGGTGAGATCATACAAAGCCGTGCCGCCAACCGCCGTGTTCGGATCATCCTTCGGCGACCAAACGGCGATATAGCCGGCCAAATCCACCACCGTCGAGAACGACGCGGTAACCGCCATGCCGCCCTGCGACAAGCCAGCCAACGCCCGGTCCTCAACCTTGGTGGAAACGTTGTAGTTCGCCTCCATCCACGGAATCAGCGAATCCTTGAGCTCTCGGCCCAGCAGAATCGCCGACTGATCAGCGTGCCCGGACGTCAAACTGCCATAGGTGACCATCACGATCACCATCGGCTGCGCCTTCCCGGCGGCAATCGCGTTCGCGACGATATTCTGCGCCACACCCTGGGTGGCCCAGTCCGTCTCGTTACCGCCACCACCATGCGAGATATACAGTGTCGGATACGGAGTCGCCCGCGTCGGGCTATAGCCCGCCGGCGTCCACACCGTGATATGCCGGGTCCCGCCCGTCAACGCCGAAGGATAACTCCGCGACGTCAACGTGCCCGCATTCGCCGAAGTCGGCGGGGCCTGGAACGAATTGTCATACGACGGATACTTCGTCGACTGCGGCACATACACCTGCGACAACGTCTGCTGGCTTGCCCCAGCCGCCACCTGCGCCGCCTGATTCGACCACGGCAGATTATACGGATCAGTCGCGTTCACACAGCCAGTGCCGCCAGCGCCAGTACACACCGAATAACGGTAAGAGAAAGTACCCGACGGCAACGGCGTCGTATACTCCCAAACCCGATTCTTGGCATCCACCAACGTCATATCAACCGTAGGCCAACCGCCATTCCAGCCCGTACCCGCCACAATGTCACCAGAACGCCAATCCTTGCCCATCCGCATCTCCCCGACGAAATTATTCGCCAGGAAAGTATTCGGATTCGAGAACGTCCACTCACCATAAATCCGCGCCAAAGCAACACCCGGATCCGCCTGATAACGGAACGTCACCGTATAACCAGTCGGCGACGCATCCGTCTTATTCACCGTCGGACCCAACCGCAGCGGATTGTCCACTTCCTCGACCGTCACCGCGAGCGGCTCCGCCGCAGTGGCGCTCTGGTAGGCATCGCCGGAATAGACGGCCACGATCTGCTGGGCGCCGCCCTCGGTGATCACCACGGAAGCGGTGGCCTTGCCGGTAGCGTCCAGCGTGGCTTCACCGAGCTTCTCGCCGGTGGCCGACCCGAGGAAGAACTCCACCTTGCCGGTCGGCACCGTGTTCGACGTCCCCTTCGGGGTGACCGTGGCGGAAACCTCCGTCACACTCCACGCCTTCGCGCTGGTGATCGGATCCATGGTGACGTCGACCTCCGAGAAAATGATGTCGGAGGCGAAGATGTTGAGCAGTCTGCGCCAGACATCCCAACAGTGCACGCCCGGCATGTAATTCTCGACGACATTGCCGCCCAAGGCGCGGAACTTCTCCGCCAACTGCGGGGAGAAGGTGCCGATGCCGGTGCCGCTGGTCGAAATGTCCTGCTGGCCCACGCCCACCTGAATGACGAGCGGGGAACGAATGGCCGCGCCGTTATCTTCCTCGGTGAAATCGTATAGGGCGGTGCCGCCGACAGCCGCGTTCGGAGTGTTCTTCGGCGACCAGACACCCACGTATCCGACCAAATCCACCACGGTCGCGAACGACGCGGTGACTCCCATGCCGCCTTGCGAAAGGCCGGACAGCGCCCGGTCCTCAACCTTGGTGGAAACGTTGTAGTTGGCCTCCACCCAAGGAATCAGGGAATCCTTCATCTCGCGGCCCAGCAGGATCGCCGAAGCGTCCGCGTTGCCAGACGTCAAGCTGCCGTAAGTGACCATCACGATCACCATCGGCTGCGCCTTCCCGGCGGCGATCGCGTTGGCGACGATGTTCTGCGCCACACCCTGCGTAGCCCAGTCCGTCTCATTGCCGCCACCACCATGCGAGATATACAGCGTCGGATACGGAGTCTCCCGCGTCGGGTCATAGCCTGCGGGCGTCCACACGGTGATCGGCCGGTTTCCGCCAGTCATCGCGGACGGATAGCTGCGCGGGGTGAGCGTCCCCTCGTTGCCCAGGGCCGGTGGAGCCTGGTAGGAGTTGTCGTACGTCAGGTACTTCGTGGATTGCGGCACGTACACCTGCGACAACGTCTGCTGGGTGGAACCGGCGGCCACCTGGGCAGCCTGGTTCGACCACGGCACATTCACTGGATCAACCGTGTCGGTGCAGTTGGTGCCGCCAGCGCCGGTACACACGGAGTAGCGGTAGGAGAAAGTGCCGGAGGGCAGTGGTGTGGTGTACTCCCAAATCAAGTTGGTCGTGTCAACCAGCGTCATGGGGACCGTCGGCCAGCCGCCATTCCAGCCGGACCCGGCGACAATATCTCCCGCCTGCCAATTCGCGCCGGTGCGCATCTCCCCAACGTAGCCGTTGGTCGCGAAAGTGTCCGGGTTGGAGAACGACCACTCGCCATAGATCTGCACCAAGGTGACGCTTGAATCCGCCTGGTAACGAAAGGTCACGGTGTAGCCGGTGGGCGAATCATCCGTCTTGTTCACCGTCGGGCCCAGCCGAAGCGGGTCCGCGACAGCCTGCGGTGACTGCGCAGCTAGCAGTGAGGTAGCGCTCAGTACCATCCCCAAGGTGACGGCAATGAACGCCCGTAGTCGGTGATGTGTCATCATTTCGATGACTCCTTTCTGATATGGGCTGCATCGGTGGCACCCGCACCGATGCGGGTGGGATGTCGGCGACATCGCCGAACGAAAAACTTTCGTTAGGTGCTACGCTTATCCTCTCAGCCCCGCCACCCGCTCCCAGGGCATTTGGACTAGCACTAGGGAAGATAGTAAAAAGAGAAGTAGTTTACGGGTGGAGGAGGTTGTGGTGGCGGTGGATGGTGAGGCCGGGGATGGTGATGCCTTTTTGGCCGTGCCAGTCGGTGATGAGGGTGTCGACGGCTTGGAGGTGGGTGTAGCTGAGGTCGGTGGCGCCTTGGGCGCGGAGCCAGTCGCGGAGCACGCGGAGCCGGATCGGGGTGGGGAGCGGGGCCAGAACGTCGACGGGGAGTCGGCTGGTCGAAATACCCACCTGATCGGGAGCCGGGCTGTGCGAGTCGTGCGCTTGAGCGGCCGATGGGTTGGCCGGATCGGGGTTGGGGGAGACGGCTGCTTGGGCGGCGAGTTCGTCGAGGTAGTCGGCGTCTTGGGTGGCGAGTTGGGCGGTGCGGGCGAGGGCCTCGGCGATGCCGGGGCCGAGTTGCGCTTCGAGCATCGGCAGCACGGTCTGCCGGACGCGCACCCTGGCAAAGCGCTCATCGGCGTTGAGCGGATCGTCCCACCAGGTGATGCCCATTTCAAGGCAGCATTGCCGGGTGGTCGCGCGGCGAATGCCCAACAGGGGCCGCACAAAACCACCGCGCACGGCGGGCATCCCGGCCAGCGAGCGGGTGCCGGAGCCCCGGGCCAAGCCGAGCAGCACCGTCTCCGCCTGGTCGTCCAAAGTGTGGCCGAGCAACACTACTTCGCCGGGCTGGGCGCAAGCGGCCAAAGCGTCATAGCGGGCTTGTCGGGCGGCCGCCTCCAACCCGTCGCCGGATTCAACCACGTCAACCGCCACCACCTCGGCGGGAACACCTAGCTCGGCGAGCTTCGCCACGGTAGCCGCCGCGACGGCAGCGGAATCAGGCTGCAACTGATGATCGACGACCACCGCGCGCACCAGCAGCGAACCCCGTCGCCCCGCAATCGCCGCCCCGGCGGCCAAAGCCAGAGAATCGGCCCCACCGGAGACGGCCACCAGCATCGGCGCGTGGACGTGAGCCGCAATCGCCTGCACCACCGCCAACGTGGCTGGCTGCAGCGCCTTCTTCGCCATTACGAATACCTAGCGGCAGCCGCATTTGGCGAGCACGGACGCCGACCGGTCGATCCAGTTCACCGCCGCTTTGGCCTTCGAGCTGGCATGGCTGGACATGAACGCGAAGGTGAGCGTGACGCCGTCTGCCGTCGTCACATAGCCGGCCAAGGTATCCACTTCCTTCAAAGAGCCGGTCTTCGCGTGCACCACCTTGCGGCCCGCCGCCTCCGACTTGTCGTTGAAACGCTTCTTCAGGGTGCCGTCCACCCCGGCGGTGGGCAACCCGGCGATCACGTCGTAATAAGTGTTGTCGTCCAAAGAGATGAGCACCAGCTTGGCCAGCACCGAGGGCTTCAGCTTCGTCTTCGAAGACAGGCCGGAGCCGCCGTCAATCTTCTGGCCGGTCTCCCACAGGCCCTTCTCCTGCATCCAGGCCTTCAGCGCCTTGTTCGCCCCGGAGAACGAGCCGGGCAGCCCCTTCGCGATGGCGACCTGCCGCGCGAGCACCTCGGCGGCGACGTTGTCCGAGTACTTGAGCATCCGGCGCACCTGCACCCCGACGGTGGCGCTCTGCACGGCGGCGACCTCGACCGCCCCTTCGGGAGCCGCGCCCGCTTTGGTGGACGATACCTTGATGCCGTTCTTCTTCAAACGGTCGGCGAACGCCTTCGCGGTGGCCAGGGCCGGATCTTTGTCGGCGGCCCAGCCGGTGGACTTGCCGCCGTTCACCACCAGCGCCTTGATGCGCGGCGTGTACGAGGCCCACGACTTCTTCCAGCTTGACGAGTAGGCGGAGCCGGAGAACAGCGAGGCGTCATAGGTGAGCTTGACGCTCGTCACCCCGGCGGCCGTCAACGCGGCAGCCGTCGCGGCGGCCAGATCGTCCAAGTTGGCCCGCCGCGCGGAGACCGACGACTTGCCCTTCCACAGGAACGGATCGCCCCCGCCCACCAAAGTGATCTTGCCGGCCTCGGCGGAGACCACCGAGGTGCTGAAGCGGGTATCGCGGCCGAGCACGTCGATGGCGGCCAGCGCCGTCACCAATTTCATGGTGGAGGCGGGCACCATGCCGTAATCGTTGCGGTAGGCGAGCACCGTGCCATCGGGCGCCAGCACCGCAAAGCCGGTCGTCAAAGACTTGCGGGAGATCTTGTTCAGCGCCTTGGCGAGCACCTCGGAATCGGGCAGCACCGGCTCCTCGGGCTCCCAGCCATTCTCGTCCCCCGGATCGGGCGTCTCCAGCCCGACGGCGGTGGCGAGCGCGCTGAGATCGGACTCGGAGACCGTCGGATCGGCGACCGCGCAGCCGCTGAAGACCAGCGAGCCCGCGAGGATCAGCCCCAACAGCTTGAATTTCATCGCACCTCGTTTCTCTTCCTGCCTTCTAACGTTACCCGCTCGTGCTAAGTTTCTTGGTGTCAACTCTCCGAGCGATGAAGAGGAATCGCCATGGCCACACCGTCTTTCGCCGCCCCGCACATCCAGCCGTATCTGCATTTCGACGTCACGATTGAGATTCCGAAAGGCACCAAGAACAAGTACGAGATGGATCACCACACCGGTCGCATCCGCTTGGACCGCACTCTGTTCACCGCCACCCAATACCCGAACGACTACGGCTTCATCGAGGGCACGCTCGGCCAGGACGGCGATCCGCTGGACGCCATGGTGCTGGTGCCCGAGGCCACCTTCCCGGGCGCGCTGATCGAATGCCGCGCCATCGGGATGTTCCGGATGAGTGACGAGAATGGCGGTGACGACAAAGTGCTCGCCATCCCGGTGGCCGACCAGCGGCAATCGAACATCAAGGAACTCACCGATCTGCCCGATCTCACTCTGCTGGAGATCGAGCATTTCTTCACCGTATATAAGGATTTGGAGCCCGGCAAGAGCGTCGAAGGGGCCGTCTGGGTGGGCCGCGCGGAGGCCGAGATGGAAATCCGCAGCTCCTGGGATCGCGCCAAAGGCACCTCGTACCAGAACGACTTCACCCAATAAGGAGGTAAGTTGAGCCAGCCACCTGTACCCCCTCCCCCACCGGCAAACCAGCCGTACCCGCCGCAGCCGCCGCAGCCGACGCAGCCGACGCAACCCTACCCGGCCCAGCAGCCGACCCAACAGTATCCGACGGTGCTGCGCGGGCCGCAACCACAACCGGGCGCCGGGCAGGTGCCGCCGCAATACCCGCCGCAGTATCCGCCGCAACCCGGCTCACCGCAGCCACCCAAAGACAACCGCAAGCCGCTGATCATCGCGTTGACGGTGGCCTTGGTCGTCATCGGCGGCGGAGTCGGCCTGCTGTTCGGGACGAATTTCTTCAAGGGCTGGGGCACCCCGTCCGCCAGCCCCTCGTTCAGTGAGTCTCCCTACGTCATCCCGACCATGAGCGAAGAGCCGTCCGCCGATCCGAGCCTCCCCACCGAGCCGAGCACCGAACCCGCCGTACCGAGCGAGACTCCGGTCGTCGAGCCGACGCCCACCCCCGAAGCGGCAGCCTTCACCTGCTGGTCGGGCGACACCGTCAACGACCTCTCCAAATGCCCCGCCGTCAGCACCAAGGATGACGCGGTGAACTACCTGTACTACGTCTTCCCGGAGTTGGGCGAGGTGTCGGAGTCGATACCGAACGGCTGCGAAGTGAAGAACCCGAAGACCAGCGGCGACATGGACGGCAAAGCCTACCGGGCGCTGAACGTCTACTTGTGGTGCAACATAGCCGATGACACCTGGGTGAGCTACCGCTACTGGGCTGACCCGGCAGATTCAGACGAGCTGTTCAGCTATCGTTTCAAGAACAACACCAGGGCCAGCTATGACGTCTATCTCGTCGGGAGCGAAGACATCATCGGCTGGGGGAAATCCATCAAGAAGCGCGATTCGAACAACTACAACCTGCTGAACACCGCGGTCATCTTCGGAGACGGACACCTCTCCGTCTCGGTCTTTGCCGACAACCTGGCCGACATCAGCAGCACGTTCGCAAGCATTGCAGCGCACTACCCCAGCCACTTCACCGGGTACAGCGGCAACGTCGAGCCTCCCTACGGTTACTTCGACCTGATCGAGCTCGACTGACGGCTGTCAGCTACTGCGCGATGATCGTGTCGATCGCGTTCTCCCAACGGGAGGCGATCTTCGCGGTGTCGAAGTAGGCCGGAACCCGCTCGTGATTGATCGTGATGCGGGTGCCCTCCCCCTCGGGGGCGATGAGCACGTCCACCACCGTCTTCGGCGCGCCTTCGGCGGCGTACCAGTAGAAGCGGATCTGCTCCAGCGGATGATAAGAGCGGATTACCCCAAAGGTGCCCTCTTCGGAACGCCAGGAATCGCCTTTGTCGCCGACTACCCCACCCTTGCCCAACAGGGCTTCATTGCCCGCCTGGGTGTTCAGCAGCTTCCACGTCTCTTTCAATGATGTAGACACCACCCGGCTGACGCTCACGGTGGTGTCGGTGACGTTCGGGAGCGGTCCGCTCCCATTCAAATCTGTCATAGCAAACCTCATTCAAAATCGAGAGCCCGGCCGCCCTACGGCCAGACGGTTATCATCAGCCTATCGTGAATCGCTGTGAGCTTGCTGGGAGTCCGTCAATACCAAGAAGATGATGGAATAATTGACGCACGCTCTAGGGAAGGGAACTCGTGAAGCCAAAAGCGGTGTGCGTGCTCGCGTACTTCCTTGCCGCCGTGCTGCTGTCCGGCTGCGTGGTCGTCACCGAGGACACCCCGGAGATGGTGGACGTGGAGAGCGTGCAAGTGGCCCCGCGCGAAAACTCCGCGCTGATCACCTGGACGGGCAATTCGCCGGGTTACCTGATCGAGATCGCGGACTCCGAGGATTTCGCCATGCCCACCCAGCACGAGACGGAACAGCCCAGCCTCACCCTCTCGGGCCTGCAGCCGGGCACCACCTATTATGTGCGGGTCTACAACGTGACGCTCTCGGGGCTGCTCTCCCCCGCCTCCCCGGTGATGCAGTTCACCACCGAGGATTCGCGCTACCCGCTGCCCGCCCCAGAGCTGAAGACAAAGGTGACCAGTTTTTCGTCAATCCAAACCAACTGGGAACTGGTCGGCCAGGATTTGACGTACCTGCTGGAAATCGCCAAGGACGCCAACTTCACCACCGTCACCAAACGCACCACCACCGCCAAGAAGCTCAGCTTTTCCAAGCTGAAGGCGGGCCGCACCTACTACATCCGGGCGCGGCTGGTGGACGGCACCGGCACCGAGATGTCCGACTGGTCGGCGACGGCGACGGCCACCATCCCGAAGAAGGCGGGGCTGCGGGTGGCCAGCTACAACGTGTTCTGCGCGTCGTGCACCATGAAGGGCGACGCCTCCTGGGAGAAGCGGCGGGACGGCGTGATCGCGAACATCTTGGCCCAAGACCCGGACATCATCGGGCTGCAGGAGGTGAACCGCACCTACGTCTCCACCAACGGCACCCGCGAGCCGCAGTACCTCGACCTGCTGCACCGGCTCGGCTCCCCATATCGCTACGCCGACCAGAACCCGTCGGTCTCCCGCGACAACCGGATTCTGTACAACTCGGAGCGGCTGCAACTGGACGACGCCGGGATGGAGCAGATTCCGGGCCGCGACTACCGGCCGCTGGTGTGGGCGAAGGTCACCCAGCTCGCCACCGGGATGCAGTTCTATTTCGTCAACCTGCATTTAGAACCGGGCAACGACGCGAAGGACGACAAGGCGAACAAGAAGACCGCCCTGCGCCGCCAGCAGGCCACCGCGGCCGTCGAGATCATCAAGGAGCTGAACACCGAGGGGCTGCCGGTGATCGTGGTGGGCGATCTCAACTCGTCACGCACCGAATACCCGTCGAACACCCCCTACAACGTGCTCACCGCGGCCGGGTATCTCGATCCGCTGGGGAATTCCACCAAGAATGGCCGGGCGGTCGACGCCTTCGTGGAGACCCGCATCCACACCGAGTACAACTCGTACAACTGGTTCCGCCGCAAGCCGCCGAAGAGCAAGACCGTCAACGGAGCGAACATCGACTACATCCTGGTGACGCCAATGCAGGTAAGCGAGTTTGAGACGGTGGTGAACGTCAACTCCAAGGGCGAACTGGTGGGGCAGATCCCGTCCGACCACAACATGCTGCGGGCGACGGTCTGGCTGCTGCCGCAGGCCCCGGAGGGCGAGGAGGCGCCCGAAGAGGCGAGCCAGGAGGCCGTCGAGAAGTCGGTGGGCAAGAAGCTGTTGACGTTAAAGGCCCCCGAGGAGTTCACCGGCAAGCAGTCCGGCGGGTTGTACAACGCGCAGAATTTCTCGTTCAGCCCCGATGGCCGCTACGTGTATGTGGTTTACAACGACGCCTCGGATCACATCATCTCGCTGCTGCGCTATGCGCGGGCGACCGGGGCGTTCGAGCAGCGGGTGACGCTGCCCAAGGACATCGGCCACGGCACCATGTTCCTTTTCGAGTATGCCGGCGACACCGTCTCGGTGTGGTCGGGCGGCGCGGACGGCACCGAGTATGCGAAGAGCGACGCGAAATACGGGCCGGACAACCTGCCGTACCTCTTCCATGTGACGGACGTGTTCGGCAAGCAGACGCTGACCCGCTACACCATGCCCAGCGGCTACGAGGGGGCCTACCTGGTGAACGCCGGCTCCGGCGCGGACGCGCAAATCGGCCTGGTGAAACGCTGCAAGAAGCAGCTCAGCTGCGAGATGAAGACGTACTTCGTCTCCGATCTGGTGGACGACGCGGGGGGCCAGCGGCGCGACCTGCCCGAGGTGTCGCTGGAGAAGGTGCAGACCTTCGAGCTGCAATACCCGGACACCGGCACCCACGCCAAGGAGTTCTTGCAGATCGGCCAGCCGTACAGCGAATACACCGAGCAGGGCATGGCCTGGGATGGCGAGCGGCTCTACATCGCCACCGGCATGGAGCAGACGAACAAGTACCTGTTGAAGCTCGCCTTAGATGTCGACATTTACGAGGTGGCCGGGCTGGAGGCGCGCACCAAGATCAGCGGCGAGCCCGAAGGGATCGTGATCAGCGGCGGCACCCTCTATTCGGGGGTGCGCACCGGCGCCACCGGCTCCGACTCGCTGGCGTTCGTCATCTATTCTCGAACGTTAACGTGACGTCGGCGATGACGGGCGAGTGGTCGGAGGGCAGCACGCCCGCGAAGAAGGGGACGGTCTGCCCTTCCACGTCGCGGTAGTCGATTTCGGGCCCGCTGAACACCATCCAGGAAGTCACCAGCGCGGAATCGCGCAGCCAGATGTAATCAATGTGGGTGTGGTTGGTGGAGATGGCCTTGGCGTATTCGACGCCGTCAATCTCGGCTTTCATCCAGTTCGCGGAATCGGCCTCTTCCACGTCGGAGAGGTCGGCGTCAGCCAGATCAAAGGCGTCCACCAGCTCGGCGGCCCACATTTTGTCGAGTGGATCGACGTAGCCTTCGCGTTCCTCGCCGTGCAGGGTGTTGAAATCCCCGGTGACGATGATGGGCAGCCCGGCCGGGTTCACCTCGTCGATGAGCGCGCGGATCTTGGTGATCGACTCAGCGCGCAGCGCGGCGCATTCGGTGGAGTCGCCGGGGTGCAGGTGGGTGTTCAGCACCACGATCTCGCCGCCGGTCTCCAGGTGCTGCAGCTTGGCCCAAGAGACGTAGCGGCCGGCGGTCTTGTCGCTCTGGTAGCAGGTGACGCCGGGCTTCTCCAAGGTGGCGAAACCGGAATCGACCAGCGTGAACAGCGACTCCAGATACAGGATCGGCACGGATTTCTTCGCGTTGACGGCGGCGTAGCCGGGCAGCTCGGGCAGCAGATAGGTGAGCGGCAGCTTGCCGTCGTTCTCGTTCTCCTGGATGCCGACGATGGCGGGCCCGGTGTAGGCGATCTTCGCGGCGGCGGCGGGCATCCGCACCTTGAGGTCCAGCTCGTCGGCGTAACCGGCCTTTTTCATGGCGGCGCAGCCGGGGCAACTGGTGCCGCCTTTGAGGATGTTGTACGTCATCACCGCGAAGCGGGCGGAGGGGGCGGCGGCTGGGGTGGGCGTGGGGGACGAGGTCGGAGTGGCGCTCGGGGTGGGAGAGGTGCTGGGCGCGGTGGTGCTGGGCTCAATGGTGGGGGTGGTGCCGGGGGCGGCACAGGACGTCAAGAACAGGGCTAAGGCGACGATGGCAAAGCGGCGGAACATAGGGCGATTGTAGCGGCACCGCCTAACGGCCGGCTCAAGCGCGCGACTTGTCCACGGTGCTGCCCGCGCCGCGCAGCAGGCCGCGCAGGAAGCCCAGCCCCCAGGAGATGTGGATCACCGCGAGGGTGAGCACGTTGAGCACTTTCCCGAAGGGAGAGCGGCCGGGCATGGTGAACGAAACCCCCGTCAACCCCAATATGTATAGTGCGGGCAGGCAGCCGGCCAGCCAGCGCCGTCCCCCCGCCCCGGTGAGCGCGATGCCCAGCGAGGCCAACAGCCCCAACACCAGCAGCGGCGGGGCCAGGTAGCGCAGCGGCGTCTTGCCTTGGCGGCGGACCAGCGCCCCCCGCCACACGCCGGTGGCGTACATCTGCTTGCGCAGCGCGCCGAAGGAGGCGCGCGGCCAGTAGCCGACCTCCACGCCCGGATCAAAGAGGATGACGTACCCCTGCTGGCGGATGCGGTAGTTCAGCTCCCAGTCTTGGGCGCGGCGCATCGACTCGTCAAAGTAGCCCACCTCGTCAAAGATTTCGCGGCGATAGACGCCCAAGTAGGCCGATTCGGCTGCCATGGGCACGTCCGTCCGGCCGCCGTGGTAGGCCGCCCCGCCGAGGCCGAACGGCGAGTTGTACGCCCGCGCGATCGCCTCCTGGACTGGCCCGTCACCCTTGGCGAGCATCACCCCGCCAACGTTCACCGCGTCCGTCGAGGCGAGCACCCCGACCAGCTCGGCGGTGTAATCGGGGGGCAGCTCCGAGTGCGCGTCCACCCGGATGATCACCGGATATTTGGAGGCCCGGATCGCCAAGTTCAAGCCGATGGGCACGTCGTTGGCCGGGTTGCGCACCAACTGGATGCGCGGATCGGCCGCCGCCAGCGATTCGGCCAGCTCGCTCGTCCCGTCCGTGGAATTGCCCAGCGCCAAGATGACCTCAGCTTCACCGTCATACTTTTGCGCCAGAATGCCCGCCACCGCCGCCTCCAGGTGCTCGGCTTCGTTGAGCACCGGCATGATGTAGGAGACGCCGGGATGCTTGGGCAGTGGCAACACCCTTATATTGTCGCATCTCATCAGCGCGGTGAGCGCATCGCCTCGGGTATTCTTTTCCCGTGATCGATTCCAACCACTGGCTGCTCACCCTCGCCTGCCCGGATCGGCCCGGCATCGTGAATGGGGTGACGGGGGCGATTCTGGCCGCGCAGGGCAACATCACCGAGTTGCAGCAGTTCACCTCCACGGATTCCGGTCAGTTTTTCATGCGGGTGCAGGTGCAATCCGGTTTTGACCGTTCCATCTTCGAGGAGGCGGTGCTGCCGCTGGCGAAGGAGTTGGACGCCGAGTGGACGATCGACTATGTGGGGCGGCGGCGGCGCACTTTGGTGCTGGTGAGCAAGGAGGGGCACGTCCTCAACGATCTGCTGTTCCGGGCGCGCTCGGGGTACCTGCCCGTCAACATTCCGCTGATCATCGGCAACCACCCGGATTTGGGCGAGTTGGCGTCGTTCTATTCGGTGCCGTTCGAGCACCATGTGGTGACGCCGGAGACGAAGGCCGACGTGGAGAAGCGGATTCTGAACGCGGTGGCCGAGCATGACATCGAGCTGGTGGTGCTGGCCCGCTACATGCAGATTCTCTCGCCGGAGCTGTGCCAGGCGCTGGAGGGCAAGGCGATCAACATCCACCATTCGTTCCTGCCGGGTTTCAAGGGCGCGAATCCGTACCGGCAGGCGCACGAGCGCGGGGTGAAGCTGATCGGGGCGACGGCCCATTTCGTCACTTCGGCGCTGGACGAGGGGCCGATCATCGAGCAGAACGTGCGGCGGGTGGATCACACCATGGATGTGCCGCAGTTGATCGCCATCGGCCAGGAGCAGGAGACGCACACGCTCACCGAGGCGGTGAAGCTGTTCGCGGAGCATCGGGTGCTGCTGGATGGCCAACGCACCGTCGTCTTCCGTTAGTGTGCTCCCAACACGGCCCGCGAAGTGATAGCGTGATGGCAGTTTATTTCGGCCTTGGAAAAGGAGTATTTTCGTGAGCAACACCCCCATAAAGATTGCCGTCACCGGTGCCGCCGGGCAGATCGGCTACAGCCTGCTATTCCGGATCGCCTCGGGTGCGATCTACGGGCCAGATCAGCCGATCGAGTTGCGGCTGCTGGAGATCGCCCCGGCGTTGAAGCCGCTGGAGGGCGTCGTCATGGAGCTTGACGACTGCGCTTTCCCGAATCTGGTCGGCATCGAGATCGGTGACGATCCGGAGACGATCTTCAATGGCTGCTCGCTGGCGCTGCTGGTGGGCGCGTTCCCGCGCAAGGCGGGCATGGAGCGTGGCGATCTGCTGAGCAAGAACGGCGGCATCTTCGCGCCGCAGGGCAAGGCGCTGAACAAGGTGGCCGCGTCGGACATCAAGGTGCTGGTGACGGGCAACCCGGCCAACACCAACGCGCTGATCGCCGCCTCGAACGCCCCGGACATCCCGAAGGATCGCTTCCAGGCGTTGACGCGCCTCGATCACAACCGGGCGCTCACCCAATTGGCGAAGAAGACCGGCGTGGGCGTCGGCGAAGTGAAGAAGATGACGATCTGGGGCAACCACTCGTCCACTCAGTATCCGGACGTCTTCCACGCGGAGGTGGCGGGCAAGCCGGCCATCGATTTGGTGGACGAGGCCTGGATCGAAGGCGAGTTCATCCCCACAGTGGCCAAGCGCGGCGCCGCGATCATTGACGCGCGGGGGCTCTCCAGCGCGGCCTCGGCCGCGAACGCCACCTGCGAGGCGGCGAAGAGCTGGACGCATTCCACTCCGGCGGGCGACTGGGTGTCCGCCGCAGTGTGGACGCAAGGCGCCTACGGCATCCCCGAGGGCCTGGTCTCCTCCTTCCCGGTGACGGTCGCCGACGGCGTGGTCTCCATCGTGGAGGGCCTGGAGCTGGATCCGTTCTCGAAGGCGAAGATCGACGCCTCGATCGCGGAGCTCGAGGACGAGCGCGCCGCGGTGAAGGAACTTGGCCTCATCTAGACAGCCGCTGGCCCAGTTGGTCGCCCCCGACTGGGCCGCCGCGCTGGCTCCGGTGGCGGAAAACGTCACCGCCATGGGCGATTTCCTGCGCGCCGAGTTGGCGGCGGGACGCGGCTATCTGCCCGCTGGGCCAAATGTGCTGCGCGCGTTCACCCGGCCGCTGGCGCAGGTGCGGGTGTTGATCGTCGGGCAGGATCCGTACCCGACCCCCGGCCACGCGGTGGGCCTGTCGTTCTCGGTGGCCGCCGAGGTGCGGCCGCTGCCCGGATCGCTGGTGAACATCTTCAAGGAACTGGTGGACGACCTGGGCGTAGCCCCGCCGCCGAATGGCGATTTGTCCCCGTGGTTCGAGCGCGGCGTGCTGCTGCTGAACCGGGTGCTCACCGTGCAACCCGGCCACCCCAACTCCCACCAAGGCAAAGGCTGGGAGCCGGTGACCGACCGGGCCATCGACGCCCTGGTGGAACGCGGCGGCCCGCTGGTCGCCATCCTCTGGGGCCGCAACGCCCAAACCCTCACCCCCCGCCTCGGCCCCGTCCCCATCATCTCCAGCCCCCACCCCTCCCCCCTCTCCGCCCACTCCGGCTTTTTCGGCTCCCGCCCCTTCTCCCGCGCCAACGCCGCCCTCATTTCCCAAGGCGCCGCCCCGGTGAACTGGACGCTGTAGCTGGCTGGTGCCCGCATCCGGATGGGGATTTTTCCCCGTTGTGGCGACGGCCTATGCTTGTAGTGAGGCTTTTTAGGGCCGGACCCCGAGGAAGAGATCATGGATTCACGACGATTGCGCTTTGTGGTGGCGACGCTGGTGAGCGTGTCGCTGCTGGGTGGCCTGCTGGCTTCGGTGCCGCAGTTCAGTAGCGCGGCCACCACGCTGGACGGGAAGAAGGAGCGGGTCAGTGTGTTTGGGGAGAACGGAGAAGACGAGTTTCGGTCAATTGTGAAGGCATCCGATGGCACCCTTGTCGCAGCGGGGATAACCACCACAAACACCATCGGCGACTACGGGGGATCTGACGGTTTCGTCACCAAAATCAACCAAGATGCAGTTGGACTTTGGTCCACGAACATCGGCGGTACCAGCTTTGATGCGTTCTATTCGATTACCGAGGCGAGCGACGGCGGCTTCGTGATGGCGGGCGGTACGACGTCTTTGGACTTCACGGGTTCACTGGACCCGAATCGGAAGAGTCGGGATGCGGCCATCGCGAAAATCGGCCCCCTCAACAACCAACTCTGGGCGCAGG
This sequence comes from Propionibacteriaceae bacterium, assembly GCA_031272505.1. Lineage (GTDB taxonomy): Bacteria > Actinomycetota > Actinomycetes > Propionibacteriales > Propionibacteriaceae > Propionicimonas. Next base: position 44,127 of record JAISTQ010000046.1, read on the forward strand.
CCACCGGAGGAGGTGGCGATGATTTCTTCAACGGAGTTGCCGCTTGCCCAGATACGGGGTTCATCGCTGTCGGTTGGTCTGATTCATTAGATGGTGACATCTGGGACCCCATCAACCCCGATGGCGGCCAAGACGGCATCATCGTCAAATACGACAAAGACGGCACCAAAAAGTGGCTCAGAAGCACCGGCGGCACCAATGATGACGGGCTGCTGTCCGTCGCCGTAGCTGCCGATGGCGGTTTCGTGGTGGCTGGGTACACCTCTTCCACCAATAAGGACATCAGCACGAACAGCAAGAGCGCGCCCAAGGGTGGGCAAGACGGCTTCATCATCCGCTTCGATAAATGGACGAACATCCTCTGGGAGGCGAACGTCGGCGGCTCGGCGCTGGACAATCTGCAGACCGTCGCTTTTACGTCCGACGGCGGGGTGGTCGCGGTTGGGGTGACGTATTCCACCGATGGAGATGCCGTCAAGAACAAGGGCGGTATGGACGGGCTGATGATCAAGCTCGACAAAAACGGCAACAAGCAGTGGAGCCGGACCTTTGGCGGGGCGGGCAA